>NZ_FOIT01000001.1:626306-751554 GCF_900110815.1 Aliicoccus persicus | reverse complement strand
TGCATACGGCGTCCCGATAATACCACAGAAACGCGATTGCCTGAGCCAGGCAAATCGCGTTTCTCTGAGCCACTCTAGTCGGTGGTAGTTGAGCCACCCTTCATCCTTAAAGAATCACCTGATATATGGAGATGATAAGAGTTTGATATGGCACGATCTAGTATGGCATCGGCAATTGCGCCACCGCCTAATTTTTTATGCCATTCTCCTGTTTCCATTTGAGAAGATATAATCAATGAACGATTACGACTTCTCAATTCAAAAACTTCCATTAAGTACTTCTGTTCATCTTGTGTGGTTGGGGTTAATAGGAAATCATCAATCACTAAGACATCCAACTTCATTATTTTTTTAAAATAATTTTCGAGCTTATCTTCTAAGTCTGCCTGAACCATTTCTGTAAGTAAATCGTACATTCTCATATATCGAGCAGTATAGCCTTCCTCTATGACATAACGGCATAATGCATTAGTAATATACGACTTTCCAGTACCAGTGGCCCCTTGTATAACCACATTCCGATGATTCGTTATAAATTGACATGTTTTCAGTTGGTCTATCGTATCTTTGTTTATTTTCCGGCTCGGAGAATAATCAATGTCTTGGATGTGTGCTTGAGGTTGAGAGAGCTTCGCTTGTTTTAAATAACGTTGGATTGTGTTATGTCGTCTTGACTGATATTCATCATTCACTATTTCTTCAAGAATTTCTAAGGTTGTACGCTGAGAAGTAAGCGGATCGCTGTATAAATCAACCAACCGATCAGCCATAATAGGTAGTCGCATCTTTCTTAGATGTTGAGTTAATTCATTAACTCTTGCGGTTGAATTTGTCATAGTAATCAGCTCCTCTCAGATAAGATTGTTCCTTTTGATTAGACGTGTTAAAATCTGATTGCGTGATGGAACTTTCTATGAGTTGTCTGATTAATTTATAATTAGGATGACTGGATCGTTCCAGGGCATAATGGCAGGCTTTATCTAATCTTTGGTCGGAATAGGTGTCTGCCATTTTTAATATCGCATGTACGCTTCTGTAGTACTGTTGTTCTGGTCCTTGATTAAACATTTTGGAGATAACCATGTGCACATTTGGACCAACGCGTCTGGCCCATTTTAAATATCTTGTACTGTTCCATTTCCCAAAATCTTTACTATCTTCGGGTAGATGTGACGCCTCTGTAGAATATGCCCCAGGTGGTTTATTGACAGTAGAATGTTCACATAATAGATTTTGATTATGATAGATTTTAATGGCTGTTGAATAAATTTTAAGTGTTACTTGTTCACCAATATATTGGAAAGGCACAGAATAGTAGTGTTTATTGAATGTGATGTGACTATTCGTATAGACTTTCGCTTCTTTAAATTCACAGAGTTCATATGGGTAAGGTGGTAATGCTTTGAGTGTTTCTTGTTCCAACTCTTGAAACATTTGAAGTCGTGTACCAACCTTTTTCTGAAAAGGTTTGGCATTAAAATCATTTAGAATCTTTAAAAGATATTGATTATATTCATCGATACTAAAGCACTGGTAATTGCGCATACGACCAATAATATGTGTTGTTAGATGTTTGACATGATTTTCAACCGCCGCCTTGTCTTTTGGCCGCGCGACCCTCGTCGGGACAACAACCGTTTGATAATGATTCGCCATATCTTCATACGTCTGATTTAATAACAGTTGTGATTTTGTATGTTTAGTAACGCCCGTTTTTAAGTTGTCTGGTGTTAAAAGTGTTGGTACGCCCTGGAAATACTCAAACATTTTGATATGGGCATTAATCCATCGTGGCATCTTTTGGTCTATACAAGCTAAGGCATATGTGTAACCACTAAAAGGTAATGTGGCAATAAATAAATCGCCTGTAATGATTTCTCCCGTCATGGGATCAACCCATTGCGGGCGTTTGCCTACCCAGTCTACTTGGACTTGATAGCCTGCTTTATGATGGAGTACATGGCTAAAACTATTTTTATGTAAATAGTCATTAAAGTACTTTTTGAACTGAGTTAATTTATAATATATCTTATTATTTAATCGACATTCCTGAGCATACTCCTCCCAGAGTAATTGCATTGTAACACCTTGTTTAACAAGTTCTTTTGATAACATTTTATAATCCGGTTTGACATAATAAGAGACGGATTGATCTTTCTTATCTATACTCACATCAAATATTTTCTCTATTTCTTTCACTGACCATAAGTTAATTTCTTCATAAGACACCTCCTTTTCTTGTGCAATTTTGATAGTCCTAGCGACGGTATTTCGACCAGAAGAAACAATTTTAGTTATTTCTCTCTGACTGAATCCTGCTTCGTGCAACCGAATCATTTCTACATAATTGGGCATTCATGCCACCTCCGTTATATTTTGTGAGAATTACTCACGAGTAAGTTATAACACGAGGGCAAAAAAAGAACCACAAAGTGGTTCAAGCATAGCGATTTAGGTGGCTCAGCTAACTCCGATTTAGGTGGTTCAATGAACTCCGACGAGGTGGCTCTCTAAGACCGTCGTATCCAATTGAAAAGGGAAAAGAAAAATGCTTAGACTTTTTAAGGTCTAAGCATTTTCATTTAGCAATTCTTCGATTTTATCTCTCAACTTCTCCGGGCTGCTTTGTGGTGCAACGCGTTCGACGACTTTACCATTTTGATCGACTAAAAACTTCGTGAAGTTCCATTTAATCGAACCACCAAGTATTCCGCTTTGTTCACCTTTTAAATGTTTGAACAACGGGTGTGCATCTTCACCGTTTACATCGATTATTTCATGCATTGGAAACGATACACCATAGTCTCGTTGACAAAATTCTGCAGCTTCCTCACTTGTACCTGGCTCTTGGTTCATAAACTGGTTGCTCGGAAATCCTAGTACTACAAGCCCTTTATCTTTGTATTCTTGATACAACGCTTCAAGTTCTTTAAACTGACCACGCAGTCCACATTTACTTGCTGTATTGACGATAATCATCGGTTGGCCCCGATATGCTTCTAACGCATACGAATCTCCATTTGTTCGGTTTACATTTATATTATAAATTGTCATATAATCACCTCATTCTTATTTAACGTTTACCCTAAAACAAAGTTTTGTACACATGCTACCGGGTATAATATAAGCATCATAGTTTTTAGGAGGATAATTTATTATGAGTAAAAAAGTAGCGATTCTCATGACTAATTTAGTAGAAGATGTAGAGTTTACAAGTCCGGCAGAAGCGCTTGAAGCAGCAGGGCATTCGTACGATGTTATTGCTCCAGAGCGCGGCGAAATTGAAGGTAAAAAAGGTGGCGTATTCCAAGCGGATAAGGCGATTGGTGATGTGAAACCTGAGGATTACGACGCTGTTTATGTACCTGGTGGATTTTCTCCTGACTTACTACGTGGCGATAAGGAAGGGCGCTTTGGTGCGTTTGCAAAGCATTTCTTACAACAAGATAAACCGACATTCGCCATGTGTCACGGACCTCAAGTATTAATCGATACGGATTTACTAAAAGGTCGCAAACTGACTTCATTCTTATCCGTGCGTAAAGACTTAGAAAACGCTGGTGCTACAGTTGTAGATGAGTCTGTTGTCGTCTGTGGTGGAAACTTAGTAACAAGCCGTACACCTGATGATTTAGAGGACTTTAATAGAGAAATCGTGAATGTATTGAAATAGATCGTGTGTAGAGTGAGGACTTATGTCTTCACTCTTTTTATCAACTATTAATTCTTGGAAGTGATGGTATTGACCGAGCATAAAAAGATGAAGGAATCAAATTCTAGTTGGATTATATTGGATGGGTTCTTTGATCTTATCGTTACTTTAGTTGTTTATGTAGGTAAATTCATTAAATCAATAATCGGCATGTTTCTTAGTAACTAGGAGTGGAAATATGAAGAACAAGCAAAAATTTATAGGGAAGTTATTATTTATTGTTGGCGTGATTATTACATTTTTCACTTTCTTAAGACCAAATAAAAATATCGTACGATAATACTACCACTGGTAAAAATGCCGGTGGTAGTTTTTGTTTTAAGATAATTTTCAGAATGTGATTGGCATTACAAAGTATCGTACTTTAGTCTGGTATCTTTTTACATAAAAGGATGATTCAGACAAATTACCCAAATCGAATATATAGGGAGGAGAGGTTTTATGTTACAAGATATTGCATTTCTCTTGTCGATTACAGGTATTATTTCAGGTAGTTTAGCAATCATATTCGATGCTCTCATCTTCGTAACGACAGCTATTATATTCGTTCGATTCCTTTTGAAACTAAAACATATATTTAAATACAGCAATTCAAACTTAATTAAAGTGAAGTAACAAAAAATGCTTGGAAATCAGTTGAGATTTCCAAACATTTTATTTATTAATAAACTTATTAATTTGTTCTAAACTTGCATCCGCCTATTTTTAGAAATAACCGTACCAAGAATAATTAGCGCGACTGAGAATAGTACAACGATACTAATTGATGGTAAAGCATCGACCAGTGAGTTGTCTATATCACTATAGATTTGAGTATAGTAGTACAGTGGCATCATCTTAGCGAGCTGTAGCATGCCATCTCCAAACAATTCAATTGGTATCATGATACCACTCAAGAATGCCATTCCTATGATGACGAAGTTGGCAATACTATTGATGACAAATTTATTGTTCGTAATTGCATTCATTAAATGTAATATTGAAAGTCCAAGCAGTGGTAAAGTAGCGGCTGCGGCTATCATGTTTACAATCGGCACACCATCGAGGTGATCGTGTCTTAATATAAATGCGAATCCTAAGAAAAGCATGACCATCACTGTCACTACGACTGACTGTCCTAAAATCGTTTGTACAGAGTAGGTCAACTGTTTGATTGGTGAAACTTTTACTCGGTTGTTAATGACGGGTTGGTTGACATCAGTCATGACGTTACCCCCGACAATTGTGATGAGTAAAAGTAACACATAACCCATAAAATTCATATAATTTCTGAGGCTATCAAAGTTTGACTGTTGCGTCGTCTCACCGGCATCAAGAAGCTCTATACTAATCGTGTTCTTCATTGTTTCATTGACTGCTTGAACATTGATTTCATCATTTGCTTGATACTCTGCATCTAAATATTGAAAGTATTTGTTGACGACGTTTTTAACTTGAAATGTACCAGCGATACGTTCATCGACTATCACTTCTACAGTACCATCGCCATTTATAAATCGCTCTTTTAAACCTTCTTCAATGATAATCACACCATCAGAGGACATGAGTAATATTTCCTCTTGAAGCTCTGAGCGCGTTTTATCTACAACTTCCACATTATTATCTTGTGATAAATTTTCAATCAATCCTCTTGATACTTCATCGTCTGAATAATCAACAATTTGTAGTTCAAGTGCAGTTAATTCAAATTCATCGGAAGACGATTGACTAAATATGAACGCTAGGAAGAAAAATGCTAACGTAAAGACAAGCAAAGCAAATTTATATCTCCAAAAGTGAAGTAAGATTGCTTTAAAGACTGTCATATTGTTGCCCCCTTAATGCAACGATTGCAATGATGACTGAAATGACAAATATGATGAGTAACAGAATGATTGTTGGTAGATAGTTATCATAATTCGCCATATAGTTTATTTGATACATCGTATCTGTGAGTTGACCAATCGGATTAAACCGGTGTAGTAGTGGGAAGTTTTCGATAACTGCCTGACGTAAGAACGGACCGGCAAGACCACCAGAAAACGCAAAGAATAACGTAACTAAAATTCCGATTGTCGTTTTAAAACCCTCATTTTTAACAGGTAATACACCAAGAATCAATCCTAGACCTGCACCTGTGATATTACCCACTAAAATAAGTAAAAGTGTCGTGAACAATTGATCAAACAATGCACCTTGGTAAACAATCATAAGAAAAATGATGAGCATCCCATTTGCTAATAACCCCATGAAAACAGAAGCCATTACGTTTGATATGAGTATCTGTGATTTATTCGTAGGACTTGCATAAAATCGAGCACCTTGATGACTTAAGTTCGGCTGAAGCTTCGTTAAAAATTCCATCACCGAAAATAATGAATAAAACGAGAGCATACCGAGAAGCGAGAAGAACATAACCACCTCTGGATGAGCGGAATAATCTTGTGTATCAACATATGACTGTTCAAAATCATAATGTTGAAAGCCAACATCTGATTCAATTACTTGATGGATGTTGTTGACAATTGAACTGACAATCGTCTCATCAAGGCCAGATGATGCGACAATCATATCACCATCTGTATCGATGAAGGCTGTGATTTCTTCATTCTCAAGCGCAGTTCTTGCTTCTTCTTTGTTGAGTATTTCAACTTCTAATATTTCGATTTCACTTAAAATCGTATAGTAATTATTTTCATCTTCAACACCGATGGTAATATCATCAAGTGAATCGCTGCCAGTAATGTTTTGCGTTGTGATGACGAACATCGTGGCTAATAGGAGCGGGTAAATAACCATCCAAAACCAAAAACCAAAATCACGTGCGTTTATTTTTAAAGTAATTATTGCTAGTCTGAAGAGTTCCATTAGTCTCTCAGCTCCTTACCAGTTAGCTCTAGAAATATATCGCTTAACGATGGTTTTTCACTTGTGAGCTCTGTGTATGTTAATCCTTCCTCATCAATAAATTTTAAGAAATCACTTAGCTTTTCATCACTGCTGATAAAAGTAATATAGAAATTGTCATTTTTCTTTTCAATACGTGAAATTGATGGGTACTTTTTTAGTACCGCGTTGACAGCTTCTTCTGTTTCTACAAAATTAATTTTTAAAGAGCCTTCTGTTGTCATTGAATTTTGTAACTCGGTGAGTGTACCTTGAGCAACGCTTTTCCCATTATCCATAATGACATGGCGATCACAAAGTTCTTCTGCTTCGTCCAAATAGTGCGTTGTATAAACAATTGTCGCACCATTTTCTCTCATACGTTTAATGCCTTCTATCATAAAGTTACGACTCTGCGCGTCGACAGCAACAGTTGGTTCGTCTAGAAAAATAAGTTCGGGTTGATGTGCGATACCACATGCAATGTTTAAACGACGTTTCAAACCACCACTTAATTTTTTTGGCATGAATGATCGATACTTATCTAAATCAACAAACTGGATTGCTTCTTCCACCAATTGCTTACGCTTTGTTTTATCAGTAACATATAACCCACAAAAGAAATCGATATTTTCATAGACATTTAACTTATCGAATAAAGCAAGTTCCTGCGGTACGACACCAATTCTTCTTTTGATATCATTATCGTTCGGATTCACGGGTTTACCAAACAATTTTATTTCCCCGCTATCAAAGGTCAATAAGGATAACATACAATTGATTGCTGTTGTCTTACCGCATCCATTGGGACCGAGCAATCCAATAATTTCATTTTTTTCTGCGTTAAACGTGAAGTGATCGAGTGCAATTACTTCTTTATATCTCTTTACGACATTTTCGACGTGTATCATAATTTTCCTCCTATTTATTTGACCTAGTAAAAGTATATAATGAATAAGAATACACGTTGTAGTGTCATTCGTAACGAGTTGATATGACAAATGTCATAAAGGAGGTATGAATCATGAAATTGTGGCAAGTAAAATTGATTATGTATTTTATATTGAGCGGTGTATACTATACGATTTCTACTGATTTCAACCTGTATATCATGTTGTTAGCATTTGTAATTCTATTTATAAACAACGTATTTATTCGCCATTACCAAATTGACCGTGTCCTGAGTTTTTTATCGGTTATTTTACTTATAATATTGGGTGTTTTTCATCAGTCAGAATGGTTTCTCTATTTGCCAATTACGCATTTTATACTTGCACCATTTATGAAACAATATTTGCCACTCAGCATGCTGATCTATGCTATTGATTTTGAATTCTTTTTGATTGTTTTTGGACTTTTCAGTGTCCTCATCATATATTTGATCACGCGTATCGAAGTATTAGAGCAAGAAAATAATGAAATTAGAGACCGGTTGACCTGGGATAATCTAAAGCTCATCGAACAACGAAATGCGCTGAGTAATCAAGTGGAGAAGGAGATAGAACTCGCAAGCTTAAGTGAAAGAAACAGAATTGCGAGAGATATGCATGATACAGTCGGTCATAGTTTATCGAGTGGGTTATTATTGCTAGAATCACTGCATCATATCAATGACGTCGATAAAATTCATCATTCACTATCAAGTTTACAAGAGCGTTTACAAACCGGGATGGATGATATTCGCGGCAGTATTCATTCACTTTATAGCACGTCATTCGATGTAAAAAGCCGTATTGAACAACTGCTTGAGGAAATGTACATGTTTGAAAAAGAGTTACATTATAAAGTGACTTCGCAATTGCCTTATCAGATTAAAATAGATCTCGTTGCGATTGTAAAAGAATCACTCACCAACATAAAAAAGCATTCTGATGGTAAATGGGTGGCTGTATATATCATCGAGACAGACAAAGCCATTACATTAAAAGTGGTCGATAATGGTACAGTAAAAGATTATTCAGAATATGGCATGGGATTACATTCTATGAAAGAATCTGTACAAAAATATGGTGGGATCTTTAATGCAGGGTTTCAACAGCACGGTTACACAGTCTATGTATCAATTAATAAGGAGGGGTTGGTAAATGAAAGTAATAATCGTTGATGATGATTCACTTGTAATTTCTGCGCTAGAAACCATCGTTGAGAGTGCGGGTCATGATGTCGTAGCTACAGGTAAAGATGGTACTGAAGCAATTGAATTATTTAGAGAACATCATCCCGACGTGTTGATGATGGATATACGCATGAAAGAGATGAATGGTATCGAAGCATCCAAGAAAATAATAGAAGCGCATGGTGCCGCAAATATATTGCTCGTGACAACATTTAAAGATGAGGAATATATCAGTGAAGCATTATCACTGGGTGTTAAAGGCTACTTACTAAAAGATAATTATAAGGGAATCGTACCCGCAATCAATGCAGTTGCCTCAGGGAACATGGTGTTTGATTCTGAAATTGTACAATCGTTTAATAAACAAGAAATAAAAAGTAACATAGGTTTTGAAGAATTAACAAACCGTGAACTTGAAATTTTGGAACTCGTTGCTGAAGGTATGAGTAACAAAGAAATCAGTGAAACGCTTTTTATCAGTGAAGGAACCGTTCGGAACTACATCTCTACGATGTTGTCTAAGCTACATCTAAGCACACGCACACAACTTGTTGTCATGTATTACAAACACGGCAAATAGGTATTGAAATAATTTGTGTTAATCTATATGATAGATTTTAGGCAATTATTTCATGCTTGGTTCTGTAGCTCAGTCGGTAGAGCAAAGGATTGAAAATCCTTGTGTCGGCGGTTCGATTCCGTCCAGAACCACCATTTATTTAATATTCCACAGTAGCTCAGTGGTAGAGCTATCGGCTGTTAACCGATCGGTCGTAGGTTCGAGTCCTACCTGTGGAGCCATGGCCCCTTGGTCAAGCGGTTAAGACACCGCCCTTTCACGGCGGTAACACGGGTTCGAATCCCGTAGGGGTCATATTTGTAGTTTTACGGGCGTTTATCTTAATTTCTATTAATTCGAATTTTAGAGATTGCTCTAAATGCCCCATTAAAATGTAAAATAATAACTCTTTAGGAAGTTTATTGGGAATTATAAAATAATACAAAACGGCTAGGGTCTAAAAACCCCAGCTATTTTGTATTGACTTAATATTATATAGATGTTATTATTATCTAGTATTTATATGGAAGGATACCCAAGTCTGGCTATAAGGGGATTAATATTTAATATTAATTAGGAGCTTTTTGCTCGCGTTGGTTCGAATCCTTCTCCTTCCGCTAAAAAAAACTCCAGCTATATAGCTGGAGTTTTTTTTTTATATTTTGTTTTTAAGTGTAAAAAGTTTGAATAAAAGAGGTTTGCAAGGTTTGATAAAATCGCCAATATATTCTTCAACACGTGCATCAAAACCTTTTTTGAATTGTTGAACTCCATAATCTTCAGCAGAATTTGAAAAATCTCCAGTAATCCCATAGAAATTATACTTATCTATTTGATGTTTTTTAGCAAACTTTATCATTTCCCATTGTAATGCATAAGCACCCATGAATTCGTTAAGTTCTGGATTTGAACCACTTGATAGATAATAGACTTCATGATTATTAAAGACATATAGTGCTGCTGATAAATCTAGATTATTACCGTGTTTATCTTTTAAACGTTTTGCTTTTTCGACTTTTTCTAATAATTTTTGATGTCTATTGTTAGTTTGTTTATACTTATTTTTACTTTTTTTAGAATTTGGATTATCAGCTAATTTCTTTTCTAGATTATCTATATCTTTTTTGGATTCTGATACTTCTTGTTTTAATTTTTTTAGATAATTGTTTAAATTAATATAAGCAATTTTAAGCATGCCGTTGTTTTTGTATACGTGTTGCATTTTTATAAAGTATTCTTTATCACGGAAACTGAAACCATGTTTTTCTTCAGCCATTTTAAATAGTTTAAAGAATCTATCGGTTTGATCGATAGGTAAAGTAGTGACTTCCACACCCATTTCTTCAGTTTTTTTGATGTTACGTTTTGTTTGATAGCTCATATTTTTTAATAATGTTTCTAGACTCTTATTGGATAAGTCTAAAACAGATAACCATCGTATTTGTCTTATTTTAGAGTAACCAACATCATAACCTTGATGTTGATAGCCGTGTCTTTTAAGTAAATGCATGAGTAATTTATTATCAAAACTTTGTATAACTTCTCCATCAGCATTACGAATACTTTCTAATACATGAGGATCTAATCTTATGTATAGACAATTGTGCTGTTTTAAAAATTTATCGAGTTCTGTAAAAAAGAATTCAACAAGTGTTAAATCTTTATAATTCATTACAGGGCCACGATGTGTATAAAAATAGTTAAAATATTTTAAAGCTCTTGATTGATTAAGCAAGCATCCAGCTAAAACTTTTCCGCTCTCTTTCTTAACACCTACTAGATAAGCTTTTTTGTCTTCTTTATTCAAAAAATCATAATTTTGAATAGATTGTGTATAGTGGGAGAAATTTTCTTTCATAAATGTGTTAAATTCTTCTTTTGTCAATTCACTAAAATACATATAAATACTCCTTTTAAAAATAACGTTTTACATGGGATAAACTATTATTTCATTTGTTTCTGTCGCTTCTGCTTGCTGCTCTACTTCTTCATTGTCATTGCTGTTATCATCTGACCCTGTAAATACCTCTACCAATAGGAAGAGTAGTACAAACGTCATAAACATTCCGCCTAAGCATCCCATACAGCCACCTTTCTTCTTTTCTCGAGCCATTGCAATCCTCCTAATATTTGTTAATTAAAGAATAACACAATAACTAGCTGAAAAAGTCTAAAATTTAATTTAGTATATAGTGAGAAAGTGGAGCGAGCGAAAGTGTCTGATGTATTAGATGAAATGAAGTTGGTTATGGCATAAAAATAGAGCCTGTTAAAGGCTCTTGATTGTTATTCTAAATTTTCAATTGCATAGTCAGCTTCTTCTTCAGTGAACCCTTCTACTTCTTGGAGATTTTCCCAAATTGTTGCGTTTGACCAATTTAGCAAATCTGACCAATTACGAGCGGTATTTAAAGCGTTATCATTAAAGTCAGCGTTCATTTCTTCTACTGCTTGATTTGCTATATCTTCTGGGAACTTCTCTATTTCAACTAAACGTTCTGCGATACTAACCTTTGACCAGAATAGAAGTTCTGACCATTCTTCTGCTTTAGATATGGTATTACTTAACTCTCTATTAGATACTTCTGAATTATCTTGATCACTCTCTTCATATAATCCAACTAAAGTTAAGGAGTATTCAAATAATTCAAGTCGTTTCTGTAGCAAATCAATTTCACTTTCTATCAGTTCTAAACGCTCATCAAGTCGTCCAAGTTCATTATTTTCCAATAGATATAAATCGTCTTCAATAGTTAAAATTTTATCATCGATAATATACATCTCATCTTCTATCACTTCGCTTACATCATCAAACGAAGTGACAATCTCATAATACTCATCAAATGTACCAGAAACAACTTCGAACTTCGTTAATAAATCTTCGAGTTCTTCTTCTGCCTTAACTAAATTTGGTACAAGCAACATTGCAACAATTAATACTAATAACCTTTTCATTATTTCATCTCCTAGTAATTGTTAATTAAAGGATACCATAACAAAGTTGCGTAATTATTCAAATTTTATTGCTATTCCCACAATATATATTATGTGAAGAAGAAAACTACATAATTACAAGTTTCTTGGTTCATTGATATACGTTGACATTAACGTTGTCACAAACTTGTAATTTAGAAACTTTCTTCAAGATAACCTAGTAAATATTAAACATATTTCCAATGAAAGCACTTTTAAAAGAGGAATCGAACTACGTAATAAATAAATTTCACAGGAATTCTACTGTCAATAATCTGTCAATTAGTGCTCATAACCATTGATATAATAAGGTTAGGAATTCCCGTAGGGGTCATTTGAATCATTTGTTAAAGAAACGGATTTGGAAACTTACTCATGAGATTCCAAATCCGTTTTTACATACCATAAGAAAACCTCCTAAGTTTACAGATTGTTTATTTCATCTGTAAACTTAAGAGGTAGCACATCACCTGTCGATGAACCGTTCTTAATTTACTTCGATTCGTTCAAAGCTGAGGATCTGTTCTTCATGTATGATGGTGATGTCGGAAATACATCATCGGATGATGAAGATGAAGATGTAGAGTCAGACAACGGATCGGATAACGGCACTTCTGATGAGTCAGATAATGAGCAAGAAGAAGAAAACAACGATCAAAATAGTAATGATGAAGAAAACAACGAAGATGATGAGAGCAATAACGACGAAGAATAGTGAAAAGAGGCTGGACATAATGTCTGGCTTCTTTTTTTTGATTGAAATCGCTAAAATCATTGTGAAATCCATTCTGTTTTAGCGAATCCAGATCCGAATCGCTACAACCTTGTTTAAAATCATCATGCTGTAGCCACACTATTTAACAATCAAAAGATATACCATAAAAAAGACATGACCATCATCATAATGAGATGGCCATGTCGATTCACTCGCTATTTAACTGATAAAACACCTATCTCAGATTATGAGATTAAGCAGCGTCGTCTTCCTCGACGTCTTCTTCAGTATCTTCCTCTTCAGTGTCTTCTTCCACTTCAGACTCTTCTTCTACATCAGAGTCTACATCAGTATCTTCTTCAACTTCAACATCTTCTTCAACTTCAGCTTCTTCAACTTCAGCTTCTTCATTCACGGCTTCTTCAAGTTCTACTTCGTCACGAGTAACATCTTGACCCATGAAGTAAGAAGTGATGAAACCGTGCATGTGGTTGTCAGTTAAACCACGGAACAGTTCAGAACCTGGGCCAAAGGCATAGACGTTAACTTCTTCTGCCGTATGTCCACCAGTTGTCCAACCAGTATACGTTCTAACATCTACTGATTCTTTTAATACTGTTTCAACAGCAAAGAATTGCTCATCTTCTGGTTGAGTTAATGCTTCTTCAACTGCAGAAAGTTCTTCTTCAGTAAATTCCCAACCAACATAAGTGCTTAATGTTTCACCAATTTCACCATTTTCAACAATCTCACTAGCTAAAAATTCAGGCGTGCGCTCCATTTCATGTAATGGTTCAGCTAACCATTGGTAGTAGCCATCCACACCGAGTGAGAAACCACCTGTGTTATGGTCAGCAGTCGCAACGACTAAAGTTTCTCCATCTGCTTCAGCAAACTCAATCGCAGCAGCAAACGCATTTTCAAAGTCTTCCATTTCACTCATTGCTGAAGCCACATCGTTTGAATGTCCAGCCCAGTCAATTTGTGAACCTTCAACCATTAAGAAGAAACCTTCTTCGTTTTGATCAAGAGTATCAATTGCTTTTCTAGTCATATCTTCAAGTGATACTGTACCTTCTTCTCTATCCCACATCTTAGGGAATGAATCATCGTAGAATAATCCAAGAAGTTTATCGTTTTCAGAACTTTCAAGTCCTTCTAAATCTTGGATAAAATCATAACCTTCTCCTTCAAACTCTTCAACAAGATTACGATCTTCTCTATCGAAGTATTGTAATCCAGCACCAAGCAATACATCAATTTTCATTTCTCCATTGATTCTTTGATCGAAGAAGTGGTCAGCAATCTCTTCGTGGTTATGACGAGATTCATTATGCGCACCAAATGATGCAGGTGTCGCATGTGTTAATGTTGACGTTGCAATAATACCAGTAGATTTTGCATTTGCTTTAGATACTTCTAATACTGTAACGAGCGTATTGTGATCATGATCCACACCAATGGCATTGTTATATGTCTTAGCACCAGCAGCCATTGCAGTTGCTGAAGCTCCTGAATCAGTGATTACTTCTGTACCGTCATATGGGTGTGTCATCTGTTGACCAACTAGGTGCTTGTCGAATTCAGTAAGTTCTACATCCCACTCGAATCCACCATGCTTGTAATAACGATAAGCAGTATTGTATGTAGTACCCATACCGTCACCAATTAAATAAATAATATTTTTCGGCATATCTTCTTCTGCAAGTTCAATATCCAATTCAGCAAAGATATCGATTGAATCATTTAGGTAACGATCTTCCTCTAATCTTTCATCTTCTTCGTCTTGTGCAAATGCAGAGTTAGCCATTAAGTGACTTGTCGTTAAAAGTGTAGCAATTGTAGCAAAAACAAATTTTTTCATTGGTTTAAATCTCTCCCTTTCAGATGATACTTAGAGTATATGAAATCTAATATAGAAATAACATAAAGATTTTGTAAATAAAGTTTAAGAGTTAATGAATATTTTTAATAAATCATGTATTTTGTAAAGTATTGATGAAAAGGGGAAAATTCTATAGATGTGCTTGAAAATACGTTCTATACTTAAGGGAACAATATCAGAGGAAGTGCTTAAATGTTTCAATTATTTGTTTCCATATTGCTGTTTGGATCTACACTGTCTCATTTAGAATTTGAAGAAAAATCTATTGAAAAAATAGAGACAGAAGATATCGAAACATATCATGAGGATGCACAAATTGTTTATAACCAAAATCAATTAGAACTTGAATATTTAAATCATCCATTACGAGGGACGATGATGTCACCGGCAAAGCACAATGAACGCTGGATTTATCCTTTCCAATACGAAACGCGTGCAACAGATGATGACACAATCGGCTACGCACTCATTGAAGTTCATTTAATCGATGTTCTAGCTAAAGAAGCATCAGAACAATTACTTGCAGATTCAATAGACTTTAATGAGGTAGAAGAAGGCTTGGAATGGAGAATTTTTCAATTTGATTTTAACCTGATAAAAAACACACATCCGAATGAACCCATAGTCATTAGTCAGCGTGACATTATTGTTGATACTGGTATGGATGCGCCTCCAATAAAATATCCGAAATTCGAGAACATGTTAGAAGACACAGAGATATATGAAACCGGAGAAGTGTCTGGATATTTTGCAAAGTTGGTCCCTATTAATCAGCCGTTTTTAATGCATTTTCAATTTGGTAATGATGTCGATGAATATATCGTAGAGGTAGACTCACAAGAGATGACAGAAACAACGTTCGAAAGTGATGATAACAATGAATTAGATTGGTTACTCGAAAATATCGATGAACAAGAAGAACAGTTGAGTACACATACACGTATATTCGATGTGCGTCATTATCAAGACAATGTTGGGACATATGTTAATCCTGCAAATATCAATGAACCCGTCTCATATCATTATATCTCGAGAGGTGATGGTGGAGAAGGGCAGCCAGTTGAGATGACGATGTCTATCAGTGAAATCATGGCAGAAGAAGATACCTTCGAAATCTTACAGTTAGTAGAAACAGATGTATCCAATGAATATAAATGGATTGTCTTTGAATTTAACGCCGAGATTAATCAAGTCGGCTTCCCAGACGCACAGTATTTCTTACGTTCACGTGACTTTCAGATCTTTGTTGACGGCGCACCGTATCACTTAGAAGACGAAGCAACGTATAACAGTTATCTTTTTGAAGAAGAAGAAGTGTTTGAAGGGAGTCATTTTGAAGGTAAAATAGCGAAGAAAGTCCCGATTGATAAAAATTACCAAATAGTTTTCGGTACAGGTATTAATCCGACAAATGTGTTTTGGGATATTACAAAATAATGGGAATTATAACCTAGCATCTTCATAATGTGCTCGGTTTTCATGTGCATTTTTATAAGCTATGATTTATGATAAACCTAAATAGACTGTATAAAGAGGTGTCCAATATGTTTACTGGGTTTTTATCGGCAATGCTTCTCGGATCAACATTATCTTATTTGGATTTAGAAATGAAAACGGTAGAAGAAATTGAAGAAGAAGGTATTAATGTTTATGCCTATTATGCTGAACTCAATACCATTTATAATCAAAATGATGCGGAACTACGCTATTTTGAGAACCAAGATGTTGGTACTTTTGAATCGCCTTTACCAGGAAATAATCAATCGTACCACTTATTCTCATACGTTCCTGAGGAATATGACAATTCTGATGAATATTACGTGCTATTATCTTTCTACATTAATAATATGTTTCCAGCGGAAGAGTCTCTCGAGATGATTGAACATTTAGAAGGTTATGAGGAAGCAGCAGAAGGTTATGAGTGGCGTGTGTTTGAAATAAGTTATCGACATTATAATTCAACCGATCCAAATGTGGGCGTATGGATTAATCAAGATGATTTTAATGTTTATGTAGATGAAGATACACCGATTGAACATGATGAGATAGTTTTTGAAGAATGGTTTACGAATGTTCAGATTTATGAACTAGAAAGATTTGAAACAATGTATGCGAAACAGATTCCAATTGATGCACCATTTTACTTTGTATATCAACACGAAGACAGTGAAGATTCATATGTGACGTATGTTGAGGATACTTCTATTATAGAAAGGGATCAGTAGGTGAATCTATGTTAAAAAAATTAATATATACAATGATAACGATGAATGTGCTGGTTATTGGATTTGCGACGATAGAAACGAAAGCGATGATGTCACCAGAAGAAACGTTGAAAATGATTGGTGATACATTAGAAAGAATTGAGGATCAAGAAGAGCAGCTCGCAGAATACGATAGAGTCCTTGAATTTAAGAGTTACGACAAAGATATCGGATTACATGTTAACCCAGCAGAAGTGGGGCAAGAGGTCTCATATTCCTTTAATGTCATGGATGAAGATGAAAAAGTTGAATTGGAAATGAGTATTACAGCAGATTTGATCGCAGACGAGACGGTGTATGAACATCTCGGTATGAATGATTTATATACAATTCTTGATAGTCAGAATGACAGTATGATATGGGCGATTATTGATTTTGAACTCACAGTGGAAGACAGCGAAGTCGATGTCAGCCATACAATTCATGCGGATGACTTCGGTATTTACTTCACACGCATGCCGGATAACAGTATTATGGGATCCTCCTTTCGATGAAGATTTATTCTTTGAGAGTAGAGAAGTGTCTCCAGGTGATACCATTGAGGGTAAAATTGTAAAATTAATTCCCAATTATAGAGATGTTAGAGTTAGATTTGGTACAGGAGAAAGAAAATCGCATGTATTTTGGGAATTTGAAGCAGAAGAAGACCCCAATATCATATATTAGTACTAAGACATAAACAAGGAACTGGATGCTAAGTCCAGTTCCTTGTTTAATTTGATATCCATCCACCATCATCAGCAGGTTTACCACTAAAACGACTCACATTGCGATTGCCTTCAACAATAAACCGATAAAGATAGTCGACAGCTTCTTCTTCTGTAAATGCTTGTCTCATAATTTTGACTCCTGTTCTGTGTATAATGGTTGTTTATACTAGAGTGTCTAGAAAAATATCCGTTTCGTGACCTATTGTCTACAAGTAAACATGACAGGTGACGTACTGTCTATAATTTTTTCTAGGGTACTCACCACTGTCCACTTCACAGGGTCCAGTTTAAAGGGTACTTCATGATACATATTGACGAAGTGCTGACAGCGAGCGACTCTCGTTGGCGTGATTCGAGTTCTAACGGACAGCGAGCTTCGCTCGTTGACGTGATTCAAGTTTTAACGGACAGCGAGCACCTCTCGTTGGCGTGATTCGAGTTCTAACCGACAGCGAGCGCCTCTCGTTGGCGTGATTCGAGTTCTAACGGACAGCGAGCACCGCTCGTTGACGTGATTCGAGTTTTAACGGACAGCGAGCACCGCTCGTTGCCATAAAACAAACACAAATACACCAATCCACCCTCATACCATTGTCACATTCTGTACATAATTCTCTGTAACATACTTGTAATATTCAAAATCAGGAGTACAATAAATATTTCGCGTGACCTGCTAATACATATAAAATGGCGTAGCTCGCAAAGTGGGCTGAGTTTTGATTCGCATCCATCATCGGGTACACTTCAACGTAGTCCATACCGACTAAGCCAAGTTTACCAAATTCATGAATCATCGTTAGCAGCTCGTATGATGTTAATCCGTTACCATCAACAGGGCCACCCGGATTAAAAGCAAAGTCCAAGACGTCACTACAAATTGACAGATAAACAACATCGACATCCTTACTTGCCATGTCATAGATTTCTTTTGCATAGGCTCTTAAATCTTTTGTCTCTCTTATATCGTTGATTGTAATTGTGACCGCACCATTTTCCTTCGCATATTTACCTGTTTCGGGCTTATTGCGTGGTCCATGTATTCCTGCATGAATGATTGATTCGTTGCGTACACCTTCTGTCTCATACAAACGCATAAACGGCGTGTTTCTCGCATACGGTTCCCCATCAAAATCTGGCATATTATCATAGTGTGCATCCAGATGAATGATGCCAACTTTTTTACCTTGATCTGCAAGTGCTTTTAAAATTGGATAGGTCACACCGTGTTCACCACCAAGTCCGACTAAAAACTTACCAGTTTTCCATAGCTCGCTCGTAAACTTTTCAATGTTTTTATATGATTCTTCATTGTCATGTGCAACGAATGGTATATCACCAACGTCGCCCATAGTAAGGTGATCTTCAACATTAATATGATCAAGTTCAGGCAAATACGTACTGTTTCTTGCAGAACTTAGTCTAATTTGTTTTGGTCCAAGTTCAGTACCAGTATAATCGCCCCAAGTACTTTCACCTTCAAAAGGTGCGCCATAAAAGATAACGTCAGTGTCATAATCTTTTGTTTTCGTTAAATTTTTAGAGCCAAGTAGGGATGGTGTTTGCCCGTATATATTGTTCTTCATACTTAACTTCCCTTCACATTAGTTTTACATATATAAATATACCCTAACTTTCGAAACCTTATTCAAATGAAAGTTCTCTTTCATCTATTCAGACCAAATACCTAATGTCTTTTCTTTTGCAGTCTCTTCAGCATCGTACATGTCATCGATATATTTTCGATTATCTGTATTTGTATATCTAACAGATGCCAAACCTTCTTCTACAAGTTGGACGTTGAGCAATACATCATCTGCATAAACATATGCGAGATAACGATCATAATTGTCTTGAATTTCGCCAGTATCAAATTCCACAGTAATCGTATCAGCATTATCCAATAGTTCTTCAACACGTTCTAATGACTCAATCGCATATGGGTCGTGATTATTATACTCACGATCAATTTCAGGTGCATCTATAATAATGAATCTAAAACGCTCGGCTTCTCCATTAAAATAAAATTCTGCTGTGTCACCATCAATGTATCGCGAGACTTCAACTTCATAGCGTTCACCAGGAACTATTTCACCGTTTGATATTTCAGTCGTACCCTGAGGCGTTTCTTCATCTTCACCAAAAATTGTTATCAGACCAACGACAATGACAAGAATAATGATAAATGGAATTCCATATTTCTTGTTTGCGATACTTTTTAATTGTCTCTTATTCAGAGGCAATCCATAATTTGATTTTTGATTTCTAATGTTTTTCCTATTCATTTCTTTCTCCTTTTGTAATGATTACATGACTTATTATGCCATTTTTAATTTTACTTTTCGATATTATGAGTGACTTTAAATTTAGGAGGTATTAACAATGTCAGCATTTCTAAAATTAGAACAATTAGTAGATCGTCGTAATTCTCTTGTCACTCATCGATCTTATCGTATTCCGAAACGTAAAACACCAATCGCAAAATTAGAAAGAGGGATACACCATAGTGCGACGCGCGTACATCTTCCAGGAAGCAATCCAGAAGGATTTGCAAACTATCATGTTAATCATTTAAATTGGCCATGTATTGGTTATACATTTACGATTACACCGAGTCGAATTATTAATACATCAAATGGACCTCGTGCAGAAATTAGTTTCAATAGAAATTTAGATGATCTCACATATCATGTCGGCAACAGTAACGATTTTTCACTTGGAATTTGTATCGCAGGTGATTACCGATACGATAAACTCTCAACCGCCGCAATTCTTTCATTTACCGAGTTAAATCAAGCACTTGATCAAGATGGAATCGCAATGGGTATTATGAGAGGTCATAACAAATATCCCGGTTATAATACAACTGCGTGTCCAGTCTATGATCCACAACAAGCGCTGGCAGAAGGGACAAAACTGCTTGGCAAAATCGACGACATTATCTATGAAGTGAAATCAGGAGATACATTATATGGTATTAGTAGGATGTATCATGGTATAACGGCTCAAGAACTGATGGAAATGAACAAAATTAAAGATCCGAGATTACTACAAATTGGAACAGAATTAAAAATTCATCAAACTGAAAATACCTATAAAATTGACAATGGACATTTCAAAAATACATCAGGCAGTAGAATTTATGTAAGATATGATGCACCTTCAATTTATAGTCCAGTGGCAACAATGTTAGATGTAAATGATACAGTTTCTTATGATAGAATATATTATCGAAATGGTTATTTATGGATAAGTCAGATGAATAATAATAGAAGGCGATTTATCCCAATCACAACATACAACAAAGGAAAAGTAGGTCAACTTTGGGGTGAATTTTATTAAATAAGCGCTTACCTTTTTACGGTATGTAATCATAGACCTATGTTATAATTGTGCTAATATGAAGATGAATTATAATAGAGTCATGTAACCGACGACAGGAGGACAGTTATGAAAAAGTTAATTGTAGGAATTCCCACTTCACTTATTCTTATGATGTCATCATGTACAGCAACACTTCAAGAATTCCAAGATAGAAGTAATGGTGATGATACTGAAGAAGTATCTGATAACGATGACAGTACGGAAGAAGTTGTGGAAGATACAGAAGAGGAATCACCAGAAGATGATGATTCAGAGACAGATGAAGACACGTCGTCGAATGACAACGAAAGTGAAGAATCTAATGATGAAGAAGATTCAATCGATGAAGAAGAAGATGAAACTGAAGACGAAGAAACAGAAGACAATGATACAGTAAATGAAGAGCAAGTCATTGATGAGCCACTTACACTAGATGATTTACCAGAAGAAGTAATCCAAGAGTTTGTTCGATTAAATGAACGAACAGAATCATTAGAGAATCGATTGAACAATTTAGAAAGACATTTAAATGAAGCAGAAGATGAGATATCTCGCTTATATGATTCACTTGGAAATCGAGTATCATCATCAAGTGATGATGAAGAAGAAACAGAAGTAGATGAACGTGAAGATGTTGAAGTATTTGATACTTCAGATGGACGTGGGTCTCGTTCAGAACCATTTGATGTAGGTGATACAGTAGCGATTGAAGTATTTGAATATTCAAATGGATTTAATCGTGTATTTGGTACAGCTGAAATTACAATTGATAATATAGTCGTCGGTGAGGAAGCGGATGAAATTTTACAAGAAGAAAGTCGCTTTAATGAAGATGCCCCAGATGGTTATGAATGGGCAGTTATTTCAATGACATTCTATCTTGATTCATTTGAAGATGAGGATATGTCAATCGGTGTAACAGATAGTATCAGTATCGTTTCTGAAAATGGGTCATCTGTACCGAATGAATATGCACTACCACCAAGACCATTGACTTACACTGAAGTGTATTCAGGTGGTGAAGTGAGTGGTAATGTAGCGAAACTTGTGCCTCAAGATGAACCATTCTTAATTTACTTTGACACATTTAAAGCCGAGGATTTATTCTTCTTATATGATGGCGAGAACATTAGTTCACTAGATGAACAAGATTCAGAATCCGAAGAAGAAGTAGATCAAGATGAAAACGAAGAAGAAAATAACGAAACAGAAGAAGACAACAACGAAGAAGACAACGAGGAAGAAGAAAACAGCGAAGAAGACAATTCTGACACAGAAGAAGATTCAGAAGAAGAGTAAAATAATGGATATTTATACCGAGATAATAATTATTATCTCGGTTTTTATGTGCAATTTTTTAAATTTTGTTTTACGATAAACTAAATAATGTGACTAATGGAGGTAAACTATGTTTAGTGGATTATTATCTGCAATGCTCTTAGGAACAACAATGACGTATTTAGATCTAGAGTTAAAAACACCGGAAGAAGAAGAAGAAGAAGATATAAATATATACGCTTACTATAGTGAACTTAATAAGCTTTTTAATCAAAATGATGCTGAGTTACGCTATTTTGAAAATCATCAGCAGGGATTTGGAACATTTGAAACGCCGCTACCTGGGAATGATACTGCGTATCACTTATTCTCTTATACGCCTGAATCATATGATGAATCTGAAGATTTTTATGCTCTAATTTCATTTTATGTCAGTAACGTATTACCTGCTAATGAGAGTTTAGCCATGATAGAAGGTCTAGAAGGCTATGAAGAAGCAAAAGAAGGTTACGAATGGCGTGCCTTTGAAATGAGCATAAGAAATCTAAATTCAACAGATCCAAATATTGGCGTATGGATGAAGCAAGATGATTTCACGATATATGAAGATGAAAATACACCAATCGAGTCGAACACAATTATATTTGATGAATTTAAAACAGATGTAGAACTGTATGAACTAAACCGATATGAAACAATTTTCGCGAAACAGGTACCAATTGATAAGCCATTTTATATTGTTTATGGACATGAAGATAGTGAAGACGAGTATGTAACGTATGTTGAAAATATATCTACAATTGAAAGGGATCAATAGGTGAAGATATGTTTAAAAAATTTATACTTTCATTTTTAATGATGAATTTTCTGATTATTGGATATGTTGAAGTGGATGCCAAAGCAATGATGCATCCAGATGAAGTTTTAGTTCAAATCGGTGAGAGAGTGGAACAAATCTTAGACCAAGAAGAACAGTTGGAAGAATATGATAGAGTTTTAGAGTTCAAAAGCTACGAGAAAGATATTGGTTTACACATAAACCCTGCTGAAGTCGGACAAGAAGTTATTTATCCGGTTAGACTATTAGATGGAGAAGAAGAAATCGAATTGGAAATGAGTGTTACGACAAATTTAATTACAGATGATACAGTGTATGATTACCTTGGAATGAATGAGTTGTTCACAGTAGTAGACAAACAAAATGAATATGAAAAATGGGTGATCATCGATTTTGAAATTAATTTAGAAGATAGTGATGCTGATGTATCACATACAATAAACGCTGATGATTTTGATATTTATTTTATAAATAGACCAGACACACGAAAATTAGAAGATTTTGTCTTTGATGAGGATTTATTCTTTCAGAGTGGGGAAATTACTCCTGGTGACACATTAGAAGGTCAAATCGTAACAATGATTCCTAACTATGAATCAGTTAGAGTAAGGTTTGGTACAGGAGAAGGTAAAACTCATGTTTTCTGGGAATATGAAGGTGAAGTAGACCCAAATGTTGTCTATTAATTATGATTTTAATTCTTTTCAGTGTCGAATATCATAAACATTCAAATAGTCGCTACTTCAAAGCAGTTTTCTGATCTGAAGTAGCGACTTTTAAAATTAAAAAATAGAATGATTACATCCACCCACCATTCTCATGTGCTCTTCCTCTAAATCGACTGACATTCTTATTGCCATCAACGATGAATCGATATAAATAATCAACAGCTTCTTCTTTCGTGTCGATGCCAATTCTCTTCGTTGCAACAATCTTCTGAGGAATCTTTCCTTCTTTTAGATCAATAATTCCACTATTAATTCGAATACCATTATGTGTATCACGCCGAACTCCGAGTGCTTTTGTTAGCTTTCCAGGTCCATCACTAATATGTGTGTCCCTGCCACGTCGCTCGATCATTGTCTGGATATTTTGATGTGGTTCGATTCCTCGAATAAGTACACCTTCAGGAAATTCTGTTTCACGTGTCAATATATTCATGCAATGATGCCCATGCATCGTATAGACATATAGGTGTCCATAAGAATTAAACATCATTTCATTTTTCTTTGTTTTTTTGCCTAAGTATGTGTGAGAGGCTTTATCGTCTAACCCGAGATATGCTTCAACTTCAGTAATATAACCACTTGTTACAATACCATCTACATATGAAATAATTTCTTTTCCGAGTAAATGTTTTGCCGCATCAAGTGTATTGCCAGATAAAAAGCTTAAGTCCATCTCCATCACCTGCAATTAGTGTCGCTTACGTTTTTTTGGAACAACTTTTGTTGTACTTTTTGGTTTCTTCGATATATTTTTAGAATTTTTCATCAGTCTTTGTTCTTCTTCAACTTGAGCTAGACGCTTTTTCTTTTGTCGGCTACCAATTACACGTTCCATAAACTCTCTGATGAGTAATCCAAAAAATACAGCTGCAATCATCATCATCATCGTACCGATATGATCTTCAAAATTTAAATCAGCAATGAGTATAACAGCCATAAATGTCAATAAAACAAAAGCTGAGAATATTATAAAATCTCTTACAAATACTTTTAAAAAGTTAGCCATTAAAATCACCTATTATATTATCGTTAATGAATTTTTATTACACCATAGTGAAACTGACTTGTTTTACGTTTCTGTTGGATAAAACCAAGAGATTTAAACGTATCACTTAAGTAATGATTTTTCATTATAACATATTGTTTTGCAACCCGTTTTGCTTCAGCTATCGTTTCATGATTTAAAGTAGAGTAGTCCGCGATTTTTCTCACATGATTCAAAGGGGTTGTTTCTTTAATATCTGAATCAAACATCGGATCGAAATATACAACGTCAAAAGAGTCATCATCCTGTGCTTTTAAAAAGTCAAATGCATTTTGATGATACGTTTCAATTCTCTTACTTGCTTCTTCTAGAATTGGATTGTCAAATGGATAGTATTTTAAACCTTCACTTGTAATAAGATACATGACAAAATTTGACTCAATCGCAACGACACGACCTGACTCGCCGACTACTTGACTAGCGATTAGACTATCAGCCCCAAGTCCTAATGTACAGTCGAGTAGTGACATACCAGGCTTTAGTTGACTGATTTCGATGAGTGCATCGGTTTCACCATCTACAATGCGTTTTGAACGTATTTGACCGATATTTGGGTGGAAATATATTTCTGCATCTTGTGAATGAAAACGAATATGAGTGCCAGTAACGATAATTACAGGACACTGATATTTCTGGAATAATTGTTTTAGTGTGTTTTTCCCTCTTGGAACATAAGTAAGAGAGTACTTAGAACTTAGTTGTTGTGCTTTATGTAAGATGGATTGATTAGTTTTATACGAAGTTGAAATGATCATAAGTTTCACCCATTAAAAAAGCGCCCCGTAGGGCGCTTAATTTGTTATTACTGAATTCTTAATTCTTCGTCTAACTCATCTGTGTTGTCACTCATTGGGTTAACACGGCTTTGAAGTCTAACTTCTAAAGTTCCGTCAACCGGACCGTAAGCAACAATCGCAGTAACAGTTTCACCTGGAGCTACTTGCTCTTTCGCTGCTTCTAATTCAGCCGCGTAAGAGAAGTCTTCTGGTAAGTCCATAGTATAGTTACCTAATGTTGTTTCTGAAGAATCAGTCAGTTCTCTAACAGCTAGATCTGTACCGAATGCTTCTTGTGGCGCAATTGGAATATCACTTGTGTTCGTGTATTCGAATAATACAAGCGCAACGTTAATTGGCTCTGCACCTTCTTCAGCATCTTCAGCTAAAGGAAGTTGTCCGAAACCGTACTCAAGAACTGTATATTCACCAACATCACCAGTGTAAGTGATTTCTTCGTCAGCATCAGCATCTGAATCCGCATCCGCGTCTGCGTCAGCATCTGAATCATCTGCACCGAGTAAGAAATCAGTTTCATTAACTGGTACGAAAGCTACGCCATCTGCGTCAGCATCCGCATCTGCGTCAGCATCCGCATCCGCGTCAGCGTCGGCATCCGCATCAGCGTCGGCATCTGCATCTGCGTCAGCATCAGCGTCAGCATCGGCATCCGCATCTGCATCAGCATCCGCATCTGCATCAGCATCCGCATCTGCATCAGCATCCGCGTCAGCATCCGCATCCGCGTCAGCATCCGCATCCGCATCTGCATCAGCATCAGCGTCAGCATCCGCGTCAGCATCCGCATCTGCATCTGCATCAGCGTCAGCATCCGCATCTGCATCAGCGTCAGCATCCGCATCAGCGTCCGCATCCGCGTCAGCGTCAGCATCGGCATCCGCATCCGCGTCAGCGTCAGCATCCGCATCAGCATCCGCATCAGCGTCGGCATCTGCATCTGCGTCAGCATCGGCATCAGCATCAGCGTCAGCATCCGCATCAGCGTCAGCATCCGCATCAGCGTCAGCATCGGCATCCGCATCTGCATCCGCATCCGCGTCAGCGTCAGCATCCGCATCAGCATCTGCGTCAGCATCGGCATCTGCATCAGCATCTGCGTCAGCATCCGCGTCGGCATCCGCATCCGCGTCGGCATCCGCATCAGCATCTGCGTCAGCATCAGCATCAGCATCTGCGTCGGCATCAGCATCAGCGTCCGCATCAGCATCTGCGTCAGCATCTGCATCTGCGTCAGCATCCGCATCAGCGTCGGCATCAGCATCCGCGTCAGCATCAGCATCCGCGTCAGCATCAGCATCTGCGTCGGCATCAGCATCAGCATCTGCGTCGGCATCCGCATCCGCGTCGGCATCAGCATCTGCGTCGGCGTCAGCATCCGCGTCGGCATCCGCATCAGCATCTGCGTCAGCATCAGCATCGGCATCAGCGTCGGCATCAGCATCCGCGTCCGCATCAGCATCTGCGTCAGCATCAGCATCGGCATCTGCGTCGGCATCCGCATCCGCGTCGGCATCAGCATCGGCATCCGCGTCTGCATCTGCATCAGCGTCAGCATCCGCGTCAGCATCGGCATCAGCATCCGCGTCGGCATCAGCATCCGCGTCCGCATCAGCATCGCCTTCTACGTCTTCATCAGTTACATCTTCATCTTCTTCTTCATCTTCTACAACTTCTTCTGTATCTGTCTCTTCATCGTCAGATGTATCGTCCGTTGTATCAGCGTCGTCGTTACATGCACCAAGTACTAAAACAGTACTTAACCCACCAGCTAACAAGTATTTCTTAAGACTCATTAAATTTCCCCCCATTTTTTTAAGTCATAGTCAATTATAATTCGTGAAATAGCAATAAGCAAGCATGATACACGAATTTTGAACTAAATCACGCAATGGTAATTTTTCAACTTTAGTAAAATATCGCCTGTAATAATAAACCAATTGTTAAAAGCAATCCTAAAACCGTATTTAATTTACCCATTGACGCCATTGCAGGAATTAGTTCTATAGGTTTATTCCCTTGTTGTAGCAATTTAATCGTTTCAACAGCAATTGGAATAGATAGCAATGGAAGCAGTAGAAAAACGCTGCTGTTTTCGTGGATGGTTCCAATATATAAAATAATCACATAGCCAATAAAAAGTGCTATTGCTGCAGTTAGAATAGCTGTATTCTTACCAACTAGAATAACGTATGTTCTACGTCCACTTCTTTTATCTTTTACACGGTCTCTAATATTATTTGCCATGTTCAACAGTCCAATCGTAATTGCAACAGGTAGAGATAATAGAATGATGAAGCTATTGATCTCACCTAAGTGAATATAGAACGTCAATACAATTAAGATTGTCCCCATGAATAAGCCTGCAAATATTTCACCAAATGGTGTCCAAGAAATTGGGAATGGACCACCAGTATAAAAATAACCGACAGCCATACCAATCAATCCAATAATTAATACGATGATTGATGATTGGAATGTGATGTACAGACCAACCAATGCAGCGATGACATAAAATGCGACTGCGATTGTAAACACTTGACGCGGTGACATTCCGTTTCTAACGATCGCACCTGCAATTCCAACAGACTCCTTGCTATCTAATCCACGCTTGTAGTCAAAATATTCATTGAACATGTTTGTCGCACTTTGAATCAACAACGTAGCAATTAACATGCAAATGAATATATCAAAGCGAAACGTGTCATAGACGAGTGCTGCTGCTGAACCCACTAATATTGGAACAAAGCTGGCAGTTAATGTATGGGGTCGTGTTAGATTGATATACTTTTTAAAACCCGTGAGTGTTTCTGTACCTTGCATTATAAAATCTCCTATCTAAAATTTATCCGCATTAATTCTAGCATAATATATTTTATATATAACACAGTAAACAGGATAAATGATAAAATGAAACTATTAATCGTGTGAAAGAAGTGTATTAGGTGGATATTAAATTTTACCGTGAGGCAATACAGAAAATAAAAATAAATGGTGATAAGAAATATATTTCAATGCATTTTTCATTCGGTGATTCTAATTTAGAACCGACACAAGTGCTACACTATTTTGATGCTCAAAAAGGACAGCGCTATTGGTATCGCTCTAAAAATGCGCCACATACATATAACAAAGTGGGTATCCAATATATAAAGAGCATAAGTCGTTCTAAATTCGATGATGAGCAGTTACAGGAAAACAAAGATAAACTGTTTAATTCAATTCAGCATGTCGATTTTGGAAATGAAAATAAATCGAGTTTAAGCCTTTTTGGTGGCATGAAGTTTGCAGCTGAAGAAACAACGGATGAGTGGAATGATTTTAATGTTGTAAGTTTTCACCTAGCTAAATATCAATTTGATTTTGTCAACAAAGTATTAATTATTACCGATAAAATTAAAAATGTTGATTTAGATAAGATTTTAGATGAAGTGCATGAGATGTCTACAACCATTGCAAAAACGAAAATTGGTGCTGTAACAGTTCCGGAAATTACGCGTTCTAAAGATTTGTTTGTTAAAGGATGGAAGGAACTCGTTAGAGAAACGATAGATAGATTAGATGATGACTTTGTAAAAGTCGTACTGTCTCGCCAGCGTTTGATCATGTTTAAGCAGGAAATCGATACAAATTATATTTTTGAACAACTCGATCATGATACGCAAAACTATACGATATATTTTGAAAATCATGGTGCTATTTTTGTATCGAAAACGCCTGAGCGTTTATACGAAATAAAAGGAAAAACGTTATTTACGAGTGCGATTGCAGGGAGTATAGCAAAAGATACTGATGCTTCACAAGATAAAAAGAATCAAGACATATTACTCCATGACGAAAAAAATAAATACGAGCATCAACTCGTTGCCGATGAAATCGTTCATCATTTAAATGAATTTTCCGATGAAGTGCAGTATAGTGAAATGCCAAAAATTTTAGCAAGTAATTTCATCTATCATCTAGAGACTGATATAGAAGCTAAACTTAAAAAAGATGTTAATATTTTCTCGATTCTAGAGCGATTTCATCCGACACCAGCGACTGGTGGGTTACCGAAGGATGTTGCGATGGAATATATTGTGAAGAAAGAATTTGGTGCACGAGGATTATATGCGGCACCACTTGGACTGATTCATGAGGATAACGATGCAGAATTTGCAGTAGCACTCCGTTCTATGTTCATTAGAGATCGAAGTGCGACATTATATGCGGGTGTTGGGATCGTAAAAGAATCAGAAGTAGAATCTGAGCTTGAAGAAACACATGTAAAATTCAAGCCGATGATGGATTTGTTGGGGGTTAACGATGAACCACAAGACACGGTTGACTGAGCAAGTATTTACAATGATTGATAGTTTATATGAACACGGGGTTGATGAAATTGTCATTAGCCCTGGTTCACGTTCTACGCCGCTTGCAATTGCGGCTGAGTTACATCCAAAATTAAAGACATATATTCATCCAGATGAACGAAGTGCAGCATTTTTTGCACTTGGATTATACAAAGGTTCGAGACGACCGGTTGCAATTATATGTACATCAGGTACAGCTGCTGCCAACTATACGCCAGCGGTAAGTGAAGCGAAGTATGCAAATGTACCGCTAGTCGTCATCACAGCAGACAGGCCAGCTGAACTAAGAAATATTGGTGCGCCTCAGACGATGAATCAGACGCACATGTATCAAAACTTTGTCAATTATTATTATGAACTCAATGTTACGAATCCGGAGTTGAATGATACGAGAGAAGTTGAAGCAGTAATCAATCAAGCATCTCAGTTTCTGAGTGGTTCAGAGCAAGGTCCCGTACATCTAAATGTTCAGATTGATGAGCCATTATTACCTGATTTAAATCGCTTGGATTTGTTTACGCGTTCTACCAAACATTCAGATGTAATAACCGAGCATCGATTAGACGGTAAAATAGAATTGAGTGGCCGCGGTTTGATTTTACTTGGCGCAACAGAAGTGGACTTGAGGGAATCTGTAGAATACTTGTCCACACTTAATGTACCGATTATTGCAGACTCACGACAGTTTGTTCAAAAAAATGAAGATGTCATCACAAATCATGATTTATTATTTAGTTATGTATTAAATCACCGAGAGGACTTACTAGAATCGTTTGACTTCATCATACGTGTTGGTGATCCATTTACTTCTAAATCAACGAATATATTTTTGAAAAAACTACCTGAGTCAACGAAACAACTATATTTCAGTGAATTTAAGGATTTAAAAACATTTCCGACGTTACCAAATGAAAGCTTCGTCGGAATGGTCAATTCCCATTTAAAACAAATTGTGATAGATAATGCTGATCATCATTTTTATGACACAACACACAAAGTGAATGATGCGATAACGAATACGTTGAATCGTCTTGTGACTAACTATAATGATGAAGGTCGTTTTACATTTGAGTTACTCAACATGATTCCAGAAGATCAGGCGATTTTTGTTTCTAATAGTATGCCTGTCCGTGATGTTGAGCGTTACGATACGAAAAATGTGCATGATATTTTTGCGAACCGAGGTGTCAATGGTATAGACGGGGTCACATCAACCGCACTCGGTATGGCTAAGCATCGTAATGTGACTTTAATCATCGGAGATTTAGCGTTTTATCATGATATGAATGGTTTGTTAATTTCTAAACTAGAAGATATCAATATCAACATCATTCTGTTTAACAATAATGGTGGTGGTATTTTCAACTTCTTACCGCAATACAGCGAACCATCCGTTTTTGAACGTTTATTTGGTACGCCAATGAATATGTCGTTTGAACATGCCGCGCAGCTCTACCAGTTTGATTATTCACGTATTAAGGATGTTGATGGGTTGGAACACTTGGATTTATCAAAACCAGGTCGGCTCATCGTTGAAATAATCACAGACCGCACAATGAATCTAGAGTCACATCAGTCACTGAAAGAAAAAATATTTGAAGCGGTGAGTCAGCTTGATGTTGAATTATAAATTTATTGATAACAATTTTGATGAGACTGTCGTCGTTTTGCATGGGTTCCTAGCAGATATGAATAGTTTGAATGACGTTTCACAAGAGCTAAGCAAATCGATGAACGTGCTTGCAATCGATCTGCCAGGTTTTGGTGATAGTGAACTTGAGAGCATTGATGTTTCCTTTTTAGATGTACTCGAACGTGTGAAGGCTGTCATCGACGCTTTAAAGTTAAAGAAACTACATCTTTTCGGCTATTCAATGGGTGGCCGTATCGGAAGTGCACTATTGTGTTACTATCCAACATTATTTAAATCTGCAATATTGGAAAGTACCTCTCTTGGGATTGATGATGAAGAGAAGAAACAAGCGCGCTTTAATATCGATTTAGAACGAGCAACACATATGATGAATGACTTTGATGGATTTTTATCGGAGTGGGAGAAAATGCCGCTGTTTGAGTCTGAAAAACGATTAGATCCATCAACGTATCAATTCCAAAAAGAGAATAGAGCGTCTCAAGATCCAGTGCAAGCCGCACGCAGTTTAATGGTATATGGCACAGGCGTGCAACCATTTTTAGGAGACCTGTTTCTTAAAGTAGACATACCAATTCTTCTAATCGTTGGAGAATCGGATGAAAAGTTTGTTACTATTAACACAGCAATCGATAAAAAACATCCGAGAACATCGCTTGTAATCGTCGATGATGCGGCACATAATGTGCATCTCGAGCAAAAGGAAGCATTTTTATCAGAAGTCAATTTATTTTTACAACAAGTAAAGGAGAATTAATTATGACTAGAGTGTGGGAAACGGTAAAAGAATATAAAGAAATTAAGTATGAGAAATACAATGGAATCGGTAAAGTAACAATAAACCGACCAGAAGTACATAACGCATTCACACCACTTACAGTAAATGAGATGATCGATGCATTTTCACGTGCACGTGATGACCAGGAAGTTTCGGTTATTATTTTAACAGGTGAGGGCGAGAAAGCATTTTGTTCAGGTGGAGACCAAAGCGTGCGTGGACACGGTGGTTATGTTGGAGATGATGATATTCCACGTCTTAATGTCCTTGACTTACAACGCTTGATACGAGTTATTCCAAAACCAGTCATTGCGATGGTTGCAGGGTGGGCAATCGGTGGCGGACAAGTACTCAATGTCGTTTGTGACTTATCAATTGCAGCGGATAATGCAAGATTCGGTCAAACAGGACCAAAAGTTGGTTCATTCGATGCAGGTTACGGTTCAGGTTACTTAGCAAGGATCGTTGGTCACAAAAAAGCACGTGAAATCTGGTACCTGTGCCGTCAATATGATGCGCAAGAAGCACTGGACATGGGCTTAGTGAACACAGTTGTTCCACTTGCTGAACTTGAAGATGAAACAGTGAAGTGGTGTGAAGAGATTATGCAACACTCACCAACAGCATTGAGATTCTTAAAAGCAGCGATGAATGCAGACACAGATGGACTTGCAGGATTACAACAGTTCGCTGGAGACGCAACTTTACTTTATTACACGACAGATGAAGCGAAGGAAGGACGCGACGCATTTAAAGAGAAACGCAAACCTGACTTCGATCAGTTTCCTAAATTCCCATAGAATCAATTGAGAGACTGAGCAATCGGTCTCTTTTTAAATTGAATTTAAGGAGGTGTGTACATGAACACACACTGGTTGATTGAACAATATAATAATAATCCGCATAAAATCGCTATGATATTTAGAGATAAAAATTATACGTTTGAAGCGGTTTATCAGCAATCCATGGCATTGGCCGAGCGCATTAAATCGCTGGAGACGAAACGCATCGGACTCCTTATACATAACAGTAGTGACGCTTACTTTTTAATCAATGCGTGTATGCTCGTGGGTGTTGAAATCGTTATGATTAATAGTCGATTGACACATGACGAAATTACTAAGCAACTTGCAGATGTAGACGTCGATGTGGTCATTGCTACCCAGCCTTTACATAGTGATTCTTTAACTGTTTACTCATATGAATCATTGATGGATATGGATAGTGTATCGTTTGAAGTTGAGTCGTATGATGACGATGATATTTTATCGATTATGTTTACTTCAGGCACGACCGGACGCGCGAAGGCGGTCAAACAAACGTATGGCAATCACTTCGCATCAGATACGAGATGTAGGGCAGGTATGGGGTACTCAGAAGATAGTGTGTGGTTGCTCGTCAATCCAATATTTCATATATCAGGATTGTCAATCGTATTCCGAACATTAATTAATGGGTGCACGCTTGTTATCAATGAGAAATTCAATGAACAGTCAATTATTGATTTGATGAACACGCATGCAGTCACTCATACGAGCTTTGTCCCGATAATGCTTGAACGCTTAATTGATTGTGAATTTGATTGGACTAGGTTGGAAGGTGTACTACTTGGCGGTGCTGGTGTTCGAACACCGCTGTTGAAGCGGGCTTTAGAACAGAATATTCGAGTGTTCAACTCATATGGTATGACAGAAACAATGTCTCAAATGATAATGATTCCATATAACGACTCTAAAATTTTAGACGGTGCAGTCGGAAAGATAATCAATAATGAAATCATACTGAATGAGGATTCGAATGCGCTGGTCAACTTGCCTGTTGTTACGCCGGGGTATTTAAATGCTGAGATTAATACATCAGATGGATATTTTAATACTGGAGATATCGGACATATTGATGATGAAGGGTATTTGTACATTTTAGATCGAAGACAAGACTTAATCATCTCTGGTGGAGAAAATATCTATCCGAGTGAAATAGAAAAGGTTGTACACGGTGTTTTGCCTGATGTTGAATGTGTCGTTGTAAAAAAGGCAGATGATGTGTGGGGTGAAGTGCCAGTATTGATATTAGAATGCGAAGAAGAAGCTAATATTATTTCTCGACTTCAGCTCGTGTTTGATGAGAAGTTATCACGATACAAACATCCGAAAGATGTATTGTTTGTTAGGGAAATCGAACGGACATCTACTGGAAAGATTTCAAGATTGTTGAATAGAGAGAAATTTATAGTTAACAAAGATCTCTGATGTATTTTTGAAGGTGTTTAGTAGTTTTGTGCCCATGAGACTTCCTCACAGACACGCAGATTGGTTTGCGTTCCAATGAGAGTTGCTCATAGACACGCAGATTGGTTTGCGTTCCAATGAGAGTTGCTCACAGACACGCAGATTGATTTGCGTTCCAATGAGACTTGCTCACTGACACGCAGATTGATTTGCGTTTCAATGAAACTAGCTCACTGACACGCAGATTGATTTGCGTTTCAATGAAACTTGCTCACTGACACGCAAATTGATTTGCGTTCCCATGAGACTTGCTCACAGACACGAAAAACCATTTTCCTGCCCGTGAGGGATTATTTGCTCTTCTCAGATTCTTTTTTCTCTTTAAACGGCACAGGATCATAGCCGCCTGGATGGAATGGATGACATTTTAAAATACGTTTCGTTCCGAGATAAGTACCTTTCAATGCGCCATGTTCTTGAATCGCTTCGATTGCATAGTTTGAACAGGTCGGTTCAAAACGGCAAGACGGTGGAAATAAAGGCGATATGAATCTTTGATATAATCGAACAAAGTATATAAATAGTCGTTGCAATGGTTTCACCTCGTTATACTGTAATGAAAATAATCGATTGAGGACATTTTTATGAAGTTTATAGATAAGAATAATCATAATGTGAATTTGTACGTAGGTCAATTTTCTGACTCTATCGAACATGTCTTAATTATTCCAAAATATAAAAAACAATATTTACTGACGCACCATTCATTGAGGGGTATTGAGTTTCCAGGTGGTAAAATTGAACCTGGTGAATCGATGGAAGAGGCAGCAAAGCGCGAACTGTTTGAAGAAACAGGCGGACACATAAATCGATTAGACTATATTGGTTTTTATCGTGTGGACAGTGATCCTGAAATTGTTAAAGCTGTATTTTTTGCAGAAGTGTTATCACTTGAAAATCAAGATGACTACTTGGAAACACAAGGTCCGGTGTTCGTCAGTCACTTAAATGAACTCGAAGAAAAACTGAAAAGTCCGCTACTTCTTGATCAATGTGTGCAATATCTATATGAAATGAGCAAAAGTCATGAATTTTTTAAGTGAAAAGCAATATCCATTTGAACACAGAAAATGGAATGCACATGAAGTCAGCTATTATTCTGACGAATATATCGTGCGTGCGTTGATGGTATCTCCAAACGCGGATGATATAAAAAACATCAATATCTATCTGCGTGGTGGTAAAGGTCAGGTAGGGCGGGTGAGACTCGGCAGACTTCTGCAATTCATGAGAGATGATTCGATTGTTGTCGGACCGTATTATCGTGGTAGCAACGGTAGTGAAGGAATGGATGAACTTGCAGGCGCGGACATAGAAGATGTTGTTGCATTAATAAAAATGTTTCGTCATCACTATCCTGATGCACGCATTAATTTAATTGCGTTCTCTCGTGGCGGATTACAAGCAATGAATACACTCAGACATGAGAAAGTGCATAGTTTACTTATGCTCAATGCGGTTAGCTCGATTTACCAAATGTACGAAGAACGTGTAGATCTGCGTGGTATGATGCGTCGTATGGTCGGGCATCCTAAAAAAGATCCTGAGTCATATGATGCACGCGAGGCATTTTTACATGATATACATCTACCGAAAATGTTAATTATACATGGTTCGATTGATCGGTTAGTCGATATTGAAAATGCGCGTATATTGATCGATTATTTACAATATAAAAATCATCCATACGACTATTTTGAATTTGAAGGTGAGCGTCACGCGTTAACACCACCGAGTGTCAAACGAATGAAAAACCTCTTTTGGAGAAATGTAGAAGAATAGTTAATGCATAAGATAAATGCAGCCGAAGTGAACAATTCGGCTGCAATTTAATTTGCATTCTTTAACTTAAATATACGATTAACTTCTTCAGTTATATTTTGTAAATCTTGAGAGGTCGGTAAGTTATTGACGTAGATCTGTGTGTTTTTTAAGTCTTTACCAATTGGAAAATTTGCAACGATTATATCGTATGAGTATAAATCCACTTCATCAATGAAAGTATTCTCGATCACAGTAATCTCTGCATGATTTGGTATATCATACATAATTACTTCTCCCATAAAACGTGCGTGCAGATGATCTGTACTACTTAATACAACAATATTCACCTTATTTTTATTTGCTATAAGTTGAGAGTACAATCCATGCCAATGGGTGTAAATGTTAAACAGCATTGTATTTAGCAAGACATCATCTTTAATACCAAATACATCTTCTAAATACTCAGTGAATAAATACTTAGCTTCATTTAGAAAGTGCGGAGATATGTCTTTTGCTGACTGTAAGAAGCTCTTAATTCTATCCTCTGAAACAAAATTTGATGTGACCTCTATTTGACCGAGAGTCACCGTGTTATGGAGATTTGTAATAACTATTTCTTGATTAGGAATAGTTAAATCAAACTTAGTTGTCAACTGTTTAATTATGTTTAACATCTGAAAATACGATTGGCTAATTGTAATATTGCGCGTAGCACTTTCAATGAGTTCGTTACTTGAATAGGAAATCAACTCATCAACAAATCCATAGAAAATATCTTTAATTGTTTCTAAATTCAATTCTAAATTGATCAACTTTGAAAACTTCGAGTGTGTATGATTTTTATCTAACACTTCTAGGATGAATGGGTCTATATCATTGTTACTACTTAATTTTGATTTAAATCCTTTTTTGATTCTAATGATGTTAATGGCGATTATAAATTTCATATTTCTGAAGAATGCAAAATCAATATCGAGTGGCAATTCTTTTATAAATGAGTACATAAATGACTCCAGCTCTTTTTCATTAATATACGCATGAAACGGCCACTCAAAGAATTTATATTTAGAAGTAAACAATTGATAATAAAATTTACGAATATCTGATTCGTTACCTTCAATCGATAATGGTGTCGTTCGTAGTTTTATATTAAAGCCTTCATAAAGTGAGTTGTTGATATGCATGACTTTCCTATACATCGTTGATGTGCTGGTATAGCTATCTAAGGCCATTTTTTCTATACTTTTGTATGGGTTAAAGAATAGACTTTCTAGATTTTGAAATGATTGGTTGCTTCTTAAAACATCGTGAAGAATGTCTTCGAATCCAAAATTCAATTTCTTTTTGATATGAACGTTACCATTTATAATACTAATCTGTAACGCCTCATCATATTCTTTATTTAGTTCTCGTATATCATCTAATATTATGCGTTCTGAAGATGACATAACTTTTGATAATTCATCAAATGGAATAGTATTTTCAGAACTTGTCAAAACATCAATCAGTTTCAATCGCCTTAGATCAACTTTTGAAATCATTCGCTTCATTCAATCACCTCTGATAAACGCTAAAACTTTAATTTATAATTGATATTGTTCCTCATATTATAAATATCCATAACAATATTATTGAAACATTATCTAAAGGTGTTGTATCAGTTGGGATTGATGCGTTATAAGAGTAATAAATTATTAAAAAAATAGTTAAACCGAATTTAAAATACGGCTGATGACATATAGTCATCAACCGTATTTTTTTAGTAATATTTACTTTTAAAACTTTATAATTACGCTGTAAATCCGCCTTTTTCTTCGATTTCTGAAGCAGCATCGCCAAACTTCTTAAAATTGTCGATGAATTGTTGCTTCAAGTTGTTTGCTTTTTCATCGTACGCTTCTTTAGATTCCCATGCGTCACGTGGCATCAATATTTCTGTTGGCACGCCCGATACTTTAACCGGAACGCTGAGTCCAAAGATTGGATCTTTTTGGAATTCGTTTAGTTCTAACTCGCCGCTAATTGCTCGTCGTACCATTGAACGTGTATGTGTTAAGTCCATTCTGCGACCAACACCATACTCTCCGCCTGTCCATCCTGTATTCACAAGATAAACGTTCACATCGTGCTTATCAATCAATTTACCTAACATGTTCGCATACACAGATGCATGTAAAGGTAAGAATGGTGAACCGAAGCACGTAGAGAATACCGGTTGTGGTGTTGTAATACCACGCTCAGTTCCTGCAAGTTTAGATGTAAAACCACTCAAGAAGTGATACATCGCTTGGTGTCTGTTTAAACGTGAGATTGGTGGCAACACACCGAACGCATCTGCAGTTAGGAAGACGATTGTTTTCGGGTGTCCAGCTTTAGACGGTATACGTGCATTTGGAATATGGTCGATCGGGTAGGCTGCACGTGTATTCTCAGTCAATGCGTTATCATCATAATCCGGCACATTATCGTCGCCTAAAACGACGTTTTCTAACACACTACCAAATTTAATGGCATTAAAGATTTCTGGTTCTTTCTCTTCAGTTAAGTTGATTGCTTTTGCATAGCAACCGCCTTCAATGTTAAACACACCATCTGCATTCCATCCGTGTTCATCGTCACCGATAAGGTCGCGATGTGGGTCTGCTGACAATGTTGTTTTACCCGTTCCAGATAGTCCGAAGAATAATGCCACATCGCCATTTTCTCCAACGTTTGCTGAGCAGTGCATACTCATGACACCTTGTTCTGGAAGTAGGAAGTTCATGATTGAGAAGATTGATTTCTTCATTTCACCAGCATATTCTGTACCACCAATTAAGATGATTTTCTTCTCTAAAGAAACCATGATGAACGCTTCACTGTTCGTTCCATCTACAGCATGGTTTGCCTTAAATCTAGGTGCTGAAACGATTGTGAACTCAGGATCGATTTCAAGGCCTTCTTCTTTCGTTTGTGGACGGATAAACATCGTTCTTGCAAACATATTGTGCCATGCAAATTCATTGATTACGCGTAATTTAATACGTGTCTTATCATCTGCACCAGCATAACCATTAAACACGAATACTTCTTCTTTACGGTTTAGATGATTCATGACTTGCTTGAATAAATTATCAAATACTTCTTGTGATATCGGCTGGTTAACGCTACCCCAATCAACTTTGTTTTGAGAAACGCTATCTTCAACGACAAAGCGATCTTTTGGGCTACGACCAGTGTACTTTCCTGTATTTGCAGTCAATGCACCAGTTTCAGTAAGACGTCCTTCTCCACGACGAATAGATGCTTCAACAAGTTGAGCAGAAGTTAATTGTTTACGACTATCTTCTTTTCCCACTAACTCATCAATCAGCGATTTGTAATCAACCATAGAACAAGCCCCCAAATTATTTTTGTTAGCATTATTATAACATAGAGCATAAATCATTTTATTCAAAAATAGATAAAGAAAGTGCATAGTTTTTTAGATTATACTTGAAATTTTAAGAAAAGATATCTATACTTCATATTTGAGTTATCTCTTATCCAGAGTGGCGGAGGGATTCACACCCGACGATGCCCGGCAACCTCTATGTATATAGAAAGGTGCTAATGTGAGCAGAAAATTTCTGGACGATAAGACAAAGAGCGTAAGCCTTTTTCTTATTATGAGAAAAAGGTTTTTTTATTTGTAACAAGAGATGGCAACAATTTAACGGGAGGAATTACAATGGAACGAAGATTATTTACATCAGAGTCAGTAACGGAAGGTCATCCAGATAAAATTGCCGACCAAGTATCTGATGCGATACTCGATGCTTTAATTGAGCATGACCCATATGCACGTGTTGCGTGTGAAACGGTTGTAAATACAGGATTATGTTTAATCGTGGGGGAGATTTCAACAAGCACATATGTCGATATGCCGAAAATTGTTAGAGAAACAGTAAAAGATATCGGTTATACAGATGCACGATTTGGTTATGATTACAAAACAATGTCAGTATTGACCGCTATTGATGAACAGTCTGAAGACATCGCTCAAGGCGTGAACAATGCTTTTGAATCAAGAGAAACTGAGAATATAGAAACAGGGGCAGGCGACCAAGGGTTAATGTTTGGTTTTGCGTGTGACGAGACAGACGTGTTAATGCCACTGCCAATCCAGCTGGCACATGAACTTTCTAAACAATTAACATTAGTAAGAAAGGAAGATACACTGCCGTATCTGCGTCCGGATGGAAAGACACAAGTTACGGTCGAGTATAACGATGAAGGCTTACCTGAACGTGTCGATACAATTGTTATTTCAACACAACATCACGCCGATGTGTCGCCATATCAAATCTATGAAGATATTTTAGAAAATGTCATTAAACCAGTTGTACCATCTAAATATTTGGATGATGAGACGAAGTATTTTATCAACCCAACCGGACGTTTTGTTATTGGTGGTCCACAAGGGGATGCCGGTTTAACAGGACGTAAAATCATCGTGGATACTTATGGTGGGTATTCAAGACATGGTGGGGGTGCTTTCAGTGGAAAGGATCCGACAAAAGTTGACCGCTCAGGGGCATACGCCGCACGCTACATTGCGAAGAATATCGTTGCAGCAAACCTTGCAAAAAAATGTGAAATCCAACTTTCGTATGCAATTGGTGTTGCTCAACCGATTTCAATATCAATCGATACATTTGGTACAGGTAAACAGAGTGAGAATGAATTGGTAGAAGCAGTAAGAGCAATATTCACACTGTCACCAGACGGGATTGCAAATATGCTTGATTTAAGACGTCCAATCTATAAGAAGACTGCCGCTTATGGACATTTTGGTCGGGAAGACTTGAACCTACCATGGGAAAACACCGATAAAGTACAGGCGCTACAAGCATTTTTCAATAAATAATTTCTATAATAACCAAAAATAAAACACCCACATTACGATGTGGGTGTTTTTATATTAGTCGACAACTGATTATTCAGCGTCTTCTTCTTCAGCATCAGCATCTTCTTCAGCATCAGCATCTTCTTCAGCATCAGCATCTTCTTCAGCGTCAGCGTCTTCTTCAGCTGATTCATCTTCAGTATCTTCAGTTTCATCAACTTCTACTTCTTCTGTGTCGTCAGGCGTGTCCATACCGTTATCATCTGTATCGTCGCCTTCTTCACCATTACATGCACCTAATACTAATACTGATGCAATACCGCCTGCTAATAAATATTTTTTAAGTTCCATAACTAAATTCCTCCTAAGAAATTTCTTAACTGATTTGTAATCCTTACTTATATGTTTTTGTCGTAAGGTAATAGTTATATTCCCATTTTTTTCGAACTAAAACATAAAACCTTAAAATATTTTTAAAAATTTTGCTATAATATAAAAAACATCATTAATAAATGGTAGAAAGGTTGATTGAAATGAATACAGATATATTTTTAGACCCGATATTCATCGCTGTTGCTGCTGTTCTTCTTATTGTACTCACCTGGTTTCTCGTTTATTATTTCCGCAGTCGAAACAGAGTGAATAAATTAACAGAAGAATTTGACCACGAGAAGCAAACATTGATTGAAGATTATGAAGCAACACAAGAAGAAGACCGTCTTTCACATAAAAAAGAAGTATCTGGTTTAAATGAAAAGTATAATAAGGATACTGAACAGTTAAACAAACGTCTTCGCAGTGTGTCGCAGTTTACATCTGACAAAGGTGAATATTTAACGGATCTCGCATTGAAAGATTTGAAAAATCAGCTCGTGAAAGAGGATAAGATAAGAGATTTAGATATGCATATCTTATCAAACATCTATTTACCATCTAGAAATTACACAAATACACGTAAAGTGGATCATCTTGTTTTAACACGTACAGGTATTTATCTAATGGAGTCAAGATTCTGGAAAGGCCATATCATCCATGGTGTAAGCGAACAGAACTTTGAACAATTACCATATGTAGAAAACTTCTTTGAATTACTCGGACTCAATAAGAAACAAGAACAGACTTTTATCTTTGAGAAAAAAGATGATTTAAATGTTACTGTGAGCCACTTTAACCATATGATTGAAGAGGCAAAATTAACTGCAGAAAAGTTAAAAAATGTGTTGAAGTTACAGTTTGATGTTGTGCCTGTTGTATTCTTTAACCCTGAAGATAATGGTAATTATTCAATCGCAAATTACTCCAATGATCCATCGGTTAAAGTTTTAATCGGTAATGAAGAGTTAGATGAATACTTTAAAAAGTATGTCTTCCATGGAAGATTCCAATACACAGTAAAAGATTTAACAGACATCGTGGATCAACTGAAAGCATTAAACCCATAAGAGCCGTTTCGGCTCTTATTTTTAATATGAAAAAGGAGGAAGGCTATGCGTATATTGTTCATTGGGGCAGGTGTTTCCTCAACGTCACTGCTCAAGCATTTATCTGAACTAAAACTTAATGAGAATGTCGCAATTGATGTGGTGGATAGTAAAAATCATATTGGACGCGGTCAGGCATATATTGAAGACAGTGATGTATTACGAGCGAATGTGCCAGTGCAAGAAATGTCACTCGATAAAGATGCAACTCATTATGAGAGATGGTTAAAAGAACAAGGTTACGTCGTGGATCGATTTTCATCAAGACGGCAATTTGGTGAATATATGGAAGATGTTTTAATGTCTATCGTTCGAGCAAATGACAACATTCAGGTCATCAAAGACAAGATTGAACACTTAGACTACGACGGTCAGTTGTTTCATTGTCAAATTGGTAATAAGGAAAAGTGTTACGATATTGTTTATTTAGGGATAGGTATGCTTGAGTATATGGACCCATATGAACTAAAAGGTATGGAGAATTTTATCTATAATCCTTATCCGATCATTAAAGAATTGAAAGATGTGAAACAAAACGTTGCAATTGTCGGCACAGGTTTAAGCGGCATCGATTGTTTGCGTTATTTATTGATAGAGCGTAATTTAGGCAAAGTTTATATGTTCAATCGTTCAAATGAGTTACCGGCAGTTCGTGGTACGCATTACGACTTTAATTTTGAATACTTCACGAGAGATACGCTGCTCAAATATGTTCAAGATGAACAGTTTACACTTGAAAATGTTAAATCTTTATTTATTAAAGAGATGAGATATCAGGAAATCTCACTGGAATTATTTGAGAGAAAATCAGGAGATATCATTAAAGATTTACAGTTTGATGTCGATCACCCGGATACGGTAGGTAAACTTGAATACTTTTTAATTGAGTTCAATAAAATTTTCACACCATTTCTACATCTACTATCAAAAGCAGAGCAAAAGAAATTGTTTGAAGAATATCAACCATACATCTCAAGTAACTATTCACCAATGCCGCGTGAAGTTGCAACACATATTATAGAGTGGTTACAGTCGGGTCGGTTAGAGATGATTGAAGATTTAGAAAAGATAGAGAAAAAAGAGTTGTTTATACTTACTGCTGATGAAAAACAATATGAAATGGATGTTGTCATCAATGCGACAGGCACGAATATGGATATAACTTCAACGAAAGAGCCACTCGTTCAGCATTTATATATGAAGAAACTGATAGAACCTCATCATCTTGGCGGTTTAAAAGTAGATTCACATTATCATGTCGTTAGTCCAAAATATGGTGTGATAAAAAACTTCTTTGCATTTGGAGAGTTGACGATTGGCATGACATACTTATCCAACGCTGTCTTCGATATTTTTGATATGACGCGTGAAATTGCTATCGAGATTAAACAAACAGCGAATAACCCCGCTAAAAATAAAAAAACCGATTGATGAATGGTAAGCAACCCATTCATCAATCGGTTATATTTTTATTTTCTGAACATCTTTACAATCGAAGATATAATGCCGAGTACAACTAAACCTCCAGCAGTAATCGTGCCTGCTTTAACTGCTGGATTATCCATCAAATCTTTCACGAGAAGATTGACGTTTTGTGGTCGTTCAGCAATTCGACGCATAAAGTATGCATACCAGTCATTGCCATATGGTACATATATACACATCGAATAACCTTTTTTAACAATCTGCTTTGCTAAATCATAACGGAATCCATAAAGCATTTGGAATTCAAAAGTATCCTTATCAATATTTTCACGTTCAACGAAATCCATAATGTTATATATGATGTTGTGATCGTGCGTTGCAATTGATGTGAATCCTGTTCCCTCAGTCAGGTGCTTTTTAATGAGCTCTTCAAACGCTATGTCGATACTTTCGCGCTCTTGTAATGCAACACTAGGGTCTTCTTTGTATGCGCCTTTAACGATGCGGACTCTTTCGTCTTTATGCTTAATAACATCTTCTTCTGAATCAAATAAATAGGATTGAAGAACAGTACCCACGTTATCAAATTCTTCAAGCATTTCATCTAACATGCGCATTGTCGCATCGTATACTCTGTAGCTCTCCATGTCAATGTTGACGAAAATACCGACTTGTTTTGCTGCTTCTAGTATTTCTCTAAAGTTCGTTTTACAAAATTCGTAATCGATATCTAGACCAATCTGAGTCAATTTTACAGAACAGTGTGCGTTTACTTTATGCTCATCGATTGCTTTGATCATTTCTAAAATAAGATCTTTTTCATATGTTGCATCCATCGTATCCGTGATGAATTCTCCAAGGTTATCGAATGTAACGCTCATGCCATCTGCGTTGATTGATTTGAATGTTTCAATCGCTTCTTCAGTATCGACGCCACCAACGAACTTACGTGCACCGAATTTTAAACCCATTTGCTTTGTTAAATCATTTAATGTTTTGTTTTCAGATAATTGTATAACTGTATCTCTGAATAATCCCATAATAATTCTCCTAAATTTTATTTTTCATATTTTTTATAATGTGGTATATGGTTCACATAAGTTTCATTGATGCGTTTCATCTCTGCTAGATCATCTTCAGTCAGCTCTCTAACAACTTTAGCAGGTCTTCCCATCGCCAAAGTGTTCGCTGGTATTTCTTTACCACCGGTCACTAAACTACCTGCACCTATAAATGCATTCTCACCAATTACTGCACCATCTAAAATTGTTGAATCCATTCCAATTAGTGCACCCTCTTTAATCGTGCAGCTATGCAATGTCACCTTATGACCAACAGTTACGTGGTCCTCTATAACAAGTGGCATATTTGGAGATTCATGTAAGATTGATAAGTCTTGGATGTTCGTATAGTTACCAATACGAATTGGAGCGATATCGCCACGCAAGACGGAATTGAACCATACGGATGAGAATTCACCGATTTCCACATCACCAATGACGGTCGCATTATGTGCGATAAATGCGTTTTCATGAATGACGGGTTTTATCCCTTTGTATTCCATCAAAGTTAATACATCCTTTCTCACTATTTTTTTGATATAATTATTTTATCATATAAATGTTTGAATTGAGGAAATCTTATGTGGAAATGGGAAACTGATAAAGAACCGAAAGGTGTTATCGTTGTCGTTCACGACATGTTAGAACACCATGATTATTATACAGAATTAATATTCCAGTTCCGAAGACGTGGGTACCATGTCGTCACTGGAGATTTACCAGGACATGGTCAAACAACACGACTGAACAAGGGGCATATCAATTCCTTCGAATCTTACACAGACCGAATTGTCGATTGGAACGAAACCGCTGCTGAGTATAATTTGCCAATCTATTTTTTTGGTCAAGGACTTGGTGGACTCGTCATATTAGAAGCCTTGCGATTAAAGCAAATACATCCAGATGGACTCATATTAATCAATCCGATGTTGGCACTGCGTCAGTCGTTTATCAATAGAAAAAATACGATTCGAACTAGTTTTAGAGCGACGAGCGACGAAAGTCGATTCGATCCTGGAATCAAACTTAACTATTTCACCAATGATCCATTTTATCTTGAAAAATATGAAAATGATGAATTGATGATAGAAAAGGTAAGTTACCAATGGTATCGTGTCGTGACGAATCAAATGAAAAAAACATCCGATAATATTGAAAACACACAAGGTGTACCAATGCTCGGTTTGTTTAGCACAAAAAATGAAATTATAGAACCGTTCATGTCTTCAAAAAGCTTAAAGAATATGCGCAGTCAATATGTTGAAGTTCATATGTTAGAACAAGAGAATCATAGCATATTGCAACAAGAAAATGTTGAATTACCGATGTATTTAATCGACAAATTTTTGACGACGAGATTGTATAGCATTGGGGTTATGATTGATTGATTTGGGGATAAAAGTCTGTGAAATTAGAAGAACAGCGTTGGATTCTTTTTGCGATCCAACGCTGTTTTTGTGATTTTAATATTGGATATGCGGATTTGACGGACTATGAGCTGAGCTCACGGGCTTACAAACGGCTTTGACGGACTATGAAATGAGCTCACGGACTCGCAAACAGATTTGACGGACTATGAGAAGAGTTCATGGGCTTGCAAACAGATTTGACGGACTATGAGCTGAGCTCACGGGCTTGCAAATGGCTTTGACGGGCTATGAGATGAGCTCACGGACTCGCAAATGGATTTGACGGACTATGAGATACGCTCACGGACTCGCAAACAGATTTGACGGACTATGAGCTTTGCTCATAGGCGTGCAAACGGATTTACGCGCCAATGAGATTTGCTCATAGGCGTGCAAACGGATTTACGCGCCAATGAGACTTGCTCATAGGCATGCAAACGGATTTACGCGCCAATGAGACTTGCTCATAGACATGCAAACTCAACTTTCAGACCTTAAGCGCCTTTATCTTCTCAATTACAATCAAAAATGGTGCTTCATTTGCCTGGTTAATGAATTGATATTGCAGTACCTGTGTATATTTCTGATCAAATCCCATCAAATGCTTTTGCAGTGCATCTTTTTCAACTTTACCAGTCGCGTGTCCATGGTAGACGACAATGACAATCCGTCCGCCAACTTCAAGTAAATCGTACAACTTATCAACAGCTTCGATTGTCGAAGCGGGCATTGTTGTAATCGACTTATCGCCTTGAGGTAAGTAACCGAGATTAAACATCGCCACTTTTATGGGCACAGTAATATAGCATTCCACATTTGCATGTGAATCTAAAATATAGGTGATATTCTTTCTGTCACCCGTTTTTTCTTTCGCCGATTCAATCGCAGCAGGTTGTATATCAAAGCTGTATACTTTTCCGTCGGGTACTAAATTTGATAGAAACAACGTATCATGTCCATTCCCACACGTTGCATCAACAACGATATCTGACGGCTCAACGATTTCTCTAGTAACGGTTTTAGCGTGTGGCAATATACGATTTAGCATGTGCATCCTCCTCGTATCGACTGCCTTGAAAGACGTCTTGTTCGATTAGTTCTCTATCAATAGTATTTAAAACATCCCATTTATCGACGCTCCACATCGGACCGATCAGTTGATCGATGGGTCCATCTCCTGTTATACGATGCACAATCATTTCAGGAGGTAACACGCTGAGCTGATCGACGACCAAATTGATATAGTCTTCTTTCGATAAAAATTCGACCAATCCTTTTTCATATTGCTTCACCATTGGTGTTCCTTTTAACAAATGAAGGAGATGAATCTTTATTCCTTGGACATCCATTTGGGCAACTGTTTTGGCTGTCTCCATCATCATGTCATAGTCTTCAGTCGGTAATCCGTTGATGATATGCGTACAAATATTGATATTATGATTGCGCAGCTTCTTCACACCTTCATAATAGACATCCATCGTATGCGCGCGGTTGATGAGTTTCGATGTTTTCTCATGGACGGTTTGCAGACCCAGTTCTACCCAAAGATAGGTTCTTTCACTTAGTTCAGCTAAATATTCCACGACATCATCCGGTAAACAATCCGGTCGTGTACCAATCGATAAACCGACTACGCCATCGATGGCAAGTGCTGCTTCGAATTTTTCTTTCAAGACATGAAGCGGTGCATGTGTGTTCGTGAAACTTTGGAAATAAGCGATATACTTACCTTCACGCCATTTCTGACTGTGCATTTTGTTTTTTATCTTTTCGAATTGTACTGGTATTGAATCAACACGATCTCCCGCAAAGTCACCACTACCTGCGACAGAGCAAAACGTACATCCACCATATGCAACCGTGCCATCTCGATTCGGGCAATCGAAACCTGCATCGAGTGCAACTTTAAATATTTTCTGATTAAAATGTTGTTTTAAATGATAATTAAACGTGTGATAACGCTTGTGATCAAAACTGTATTTAAAAGGGTTCATTTTATCTCACCTTAACTTTCTAAAAAGGATTGTATCACATAAAGGATAGGAGTAAACTTCAAAAAGGAGGGATGAATATGCCAAGAATTGTCTGGTGGTTAGTCATAGGTATGGCAATCAATGTAACGGGCTCATCATTTTTGTGGCCGATGCATACGATTTATATGAATGAATTTTTAGATCAGTCTTTAACAACTGCCGGCATTGTCTTGATGCTTAACGCATTGACAGGTGTTATCGGCAGTTTATTTGGTGGCTGGGTGTTTGACCGGATAGGGAGTAAAAAGACACTCAGATTTGCGATGCTCTTTGTGCTCGTCTGCTTAATTGGTTTAGTCATCAATCATGCATGGCCCGTCTATGCTATATTACTTATTTTAATCGGATTCGGGTATGGTGTTATTGTACCTGTAATCTATGCGATGGCTGGTGTCGTTTGGCCGTCGGGTGGTCGCAAGACATTTAATGCAATATATTTAGCACAAAATCTCGGTGTATCAATCGGTACAGCTGCAGCAGGTTTTGTTGCTCAAATTTCATTTGATTACATATTTTATGCGAACCTCATACTGTTTGTCGTGTTCGTGTTTATTGCATTTACGAAATTTAATTATGAAGTGCCACAAGAAGATACGGCAATGCAAACACAGCTTACGAACATTAATGTTGATATGAATCGTACACGGTTTGTTTCACTAATGATGGCATGTGTTGTGTTCTTCTTATGTTGGACGGGCTATGTGCAGTGGCAGACGACGATTGCAACATATACGCAAGAACTGAATATTAGCTTAAGTCAGTACGGCATTCTTTGGACAGCTAACGGGTTACTGATATTGTTTGCACAACCGTTGATTCGTCCAATCGTCAATCGCTTTGAAGACCGTTTAAACATACAGTTGATCATCGGGCTCAGCATCTTCATCATCGCTTTTGTATTTACATCATTTCAAGTTGCATTCACTGGATTTTTAATCGGTATGGTAATCATGACGTTTGGAGAGATGTTTGTGTGGCCAGCATTGCCGACGATTGCAAATAATTTAGCGCCAAAAGGTAAGCAAGGTTCGTACCAGGGTGTGGTCACTTCAACAGCGACACTCGGACGTGCGGTTGGCCCGTTACTCGGTGGTATGATTGTGGATGCCTATAATATGCAAGTGTTATTCTTTGTCATCGTAGGATTATTGTTCATCGGTTACATTTTTATCGCGTTATTTACGAAACGTGTAAAGGGAGTTGTTTAAATGTATACGAGCTATTTTTACCATGCAGAGAAGTTAGATATGTACTTAGAAATTGTTACAGTCGATGATACCTATGTATGTCGCATCGATTACGTGGATGATCCAGAAGATAAAAATACGGATGACTTAAGTGACGTTGCAAAAACATGTTTTAATGAACTTGATTTATATTTTGATAACAAGTTAGTGACTTTTACGTTTCCCATTAAATATATGAAAGGGACACTATTCCAACAGTCTGTTTGGGATGAGCTGAGAAAGATTCCATTCGGAGAAACACTATCTTATAAGGAACTGGCATTAAAATGTGGTGGCGCAAATTATTCACGCGCTGTCGCGAATGCAAATGGAAAAAATCCGATATCGATTGTCATTCCGTGTCACCGCGTCATTAGTTCTGATGGTACTCTAGGCGGTTACACAAGCGGTACCGATAAAAAACAAGCACTGCTCGATCACGAAGGCGTCATATGGAAATAAGTAGATAATCATTGTTGCATATTCATCACTGTTAAGATAAACTAAATGTAATTAGGAGTAGTATTTGGAAGTCATGTCCCAGAGAGTTGATGGTGCTGTGAATCAACATATGATGAAGAGGAACTTGCCTAATTGAAACATACCAATTAAATTTTAAAGCGCACATAAAGTGAATGCGGGTGGTACCGCGGTCAATATAAATGATCGTCCCATGTCTAATTATTAGACATGGGACTTTTTATTTAGGGGGAAAAATAATGAGCTATAATCACAAAGCAATTGAAAAGAAATGGCAAGAATATTGGGAAACGAACAAAACGTTTAAAACAGAAGACGAACTAGACAAGAAAAAGTTTTATGCACTGGATATGTTCCCGTATCCGTCAGGGGCTGGACTACATGTCGGTCACCCAGAGGGCTACACCGCAACAGATATCATCTCGCGTATGAAACGCATGCAAGGGTATAACGTGCTTCATCCGATGGGGTGGGATGCGTTTGGATTACCCGCAGAACAATATGCAATTGATACAGGAAATTCTATCCATGAATTTAACAAGTTGAATATTGCGAACTTCAAGAAACAAATAAAATCATTAGGATTCAGTTATGATTGGGATCGTGAAGTTAATACGACAGATCCGGATTACTATAAATGGACACAGTGGATTTTTATCCAGCTGTATAACAAAGGTTTGGCATATGTGGATGAAGTACCTGTCAACTGGTGTGAAGCACTCGGAACAGTACTTGCAAATGAAGAGGTCATCGACGGATTATCAGAGCGTGGTGGTCACCCAGTTGTGCGTAAACCGATGCGCCAATGGGTGCTGAGAATTACGGAATATGCTGATCGACTGCTTGAAGATTTAGACGATTTGGATTGGCCAGAATCATTAAAAGATATGCAGCGCAATTGGATTGGAAAGTCTGAAGGTGCGAATGTGACGTTTAAAATTGATGGACATCAATCTGATTTTGAAGTGTTCACAACGCGTCCAGATACACTTTACGGAGCAACATACGCAGTGTTATCGCCAGAGCATAAATTAATCGATGAAATTACGACTGAAGATATGCGTCAAGATGTACTGAATTATCAAGAGAAAGCCGCACATAAGTCTGATTTGGAACGCACGGATTTAAACAAGGATAAGACAGGTGTGTTTACTGGTGCATATGCAGTCAATCCATTGAACGATGAAAAGATTCCGATTTGGATTGCGGATTACGTCCTTGCGTCATATGGTACAGGTGCAATTATGGCGGTACCCGCACACGATCAACGTGACTTTGAATTTGCAAAAAAATTCGACTTGCCGATTATTCCAGTACTTGAAGGTGGCAATGTTGAAGAAGAAGCATTTGTCGGTGACGGTGCGCACATTAATTCAGGACCGCTTGATGGTTTAAACAAAGATGACGGTATTAAAAAAGCGATTGAATTACTAGAAGATAAAAACGTTGGAACGAAGAAGACGACGTATAAATTACGCGACTGGCTATTCTCACGTCAGCGTTACTGGGGAGAGCCGATTCCAATCATTCATTGGGAAGACGGCACGATGTCAACAGTGCCTGAAGAGGAACTGCCATTAGAGCTTCCTTATATGGAACAAATTAAACCATCCGGCACTGGCGAATCACCGCTTGCTAACAATGAAGAATGGATCAATGTGACGCGTGAAGATGGCGTCAAAGGCCGTCGTGAAACCAATACGATGCCACAGTGGGCAGGTAGTTGTTGGTATTATCTTCGCTATATCGATCCAAATAATAGTGAAGTGATTGCTGATCCAGAGAAAATCAAACATTGGCTGCCTGTAGATCTTTACATCGGTGGTGTAGAACATGCGGTACTGCATTTACTGTACGCACGTTTCTGGCATAAAGTGCTTTACGATATCGGTGTTGTGCCAACGAAAGAACCATTCCAAAAATTATTTAACCAAGGGATGATTCTTGGAGAAGGTAATGAAAAGATGAGTAAATCAAAAGGGAACGTCGTTAACCCAGATGATATCGTTTATACACATGGTGCAGATACATTGAGATTGTACGAAATGTTCATGGGACCACTTGATGCAGCCATTGCGTGGAGTGAAACAGGACTAGATGGTTCCCGCCGTTTCTTAGATCGTGTATGGCGTCTACTCGTCAATGAGAATGGCAGTTTATCGGAGAAAGTGACAGATGAGGAGACATCAGAACTCGAGAAGGTGTATCATGAGACGGTTAAAAAAGTGACTGTGGATTACGAAAATTTACATTTCAACACGGCGATATCTCAATTGATGGTGTTCATCAACGAAGGATATAAACAAGATAAAATCAATATGGAACTCATCAAAGGATTCGTTAAATTACTATCTCCAATCGCACCACATATCGCTGAAGAGCTATGGGAAAAACTTGGTGGAGAAACGACGATCACTTATGAAGAATGGCCGACATTTGATGAATCGAAACTTGTAACAGAAACTGTAGAAATCGTTGCACAAGTCAATGGTAAAGTGAAGGATAAGATAGATGTTAGTCCAGAAGCAACAAAAGATGAACTTGTACAAATTGCGATGGATAATGAAAAAATCCAAGCAGCGATTGAAGGCAAGACGGTCAACAGAACGATTGTTGTTCCTGGTAAGCTTGTAAATATTGTGGCGAAATAGCATTTTAAAATTTAAGAACATCGTGCATAAATTTTTAAGCACGATGTTCTTTTTAATTATTATTTGCACTATGTCCGGCAACATAACCAGTGACAAGAGCGCTCGTAATATTATAGCCACCCGTATAGCCGTGAATATCTAATACTTCACCACAGAAGTAAAGCCCATGAACAAACTTGCTTTCCATCGTTTGTGGTGTGATCTCTTTTAAATGCACGCCACCACCTGTAACAAATGCTTCTTCGATAGATTTTGTGCCATGTACATTAAACTTAAACTGTTTTAAAAATTGAATGATGCTTTCGATTTCTTCTTTTTTAATGTGATGACCGGATTTTTCACCATCGATATAGAGATGTGCCAGTAAAAATAGTGCCAAGCGCTCCTGCATCATCTGTTTCAAAATATTTTTTAGTGATTTGTCTTTATTAGATTCTAGTAATTGATTAAATTCATGTGTGATTTGTCCAAGCGACTGCTCCGGATAAAAATCAATCATCATCGTTATCTCTTTCTGCTTTTGAGATTGCTGTTCTTTGAAGATGAATTGTGAGCAGCGGAGCGCAGCTGGGCCACTCACACCAAAGTGTGTAAATATCATATCCATTTGATGTGTGATTCTTGGTTTACCATTTTTCTTTAATACACTCAGCGCAACATTTTTTAAGCTCAACCCTTTTAACATACCTTCTACAATAAATGGTTCATTGGAGATGATTGGCACTTCTGTTGGAAATAATTCTGTAATACTGTGCCCAGCAGCCTTTGCAAACGTATGGCCATCACCGGTAGAACCTGTTTTCGGTACACTTTTACCACCTGTCGCAACGATGATATGATGTGTTTTAATTTGGTCACCTGTGGTTGTCGTCACTGAAACGACTTTGTCATTGTCCACATTGATTGATTCCACAATCGTTTCGAATTTTATCTCAACATTGTTTTGATCGAGCTTATCTAAAAATACATTTAAGACATCCTTCGCCTTGTTGGTTACAGGGAACATTCGACCATGGTCTTCTTCTTTTAAGGCAACGCCTGATGATTCGACGAAGTTGATGATGTCTTCGTTATCAAACACACTAAATGGTCCATACAAAAACTTACCATTGCCCGGTATGTGCTTGATGATTTCTTCATATGGGAGACGATTAGTCACATTACAACGACCGCCACCAGAGATAAGTAGTTTCTTACCCAAACGATTATTCTTTTCAATGATCAAAACTTTTTTGTTGTTTGCACTGGCACTAACAGCAGCCATTAAACCACTGACGCCACCACCGATTACGATTGTATCGTACATTTTTATCACCTTATTTGTTTAATTCATCTGAATTCATTTATAATGAACATTATATTGTAATAGGTAGGGTACGTATATGTCACAAAAAAATGATTCAGAAAAAATGCTCAGAGGCTCATGGTTATTAACTGTCGGTGCAGTATCGACACAAATCATGGGCATGTTATACATAATCCCATTTTACTCGATAATGGGTGGAGAAGAAAATTTAGCTCTATATGGATATGCTTATACGCCATATGCAATCATGCTGTCATTTGCGATTGCAGGGTTACCAGGGGCAGTGTCAAAATTCATTGCGAAGTATAATGCGCTAGGAATGTACAAGACCAGTCAGAAATTGTACCTTTCTAGTTTTATTGTGTCCTTTGGTTTAGGGATTATATCGTTTATTATCTTGTTCTTTATGGCACCGATATTGGCAGATATACAGACGCTGTATGCAGGAGATGCCATTTGGTCAACGGAAGATATTACACGCGTTATTCGCGTGATCAGTTTCGCAATTATCATCATCCCGTTATTTGCTACATGGCGCGGTGTGTTCCAAGGATTTGAATCGTTTGGACCGACGACTGCTTCGCTTGTTTTAGAGCAACTTGTTCGTATCATCTTCTTGTTAGCGGGAACTTACATCGTCATCGAAGTGATCAACGGCAGTATTCGTACGGCAAACGAAGTGGCAGTATTTGCTGCATTTATCGGTGGATTTGCTGCATTATTTACACTGATGTTTTTCTGGTTTAAGCGAAAGCCGCACATCGATAAGATGGTCGCATCCGATGATACGGGTGAGACACTGTCTTATAGAGTCATGTACAAAGAAATAATCAGTTACAGTGTACCGATTATATTGATGGGAATTAGCATATCAACATTGATGCTCATCGACCAGTTGACACACAATAACGCGCTTGAGATGGCGAATGTACCTGAGAAATATCATCATGAGTGGTTTACGATTTTGAACTTAACGACACACAAGCTCGTTATGATTCCAACCGCTTTTGCATCTGCATTTGGTGTGTCATCGATTCCTTTCATCACGAAAAATTATTTCTTAAAACAATTGGATTCAGTCAATGTTCATATTAAAACTACGTTATTATCGACATTGATTTTCACCATTCCAGCAGCGCTTGGTTTATTGATTTTATCGGCACCGATTTATACCGCATTTTATGAATATAATGAGTTCGGAAATCTCGTCTTGCTGGTCTATGCACCTGTGGCAATCTTATTTGCTTTATTTACTGTTACATGTTCAATCATGCAAGGGATCAACAAGCAGTGGTATACGATGGTTTACATCGTCATCATGTTTGCAGTGAAGTTATTAATTAATATCCCACTGATTATGCAATTCTATACTGTCGGTGCTGTTCTCGGTACGATGATTAGTTTAGCGGTTGGAATAACACTTAATTTGCTAACGATTAAGTATTTCTCTAAGTTCAAATCTAGAACGCTGTTGCGTCCGTTAACTGAAATGGTTGTTTACTCAATCGTTATGGTACTCGTTGTCGAAGTCATCTACTTCTTATTGAATCGCCACTTAGATATTACAGGAACGATGGACGCAATCATCATGTTAGTTGCGACAATACCTATTGCTGTTGTTGTCTATATCGTCCTCATATTTAAGACAGGACTTGCAGATGCGGTGCTCGGTGAAACTGCACAGAAAATCAGACGAAAGTTGAGAGTGTTATAGATGAGACTCGATAAGTTTTTATCGAATGCAGGAATGGGAAGTAGGAAAGATGTCACAAAGATCATAAAAGAAAAGCGTGTGACTATCAATGAACAGATTGAAACTGTTGGAAAAACATATGTTTCAGATGATGACATCATCAAATTAGATGACAGAGTAGTCAGTCTCGAGAAACACGTCTACATCATGCTCAATAAGCCAAAGCGAGTCATCACGGCAACAAAAGACGATAAACATCAAACCGTGATGGACTTGATTCAGCATCCACAAAAAGAAATGTTATTTCCACTCGGCCGATTGGACAGAAACACGACGGGTTTACTGATTATCACGAACGATGGGCAACTTGGTCATCAATTGTTGTCACCGAAAAAAAAGGTCGATAAAACGTATGTTGTTACATTGAAGAAAGCAATTACAGATGAAGCGATTAAACAGTTGGAAACTGGTGTTGAACTCAGTGATTTCACAACACAACCAGCATCAGTAAAAGTGCTGCGAGATGACTGTATCGAACTGACGATTACAGAAGGTAAATTTCATCAAGTGAAACGGATGATGCATGCGGTAGAAAATCAAGTAGAAGAGCTGCACAGAAAGTCTTTTGGACGCCTAGTTTTAGACCCGAACCTCAACTTTTCTGAGTCAAGAAAACTAACCGATGACGAGATAAAATTATTATTCAGTCATGTTTGAATTTAAACAATGTAGGGTAGATTATTTTTAACAAATCGAATAGTAAAGAGGAGAATGAATATGTTTAAATTCTTATTAAGAATTGCTGCGTTAGTTGGTATTGGTTATGCTGCAAAACAACTCAGCAAAAAAGAAAATAGAGATCGTGTCGTTGAAGAGTACAACAAAGCAAAAGAAGACCCTAAAAAATATGCAGAAGATATTCAAGAGAAAGTTTCTACTAGTGCAACTGAGTTCCAAGGAAAAGCTAAAGAAGAATACAACAAAGTAAAAGAAGATCCGAAAGCATATACTGAGGACATCCAGTCCAAAGCGAAAGATGAATTTGACAAGATTAAATCAAAATCTGAAGAGTTGCAGTCAAAAACAAAAGAAGAATTTGAAAAAATTAAATCAGATGCAAAAAACAAAGTTCAAGATATTAGAAACAAAAATGAATCAGAAGAGTCGGATGAAGTGCAAGAATCGCGTTTCGACGATGAAGCACCGGTTCAAGTGAACGATGAACTGGAAGATGAATCAGAAGTGTTAGATGATTCTGAGGATAACAAGACAATCGTTACGAAAAATGATGAGAAGTAGTATGATATAAATAAGGTTAAAACGCTATCTATAATTAGATAGCGTTTATTTAATTTATGGAGGTATTGTGATGGACTATAAAGCATTGGTAGATCAGTACAAAGATCAATTGATTGATGATTTAAAAGGATTGCTCGCAATCGAAAGTGTGCGTGGTGAAACTACAGAAGAAGCACCGGTTGGTGAAGGCCCACTTGCAGCATTAAACTACATGATGACAATCGGTGAACGTGACGGGATGACGACAAAATCTGTTGATAATTTAGCCGGACACATCGAACATGGTAGTGGTGACAAGATTTTTGGTGTATTAGGTCACGTAGACGTCGTACCAGTATCTGCTGACGGTTGGGACACACCACCGTTTGAGCCGACGATTAAAGATGGCTATTTAATCGCACGTGGCGTCCAAGACGATAAGGGACCAATGATGGCTGCCTACTATGCGGTGAAAATATTAAAAGATCAAGGCGTCGATTTTAATCAGCGTTTAAGATTAATCATCGGTACAGATGAGGAATCCAATTGGGAATGTACACGTGCGTACTTTGATAGCGAAGCAATGCCAGATGCCGGGTTTGCACCAGATGCAGCATTCCCGTTAATACATGGAGAAAAGGGGATTTCAACTTTTAATCTCGTTCAAAATGTAGACGAGGAGAATGTAGAAGCAGCACCCGTTACATTAATCGATTTCAATTCAGGCAGTGCCTACAATGTTGTGCCGGACGCTGCAATTGCACGACTCCAAACAGAAGACGTTGAAGATATAAAAATGAAGTTTGAGCAATTTATCGCAGATAATGATGTTAAGGGCAATGTTGGTATCAATGGCAATTTAGAATTAAAAGTTTCAGGTAAGAGCGCACACGGATCTACACCGAAAGAAGGCGTGCATGCGGGTCATATTTTACTGAAGTTTTTATCGGAGTTATCACTGGATGGTCGTGGACAGCACTTTGTAGATGTGATGAACCGTTTCGTTGTCGATAATCTTGATGGTTCTCAAATGGATATATTTAGCACGCATGAAGAGATGGGCGAAACGACAGTGAATAGTGGAATTATCAAGTATGACGCAATCGATGGTGGACATGTCGGCGTGAACTATCGCTATCCATTTGGGGTAGATTTCGATCAAACGATTGATCGTTTGAAGAAAACATTAGATCAAGAGCAATTTAGAATAGAAGATGCGAGTGGTATGCCCCCACATTATGTCGAGAAAGATGACCCATTAATTAAAGTATTGGTCGATTCGTATAGAAACCATGTAGATGACCCACGTGAACCATTTACAATCGGTGGGGGAACTTATGCGAGAACACTCGATAAGGGTGTCGCTTTTGGAGCAATGTTTGAAGATAGTTTAGATACGATGCATCAAAAAAATGAACGTATGAAAATTGATGAGCTTCTGCGCGTCACAACGATTTATTTAGAAGCGCTTCATCGCATCGTGACTTCAGATGAAATTTAACAACAGAGTGATGATGGTGTAACGATATTTTATAACATGAAAGAACAATATAACACCAATACAACTATGCAAATTGGCTTAGTAATAGGCGTTTTCAATGTTGTATCGTTAGAATGGTGCTATTTAAAAAATAAGTAAAATTCTATCGAGTTAACATATTTTTAACAAAATTTGATGTCTTGCAAACATTAAAATAATTCGAAAATAATTAATATGTGAGAAAGCTATATATTATAATGCTTTCATTTAAATTCTCTTGAATGATCAAATTTAACGTATGTTTTTCACCTTGAATTCTCCCTAGAAAAATCATACACTTTATAACACATCATTCGAAAGCGCTATGTTCGAAGTTAAATAGCGCTTTTTTTATGTCAGAAAGCGAGGTGTGATCATGGAACATTTTTATCAATTGGGATGGGTGTTAGAAACGGTAAATGGAGAATCAGGTTCTGCATACAAAGCGGAGCAAGATGGTAGAAAATTGTTTTTAAAGAGAAATTCAAGCCCATTCTTACTGGCATTATCTACAGAAGGAATTGTGCCAAAGCTATTGTGGACTAAACGGATTGAGACTGGGGAAGTGGTCACAGCTCAAGACTGGAAAAATGGTAGAGAACTTAAAAAAGAAGAGATGTCTTCTTCTCGCGTGCCAGAATTATTACATAAGATACATTCATCTGAGCGTCTGCTAACAATGCTTAAAAAGCTCGGTATGGCACCGATGGAACCCTCTTTACTACTTGATAAAGTGAATCAAACACTATCTACAGAAGTAATTAAAAATAAAACAGTCCGCGATGCACTCGTCTATTTGGAAACTCATCAACCCACATTGTCAGAGAAAGACATTGCGGTGTGCCATGGTGATGTCAACCATCACAACTGGTTGCTTTCAGATCAAAATGAATTGTTCCTTGTAGACTGGGAAGGTGCAATGATTGCAGATAAGGCAATTGATCTTGGCATGATGCTATATACATATATAGATCGTGATTCTTGGGAAGAATGGTTATCGCATTATGGATTAGAGTTAGATATACAATTAAGAAAGCGCATGAAGTGGTATACATTGATTCAGACGGTTACAATGATTCAATGGTATGAAGATAACAAGCGTTTTAATGATATGAATCGATGGATTATTTTCCTTGATCATGTAAGAAGGCAAGATCAATTTATTTAGGCAGGGATTAGTTAGATGAGAATGAGAAATAAACCGTGGGCACTTGACTTTTTAAGTGAACACAAATCGTTTATTGATATCGATGAATCACATCAATTGGACATAACATCTCGATTCAAAAAACAACAACCCATTCACCTTGAAATCGGAACGGGTATGGGTCGATTTATTACAACACTTGCAAAGCGCCATCCAGAGATTAACTTTGTTGGTGTAGAACTCGATAAAAACATAATGATTCGAGTTGTTGAGAAAGCAATTGAAATGGAACTGGATAACTTACAACTTGTTCTGCTCGATGCGAATCATTTGCGAGATTACTTTAATGCAGATGAGGTTTCACACATTTATTTAAACTTTTCGGATCCTTGGCCGAAAAATCGTCATGAAAAGCGCAGGTTAACGCACAAAAACTTTTTAAAACAATATAAAGAGATACTAAAAGTAGATGGCATGCTTCAATTTAAAACGGATAACCGTGGATTGTTTGAATTTTCACTTGAGCATTTAAATAATTTCGGTATGAAATTTCATGAAATCAATTTAAATGTGCACGAAATGGAATCACCCGAAAACATTAGAACTGAATATGAAGATAAGTTTTCATCACGTGGAAACTTAATATATCAATTAAAAGCATCCTTCTGAGGTGCTTTTTTTATTTTCATTGTCCTATAAATCAAAGTGTAAGAATGTTAAAATGAGTATATGAATAAATTAGGAAGGTGTTTGAATGATAGATTTTGACAAAGTAACATCTCGGCTAGGCACGGATTGTGTTAAGTTTGATGGTACATCGATGCTTTTCAATAAAGAGGGCTTAGCACCATTTTGGGTAGCGGATATGGACTTTGAAATTCCAGATGGTGTGCATCAAAGTATCCAGAATCGTCTAGATGCACGCATATTGGGATATACGATGCTCAGTGATGCCAATTTTTATGCACCGATTCAACACTGGTGGAAGGAACGATTTAATATAGATCTAGATGGTTATTATATCGGATCAAGTCCAACCGTTCTATTTGTTATCAGAGAATATATGGAGAGATATTCAGATGTTGGAGACTCGATCTTAATTACATCTCCATCGTATAATGGGTTTTTAAACCTTATCGAAAATAATAATCGCAATCGCCTAGAATGTCCTTTATCGAAGACAGAAAATGGTTTTGAACTCGACTTTGATCAGTTTGAATCACTGTGTAAAGATGAAAAGACGAAAATCTATGTACATTGCAATCCACACAACCCGACAGGGAAGGTTTGGACAGCGGATGAAAATAAGAAGATTTACGACATATGTAAGCGCAATAATGTACAGTTAATCAGTGATGAAATACATATGGACTTTGTAAGAAATGTTGACTTTTCTTCGATGTTTAAACAGTTTGACAAAAATGATCCATTCATCGTCGTCAGCGGCTTGGGAAAAACATTTAACTTGGCAAGCTTGCCGTTTGGCTACTATTTAACAAAACATAAAGCATTGAAAGAATCATATGATCAGCGTATTAAAAAAGAGCTTAATATCATTACTGAGAACAGCTTGACGCTTGCTGCATTGCAAGGCGCTTATTATGATAGTGCGGAGTGGGTTGATGCTTTAAATGCGTATATTGAAGACAATATGAAGCTTGTCAAATCATTTATAGATGAGCATTTATCAGAAACGCTATCGTTTGAAGTGCCGAATTCAACATACCTAGCTTGGATATCTTTCGAACAGGTCGGATTTACGGGTGAAGATGTTCAAAAAGCATTGATTGAGGTCGGTAATGTCGCGATTTCTCCGGGCCATATTTATGGTGAATCGAGCGATCAATGGATTCGACTAAACGTCGCAACGAGACGGGATTATTTACTTGAAGGATTAGAAGCGTTGAAGAAGAGTTTTGAACATTTAAAAGAGATTACGTCTCCGTAATCTCTATGATTTCTCCAGTATAAGCATTTGCTAAAAATGCATACTCAGATATTTTATCTTGATGTTTCGTATGTACGACACCACTGTACACTTTGGAATTAATGCCAAGAAGTTCAGTCACCTTTAAGTCGTAATTCAATGAAACGAATGTAACGTCATCGAACATATGATGCAGGTTGTCAACAATCACTTGTGGATTCACTTTTCTATAGATGGTTAACCACAATGCAAGTGGAATCGCAATAATACTTAATGTGAGTACGAAAATTACTGATTTTTTATTCATATCTTTACCCCCTATTCAATAATAGTTTACCACAAAAAATATATATAATACGAGGAGTAACAAGACAATGAGTTTATCTGAAAAAACAATGACAAGAATGAAAACATTAACAGAATTACATGGTGCCCCAGGTTTTGAGGATCAGGTTCGTAAATATATGCGTGAAGAACTTGAGAAATTAAGTGACGAAGTGATACAAGACGGACTTGGCGGAATTTTTGCAGTAAAACGCTCTAAAAAAGAAAATGCACCGAAGGTAATGGTTGCTGGTCACATGGACGAAGTCGGCTTTATGATTACACAAATTACAAAGCAAGGATTATTAAAGTTTCAACCACTGGGTGGCTGGCCAACTGACGTGCTACTTGCACAACGCTTCAAAGTACGCACGAGTGAAAATAAAGAAATCACTGGTGTTATAGGTAGTGTGCCCGTACATTTCAGAAAAGGAGATACTTCAAAAACTGAAATCAAAGATATGCTGTTAGATGTCGGTGCGAGCTCAAAAGAAGAAGTCGAAGAGATGGGGATTCAAGTTGGCGATTCAATGGTGCCGGCTGTAAACTTTGAAGTGCTAGAAAACCCTAAAAAGATTTTAGCAAAAGCTTGGGACAATAGATATGGTTGTTTAATTGCAATTGAAACGTTAGAAGCATTAAAAGATGTTGAACTCGACTGCGACTTATACATCGGTGCAACTGTGCAGGAAGAAGTCGGTTTACGCGGTGCGAAGACAGCAGCGAATATGATTGAACCGGACGTTGCTTTTGCAGTGGATTGTTCACCGGCAAATGACTTAACGGGATCTGATCAAGACATTGGAAAACTCGGAGAAGGTACACTCGTGCGTATTATTGACCGCACAATGATTCTTTCTAAACCGATGCGTGATTATCTATTAGAAACAGCAAAGACACATGATATTAAACACCAATATTTCCAATCTCCAGGTGGAACAGATGCAGGTAGCATTCATCTTTCAGGTAATGGTGTCGTCAGTGCGGTAGTTGGTGTTGTTGCACGATACATTCATACGAGTCATTCTGTGTTAAATACAGATGACTATCTCGCAGCAAAATCAATGTTAGAACAATTGATTCGTGGTATAAATGAAGACAAACTTAAGGAACTTAGAGGGTAAGAATAGATGAAAAAATGGTTGCATCGTTGGTTTATAGATGGCATGAGTTTTATGGCGCTCGGTTTATTTTCATCGTTAATCATCGGATTAATTATTAGAACTTTAGGTACATATGTAGAGGGCTTATCCGGATTAGTAGATATCGGTAATTTTACCATGGCATTAACGGGGGCAGCGATTGGTGCTGCCATCGCCTATGGATTAAAAGCACCGCCTTTGGTGCTTTTTTCTGTCTTAGTTATCAGTCACGCAGCATATGATCTCGGTGGTGTTGCAGGAAGTTTCGTTGCATCTGTCATAACGATTGAAATTGCTCGACTTTATGCCTCAAGAACGAAGTTAGATATTATTTTGACGCCGTTTTTAACAATTATTATCGGGTATTTTGTCGGAAAACTGATAGGCCCTGTAATCGGTGATTTTATGACAAGTATCGGTCAATTCATCATGTATGCGACTGAACAACAACCATTCATAATGGGGATGCTCGTTGCCGTGGTCTTCGGTATCGTCTTGACAGCACCGCTATCCAGCGCAGCATTAGCACTGATGTTAGATATTAGCGGTATTGCAGCAGGTGCTGCACTCATCGGCTGTTGTTGTCATATGGTTGGGCTAGCAGTTACAGCATATAAGGACAATGGATTCTCTGGGCTCATTTCAATCGGTGTTGGAACGTCAATGTTACTCGTTCCGAACATCATATTGAATCCATTCATCATCGTACCACCTGTGTTAGCGAGTGCGGTTATCGCACCGATCATGACCGTGTTTTTCCCGATGGAAACGAATGCAGCAGGTGCTGGTATGGGGACGAGTGGTTTTGTCGGCCAAATTATGACCATTGAAACGATGGGAGCAAATTTTGAAGTGTTTATGCTTATCCTCATATTCCAGATTGTTTTGCCAGCGGTCGTTACTTTGTTATTCTATTATGTGATGACACGCTTGTCTTTAATCAAGCCAGGTGATCAAAAGTTACGTATTGGAGAAAAGTAGTGTGGGGGTTTCAAAATGAATGTTTTTCAACTGAGAGATAAAATTATTGAACGCTTGAATGAAACGCGTGATGATTTTGAATACAAATTTGACCGTGAAGCTGAATCATTACGAATTGAGCGCCTTGATAATAAACAAGGCGTTTCAGTTGATTTGAACAAATTACTGACAAAATCGAGCAAGGACGAGTCATTGCTCGATGAAATCGTCTATTATTTAGATGAATCACTGACGCGCATGGGTAAAGAAACAATCGAACAAAATGCAAAGATTTTGCCCGTCGTTCGTTCGACGAGTTTTTTCAAGGAAACGAAAAAGGGTGATGCGTTTGTCTATGATGAACATACGGCAGAGACAAACATTTACTATGCGGTCGATTTTGATAACAGCTATCGTCTGATTGATGAAGCGTTGCTTAAAACGATGAACTTATCAGTTGGTGAAATGAAAGTAATTGCGGAGCGAGAGCTCAAACAGTTACCAGTCGAAATTAAAAATCAGCAGGTGATTCAAGAGAATGTTTTTTACTTTATCAATCACAATGATGGTTATGATGCAACACGAATTTTAAATGAAGAATTCTTAAATGATTTTCATGATAGAATAGAAGGTGAGATGCTTGTTGGGTTACCTCACCAAGATGTATTAATTATCGTAGATGTGAGAAATTCTGTCGGTTATGATGTCATGGCTCAGATGATGATGCAATACTTCGCAGAAGGATTGACACCGATTACATCCCTGACATTTAGTTATCAAGACAAACGCCTTCAACCGGTGTTTATATTAGGAAAACAAAAACATAACAAAAAGAAGGATAAGTAAATGAAGTTAACATTTAACGAATATATGGACAATGATTGTTTGTTTGTGACATTAAAACCATCGGATCATCCTGTTTACGAAAATCATGAGAATATAACAGTGATTAAAGAAAATGATGAGATTGTCGGATTAAATATTTTTAATGCACATCAGTCACTCGGAATTGATTCATTTGAACATATACGAGCGGATGAGCAAACAGTAAACACGATAAATAACCTGCTTGACAAACATGGTATTGAAGAAATTTCTCCAGATCTTACCCATAAATTTGTCATTGGTCATGTGGATGAAATTGAGCCGCATCCAGATTCAGATCACTTACAAGTGACAAAAGTAGATGTAGGGACAGAAGTGCTACAAATCGTTTGTGGTGCACCAAACGTCGATAAAAATCAAAAAGTTGTTGTTGCAAAAGTCGGTGCATTTATGCCAGATGGTTTATATATTAAACCGTCAGAGTTACGCGGTGTCGCGTCAAATGGTATGATATGTTCAAAAAAAGAATTAGGATTACCTCACAGTGGTGCAAAAGGTATTTACGTTTTGGATGATGGAAAAATTGGAGACGAATTTAACTTGTAACGGGGGGGTAAAAGAATGAGTAGACAGAGAAGACCACGTACATCTGAAGAGATGTACAGTAAGAAAACAGATAAGTCACAGACTGTATTTGATTATGAAAAATTAAAAGCAGATCCGAATTTGACACCAAGTGATGCGCAATCACAAAGTGAGAGTACGGGTCGCTTAATGCAGCGTGAAAATCGTAAGTCAACAAAACAGACTTATGTTGAAAATAAGTCTTCGAGTTATACCATTCGAAAAGCCCGCGATATTCCTTCAGCAATTCATGGTACGAAAAAACCAAACAGAACACCCGCAGAATTAACAAATCAGCCACCAAGAGATGGTGGCTATCGCTCTTCAATCGTTGAAGAGATTAAAAGAGAACGTGTGCGCAAAGAAAAAAAGAAACAAGCAGTAAAGGAAAGGCAGCGTCTGCTCCATAATCAACGCTTGGCATCGAGTCCAACATCTGCAGTGTTTTTAGATACCGAAAAAGGTAAGCATACGAAAGGGACAGAGCAACTCAGCTTAATTACACCACTCAGCCCAATCAATGTTTCTAACGAACAAAAGACTTCAAAATCAGATGTACAAAAGCCAGTCCAAAAAAAGCAAACAACGTCTGAAAAAAAGCGCGTTGGACCACGTTTTTCATACCCATCGCTCTACTTATTAGGCGCGCCCCAAAACACGAATTATGATCTTGAGGACCCTAAAATAACAGAGCGTATTATCAATGCCTTTAATCATATCAATATTCCGATAGATATATTGAATTATGTTTCAAATGGTATGTTTGGAAGTTATAAGTTAAAGGTAAAAGTAAATTTAAGAATCGGTCAACTCAATCAATTACAGACATTATTGAAACCATATCTAGAGGACATGCATGTTCGAATTACGACAGAGAACTTAAACTCAGGTATTATCAATCTAGAAGTTCCATTGACAAAAAAGAACATCATTACATTCAGTACTTTGTTCAATACGAGTAGTTTGAAGATGAGAAAAAATGACTTTAAAGTCGCAATTGGTAAAACAATTGAAGATAAGATGTGCTCCTTCCAACTGACAAAAGCTGGCCATATGTTAATCTATGGGGGTCGTGTCGATTCAACGAAGTTAATCATAAATAGTATTTTATTATCATTGATGATGAACCACACACCACTTGAAGTGCAAACGCATTTTATCACTGAAAAAAGACGTTATCAACAATATGTGGATTTACCATATTCATTTGATACACATAAAGAAATCACTGATGATGACGCGTTTGATTCTATATTAGCCGAGCTCATTGAGCGACAAAATCAGTTTAGGCGTGTGCATGTTCGCAACATTCAAAGTCTAAATCAACGATTGAGCCCGCATCTAAGAAAAAGTATCATCGTTGTTGTCATCGATGACTTACATACAATTTTAAAAGAAAAAAATAAATATGCGTACAGTGCACTACAACAGTTGTTACAAAAGGGTAAGGCATACGGTATTCATTGCATCGTGAAACAATCAGATATTTCTTATGATTTACGTTTTGAACTACTTAGATTGATGCAAACACGTATTACATTTTTAGATCCACAACATCGGATCATGAATGGTGCAGAAGAGTTATCACAATATTACGCGGATTGTTTGATACAGTTACCAACAACATCTAAACCGACACGCATAACGCTTGGTACGGTAACACAGAGCACACTTAAAGACGTAATCACGCATATTAAAGAAGCAAATCTGACATAAAGATGGTGGAAAGAAATGAAGAAGAAATTTCATTTTATCGGTATAAAAGGGGCTGGAATGAGCGCACTTGCACAAATATTACATGGACTTGGACATGAAGTACAAGGTTCAGATATTGAAAGTGTCGTTTTCACAGAATTCCAATTGCGTGAGAAGAACATTACGATTCTCCCCTTTGATGCTGAAAATATAAAAGAAGGCTATGTTTACATTGCAGGCAATGCTTTTAACGATGAACACATGGAGATAAAACGCGCGCGTGAACTGAACCTCGAAGTCATTCGATACCATAAGTTTTTAGCGGAATTTATGAAAGAATATGTGTCCATCGGAGTCAGTGGTGCCCACGGTAAAACATCGACGACAGGCCTGTTGTCACATGTGATGAATGGCAATAGTAAGACGACATATTTAATTGGTGACGGCACTGGTGTGGGTGTTGATTTAAGCACACACTTTGTCTATGAGTCATGTGAATATAAGCGTCACTTTTTAAGTTACCACCCAGATTATGCAATCATTACGAATATTGATTTTGATCACCCAGATTATTTTAAAGATTTACAAGATGTCATCGATGCATTCACTCAGATGGCAAATCAATCGAAGACTGTCGTCGCCTATGGTGGAGATGCACACGTAGAAGCGATGAATCTTTCACAGGATGTATGGTTATACGGCTTTGATGAACGGTTTGACGTCGTTGCATCAAATGTATCAGTCACGACAGAAGGGACTGTATTCGACGTCCATATTAAAGGTGAGTTTTATGAAACATTTACAATTCCACTGTTTGGTGACCACCATGTACTTAATGCCCTGGCGGTGATTACGGTGTGTTATTTGGAAGACTTAAATGTAGAAAACACAAAGGCTGCGTTTATGACATATAAAGGCGTTAAACGTCGCTTCACTGAAACACATGTGGATGATCTTGTTTTAGTCGATGACTATGCACATCACCCGACTGAAATCAAAGCAACGCTGGAAACAGCCCGAAAAAAATATCCGGATAAGCACATTGTATCTGTGTTTCAACCGCATACATTCTCTAGAACCGAAGCATTTTTAAAAGAATTTGCAGAGGCACTCGCAGAGTCAGACGATGTGTATATTTTAGATATATTTGGATCAGCACGCGAAGAAGGTGGCATGTTAACGAGCGAGGATCTCGTGAAGATTACGAAAAACGCTCAGCTCTTAAAAGAGGATGATATGTCGACATTACATCAGTATAAAGATGCTGTCATTATCTTCATGGGTGCAGGCGATATCCAGAAATATGAAAAAGCTTTTACTGAAAGTGTGATTTAATTTTTCAACTAAGTTTAAATATTGAAATTTAGGATATAATTTAAATAAAAATATGGAGGTATTATTATGGATTGGGAAATTATTTTATACATTTCAGCTGGTGTAGCTGCACTTGCTTTCCTCATTTTATGTGTGGGATTAGTGATGCTACTTCTATCAGTTAAGAAAAATTTAGATCACATCGCAAAAACATTAAACGGTGTGGAAGGACAGGTACAAGGTATCACGCGTGAAACGACGGATCTGTTACACAAGACGAATCGTTTGGCGGAAGATTTCCAAGGTAAATCTGAGAAGTTAAACGGTGTTGTTGAAGCTGTAAGTGGCATCGGTAGCACAGTGAATAACTTAAACAGTTCTGTTGAAAAAGTAACGCATTCTATCACGACAAATATTTCACAAAACGAAGATCAGATTTCACAAGTGGTTCAATGGTCTAACGTTGCAATGGAATTGTTTGATAAGTGGAAAATTCGTCAAGATAGACAAAAAGCTTATGCAAGCCAGAATAACAATGATGAAAAATAAATAGTTACATCATTATAGAATAGGGGATGACGTGATGACTGACAATCTCCCAGCCATTCAAAAGGATAGAAGTTTGGTGGAAGTCAATGGTGAGAATGAAGTTTCAACTTCTTCAAGAGATCTCACAATCAGTATTATACTTGGTGCTATGGTTGGCGTATTTATCGCATTATTTTTCTTAACCAAGAAGAACCAAGAAGATAAAACACTTCCAGAACCACCGCTTAGGTTAGCAGAAAGTACGATTGATACACCGGATGCTGTACAGACGGATGTTGATATTGATACACCTGTTAAAGTGGCGACTGAAACAAAAGAAGAAGCGTTAACAACAGAAGATGAGAACATTGAAGATGAAGAAGTAGAAACAAATCAATCAGAACAAGTGTTGCCAGACGTATCCACACGTAACAATCGTGTGGTCGATGTCTCGAAGCATAACTAAAAACAATATCAATATAGAAGATGCAGAACATTCGTCACATCTTTTATATTGATGTTTTTTAATTTGTAAAAGCATGCTATTATTAGTAATGAAAAGGATTTCATTGAGAATCGAGGTGTAACATGACTGTTACTATATATGATGTAGCAAAAGAAGCAAAAGTATCGATGGCTACAGTTTCGCGTGTGTTAAATGGTAACCCGAACGTAAAGCCAGAAACACGTAAACGTGTACAAGAAGTTATCGATCGATTAAATTATCGTCCGAATGCAGTTGCACGAGGATTAGCAAGTAAGAGAACGACAACAGTCGGCGTCATCATTCCGGACATCTCGAGTTTGTATTATTCAGCACTCGTGCGTGGCTTAGATGATGTGGCAGAGATGTATCAATACCAAACAATTATTACGAATACAGATTTCAATCCTGAAGCAGAACGCGATGCTTTGTTCAACTTCATGAGTAAACAGGTTGACGGTATTATATATCTCGGTGGAATTTTGAATGAAGACACATTAAAAGATATTGAAAATACATCGATACCAGTAGTACTTTGTGGTACGAGTGAACATGATGATAAGTTTGCGAGTGTTAATATCGATGTTGAAGCTGCAATGGATACTGTCATTCAAGACTTCATTGATAAGGGTCATAAGAAATGTGCATTTGTTAAAGGCTATTATTCAGAACAACTAATGTATCATTTCGAACGTGGTATACGTCGATCATTTGAACGAAATAATTTAGAATTTAAAGATGAATGGGTGATCGATGGTTTTAGTAAATATGACGAAGCACCTGAAATCTATAAAATTCTTAAAGAAAAAGATTTGGATATCGTCATATCAATGAATGATGCAATTGCAATCGGAATCATTCATGCGGCTCAAGAAGATGGCAAAAATGTGCCAGAAGATATGGAAGTATTGAGCTGTGCAAACACACGACTTGTACATATGTCACGTCCAACACTATCCAGTGTGCGAACTCCATTGTATGACATCGGAGCAGTAGGGATGCGCCTATTGACGAAATACATGAAGGGTGAAGCGGTCAGTCATCCAGATGTGATTCTACCACACTACATAGATTACCGTGGTTCAACAAAAAAATAGAAACAAAAAATGATGTTTTCTGAAAATCAGAAAACATCATTTTTTATGAATATATACTTGTTATAAATGATTCATTAAACGCTCAAGTGTTGCAATATTTTTCTCCGTAATCTCAGTACGTCGCGGAATCTCAATATAGTCATGAAGCGCGTCTTCCCAAAGCATTGGAAATGTACTTGGGCACTTTGATTTATATGTTTCAATAAATTCTTTAGGTAATTGTCCACGTGGCGCAGTTTCCCCAGTCATCGCTAACCACACTTGTGCCCACATTCTCGGGACAACTTCCCATAAGTTATAACCGCCACCACCAACTGCAATCCATTTTCCATCTGTATAACGTTTAGCGAGTGAGTCCACAAACCTCGGAATGTATTCAAAACTTTCACTCGTTAAATTAAGATGTGTCATCGGATCTCTAAAATGACTATCTACGCCGTTTTGACTGAAGATGACATCGGGCTTAAAGCGTTCAATTGCACGCTCTAAACTAGTTGAAAACACATGTTTGAAGGAGTCATCCTCTGTATAAGCATCGAGTGGTAAATTGATAGAATAACCGTAGCCGATATCATCTCCGAGTTCAGTAATATGACCCGTCCCTGGGAATAAGTAACGGCCTGTTTCGTGCACGGAATATGTCATCACATCATCCTTACTATAAAAGATATACTGTGTACCGTCTCCATGATGTGCATCCGTATCTATATACAACACTTTTTTACCAAATTTTTTTCTAATGAACTCAATGGCCACTGCTGTGTCATTATAAATACAAAATCCACTTGAGCGACCAGAAAATCCATGATGAAGACCACCAGCAAGGCTCAATGCTTTTCTACTGTTTCCTTCCATCACTGCTTCAACTGCTGTTAAGGTCGCACCGACTAGCAATTTTGACCGTTCATGCATATTGTCAAAAATCGGCGTATCATTTGTACCGAGTCCAAATTTTGATGCCTCTTTCTCATCCAATTCACCGTGACCTGCTTTACGCACAGCATCGATGAATGATTTGCTGTGTACAAGTTCGAGTTCTGCTTCCGTTGCAATGCGTGGTTTAACGATGTCTTGTTTCTGTAAAAATTGTGCGCTCATCAATAAGTCCGTTGTCATCTTAACGCGCATTTGATTAAAAGGGTGTGTGTCATTGAATCTGTATTTCAAAATTTCATCATCGTATATATAAGTTGCTTCTTTCATAAGTTACTGTGGCTCCAACACTTTAAAGCCTTTATCTTTTAACTTATTAATTGCGATTAATGGATTCATTGCTTGTATGCGTAATACGATGATTTTATTTTTAGATATATCCTTATTATTATATACTGACACGCTGATAATCTTTATGTTTAATTCTTTAAACACTTTGCCGAGTTCATATATTACACCGGTTTGGTCTTCTGTATCCACTTCGATAATCGATCCGGGTTCTGTAATACCCGTCAATTCTATGAACGTATTCAACATATCTTTTTGCGTTACGATACCGACTATTTTCTTGTTTCTAACGACAGGTATTGCGCCAATAGTATACTGATAAAAATCAAGTGCAATTTCAGCGACAAAGTCTAGTGGGTGACACGTCGTAGGGTGTTTAATCATCACTTCAGATAGTGGTGTACTGAGGAATGTCTGGGTATCAAGTCCTGTGATTGATTCCGGTACAGTAATCTTAATATCACTTTCAGAAATAATACCCTCTATTTCATCGCGTACGTTGACGATTGGAATATGTCGGAATGAAAATTTCTTCATCATTTCTATTGCATCTTTTATCGTGTCGTCTTTCGTTAATGTTTTAACATCATGCGTCATTATGCGCTCTACTAACATTTGTTATCCTCCTAAAAGAAAAAGCGATCTTTGAATCGTATTTTATCGAATTGAATGCGCTTCGTATCATCAATATTTGCGCCAACTCTTGCCATTAAAGTATTTGCTGGATGTGATGTAATTTCTGGGTCATTGGTTTGGTATACTTCAAAACCAACCTGCTGCATAAAACGTATCATCATGTTTTTATACTCATATACATCGAGGTTTGATGATTTTAAGTCCCAGTGCCAATAATATTCTGTCGTAATCACGATGTACTCTTCCATTTGATTATCTTGGAATGACAGCTTTAGCATGCTTGACGCAAGACCAAACTGTCTAAACTTCGGTGTAACTTCAACAGCACCAAGTTCTAATATATAAGGTAAATTACCGTCGCTCCATCGTTCATATGGATCGGGATGAACGAACGTGATATAGCCAACAATTAAATCGTCCTCGCGCGCAATGATAATTCTACCTTCAGGTAATTCAGCAATTTCAATCAATGCTTCAAATTGCTCTTCAGGTAGACGAAACGAATCCAATCCGTCATCAAATTGATATCTTTTGAGTATTTCCGGATCTACCGGCCCCTCAACAATAAATTGATGTGATTGACTAGTGTGATCGCTCTTAAAGTATTGCTTGTGATGTATCACGGTGTCACCTCCGTTTTATGAATATAAATGGTTTTGAAATTAAATACATATTTATTATATAATAAAGAGAAGTAAGATTAAATAAAGGAGTTGGTGATGGTGCAAGTCGAAAAGTATAAAGTAACGGATCAGTATCCAAATATGAAAGATTACGATGCAGCCTATGAATCACATGATTGGGCAGAGATAGAAAAACAGTTCTCATGGTATGAAACTGGAAAATTTAATATGGCATATGAATGCATCGATTATAATGTTGAAAAAGGTCTGGGTAACAAGCAAGCACTGATCTTCAAAAATAACGATGTAATTGAAAGATACACATTTAAAGAAATGCAAGATAAAACAAACCAAGCGGCAAATGTACTAAAAGATAATGCAAACATCGAAAAAGGTGATCGGATTTTTATCTTTATGCCCCGTTCACCGGAACTCTATTTCGCATTGCTTGGTAGTTTAAAATTAGGCGCAATTGTAGGACCATTATTTGAGGCCTTTATGGAAAAAGCAGTGAAGGATCGCCTCGAAAACAGTGGTGCGCGCGTGCTTGTAACAACACCAGAATTGTTAACACGTGTACCTGTTGATGAGTTGCCATCTCTAGAGAAGATTGTTGTAATTGGAGATGATGTCTCTGCAGATGACAAAATCGTAGATTTTAGAAAAGGAATGAATGATGCGAGCACTGCGTTTGATATCGTCTGGCTAGATAAAGAAGATGGACTCATCTTACATTACACAAGTGGTTCAACAGGTGTACCAAAAGGTGTATTACACGCACAATATGCAATGATTCAACAGTACTACTCAGGTAAAGTGGTGCTTGATTTAAAAGAAGATGATGTTTATTGGTGTACAGCAGACCCAGGCTGGGTGACAGGTACATCATACGGAATATTTGCGCCATGGTTAAATGGTGTGACGAATGTTGTTGTCGGTGGACGCTTCTCACCAGAGTCTTGGTATGGCGCATTAGAAGACTTAAAAGTGACGGTTTGGTACAGTGCACCAACTGCGTTTAGAATGCTGATGGGTGCTGGTGATGAAGTCGTCAATCAGTATGATCTATCTCATGTGAGACATGTACTTTCAGTCGGTGAGCCACTGAATCCTGAAGTTGTAAAATGGGGGATGGATGTATACAACAGACGAATACATGACACATGGTGGATGACTGAGACAGGTGCACACTGTATCGTCAACTTCCCGGGTATGGAAATTCGTGGTGGGTCCATGGGTAAACCATTGCCAGGCGTTGAAGCGGCAATCGTTGATGATCAGGGAAATGAATTGCCAGAAAATCGCATGGGTAACCTTGCTTTAAAACGCGGATGGCCGGCAATGATGCGTAAAATTTGGAAGAATGATGCGAAGTACGATTCATACTTTATTAATGACTGGTACGTATCGGGAGATTCAGCATATAAAGATGAAGATGGCTATTATTGGTTCCAAGGACGCGTTGATGATGTCATCATGACAGCAGGTGAACGTGTTGGACCGTTTGAAATCGAGTCAAAACTCGTCGAGCATGAAGCAATTCAAGAAGCAGGTGTCATCGGTAAACCAGACCCGATTCGAGGCGAAATTGTCAAGGCGTTTATTACATTGAAAAAAGAATATAAACCATCAGATGAACTAAAAGAAGACATTCGTTTGTTCGTTAAAAATGGACTTGCAGCACATGCTGCACCACGTGAGATCGAATTTAAAGATAAATTACCGAAAACACGCAGCGGTAAGATTATGCGACGTGTGTTGAAAGCTTGGGAGTTAAACTTACCAGAAGGTGATTTAAGTGCACTCGATGACGACTAAGGTAAATGTCATAATCGTGTATAGAGCCTTTTTGTTTTAGATGAAATATGTAATAATAAGAGAGTAATCTACATGATAAGGAGAGTTTAATTGTATGGCACATTTAACAGATCAGGAAATTGCATCACAAGCTTCAATTCAACCGATTGAAGAGATTGCTAAGAAAGCCGGCATTCCAAATGAAGCACTTGAAATGTATGGTAAGTATAAAGCAAAGGTAGATATTCATAAAGTTGAAGGTGATGAAAAATCATCTAAAATTGTTCTCGTATCTGCAATGAACCCAACACCAGCAGGTGAAGGTAAATCAACATGTACGGTTGGTTTATCAGACGCGTTCAATAAACTTGGTAAAAATGTAATGGTTGCACTTCGTGAGCCTTCATTAGGCCCTGTAATGGGTATTAAAGGTGGCGCAACTGGTGGTGGACATGCGCAAGTACTACCTATGGAAGAGATTAACTTACACTTCAACGGTGATCTGCACGCAATTACAACTGCAAACAATGCGTTAGCTGCATTCATCGATAACCACATTCACCAAGGAAATCAGTTAAATATCGATCCAAGACGTGTGACATGGAAACGCGTATTAGATATGAATGACCGTGCACTGCGAAACGTAACAATTGGTCTCGGTGGCCCTGCACAAGGTGTGCCACGTGAAGATGGTTTTGATATTACTGTTGCAAGTGAAATCATGGCTGTGCTTTGTCTATCAAATGATATCGAAGACTTAAAAGAAAAACTTTCTCAAATTGTTATCGGATATACGTATGATCGTAAGCCAGTAACGGTTGCACAACTAGAAGTACAAGGTGCACTTGCATTATTGTTAAAAGAAGCAATTAAACCAAACTTAGTACAAACGATGGAAGGTACACCAGCATTAATTCATGGTGGACCATTTGCAAATATCGCACATGGATGTAACTCAGTTATCGCAACAAACACTGCACGTAAATTATCAGATATCGTTGTGACTGAGTGTGGATTTGGTTCTGACTTAGGTGGAGAGAAATTCATGGACATCAAAGCGCGTAAAGCTGGATTTGAACCAGATGCAATCGTGCTTGTTGCGACAATCCGTGCGTTAAAAATGAACGGTGGCGTAGCGAAAGAAGATCTAGGTGAAGCAAACGTTGATGCACTTAAAGTGGGTATTAAAAACTTAGAAAAACACATTGAAAACGCTAGAAAATTCGGAGTTGAGCCAGTTGTTGCACTGAACGACTTCGTAACTGATACAGATGAAGAGCGTCAATTCGTATTAGACTACTGTAACGATTTAGGCGTGCGTATTGCACTGACTAAAGTTTGGGAAAAAGGTGGAGAAGGCGGCGTAGAGCTTGCAGAGAAAGTACTAGAAGTACTTGATCAACCACAAAACTTTAAGTTCTTATACGAAGATGAGATGCCAATCGCTGATAAAATCAACACAATCGTAACAGAAGTTTACGGTGGTTCAGGTGTTGTATTAACAGACAAAGCGAAAAAACAAATTGCTGAGATCGAGAAAAACGGATGGGGACACTTCCCAGTATGTATGGCGAAAACTCAGTATTCTCTTAGTGACAATCCAAAATTACTTGGTCGTCCGGAAGGATTCGAAGTTACTGTACGTGAAGTAATTGCTAAAGCAGGTGCTGGGTTCGTTGTTGCATTAACAGGTGACATCATGACAATGCCTGGTTTACCAAAAGTACCATCAGCAGTTCACATGGACGTTGACAAAGATGGTAATTCAAAAGGATTATTCTAAACTTACAAAATAATATCTCCTCTATAGTTGATTTCTATCAGCTATAGAGGATTTTTTGGTTGCACATCTTTATAACAAAGAAAACGTGATAATAAAAAAAGCATATCTCCTAACTAAATAGGAGATATGCTTAAATTTAAATTTACCAAGATCCGTCTTCTGTGCCGTCATCGCCAGATTGTTCTGTCTCTTGTTGATTACCATTGTTAGCATTATCAGATTGAGATGATGAAGACGAGCCAATCGTATATGTTCGACTCCAATCCTGTCTGACTTGTCCTTGATAATGAGAAACATTTAATGCTGGAGAGATACCATAGAATCCTGCACCAAGACGCTCTTGAATGCGATAATCTGTAATATTTTCTTTTGGTTCTAACAACGTGTTATTTGCAACGAGGCCGGTGATTACTCTGTCATATCGTGTATCACAATCGGACTCAAGTTCCATCGTGAGCGCACAGAATCTTACTTGTGATACGGATGATGGCTGTGATCTGAACTGATTTGCACCCATTAGTTCTGGGTTAACTTCAGATAAACGACTCGCAAATTCTCTCCACGCGTAAATGTGGTGACGCTCTTCTTGGTACGTCTCATATACTTGAGGAATACGTTGGTCATAACCCATCCAAACACCGAGTGTTACTTCGGGATTATATGCAGTAAACCATGAGTCAACGAAAGTGTCTGTTGTACCTGTCTTACCTGCCCAATCATAAGTGCCTGACACCTGGTCGTAATAGTCACTGATGTAGTAGGCAGAACCTTCTCTAAATACATTTTCTAATATTTCTGAAGTTAAGTATGCAGTAGAATCTTCCCAAACTCTAATCGGTTCGACTTCATGTTGGTAGACAACTTCTCCATCAGGACCGGTAATTGTTTCGATCATATAGCTGTCGGCAAACATACCGTTATTTGCAAGACTTGAGAATGCATCAACACTTTCCTCTACAGACATGTCGAGTGAACCGAGTGCAAATGAATCAACGAGTGTCGTACGTTCTAAATCAGCATATTGATTCAGAGGAATATCAATTCCCACTTGCGTTAAATAGTCTTGTGGACGTTCTGATTTAACTTGGCTCCACAGTCGAAGCGTACTCAAGTTAAATGAGTTCGTCAGTGCGTGATATGCTGTGACTAATCCATACTCGTTTTCAGCATCGTAGTTTGTCGGTGCCCAACCTTCGTGCGTAATTTCGAACTTCTGGTCAAGCAATACTGTGTCAGGGACGATGAGTCCCTTATCGATTGCTGGTGCATAGGCAGCAAGAGGTTTCATAATAGAGCCTGCCTGACGCTTCGTCATCGTCGCATGGTTGATGGCTGAACGTTCAAAATCACGTCCGCCGACAAAACCGATAATTGCACCAGTTTTATTATTTTTTAAAATCACACCGATTTCATGTTGTAACATTTCTTCTGTCTGTCCAGGTTGTGCATCGAGAGCTTCAGCTGAACTTCTTTCACCATAGTAATATGGTGAATCATCTTTGATCTGTTGCATCGTATCATATATTTCCTTATCAATCGTTGTTGTGATTTGATACCCTTGATTACGCAGTGCACTGTTTGCACGAATTGTATATTCTTCGTTAATTAAAGGTGTATTGTCTACATCACTACGATCTAAGCCATCTTCTTCTGCGAGTACATATTTTAAAATCTGCACTGTACGACGTTCAATTTCATCTGTCAAATGTGGATATAATTCATTTGGTGTTTCAACGCGTGTCGTTAAATTACCGATGATATCGTAATTTTGAGCTTCCTCATATTCTTCATCAGTGATCATACCTTCAGTATGCATACGATTCAGTACATATGACAATCGCTGAAGCCCCGGTTCCAAGTAATCTTGGTCTTTCACTTCCCCGAGCTGTGTAAATGGTGTATAAGCGTAAGGGTTTTGAGGCATACCTGCGATAAATGCTGCTTGTGCAATATTGAGTTCATTTGCCGAAATTCCAAATATACCTTGTGCTGCTGCTTCAACACCAGCGATGTTTTGGCCATTTGCATTACGACCGAATGACACTTGATTTAAGTAAGCTTCTAGAATTTCATCTTTTTCTAGTAGTTTCTCAACACGGAAAGATAGTAAAATCTCTGTTGCTTTACGGTCAAATGTCGTATCAGTAGTAAGCAATTGGTTCTTAATCAACTGTTGTGTAATTGTTGAACCACCCGTCGTATTATCAGAAACAACTTGCTGTAATGAAGCACGGATAAATGCTTTTGGTACCATTCCATTATGTTCATAGAAATATTCATCTTCAGTCGCAATCAATGCATCGATGAGATATGGTGACATTTCATCGTATGTAATCTTCTCACGTACTAAATCAGTTCGAAGTGTTCCGATCTCTTCACCAGAGCCAAATGACACGGTCGTACTCTCTGTCATCTCTGTTAACGACTGCTTCATTTCTTCAGCGGTTTGAATTTCATGGTCGTTTACCAGTGCTGCGATATAACCGAGTCCGATCGCACCGCCAAATATACCGAATAACGATAGTGTTACAATTAAAAATAAAACGACATTCCATACAGTATCGTAAACGGTGTAAAAAGCGACCCTAAATGGGGAACCGACCTTATCAAAGCGGTCGCGCGCGTTATTATATTTTTCCTTTAATGAACTACCATGTATCTTATCTTTTTCCTTAACTTCTTGTTTTCTTGTAAAAAATGAAGTGAGGCGATTAAAAAAACCATTGTTATTACTCATTCAGTAACCTCCCAGTATAATAGGATTATAACACATTATGATATTTTCTAAGAATATTTTGTGGTGTAAAAACACTAAAAATTTAAATGAGATTCATGATTTTGTCAATTATCCATTTAAAAATAGAGGGATTTAATTTATATTACTTGTTAACCACTTATTCCTTTTTTACAATACTATTATTAAACTAACAGACTAAAAGGGTTTGAAGGTGAAGTAATATATATTATGAATCGCCTAACTAATATATAGGGCTAAGAACAAATATGATTTATTCAAAGCTCGAAGGGTTGATTTTATTGAAGTTGACTTTACGAACCGTATTTTATTATAATTTAAGTCAATAGAATATCCAACAAGATGTAAGAGAAGTAATGATATTTGTATGACTTTTAGAGAGCTAATGGGTGGTGGAAATTAGTACATGAGATATCGTGAATACACTTACGCTTATCTTTTTGCCCTATAAGTAAAACTGAATGGTGGTACCGTGTCAAGCACCCAATCTAATTGTTAGATTGGGTGTATTTTTAATATAATTATAATTTGGAGATGATTTCATGAGTCAGTTATTAGAAGATTTAAAGTACAGAGGCATTGTACATCAAATTACAGATGAAGAAAATTTAGCAAAGCTACTAGAAACTGAAAATGTAAAAATATATCAAGGGACAGACCCAACAGCGGATAGTTTACATATTGGTCATTTAGTACCGCTGCTTACGTTGAGACGCTTTCAAGAACATGGTCATACACCGATTATTTTAATTGGTGGGGGCACGGGTATGATTGGTGATCCATCATTTAAAAGCGATGAACGTAAACTATTGTCAGAAGAACAAATCGATAAAAACATCGAAGGTCTAAAATCACAGATGCATCATATTTTTGATTTTGAAACAGCATCTGATAATACACCGATATTTGTGAACAACAGAGAATGGTTGAATGAAATTGATTTAATTTCATTTTTAAGAGATTACGGAAAACATGTGAGCTTAAACTACATGCTTGCAAAAGATGCCATCCAATCACGACTCGAAACTGGAATTTCTTATACAGAATTCACATATACGATTCTTCAAGCGATCGATTACGGTCACTTAAACCAGAAGTATGATTGTAAATTACAAATCGGCGGTAGTGATCAGTGGGGGAATATTACAAGTGGCCTAGAGTTGATGCGACGCATGTTTGGTAAAACTGAAGCAGAAGGGTTAACGATTCCACTACTCACTAAAGCAGACGGAAAAAAATTCGGTAAAACTGAATCCGGCAATATTTGGTTAGATCCGAAGCGTACATCACCGTATGAATTTTATCAGTTTTGGTTGAATCAAAGTGATGATGAAGTGATCAAGTTGATTAAATACTTCACGTTCTTAAATCGTGAAGAGATTGAAGCGTTAGAAGAAAGTGTAAAAAATGAACCGCATTTACGCAAAGCGCAACGTACTTTAGCCGAAACGGTAACTGCTTTCATTCACGGTGAAGAAGCACTCAATGAGGCTCAAAATATTACAGAAGCACTGTTCAACGGAGATATTAAAGCACTAAATGTAGATCAAATTCAAGATGCATTTAAAGATGTACCGTCACATGATTACAATGGGGACGATTTCACATTAGTTAATGTGTTAGTAGAATCGGGTATTAGTTCTTCACGACGACAAGCGAGAGAAGATATTACAAATGGCGCGATTTATATCAATGGTGAAAGACAACAGGATGTCAACCATGAGTTAACGAATGCTGACATGTTAGATAATACATTCACAATTGTTAGACGTGGCAAAAAGAAATATTTTGTCGTAAAATTTAAATAACAAATTCTTTTGTTAGATGTCAGTTAAACCCTAGGAGGAAATATGAAAAAGTTTATTATCCCGATTGCAGTAGTCGTAGGTTTAGTTCTAGTAATTGGTATTGCAGCACTCATTCTAATAGTCCCTAAATACAACCAATTTGTAGATCTTGATGAAGATGTAAACTCACAATATGCACAAATTGAAACACAACTGGAACGTCGTAATGATTTAATACCAAACATAGTAAGTACAGTTGAAGGCTATGCGGATCATGAAAGTGAAATTTTTGAAGCAGTTGCAGAAGCACGTACAGATATCGGGAATGCATCAAACGTAGATGAACTATCAGAAGCCAATGATAATATGACTTCTGCGTTAAGCCGTTTGATCGCACTGCAAGAAAACTATCCGGATTTAAAAGCAGACACTCAGTTTACCGGATTGCGTGACGAACTTGCAGGTACTGAAAATAGAATTGCAGTTGCTAGACAGGACTATAACAGTTCAGTACAGGAATTTAACCGTAACACACGCGCGTTTCCAGGTAACTTAGTCGCAGGTATTTTTGGTTTTGATGAAAAAGAATATTTTGAAGCGAGTGACGAAAGTCGTGAGGTGCCTGAAGTTGATTTTAATACTGACCAAGATGACGGTATAGAATAATGATTAAAAAAATGTTCCTCTTACTGTTGATGAGTGTGATGATTATTCCGTCTATTCAGGCGGAAGATTTACCACCACTCGACACAACACATTATTTTGTTCAAGATAATGCAAATGTGTTGTCAGAGGAAAGTGTTCGTAATTTAAATGACCTCGGTACACATCTGGAATCAGGCACAGGTGTTGAGATGCTACTCCTGACTATGCCAACGACCGGACAAATTCACCGACAGGATTACGCATTAGAGGCATTGCGAGGCTATGGCGTCGGTAAAGAAGACGAAGATAACGGTATCGTCATACTTCTGAACTTGGATAACGGCAACGAATTTACGAATCGTGGAGTAGACGTTCAAGTTGGCTATGGCGTCGAAGGGTATTTAAACGATGCAAAAATCGGACGTATTATCGATCAAGAAGCATTGGATTATTTTCAAAGAGCAGCAGAATTTGAAAATAATTCTTCCCAAGCGAATCGATATTATGAACAAGGTCTCGTTGCTTTGTATGAAGCACTGTATAATGAATCATTAGAAGCATTTGGCTATGAAGATGGTGAATTTACACGGGATACACCGATTGAAGATTCGTCAGATGGCTCAGGTTTTAGCAGTGTCGGAGAAATATTTAGATTGTTCATAACACTCATATTTATTATCTTTGTCCTCTGGATGATTAGAGGCGGAGGCGGCGGCACAGGTGGACGTAGCCGTGGACGCAGAGGTACTTTCTGGGGATTCCCAACAGGTGGCTCTGGAGGTAGTTTTGGCGGTGGTTCAAGCGGTGGCTTTGGCGGATTCGGTGGTGGATCCGGCGGCGGCGGTGGTGCTGGTCGAGGATTCTAATTAAAAATTAAAAAGAAGGTGTTGGTTTTTAGTAAATAGATTCCAATACCTTCTTTTTGGTAACTACATTTTAAAATATAAGGTGTGCAACGAGAATAATAATCGGCAGTGAAATAATCGTTCTTAATAAGAAGATAATAAACAATTTACCAATGCCGACAGGGATTTTTGATGCTAATATAACACCGCCGACTTCTGATAAGTAAATCAGCTGTGTAATACTTAACGTACCGACAATGAATCGTGTCATTTCACTTTCTACATCTGCAATAAATACTGCAGGTAAGAACATGTCAATAAAACCTACAAATACTGTTTCAGCTGCACGGTATGCTTCTGGTACATTCATAAATTCTAAAATTGGAACGAGCGGTGCACCTAAATATTCAAATACAGGTGTCCCTTCAGCTATGACCGTACCAAGTGTACCGATTGCCATAACGACTGGTAGTACAGTGAATAACATTTCACACACTGTCTTAATGGATTCGCGTGCATAACCCTGAAAACCTTCTGCTTTCTTTGCTTTCTTTAACGCTGAAGTCAATGCCCAACTAAACATGCTATGACTTCTAGGCACTTCTTCATTTAACTCGACACCTTCAACATAATAGGTATCCTTAATCATTGAAAGCGGTGGTATCCTTGGCATGATCAACGCACAGACGATACCACAGAGAATGATCGTGCCATAAAATAGTCCAAAATAATTCATCAATCCAATGTATTCTAGAACAACGATAGAAAATGAAATAGAAACGACTGAGAAAGTCGTGGCGATTACGGATGCCTCACGCAGTGAATAGAACCCTTTTTCATATTGACCCGCTGTGAGTAAGACACCAACAGTGCCGTCTCCGACCCATGAAGCGAGGTTATCGACTGTAGAACGACCAGGTAGAGTAAAGAGTGGTCGCATCACTTTCGTAAAGAACGTTCCAATAAATTCAATAAAACCGTAGTTCAGTAACAAGGGTAGTAAAAGACCCGCAAATAAGAATACTGAGAATAATGTCGGTAATAAATCCCTTAACAATAAGTTTCCAGTATCTGCGGATACGATAAGTTCTGGCCCTACATAGTAGAATGCCATCAGTGCTAATATCCCCGCAAGCAGTCGAATGATGACCCACATAATACTAACGTTGAACAAGCTGTTCAACAGTTCATTTTTAACCTTGATGATGTTAAAGCTAAGGAGTACAGTAAAGACTGCGGTAATAACGATGATAAGAGTAACTAAAATGACTGTAATATCGTTACCGAGTACATCCAATATCCAATTCGCTGATATTGCAATTGGAATTGATGTACCATCTTCTGTAGAAATTGGCATTAAGAAAAAGAATAAGCCGAGTAAAGATGGTATAATAAATTTTAAATACGTACTTTCTTTATGCATTGATTAACCTCCAATAAATGATTTTAGTGTTATTATACGCATAAATGTTTAAAAAGGTACATAATTAAAAGGAGATTACACATTGAAAATTATTGATACACATTGTGACGCACTATTGAAACTCCAGTCAGATAAAAGAGAGACGTACATGTTTAAAAAGCGCAACTTAAATTTCTCGAACAGCAGTGAGATTGATACCAATGCAGAACGATTAAAAGCAGGTAACGTTAAAGTTCAATTTTTCGCAATATTTTTATCGCCGGCAATTCCTGACAACGAAAAATGGCAACACGCTTTGGAACAAGTCGACTGTTTTTATGATGAGATTTTAACACAGCCGAATATGGTACACATCAAGCATCTAAGTGAAATTAATGATTTAAAAGATGATGAAATCGGTGCGGTGTTAACGCTAGAAGGATCTGATGCATTCGGAAATGATTTGATGAAATTAAAAACTTTGTTTAGACTTGGTGTGTTGAGTCTTGGCTTAACATGGAATAATGCAAACCTCGTTGCTGATGGTGTTGGAGAAAAACGTTTAGCTGGACTCACTAACTTTGGATTTGATGTGATTGATTTATGTAATGAATACGGCGTGTTAGTCGATGTCAGTCATTTAAATGAAAATGGTTTTAATGATATTATCGATCGCGCGGACCGTGTATTCGCAAGTCACTCGAATTCACGTGCAGTAATGGATCATCTGCGTAATCTGACAGATTCTCAGATCACTCAGATCATTGAAAAGGGCGGCATGATTAACCTTGTTTTCAACCCACCATTTATAAAATCAGGAGATTGTGTGATTGAAGATTTATTCCCACATATTGATCGCATCATCGATTTAGGTGGTACGGATCATATCGGATTAGGATCAGATTTTGACGGTATCTTTGATTATGTAAAAGATCTCGGTCATGCAGGTGAGTATCCTAATTTTGTTGCTAAACTTGAAGAACGTTATGGGCATGTATTAGCAGAGAAAATCACACATTTGAATTTCCAAAATAATTTTTGCTAGTTAAAAACGGGAAAAAGAAACCCAGAACCACTTCACTTGGTTCGAGAGTAGGTAGAATATGAAATATATTTTGCAGTTAATTTTATATGCTGTACTCGCAGTAATTATTGTCGTTTTAATACAATACTATGAACTCTATCCGATAGAGTTGAATGCACTGAATGTGTTATATGTGTTTATTGCATTGCTTGTTTTAAGATTGCTTTTTTATATCTTTACAAAAGTCTTTAAGCTATTTGTTTTCTTGTTTGTGTTTTTACCCCTCGTTGGTTTATTAGTTTACGTTGGATATATGTACTTCACTGGCCAGGAAATCAATTGGCTAAACCTCGATTGGTTATATAGCGGAATTAGATTTTTTCTCTAATTCTGCATTTTTCTTTTAAGCGATATCAATCTGATTATATGATAGGAGTCTTCTATGCATTTACCAACCTCACAGCAATCAAGAATAAATGAAATCGATGCGATTAGAGCCATTGCACTGTTTGGTATATTAATGATGAACATCATGTCGTTTGCAGGATCTTACATAGATATTTCAGAAGACACATCAATTTACTCAGGTGTCTGGAATGAACGTGCGCTATGGTTTATCAATTCGTTTGTAACATCGAGCTTTTTTACAATGTTTTCATTTCTTTTTGGGTTGAGCTTTTATCTGTTTATCTCACGTGCTGAACAGAAGGTAGACAATCCGAATAAGTTATTTGTCCGACGACTTGCCGTCTTGTTAATCATCGGTGTACTCCATGGCGTATTTATTTGGTATGGGGACATTTTAACGCTATATGCAATCACGGGCTTTTGGTTAATACTTTTTGTCCGTGTAAAACCTATCGTTAACTTAATTGTTCCGATTGTTATTTTTAGTGCAGGCACATTATTAGTACTAGGGCTTGCTGTTTTAATGCGTGGCTTTGAAGTTGAAGAAGATAATGCCGGATTATTTAACTTTAACCTTACTGAGATCATGCATAATGGTAACTATATGGATTTAGTTGGTGCAAATGGTGTTTTATTCATGTGGGGTCTAGCAGGCATTGTCGTCATGATGCCAATCGTATTAGCAATGTTTTTACTTGGCTTGTATGTCGGGCAAAGAAATTTACACAATACCTTTAAGTTACATATAAAGAAGATACTCGTTTTTGGTATCATTGCGCTCGCGATTGGTATACCAATTAAGCTGTATACAGGTCATGCATTGACCTATTCAACGGATTTCGTGAGTGATACTATGAGCGGATTATCTTACACGATTGGTGGACCACTTGTTGCGCTTGGATATCTTTCAATATTTATAGTTGTCCTACATTATATACCCGCTCTAGTGCGCTTTTTACAACCAGCAGGACAGATGGCTTTGACGAACTATTTAATGCAAAGTATATTTATGGTTGCATTTTTTAAAGTAACGAATTTGTATGACCAAATGGATGCCGTTTACTTTGTTCCATTCAGTCTCGCATTCTTTATCGTGCAAGTGTTACTCAGCCATGTATGGATGAAGTACTTTAAATTTGGACCATTTGAGTGGATTTGGAGAATGTTAACGTACATGCAATTTGTACCATTACGACGTCAAAATGAACGGTAGGTGATGATATTGGCAAAAATTTTAATCATAGAAGATGATGCGACATTATTTAATGAATTGAAAAATCGATTTGAAGAATGGGATTACACAATTGAAGGTATTGAAGACTTTTCAAATGTAATGCAAACATTCATTGCAATGTCACCAGAACTCGTCATAATCGATATTACATTACCAAAGTATGATGGATTTTATTGGTGTCGAATGATTCGTGATGTTTCGAATATACCTATCATCTTCCTATCGTCGAGGGACCATCCGACAGATATGGTAATGGGGATGCAGCTTGGTGCGGATGACTATGTACAAAAACCATTTAATTTTGATGTGTTAAAAGCGAAAGTAGAAGCACTGATTCGCCGCACGTATGAATATCATCCACAAGCGTTAGATGTTTTTAAATTCAGGGATGCTATCTTTGATTTTAAGAAATTAAGAGTGACACTTGGTGATGAAGAGATTGAGCTAACAAAAAATGAAGCGTTTATATTATCCTTACTTTCTCAAAAGGTAAATCAAGTCGTTAGTCGAGATGAGATTATCGAAGCACTTTGGGATGATGCTAGATTTATTAGTGACAACACGCTTACAGTCAATGTGAATCGCTTGAGAAAAAGACTAGAACAAATCGGTTTAACGCAAGCAATTGTGACAAAAACAGGATATGGTTACTTGCTGAAAGAAGAATTGTCATGAAGATGTACATCAAGGAGTATTATCCATATTTTATATTGCTCATTATCATTAATGTTTCTATTCTTTTTATCAGTTATATTGATCCATTAGTGCCTATTCATGCACTGATCTATATTGTTTTAATCAACCTGTTCATCACAGCAATTGGTGTGGGCATTGATTTCAACAGAAAAAAAGAATTCTATAGAAGTGTAAGAAAACTTGAGAAACATGAGGAAATTGATTACTTACCAAGTGAACGTTCAGCATTTCAGCAGGATTATTTTGATGTGTTAAGACGATTGAAGCAAGAATATAATAAAATGGTTGAAATAGAATCGAGCAGGACGAAAGAGAATTTAGACGAGATGACGCGTTTTATCCATGATTTAAAAATGCCACTGACAACGATGCAATTGATGATCAATGATTTAAAAGAAGAGGATCGTTCTAAAATTTTAACCGAATGGCAACGTCTCGATCAGAAGCTCAACGAAATACTCTATTTAAAACGTTTGCCTAATATTGAGAATGATCTGCATTTTGAAATGATAAAAATTCCGGACATCGTCAATCAGTCCATTCGTAAATTACGGACCATTTGCTTACATAAAGGAATTGGATTCGATATCCATTTTAATGTAACTGAAGTGGTGAGTGATGTGAAGTGGGTGACATTTGTCATTGATCAGCTTATTTCAAATGCAGTTAAGTATTCGGAGAATAATGATATTGAAATAAGAACGACGATGGCTGATGGTTATGTTATATTTTCGATTAAAGATTACGGGCGAGGTATTAAAGAAGCGGACATCAAACGAATCTTTGATGCTGGCTTTACGTCTACATCCCATAAAAATGATAACCAGTCGACCGGAATGGGGCTCTATTTAGCAGCACAAGCATCGAATGCGTTAGAAATTGGGATTGATGTGGAATCGGTGTACGGAGAACATACGATATTTGCTATCACGTTTCCAAAATTGAACCATATGACAGAAATTAGAACGATGTGACACAAATGTCATATCGTTTTTTTCTTTGTAATATGAATCAAACGCGAACGTTTTAAAGACGTACTATACTTAAGTTAATCATAAAAATGGAGATGACTCGAATGCTAACAGCAAAAAATATAGTTAAGACATATGGTACGCGTCAGAACAAAACGGAAGTGTTAAAAGGCATTGATTTAAAGATTGAAGCGGGCGAGTTCGTTTCAATTATGGGTGCATCTGGTTCAGGGAAAACAACATTACTAAATGTACTCAGTTCAATCGATCAACCGTCAAGTGGTGAGATTATTATTGATAACCAAAATATCGAGCAGCTAAGTAATCGTCAATTATCAGAGTTTAGAAAAAATGATCTCGGTTTTATCTTCCAAGAGTACAACTTACTCGATACTTTGACAGTGAAAGAAAACATATTGTTGCCGATGTCAATTCGTGACGTGTCAAAAAATGAGACGAATACACTGGTAGATACTTTAGTTAAGGAGTTAGGTATTGAAGAATCTGTAAACAAATACCCATATCAAATTTCAGGTGGTCAGAAGCAGAGAACTTCAGCTGCCCGTGCGTTTATTCATGAGCCAAAAATGATTTTTGCAGATGAGCCTACCGGTGCATTGGATTCTAAAAGTGCTACGGACTTGTTACAAAAGCTAAGAGACTTACAGCAGAAAAATCAGGCGACAATCATGATGGTGACGCATGATCCAACAGCTGCCAGTTATTCAGACCGTATTATTTTCTTGAAGGATGGACAAGTGTACTCAACGCTCGTTCGTGGTGAAAAGAAGCAGGATATGTATTACAGAGAAATTTTAGATACGCAACGCGTGCTTGGCGGTGTGAGACATGACGTTTAATCAAATTATATTAAAAAACTTTTTTAAAAATTTTAGTCGCTACGTCTTATACTTCCTCTCTTTAATATTCAGTGTGACACTGTTCTATTCATTCATCTTACTTGCGACGAATGAGATGACACTAGTACAAGTTGGAGAGCAAGACGGTGGACTCGATGCTTTATTGGCAGGGGCAGTTGTTATACTTGTCATCATTGTCACATTTACGATGTTTGCGAATTCATTGTTCATTAAGCGAAGAAATAAAGAATTCGCCCTATATAAATTAATTGGTATGACTGACAACAAAATATTGCGCATGTTATTTACTGAAAATGTCATCATTTATTTTGGCAGTGTTGTTACGGGGATACTTGTCGGTCTTTTGTTCTCTAGACTATTAAACATGATTCTCTTTAGATTGATGGGTATTGAATCGGTTGTAGATTTCCAGTTTAGTACAACATCATTGTTGTATACATTTTTACTCTTTGTTTTTATATTTATCATCTTAACGATTCAAAACGTATACTTTATTAAGAAAACGAAATTGATAACATTGATGAATCTTGGAGGCATTACAGAGACGAAGTATAAGCATCCAAATGTACTCACGTATATTTTAGGTATTGTTGGATTTGTAATGATCGTTGCAGGTTACTTTTTAAGTGAGAACTTATATGATATCGGTTTCGAATATCCTGTTATACTATTCCCACTCATGCTGATCATTCTGTTTCTAACTATCGTTGGTGCATATTTTATCTTTAAATTTACCGTTGCCCTCATATTAAATATTTATAGAAAATCAAAGAATGGCCATGTGAACGTCAACGATGTCGTTGCAACATCGACAATCATGTTTAAAATGAAATCAAATGCATTTCTACTGACATTAATCACAACGATCACAGCGATTAGTTTAACGGCAATGTCACTTGCTTACATCTCTTACTATTCAGCAGAGCGAATGGTGGAATCCAGCCATCCATATGATTACTCTTTAAATGCTTCTGGAGAGGTACCAGTGGAGAAGATAAGTGAAGCATTAGATAATGCAGGATATAGGTATGAATGGATCACGTTTGATTTTGTGACTATTGAATCAGAACAAGAAAATGAATCAATCAACAATGAATCTGGTAACTTCATGACATATGTAAATATCGTCTCTGATAGTCACCTTGAGGGATATGATTTAGAAGGTGACACAGGTGTTGTGACAGGTACTGCAGATATCATTGAAGAAGTACTGAACGCGACTGAATCTGATTTCTTCTCTTTTTCTAACGGAGAATACAGTAAGACAATTGAAATTATAGAGCGTCATGAAGATACAGTTATACCACCGATGTATGCATTCGGTGCAAATACAGTCGTTGTAGACGATGAAGTGTATGAAGAACTAGTTGCAGAAATGGGCGATAAAGTGCTCTCAATAGAAGAGGTTAATAGTATAGATGTTGAGAACAATAGTATGGACGTTCATGCATTCTTAGCAGAAGTTATGACTTCTGATGATGAAGATGTGTGGTATGGCTATACGAGTAAGATCGAAGATTCCATTTACATGATGCAGATCATGGGTCTTACAGTGTTCATCATGGGCTTCATTGGACTTGCATTCTTAGTTGCTTCTGGCTGTATATTGTACTTTAAACAGATTGTAGAAGGTGATGACGAGAAAGGGAACTTCACAATACTACGAAAGCTCGGGTTTACAGAGTCAGAGTTACTCCGTGGTGTTGCACTAAAGATGTTGTTCTCATTCGGTATACCACTTATTATTGGTATACTACACTCCATTTTTGCTGTTCGTGCAGGCTGGTTCTTATTTGGAACTGAGCTCATCGTACCGACAGTTACGGTAATCGTTATTTACACATTCCTATACTCAATCTTCGGGATGTTGTCATTGTTATACTATAGAAAAATTATTAAAGAAAGTTTATAGATTAAAATTAAAAGCTTTGAAATCTAAAAATAGATTTCAAAGCTTTTTCTAATGCGCCATGCCTTGATTTTTATTTTCCTTTTCGTTCGTCATCGTCAATGTGTTCATCTCTAATACATTACCATCTTTTCCATCATATGAAATACGGCTGACACTGCAGTTTTCAAGCGGGGATGTTTTAATACAAACAGCATTATCAAAGTGATTTAAAATTGCTTTAATTGTACGTGAATGTGCCGTCAGCAAGATATGTTTGCCAGGTCCTTGTTCCTCATATATTTTATCGAGCGCAACTTTCACACGTTCTGATAGACTTTCAAAACTTTCAATGTGTTCATCAATTCCATTTGGATAATTTTGAATGAGTTCTTTTATATCAGCACCTTCAAAATCGTAGAAGTTTTGTTCTTTTAAGTCATTAATTGTTTGAATTTCAAGATCGAAGTGTTTATTAATTGCTTCAGCAGTCTTTACTGCACGTGAAAGTGGGGAAGAATAAATCGCATCAAATGTTTCATTTTTAAGAAATTCACTCGCATATTTAGCTTGATCTAAACCGATGCTATTGAGTGGAACATCTAAAATCCCTTGGACTTTACCATGTAAGTTATAATCCGTTAAACCGTGTCTAACCAATGTTACTTGCACACAATCATTCCCTTTCAACTATTCTCGTGTATAATTTTAACATGGATACAAAAAAAATACGCTAAATGGAGTTCATTTAGCGCTTTCTGAGATAATTGATTTTGAATTGTGTATAGATTTCAGTATGATTGGGGTAAATTAATTTTAAAATCTTATTAGTATCGTCTAATGTATCATTACAAAAATACATGTTGAAGATGTTATTTAAAGTTTCTTTTTCCAATTGATGAGATTCTATCACTTCAAAATCTATCATTTGATTAGATGTGTCACTTACCTTAAGTAAAATCGGCATTAGATATCATCTCCTCACCTTCTACTCCTATATACCTTTTTATAATGAATGTAAACATGAGATGATAATTCAATGAAGGTTGTGTGAAAATATGGTAATTCAATACATTACTGTGAAGTATTTGTCAGATGTTGTCACATTACAAAATATAGTTTATAGTTATTTAGACAAAAAAGAGTTGCTTGAAACATTATCTGTGAATGAATTTAAAATATTATTAAACAGTCAATTTGCCGTTGGTATTTTTGATGGTGAACACCTCATTGCATTCCGTGCCTTCCTTGTGCCGAGTCATGATATGGATGATCATTTGGCAGATGATGTTGGGATAGATAAGGAAGGAACAATTTATTCCGAAGTGTCACTCGTTCATCCAGAATATCGCGGCCAACAACTACAGACGAAGATGGGGAAGTATTTAATCGATGATCTAAAACGATCTAGTGATTTAAAATATATACTAGCGACTGTCTCACCGAATAATATCCCGAGTTTAAAAGATAAATTTAAGTTAGGTTTTCGCATCTTAAAAACAAAATACAAATATGGCAATAAACTGCGTCATATTATGATGCGAGACCTACACGGTGAATCATTATATGAATTTGGAAAGTCAATACATGTATCATATCAAGATACCGATTGGATGATTGAAAACGGTCATCATTATATCGGAACGCGTTTAGAGAATGGAGAGATTCACTATTACAAAAGATGAGAATAACTTCACTTTTTTACAAGAAGACATCACTTCAGCTATTGAATTCAGACGTTTGTTACATCAGTATCCAGAGTTAAGTGGGGAAGAGTACCAGACGACACTGCATATTAAAGAAGTACTAGAGGCACATCAAATTCCTTATGAGTCTGTTCTAGATACTGGTGTCACTGCTATTATTGAAGGTGAGTTACCTGGTGCGACAATTGCTTTAAGAGCTGATATAGATGCCTTGCCGATTACTGAACAAAATGATGTATCTTATAAGTCGAAACACGTAGGTGTCATGCATGCATGTGGTCATGATGCGCATACTGCGATGATGCTTGCAGTGTGTAAAATTTTGAAGCGTCATCAACATTTAATTAATGGTCGTGTTATCATAGTATTTCAACCGAGTGAGGAAGATGCACCGATCGGTGGAGCGGGTCCTATGTTAGAGGCGGGCGTATTTGATACGTACAAGCCAGAAGCAATATTCGCACAACATGTTTGGCCAGGGTTAGAACTTGGGAAGTTTGGCGTCATGGCAGGACCGATAATGGGTAACTCAGATCGTTTTAAAATTACCGTCAAAGGTAAAGGTGGACATGCGGCTCAACCGCATACGACAGTTGATCCTGTCATCGTGACGAATCAAATCATCACAGCCATTCAATCGATAGTGAGTCGTAATGTGGATCCATTTGATCCGGCAGTCATAACAATTGGACAGATTAATGGTGGATTTGCACCAAACGTTATACCGGATGTTGTAGAACTAAAAGGATCGATGCGATCTTTATCGGATGCATCACGTCAGTTAATGAAAACACGACTATTGAATATTTCGAATGAAATTTCTGATGCACATGGTGCTGAAGTCGATGTTGAAATAAAAACCGGATATCCTGCAACAGTAAATGATCCAGAGTGGGCGAGTGTCGTCAGAAACGTAATTCAGGAATCGTATGGTAGTACCTCTGTTCCTACACTTCGGCCAAGTTTAGCGGGTGAAGATTTCAGCAAATTTTTATTAGAGTATCCAGGTGTATACTATTGGTTAGGTATCGACGAGGATGAACCATCGTATCCATTACATCACCCTAAATTTGATGTAAATGAAAAAGCATTTGAATTTGGTATCGATATTTTATTAAAATTAACAATAAGTGCACTTGATCAGCTAAATAACTAGGAAAAGGATAAAGTTCATGAAATTTTTTTTTAGTATTATTATGTTTAGTACATTACTAAGTAGTTGTACACTTGATATTGCATTTTTAAATAGTGAGCCAAGTGAAATTAATGATGAGACGATCATAGAGAGTGGGTATGTCAATTACCGTGGCATCATGGTCAATGATAGTGATATGATGACAACCATCCCATTGCGTGTTGATCCATCGAACACCTATGAAGTAACGCGTTCAAGTTACATTTCATACTATAATGATTTTTCATTTATAGAAACAGAACTGTTTACCGGCGGCGAATTTCCAAAAGTTGTTGACATACCTGAGGAAACGACACATATTCGAGTCAGCTTTAATATCGGTAATAAAGAGGCAATCGAGTTCAGAGAAGTGGAAGAGTAGTTTATATAGAAAAAAGCTAGAATCCAAGCCGGATTCTAGCTTTTTTTGGTTAATTTAAGTTCAAATTATCTTTCATAATAGAGCGTGCATTTTCTAAAGATGAATCATATGGATTGTAGTACCAAAGTCCATCCCCCTGGATACCACCTTCACCCTCAAGCTCAATTTGCTCAAGTGAATTTGCCGCATCTTGATATTTTGATATTAAATCATAAACTTCTGAGAACTTAACATTTGTGATTACATTTTCACCAAGTACGTCAAGAATACTATTGAAATTCGTCACTGTGTTTAACCCAACGATTTCATTACCCATCGCTTGAACGACTTGTTGTTGTCTTGCTTGACGCCCGAAGTCACCACCAGATCCTGCAGTTTTACGTGCTCTTGTATACATGAGTGCTTCTTCACCAGACATCGTATATGTTTGGTTGGCTTGGAAGTTGTAGTTCTCTATGCTAAATGTATCTTGGCTTGTCACGGTGACGCCACCAAGCTCATCAACGATATTCATAAACCCATCCATATCAACCGATACGAAATAGTCAATCGGTACTTCTAAGAAACTTTCAACTGTATCACGAGCCATCGTCGGTCCGCCGTACGAGTGGGCATGGTTAATTTTTTCCACACTACCGATACCGGAAATTGTTGTCTGTGTATCACGTGGGATACTCATGATTGTGCCTGTATCTGTTTCAGGATTCAACGTGACGATAATGATTGTATCGGAGCGATCACCACGGAGTTGTAGATCACGGTCCGCATCGCTGTCTGTACCAAATATAGCAACAGAAATCGGGTCGCCATCAGATAGATTTACTTCTACATCACGGTATTCACTCGTAATTGAATCAAATGAGGAATCATACATCTGTCCTGCTGTATTTTGTAGCTGGAAAAATATATATGTACCTGCTGCAATCACGACGATTAAACCGATAATGAGAATTGCAATGAACAATTTAATTGCGAGTGACATCGCATTATTTTTAGCTCTAGCCATTTAACTTTCTCCTTTAGTCTTACATGAGGTCATTATAAAATACATTTATACAAGAGTTCAAACAATTGTATTACTAATTCTAATTATTCTCATCAGATGGTGTAGCATTTTCTTCTTCAAGAGATTCTTCATATTCAAGTAAAAATTCGTCGACTTGCTGTTGAATATCCTGGTTCATATCAAATTCAAACGTTTCACCCGCGAACTCAAACAACATCGTTTCATTCTCATAGTCTACTGAAAAGCTTGGTCCTGTGATGTAGGCAGCAACGATACTTGCGATCGTTAAGACAAAGAATACGATTGTAAGTATACCAACGACTCTAATGCGCTTTTTCATAATTGCTAAAATGATGAGTATAATGAGTGAGATAAGAAATAACGCGCCCATTCCAAAGATGGATAGGAAGCTAAGCGTGAAAAGTAACACTTCAAATTGCATAAGCTACACTCCTTTTTATTTAATGAAAAAGTCTTGCAGCATTCGCGCTGCAAGACTTTGTAACAAATTATCTTGAGTAGTACTCAACGATTAACTGTTCGTTGATTTCTGCAGATAATTCTGAACGTTCTGGTTGACGTACGAATGTACCTTCTAACTTATCTTCATCGAAAGTTAAGTACTCAGGCACATAGTTGTTATACTCGATTGCTTCTTTAACGATATCAAGGTTACGGCTTTTCTCACGAAGTGAGATAACCTGACCAGCTTTTAATGTGTAAGACGGAATATCTACACGTCCACCGTCCACTAAAACGTGGCCGTGGTTCACTAACTGGCGCGCTTGACGACGTGTTCTTGCTAAACCTAATTCATAAACAACTGCATCTAAACGAGATGCAAGTAAGATCATGAAGTTTTCACCGTGAACACCTTTGATTTTACCAGCGCGGTCATAGATTGTACGGAATTGACGTTCGTTAATACCATACATGTAACGTAAACGCTGTTTCTCTTGTAATTGTAAACCATACTCAGATAATTTTTTACGCTGAGTTGGACCATGATCACCTGGTACGTAAGGACGTCTTTCGAGTTCTTTACCTGTACCTGTTAACGAAATACCTAAACGACGAGATTTTTTCCAAATGGAACCTCTGTAACGAGCCATAATGACTCCTCCTTAATATTTGTTTTATGGAAACAAACATCATAAGGTGTTTACCACTTATCAGCGTATATGTTCTAAAGTGCCTTCGCCTTATAGCTTCGGTTACGCAGCACACCAGCTCTTTTTATATATGGGGAACACATACTCACTCATAATGATCAACTGCTACTTACTCTGTTTATTAACACAATATAGAATTATAAGCTTTTTACCTTATAAAGTCAAGGTGTGAAGTGATTAAAGATGTTTAAGTAAAATATCGACAAATTTAACGAGACCAACTCGGTCTTCTTCAGTGAATCGATCATAAATTGGAGAATCGATATCTAGCACACCTATGCCCTTACCATCTTTGTAAATAGGAACGACGATTTCAGATTTACTGTTTGCATCGCATGCAATGTGACCAGGAAATGCATTCACATCATCAACGATAAACACATCATTGCTACGATATGCTAAACCACAGACACCTTTGCCAATCGCAATAGTCGTGCATGCAGGTAATCCTTGGAATGGTCCAAGTTCGAGTTGATCTGTCTCTTTGTTATGCAAATAAAAGCCAACCCAGTTAATATCTTTTAAAAAATAGTTTAGTAAACTTGATGCATTTGCTAATATAGAAGTCTGATTATGTTCATCTTTTGACAATGCATCGAACATTTGATGTAGCTGCTCATAATTTTTTATCTCTGTCGCTGTAAACAATGCGTCACCTCATTTAAATATTTAACAAATTATACATTTTAATGTTTAGAGTTTCAATATTTTAGTTTATACTTAAGTATGTTAGGAGGAATCTGACCATGTGGGTATATATTCTAATTGGAATAATTGTCGTCTTGATCATTGCTGTCGGCATATTATTATACATAAGAAATATGAAGAAAAATGAAGTAGAGAATTTAATATCAGAATTAGAACGTGTTAGACTCCTGCCATTTGATCAGTCAATTGCGAAGATGAAGCAATTCAATATGCACGGAGAAGCAGAACAAAAAACAAATGAATGGATCGATGGATGGCATCATTCACTGGACGTGAACGGTAATTCAGCTGAAGAAAAATTAGAGCAATCTAAACTTTTGTTAGAACAGTTTAAATTTAATGATGCAAAAGAGAACATGCAAGTGGCTGAAGGTGAGATTAAAACGGTTCAAGAAAACTTTGATTCAATGGTCGATGGTATCGATAATCTATCGAATCTGAACAAGCAATCAGAACGCTTATATACAGAATCGGATAAGCTCTTCCGTGAGGCAAAGCGCGATGTGCTCGCGAACGGTCACCAATATGGTGAGTCAGAGCGACCGTTAGAACGCCTTATCTTATCGTTTGAACCAGAGTTAAAAGAATACAAAAAATTAACGAACGATGGAAACTATTACACTGCGAATCAACACATCAATGATATTAAAGAAGATTTGGAAAGCTTGAGAGAAAATATGTTGGCTATTCCGAATATGATCCGTGTCGTACAAAAAGAGCTGCCCAACCAATTCCAAGACATTCGTTTTGGCTGTCGAGAATTAAAATCACAAGGGTATGATTTAGAACATGTTCAAGTAGAAAATACACTCTCTGACTTAAAGTTCAAACTTAATGAAATTGAACCCCTCATTACACAGTTAGAACTTGAAGAAGCGCAGGAGAGAATTGATGCTATCAACGGCACGATGGATGAGATGTTAGAACTTGTTGAACATGAAGTAAAAGCGAAAGCGACAGTTGAGGAGTATCAAAAGAAAATTTCAGATAAGCTATTTAAGGCGAAAGATACGAATTACGTTTTAAGAACTGAAATCGACTATATTAAAGATCAATTTTATGTAAACGAAGCCGATGCGCATAGCGTTCATAAATTTGAAAATGAAATAGAAAACCTTATTGATATATACGACGACATTGTGACGGAAACGAAAAAGAATATTACGCGTTATAGCCGACTTGTCGATAATGTTGAACACATTAAGGTAAATATCGATGAGATCAATAATGAACAAGAAGCGATTCAAGATTATTTTGTGACGTTGCGTGAAGATGAAAAAGAGGCGACGGAGAATAGCGCATATATTGAAAAGCGTAAAGACCAAATATATCGTGATTTAACGATGGCAAATTTAACAAGTGTTCCAGAGCGTTTCGTTGTCATGAAGCATGAACTTGACGTAAACCTTGCTGAGATAGTAAAATACTTTGAACGTCGACCGATGAACATCAAGTTAATCAAAGACAAAGTGAATCATGTTATGATAGATTTAAATAAATTCGAGCAAGAAGTATACGAAGTACTTTACGAAGCAGGTTTAACAGAACTTATGATTCAATATGGAAATAGATATCGCACGAGTGACGAAGCATTTAACAGTCGTCTAGAAGAAGCAGAACGTCTGTTTAGTGATAACCGTTATAAGCGTGCATTAGAAATTGTTCAAGATGCGTTAGAGAAAGTTGAACCTGGCGCGGTAAATAAAATCATCAATGCTTTTGAGAATGAAAATAACTAGACTTAGGGCCAACTCCTAAGTCTTTCTTATGTTTAGGAGTGAAATGATGCACTATTTTGATAACGCGGCAACGACAAAAATATGTCAGCCGGCATTAGATACTTGGGTGAAAACGAATGAAAAATATTATTATAATACAGCAAGCATTCACGATGGGGGAAAAGAAGCATCGCGATTGTTGGAAACAGCACGCCGTCAATTATCAAGTATGCTTGGTGTACCGACTTATGAATGTGTTTTTACTTCCGGTGCGACAGAAGGAAACAACTTGGTGATCAAAAGTATGCTCACTAAAAAAGAAGTGTCTGGAAGCACAGTGCTCGTCAGTCAATTTGAACATCCGAGCGTCATTGACACATTAAAGACATTTACGAATTACAATATAAAGTATATTCGAGCGACTGAACAGGGACATATCGATTTGGATCATTTAAAGGAACTGATGAGTGATGATGTAGTCTTTGTTACGGTGATGGCTGTAAACAACATCATCGGTACTATTCAACCGATTGCAGGAATTGCATCGATTGTGAGTCAGTATCCGAAAGTATACTTTCATGTCGATGCGACACAAGCAATAGGTAAAGTAAACATTAATTATGAAGGTGTTGATGCGCTGAGCATTAGCAGTCATAAATTTTACGGTCCTAAAGGTATCGGTGCAGTGCTTTTCAAACAAAAAAATATTCTTCGACCGTTGTTACATGGTGGGGGACATGAGGGTGGACTACGCAGCGGAACAGTGAATCTACCGAGTGTTGCCGCGATGGTGCGTGCACTTCGAGAAACACTAGAATCCATGGATAATGTACAACAGAGATTAGAAGGTTATAAATTGAAGATCAATGATGCGTTTAGTCAACATCCTTCTATTCAATTTCAACCATCAGATGTCCCGCACGTAATCAACATGAGTTTTATAGGTGTAAAAGGGGAAGTTATCGTAAATATATTAAGCGAAAAGAATGTGGCGGTCTCAACAACATCTGCATGTCATTCCAATCATGCCAAACCGAATGAAACATTGTTAGCAATTGGTACGGAACAAATTGCGATCGATGGTAGTGTTCGAATATCGATGGGCATGCACAATACTGAGACAGATGTCGATGCACTGATCGACGCAATTAATTATGCATTAAGAGAAGTGAGTGAGGTACTACAATGAAATATAATCATATACTCGTAAGATATGGAGAAATTACGTTAAAAACAAGAAATAGAAATATGTTCATCAATGTATTAAAGCGAAATATAAAAAATGCTTTAGCTGGAACGCAGGCTGAAATCAAAACAGACTACAGCTCTGCATTGATTGATTTAAATGATGAATCATATGAGACTGTCTTAGAACGCATTCGTTACATCAGTGGCATATTAAGTGTCTCTCCAGTTTTGAAAATAGAACGAGATATCGAAGTCATTAAAGAGACAGCATCAAATATGGCATCATCGTTTTCAGATGGTAAAAGCTTTAAAATTGAAGTGAAGCGACAAGATAAAACGTTTGAGTATGACACGGGTGAAATCCAACAGATGGTCGGTTCACATGTGCAGATGAGCAATGAACACTTGCACGTGAATGTTAAAGCACCAGATCATACGATTATGATTCAGGTGAAGGTGGACCGTGTATATGTCTATTGTGAGCATGAATATCTTCAAGGGGGGTTACCTTACGGGACAGGTGGTAAGGCATTGCTCTTGTTATCTGGTGGTATTGATTCGCCAGTTGCTGGTTTAGAAGTTGCGAAAAAAGGTGTTGAAATCGAAGCAATCCATTTCCATTCACCACCATATACATCAAAAGAAGCAACAGATAAAGTAAAGCGTCTCGTTGATATTATGTCAGAGCGCATCGGTGCAAAGATAAAACTGCACATATATCCATTTACTGATATTCAAACAACAATCTATAAAAAGGTGCCGGATAACTATTCGATGACTTCTACACGTCGATTGATGTTAAGCATTGCAGAGCGACTCGCTATTCGAACGGGCTCTCTGGCGATTGTGAATGGTGAGAATCTCGGGCAGGTGGCATCACAAACATTGAGCAGCATGCATGTGATTAATGAAGTGACCAATTACCCGATTCTTCGCCCGCTATTGTCTCATGAAAAAATGGAAATTGTTGAATTAGCAAATAAATATGGCACATTTGAAACATCAATTCTTCCATTTGAAGACTGCTGTACAATCTTTAAACCGAAAAATCCGAAGATCAATCCGAGGTTAGATAAGACATTGCATTTTGAAGATAAAATAGATTTTGAGCCATTGATTGAAGAAGGATTTAAAAACATCATCGTCTATGAGTCACACGAAAAAGAAGAAGAATCGTTTGAAGATATACTATAATAAAGACTTCCTACAATTATTCTTGTAGGAAGTTTCTTTTCGTCTTATGCCAAAATGTATTGTTTTCAAGTCTAAGCGTGCGGATAAACTTATCGCTCACTTTAATTTCAATCTTGTCCGTATTCGTTACACCGAGTGCCTCATTATCAAGCGCAAGAATCGGATAGTAGTCAACGCTCTTATCAATCAGCAAAGTCAGCGGGCGTTCTTTTTGCAACAAGAAACTCGTACCGAGTGTACGGTGTGTATTTGAGTTCACACTCGCGAGTTCAGTGACTTGTATGGCATGAATTAGCGGATCGACAACTGCGCCACCTAGCGACTTATTATATCCCGTCGAGCCGGTCGGTGTGGACACAACGATGCCATCTCCCATGAAGTGTTCGAATAGAAAGTTATTAATGTAGAGATCCATGCGAATTGTCTTTATAATACTCGAGCGAATGGTGAATTCATTTAAACAGTAGACCGGCTGGTTGTCGTTGACGCGTACTTCTATAATTGGGTAGCGTCTTGGATCAAAATTATCTTTTAAAAATGCATCCTCTAATTCATTGAGATGATTGACGTGAAAATCTGCATAGAAGTGTGTCTTGTTCGCTGTGGCAATACCGAGATACACACAGTCATCTCTGAAATTAACGTCTCTGACAGCTTTTAGGAATGCACCATCTCCACCGATCGATGCTACGATATCCGCAGTCCTTTTATCGTCTACGATCTCAATGTTTAAACGATTAAACAACGTCTCGAGTTCCGGTTTTACAGCTTCGCGTTCTTTTGCGTGGGGTGCATATATATAAACAGTTTTAAAATTAGACAAACACATTGCTCCTTTTTTTATCGTGTGTGAAGTGTCTCATCACATGAGTATTAATCAAGTAATATGTTATCATAAATCTATTGAAAATATAGAATTGGAGTGGGTTTTCGCAATGAAAAGAATTGTCGCATTGATAATTGCAGCAACGTTATTTTTCGTCGGAATTGGATTTTCATTCATGAATATGATGTTATCCGCTGACATTGATCGATTTATGCAAACTGATTTTATAGATGAGGTACCAAAAAGCACATATGAAATGGGTGCGCCGACAAACAAAGTCGCCATCGTAAATGTTGAAGGTGCAATAATGAATCAACCGGCATCTACATTTGGGGCTGTAGGATATAATCATGAATTGACGCTTGAAGCACTGAAAGAGATTAGAGATGATGCTTCAATTAGTGCGGTATTACTTCATGTCGACTCACCAGGTGGTGGGGTTTATGAAAGTGCCGAATTACATAAGTTACTTGTAGAAATTAAAGAACAAGATAAAACGATTTATTCAACGATGGGCAACATGGCTGCATCAGGCGGATATTATATCTCTGCTCCAGCGGATAAGATCTTTGCATCTAGAGAAACACTGACGGGCTCTATCGGCGTGATTATGAGTGGTTTTAACGCTTCAGAGCTGATGGATAACTTAGGTATCGAAGAGACGACATGGGCAAGTGGTGACATGAAAAATATGGGCTCAATGTTTACACCGATGACTGAAGAAGAAGATGAATATTTTCAGTATTTAACAGATAGCATGCATGATGATTTCGTACAGGTCATTGTTGAAGGTCGTGATATGGATGAATCAGATGTACGCGACCTAGCAGACGGTCGTATTTACTTGGCGGAAGATGCGATTGAGAACGGTCTTGTTGATGAAATTGGTAACTTTGATGATGCACTAGCAGCACTTAAAGAAGAGGTCGGCGAGAACGCTCAAGTGATTGAATATGGCATGCCAGAAGCGAACCCTCTTTTCGGTATACCGATTCCAGGCATCAAACAAACGCTCGGCAGCTTACTGTTTGAAGATCATGCGTCTCAACTAGATTACATTCAATATTTGAATGTCCACCCAAGACCGATGTATTTATACAATGAATAAGAGGTGAACGAAATGACAACTGAAACACATACTCACGATGAAAAAATGGTGATTATGTCGACGGCAAATTTTGCCACGCGTGTCGTGAGTTATTTAATAGATATCGCAGTGATCTGGGGTTTATCTCAAATCGTCGTCTACCCATTTTTAAATGCACTGAATCTATCTGAGGGCTATTTGTTCGTGCCATACTTATCGACTGAAAATATTGTCTCAGCAGTACTGATGGTTATCTATTTCGTTTTGATGACATACTATTTGAATCAGACACTTGGCAAGATGGTCACAGGCATTAAAGTGAAATCAGAAACGGGCGGTAAACTGACGTGGTCTCAAGTGATTTACCGTGAAATCATTGGACGTTTTATTAATAACTCATTATTCTATTTGCCTTATTTGGCTGTTCTTTTTACAGAAAGAAGAACGGGAATCCATGACTATTTTGCCGATACTTTCGTCGTAAATGAAAAATTTGATACGTATCGTGAAGAAATATCGAAAGAAATTTCTTCGTCTGAAGAAAAGTTAGATAACTTGAAAATTTCACAAGAATCTAGTACAACAAATATATAAGCGTTTAAAATTGAGGGGGATTCAAATGACAGAAATAACATTTAAAGGCAATCCTATTAAGCTTGAAGGCACAGCATTATCAGTTGGTGATAAAGCGCCAGAGTTTACTGCTGTTGCGAATGACTTATCTGAAGTTTCATCGAATGACTATGCAGGTAAAAAACGTTTGATCAGTGTTGTACCATCGCTCGATACAGGTGTATGTAGCACACAGACAAAAAAGTTTAACGAAGCAGCTGGCGAAAACAACGTGACGGTATTAACAGTTTCTAACGATTTACCATTCGCTCAAAAGAGATGGTGTGGTGCTGAAGGTGTAGATAACGTTGTCACATTAAGCGACCATAAACTGTTAGATTTCGCTAATAAATACGGCGTATTAATGCCAAATTTACGCTTGCTTGCACGCAGTGTGTTCGTCATTGATGAGAACGATACAGTACAATATATTGAATATGTATCTGAAGGTACAAACGAACCAGACTATGAAAAAGCATTAGACGTTTTAAACGGACTATAAAAATTAGAAATATTTCATGGCTGTCCAAGGCTTGGACAGCCATTTATTATTTAAGGTGATCATATGGAACAATCTAAATTAGAAATTTTATATCAAATTATTATTAATGAAGTGGATAGATTGGCGGAAAGTATGCCAGAGTCTCGCCTAGATGCACTTGGAGAAGCTCTTTATGAAGTAGATGCAAGTGATACCACGTATACTGACATGCGCAAAGCGTTTCAGTTTGCTTATTTAAAACAGTCGAAAGAGGAAAAAATCCAAGCGAATCATCAGTTGACACCCGATTCAATCGGATACTTAATCAGTCATATTCTCGGACTATATAATAGAGAATCATTTAACTTACTCGATATCGGGAGTGGCTCTGGCCATCTATCGATGACGGTCAAAGAGCAACTGAATGAGGTCAACTTACATGGGGTTGAAATTGATCCATCATTAGCACAGCTCAATGTCGCACTTTGTGAATACTTGAAAACGAAGATGGAAATTTATCCGCAGAATGCACTTGAAGACATGTTCATCGATGACATGGATGCTGTCATTGGTGATTTACCGATTGGCTATTACCCGGTAGAAGTAGAAGGTTATGTTACCGCATTTGAAGAGGGGATGAGCTATGCACATTTACTCTTACTTGAACGCGGTATGCAACTGGTGAAACCTGGCGGTGTCGGCGTATTCATCGTGCCATCAAATATATTAGAATCGCACAGCGACACGATAAAAACATATATTAAAGAACATGTTTCACTCAAGATGTTTTTAACACTTCCAGAAACAATTTTTAAATCGAAGGACAGTGGGAAATCTATTATGGTGTTAGAAAATGTGAAACCATCTGAGGATAATCGAGACGTATTGCTCTTAAAAGTACCAGATTTTAAAAATGCGAACGCTATAAAAACATTTCTAAACGATCTAAATAATTGGTATGATAATGGTGAAAATGAAACCAAGTAATGGAATGCGAGGATTAAATTATGTCTATCATAATGGCGATTAATGCTGGAAGCTCTTCTTTTAAATTTAAATTATTCGACATGCCAAAAGAGCGTGTGATTGCATCCGGTTTAGCAGAACGTATCGGTATGGACAATGGCGTCTTCACGATGCACTATAATGGTGAAAAAGAAGTGTTAGAGACACGATTCAGTGACCATAAAGAAGCGGTAGAGGTCATGTTGACTGAGCTGAAACGCTTTAACGTTATAAAAGATATCAATGATATTGAAGGGACCGGTCACCGCGTCGTACATGGTGGAGAAATCTATGATGATTCCGTCATTATTGATGATGAAACAATTCGCAACATAGATGAACTCAGCGAACTTGCACCACTGCATAATCCGCCGAATTTAATGGGCATTAAAGCATTCCGCAAGCTGTTACCAAACGTGCCACACATCGCTGTATTTGATACATCATTCCACCAAACGATGCCAGAAAAATCATATTTATACAGTTTGCCATATCATTACTATAAGGAATTTGGCATACGGAAATATGGTTTTCATGGGACGAGTCATAAATATGTGACGAACCGTGCCGCAGAGCTGCTCGGTCGACCGCTTAAAGAATTGCGATTGATCAGCTGTCACCTTGGAAATGGTGCGAGTATTGCAGCCGTTAAAGGCGGCGAATCCATAGATACTTCGATGGGGTTTACACCACTCGCAGGTGTGACGATGGGGACGCGATCTGGTAACTTAGATCCTGCACTCATTCCATATATCATGAATAAAACAAATCGAACGGCAGTTGAAGTGCTCGATGTACTCAATAAAGAATCTGGATTGCTTGGGGTCAGCGGATTTTCAAGTGATTTAAGAGACATCGAACAAGAGGCACACAAAGGAAACAAGCGTGCAATTTTAGCACTTGATGTGTTCGGTAGTCGTATTCATAAATATATGGGTTCTTATGCAACTGCAATGGGTGGACTCGATGCAATTATATTTACTGCAGGTGTTGGAGAGAACTCTGACATCGTCAGAGAGAAAGTCGTCAGCGGTCTTGAATTTATGGGGGTTTACTTTGATCCTTCAATGAATAAAGTGCGTGGGGAAGAAGTCTTCTTAAATCATCCATACAGTCCGGTAAAAATTATAATTATACCGACAGACGAAGAGCTGATGATTGCTAGAGATGTTGTTAGATTGACACAAGGATAAAATAAAAAAGCAGCGCGTCGAGTAGTTTTTACTCAATGCGCTGCTTTTTACGTACGATGTTATTCTACTTCAGGCTCTAACTTTTCAGGTTGTGCAACGACTGGCTCGAATGATTGTGGGATTTTCTCTGTTCTTACAACAAGGACATCGACTTCTGAGTTACGAACGACCGCTTCAGATACTGAACCGATGATGAAGCGTTCCACTGCGTTTAAACCAGTTGAACCACAGACAACGAGATCTGCACCAGTTTTCTCTACAGCTTTTCTCGGTAAAATAGCTTTTGGAGAACCGAAATCAATAATTTTAGATACTTCACCAATACCCGCTTCTTTTGCAATTTTTTCGTAACCATCGAGAAGGTTTTCTGAAAACTCTCTAGACTTATCCGCAACGTTTCTGTCATATTGCTCTAATGCTGCAAATGAACGCGTATCAATGATGTTGATAATTGATAGCTTTGCATCATTTTGTGTAGCAAGTTCAACTGCTTTGTTAAATGCCCACTCTGCTTCACGAGAACCATCGACTGCAATCATAATATTGTTGTACTTTTCCACGAAAAATTCCTCCTTTTGAATTTATATTCATCCTATTTCTTATACTTATATTATAACATATATTCATGCTTTTTTATGCATAAAATAAGGATACATTATCGATATTTTCTATGATACAATCATTAAAAAGGAGAGTATGCCAAATGTTAATCGGAGTACCAAGAGAAATTAAAAACAACGAGAATCGAGTGGGTTTAACACCAGGTGGGGTACATGCATATGTGCTCGCTAGACATAAAGTATTAGTGGAATCTGGCGCCGGTGAAGGTTCTAACTTTACTGATGAAGATTTTAGAGCGCAAGGTGCAGAAATTGTAGAATCTGCAGCACAAGCGTGGGATGTTGACATGGTGGTTAAAGTTAAAGAGCCACTTAAATCTGAATATGATTACTTCAAAGAAGGATTAATATTATTTACATATCTACACCTCGCACCTGAGGAAGCACTCACTCAAGCATTACTTGAGAAAAAAGTTGTTTCCATTGCATATGAAACAATCCAGTTGCCGGACAGAAGCCTACCACTACTTACACCAATGAGTGAAGTTGCAGGAAGAATGGCAGCGCAAATCGGTGCAGAATACTTACAAAAAATTAAAGGTGGTAAAGGTATTCTACTCGGTGGTGTACCAGGCGTTAAAAAAGCGAAAGTCACAATAATCGGCGGTGGTGTTGCCGGAACAAATGCCGCAAAAATTCTTGTCGGTTTAGGTGCAGATGTAACAATTATTGACTTAAGTCCTGCACGTTTAAGAGAGTTGGATGACTTGTTTGGATCAAGTATTCAAACGATGATGTCGAGCCCATTGAACATTGCTGATGAAGTAAAATCAAGTGATCTTGTTGTCGGTGCTGTACTTATTCCAGGTGCACGTGCACCGCGTTTAGTTACAGAAGAAATGATTAAATCAATGGATCCAGGTTCAGTTATCATTGATATTGCAATTGACCAAGGTGGTATTTTTGAAACGACGGATAAGATTACAACGCATGATGATCCGACATATGTAAAACATGACGTGGTGCATTACGCTGTGGCGAACATGCCTGGTGCTGTGCCAAGAACATCTACAGTCGCACTAAACAATGCGACGATGCTGTATGGGTTACAGATTGCTTCTAAAGGTTATAAACAAGCTGCATTAGACAACGGTCCAATTGCTTTAGGTATTAACACGTTAGATGGTAAAGTGACATTTAAAGCAGTTGCAGAAGCACAAGGATTAGAATACGAAGACGTGTATGAAGTGCTTGCGCGTGTTTAATTAAATATGTATACAAAAAGTACACCAATTCGGTGTACTTTTTTAAATTCTATTCTTCTATAGCAATGACGTTGACAGGCAGTATTTTACCAAGCGTGTCAGCGTCTTCTTTCGTTTTAACAAGCGGTATGATAGATGTTCGCTTCTTCACATGCATGAGTAATTTTGCTAAAGGTTGTAATGCAGCGTAATCTTCCATGTCATTTTTTCGTACATCGTACATCACACCTGAAACATCAAAATTAATCAATTCTTCGATTAACTTACTTTGTAAAAATGATGGCACTTGACTAAACGTCGGGCCGATTATTAAATGTTTTTGACCGACTGACATGCTCAATTCCTTTAAAAACCTATCATTCAATCCATGATGATCGTTAGTAAAGACTTCATCAACAACGACACCATCTGTATGTTCAAGAATTTTTGATGTTGCAGCAAGCATCAGTTGCTCATTTAAAAATTGTTGTGATTCTCGTATGTAATTAATGGATGCAAACAGTTCGATATTTGGGTGCATCTCTTTCTTTGCTTCTATTAACACCAAGTTTGCTAATTCTAAGTCATTTTCACTAAATATTTGACTCGATGCAGAACTCGATAGTGTTTGACTTAAGTTAATGTATTTCATCTGTGTCACCTCATGTATAATTTTATCATGTTAAGGGTACTAGGATACTGATAAACAGCTTAAAAAGGAGAGTAAATCAAAATGAAAATTACGTATTATGGTCATTCAGTCGTATACTTTGAGAGCAATGGTAAGAAAGTGATTATTGATCCATTTATCAGTGATAACGGACAATGCAATATTAGCGTGGAAGATGTTGAAGTAGATTATATTATTTTAACGCATGGACATAACGACCACGTGGGTGATACTGTCGAACTTGCAAAGAAACATAATGCACCAGTAATCGCCGTAAATGAATTGGCGAATCTTATGGCAACGCTTGATTGTGAAGTGGTTAATATGGGAATCGGTGGACAGAAATCATTTGAATTTGGCACAGTTAAATTTGTTCATGCGTTCCACAGCTCAAGTTACGAAATGGAAGACGGTACTGTGCATTATACGGGTATGCCAGCAGGTGTAATTGTCTCGAATGATGACGCTAAATTTTATCATATGGGTGATACGGGGTTATTCGGTGATATTAAATTGATTTCTGATATGTATGGTCCATTCGATGCTACATTTGTACCGATCGGTGATAATTTTACGATGGGCATTGATGATGCTGCGTATGCAGTCAACGAAATGTTAAACACCGATCTTGCAATACCTATTCATTACAATACTTTCCCACCAATTGAAGTGGACACGGATCAATTTGTTAACAAAGTCGATAAAAAGGTTAATGTCTTAAAGTCAGGCGATTCTATAGATATTTAAAGATGGGTATAATGGATGTAAAAGTAGGTGATTCGCTTGAGTAAACACGAACGCATTATGGAGTATTTATATAGCCTTGAAGAAGGTGCTAAAATATCGGTCCGTCAAATCTCTTCACATCTAGACGTGTCTGAAGGGACCTCTTATCGTTCGATTAAACAAGCAGAAAAAGAGGGCATTGTAAAAACAATTCCACGTGTAGGATCCATTCGAGTTACGAAGCGGGAAGTTGAGAATGTTAAAGAGTTAACATTCGAACAGATTAAACAGATCACGAACGGTCAGTTGATATCGGGTTCAGAACAGCTTGAGAAAACAGTCGGCCGTATTATCATCGGTGCGATGGAACTGGGTGCATTAAAAGCGTACTTAGAACCAGGTGCGCTACTGATCATTGGAAACCGGGAAGATGTTCAAAGAGCAGCATTAAAAACGAATACGGGGCTACTCATCACCGGTGGGTTTGGTATGTCCTCTGATATTTTAAAAGAAGCACAAGCATTAAAATTACCAGTTATCTCGACACCATATGACACGTTTACTGTCGCAACGACAATTCAACGTGAAATATACAGCATGTCTCTCAGTAACGAAATGATACGTGCAGCGGACTTCGTAATGAAAGAACAATCGTATGTGTTAGACATCTATAAGTCAAATAGACTCACTTACATCCCAAACGATAAAATTACAATACTTGTCGATAAAAACCGCTACCTCGGGACAGTGAAATCATCAGAACTGCATATTGTGGACGAACATAACTATAAAAATTTTATTATTGATGATATCGAGCTCGCGCCAAAAACAACATTAAAGCGTATGCGACAATTGATGACGTGGGAGCAACTTAATATTTTACCGGTCGTTGAAGATGGTCAGTTTGTTGGTGTCGTGCATCGAAGAGATGTCTTTAAGGAAATGGTACCTGAGAAATTGTTCGGTGAAGACTTAAATGAAAATGTAATAGAAAGACGAATCGATTTATCTGATAACAAGCTAACTGTAGAAGTGTTACCCATGATGACGGATGAGTTTGGGAGTTTAAAAGAAAGCAGCTTTATGTCACTTGTTGAAAAACTCGTCCGGACAGTGCTTTCATCATATAATATTTATAGCTATCATATTGATACGTATCACGTGACTCAAATGAAGGTCATACAACTCCAACAAGAAATTACGCTCAGCGGTGTCGTCATTGATATTGGGCATCAGTTTTTACGCCTTGAAGTGGAGGCAGAGAGTCACAACGTCATATATTCAAAAGCATTATTACAAGTACAAATATATGAACAAAATAAAAACGCGTGAAATTACGCGCGTTTTTTTGATAACACTTTTGTCGAAGAATGCTTAAAAGAAGCATCTTTGTTTTGGCTTTCATACCATTCATTGATCTCTCGATCCTCATCGGGGATAACGCTCTTAAAGTGTTTGCGTCTGCGGTTGAACGATAATATATTCAATAATCCGAAGAATATAAACACAGCACCAATTATGTATGCAACACCTGTTTGGAACTGTACGATCGTACTCGTACCAAATATGATGAGAAACGCTCCAAACCATATCCTCGATAAAGAATTATAATATTGTCTACGGCCACCTCGAAATTGTTCCGTTCGCACTTGTTTCACTTTATAAAAAATAAATAGAGCAAACGCAATAAATGCGAGTGTGATGAGAATGGAAACGACAAGTGTATAGATTGTTTCTATGTCCATAAATACAACTCCAATCAATTATATAGTATAATTTAAAGACGTATTTTAGTAAATGTTAAAGGGATGAATTAACCTTGATTTTAAACGAGATTCATAAATTAGACGCACTTAAAGCAAATTTTAAACCATTATTAAACTTAATTAATCGATATGACAACATCATTATTTTAAGACATCAACGACCAGATCCTGATGCGCTTGGCGCACAGCTCGGTCTTAAAAAAATCCTAGAAAATATATTTCCATCCAAAAAAATTCGTGCATTCGGTGAGGACGAACCATCACTAGCAAATGTTTTGGGATATATGGATGCATATGAAACACTTGATGAGCCGCTAGCTATCGTTGTAGATACAGCAAATGTAGAGCGCATTGATGGTGACTTAACGAATGTCAAAGAAATTGTTAAGATCGACCACCATCCGAATCTCGATGAATTTGGTTCAATCAATATCGTTGAGACAAGCGTGTCATCGACAAGTGAACTTATCTACTTACTTACAAATTGCTGGGGCTACGAAAATGATTATCTTGATTCAGAATCAGGACGTCTTTTATATGCGGGTATAGTCGGTGATACTGGAAGATTTTTATATGACAACACGAGCAAAATAACACTCCGTGTAGCGAGTGAGCTGAGATCATTTGATTTTGACGCAACAGCCATGCAGAATGAATTGTCAAAGACTTCATATAATTCGTTTAAATTTACTGGTTATCTTATTGATAACGCAGTGCTCAATGAACATGGACTACTATATACCGTTGTCTCTAAGGAAGCATTAGAGAAGTATGATGTAACATCGAGTGAAGCAAGTTTACTTGTTAATGTTTTTAGAGATATTGAAGATGTTAAAGTTTGGTTTCTTGCGATTGAAGAAGACGATTTTTATCGGGTGAGATTACGCTCGAAAAAAGTCGTGATTAACGATGTTGCGGATTATTACGGCGGTGGTGGGCATCCGCTTGCTAGCGGTGTTCGTGCAAGTAGCATGAAGCGCATTGAAGCAATTATTGATGCGCTGAATACAAAGCTGAAGAACGATTAATTCAACGTTAGGTGATATGATGATTAACTTGAATGTACGCAGTGGTTATGATTTTTTGTCAAGTGCAATACGACTAGATGACCTCGTAGAAAAAGTATCTCGAGACAATCAAGCGGCAGTTGCAATTACCGATCGCAATCGCCTACACGGTGTATATCCGTTTATAAAATTAGCGCGCAAACATAATATGGTACCGATCGTTGGTATGGAAGTTGCTGTGTCGTACGGTGAGACGACTAACACAATTATTACGTATGCAAAAAATGAAACAGGATTTCGTGCGCTAATACGTATTTCTGCATACTTCACGTTCAAACAAACGGAAACAATTCCAGCTGAAACGCTAGCGACAATGATGGATGAATGTCTCATCGTCTTCTTACGTGAAGAGAGTCTCACACTTAAGTCAGTGCTGAATATTCCGAGCGATGATATGTATCAATCACATCTGATGAATGAACCTGATTTAACTCAACTCTTCATAAAGCCAAGTTACTATTTAAATGCTAAAGATGAATCGGTACTCACAGTCGTTGAAGCAATTCGTGATAATACACGCGTTGATGCACATGACTTAGTTCATACAGAAGGCGATCATTACGTTCGATTAATGAGTGATTTAACCGAGCAAGAACGCAGTTTATTGAATAATCACCGTGAACTAGTAGAGAAGTGCCGTGTGAATTTACCGCGTGTAGAACGCACATTACCATCGTTTAAACACAACACGAATTTAAGTGCGAAAGATTATTTATGGCAACTGCTAACAACAGCTCTACCAGATAAAACACCAGCGACAAAAGAGTATCATGAACGACTAAAGTATGAGTATGATGTCATATGTAATATGTCATACGAGTCATACTTTTTAATTGTTCATGATGCAGTAAGTTTTGCTAAACGGAGTGGTATATTAGTTGGCCCTGGCCGTGGATCCTCCAGTGCAAGTTTAGTCGCGTATCTACTTAACATTACAGAGGTTGATCCTTTAAAATATGACTTGGTTTTCGAACGGTTTCTAAACCCAGAACGCGTGACGATGCCAGATATCGATATTGATTTTGATGACGTGAGACGCAATGAAGTGATCTATTACTTAATTGATACATATGGGGATATGCATGTGGCACACATTGCGAATATTAGCCGTCTATCGCTTCGTGCTGCAACGCGTGCAATTGGACGGGTGTTGGACTTTTCAACAGAGGAGCTAAATTACATCTCGAGTATTCTTAGATCGGCGAATGATTCTCCTGATGTGTTTAACTCAAAAGCATTTCAAGACCTCCGTGATGTCGATGAGAAATATATCGTACTCGAACAACTTGTACAAAAAATTATAAATTTACCAAACCACACTGTCACACATGCATCAGGTGTCTTAATTTCGGATGCACCGATCAATAAAAGCATTCCAGTGACGTTTGAGTATGATGGTCAAAGGCGTTTCTTAATGTCACAATGGCCGATGGAACAGGTCGAAGCAGTGGGACTGTTGAAGATCGATATATTAATTATTAAGACGCTGACACATATTAAATATATGATTCAAAACATCAAGCGTGTAAACCCGTCATTTCAATTGTCTGATATTGACATTGAATCACATGACCCACGTATTTTTAACTTATTTTCTTCTGGATTAACGACTGGTATTTTCCAATTTGAATCACAAGGTATACGTGAGGCACTCCGACGAGTGAAACCATCAAACTTTAATGAACTCGTGGCGATGGTATCTCTATACAGACCAGGTCCGATGGAAAGTATCCCTACTTTTATTGAAGGGAAGAGAAATCCAGAGAATATTAAGTACCTTCATCCTGATTTAGAACATATTTTAAAAAGTACATATGGTGTCATTATTTACCAAGAACAAATTATGCAAATCGTCGTGTCGTTTGGTGGATTTACATACGGCGAAGCTGATATTTTACGTCGTGCGATGAGTAAAAAAGATCATGATGCACTGTCATCCATGCGTTCGAAGTTTATTGCCGGTGCCTTAAATAAGGGCTATGATCAATCCGTTGCTGAAGAAATATATAACTACATTCAAAAGTTTGAATCGTATGGTTTTGTAAAATCTCACGCGGTTGCTTACTCTAAGATTTCTTATTGGATGGCTTATATTAAACTGTACTACCGTCATATATTCTTCCAGACGATGCTGATGGACAATCGTAGTGATGCGACGAAATTGAATGATTTAATTAAAGAGATGGATGTCTATAAGATTAAAGTTGAACCGCCGTGTATCAACGAATCACAAGTGTTTAATACAACAAATGAAAACATTCGGCTCGGATTAGCATTTATTAAAGGAATCAATGTAGAACTCGCAAAACGCATCGTAGCAGAACGCAACGAAAACGGTGCATTTAAAGATCTCTTCGAGTTGAATAGTAGAATTGATGATAAATCACTCAATAAAAATGCCATTCAAGCACTTATAAAAAGCGGTGCACTAGATAGCTTTGGTTACTCTAGAAAGCAGTTGCTGCAAATGGTGTCTGGCGTATCAGTTGCAGATGAAAATTATGCACATCAATCTGTATTAAGCGAGATGGGTTTTCATTTTAAAGCTGAACATATAGAAGAGATGCCAGTGTTGGATAAGCTGAATTTTGAAAAAGAAGTACTCGGGTTTTTTATCAGTGATCATCCGATAATCGAAGAGCGAAAGGCACTGGAATTCGCGCGACCTGCTCGACTGACTGACAAAGAGAAAGTCGGAGATTACCTGGTGTATTTAACAGATATACGTAAGATAAAAACGAAGCGCAGCCAAGACATGGCATTTCTTACTGTGAGCGATGGGCAAATTGAGATGGATGCGGTCATTTTTCCATCGACTTATGGTGACGTATTTCATTTAATTAAAGAGCAGACAGTCGTTGCAAATGGGGCAATAAAAAAACGTGATGGGAAAGATCAACTCGTCATTAACAACTTAATGACCATTGATGAATATACGGATTTCAAAATAAAAAACACGAAATTAATTTATATTCGGAACATTAATCAGTATAATGTAATCAATCAACTTGATTCAATGGGAATTCCTGTCATTGATTTTGAGCAAAAAACACCACTCGGATACGTCAAACGAGAACATATACCAATATTACTTGAAGCAATTTCCCCTGTAGATATTCGGTTAACTGAGTGAAAACAGTTGGAGGCTATTTTAAATTATGTTAAAAGATTTGTTTTATAAGTTAAATAAACGTGCCAATGATATACAAAATAAAGAAACATCGGATCAAAGCGAAGCAATTATGACCAAATGTTCGAATTGTAAAAAAATATTATTTACTAAAGACTTAAAGAAGCGTTTAAACGTCTGTGGTAATTGTAATCATCACATGCCGTTTACTGCACCTGACCGTTTGGACGCGCTAATGGATAACAGTGAGTACGAGTTACTTTTCAACGGAATCGTATCGGTGAACCCGCTTGATTTTCCGGACTATGAGTCAAAATTAGAAGGGGACATGAAGAAGACGGGTTTAAATGAAGCAGTCTTAACAGCACGCGGCATGATATACGGTAATGAAGCCGTCGTGTGTGTCATGGATGCTCGATTTAGAATGGGAAGTATGGGAAGTGCTGTTGGTGAAAAGCTAGCGCGCAGCTTTACTTATGCGACTGAAAATCGCTTGCCCATCATCATCTTCACCGCTTCAGGTGGTGCCAGAATGCAGGAGGGTATCATTTCATTGATGCAGATGGCAAAGGTGAGTGTTGCGGCAAAGCGCCACGATGAAGCAGGGCTACTTTATATTGCATATATGACGAATCCAACAACAGGCGGTGTGTCAGCAAGCTTTGCATCTGTCGGCGATATTAACTTGGCTGAGACGGGCGCACTGATTGGGTTTGCTGGTCGACGTGTCATTGAAGAGACAATAAAAGAAAAGTTGCCAGACGACTTCCAGACAGCGGAATTTCTTGTGAAACACGGTCAGCTTGATCGTGTTGTTAATCGCACAGACATGAAGCGGACATTGTCGAAAATATTAAGCATGCACAAGGAGGTATAACCGATGGCATTCTCTTTTGAACGACCACTCGTTGAACTCGACGAAAAAATTAAAGAATTACAAAAATATGCGACTAAAAACAAACAGGATTTGACGCGAGAGATAGAGTTTCTTGAACGCAAACTTGTTGATAAGCAAGAGGAGATTTATAATCATTTAAAACCGTGGCAACGTGTTGAAATTGCACGGTTTATTGAACGTCCAACAACTCAGCTGTATATCGATGCATTATTTGAAGATTATATCGAATTTTACGGCGACCGTGTCTACAGTGACGACAAAGCAGTAATCGGTGGTATTGCAACGTATAAGGGCAAGCCTGTTACAGTAATTGGCCATCAGCGTGGTGAAAACACGAAAGACAATATTGCACGTAACTTCGGTATGGCACATCCAGATGGATACCGCAAAGCACTTCGCCTAATGAAACAAGCTGATAAATTCAATCGTCCGATCATCTGTTTCGTCGATACGAAAGGTGCGTACCCAGGTAAAGCTGCCGAAGAACGTGGTCAGAGTGAATCAATCGCACGAAACTTAGTTGAGATGGCCGGCTTAAAAGTGCCTGTGATCAGTATTGTTATCGGTGAAGGTGGTTCAGGTGGCGCACTCGCACTTGGCGTATGTAATCGACTGCTTATGCTCGAAAATGCTACTTACTCAGTCATATCTCCAGAAGGCGCTGCGAGTATATTATTTAAAGACGCTGCACTTAAGGAAATAGCAGCAGAATCGCTCAAGATTACAGCAAATGATTTATTTGAACTAAAAATCGCCGATGATATTATCAAAGAACCACTCGGTGGTGCACATAAAGATAAACCAGCGATGTTCTCGAGTGTTGATGAAATGATTGAAAAACATTTAAAAGAGTTAAAAGCACTCGATGGTGACGCATTAAAAGAGGACCGATTTGAAAAGTATATGAACATCGGTCAGTTTGAAGAAATTGAAGAATAAAAACTAATAAGAAACTGGGGCATTTGCCTCAGTTTTTTTGAATCGTGTCAATTCAATTGTAATGATTGTGCAAATTGGGTTAAAAGTTCTTAATCATCCTTTAATTAGTATAGAATAGGGTATATATAATATGGTATTTTTAAGAAGTGAATTTATAGATTTTGGAGGCACTTTCAAATGAAAATTGCGGTTTTAACAAGCGGTGGAGATTCACCTGGAATGAATGCAGCAATCCGCGCCGTCGTCAGAAAAAGTATTTTCAATGGTATAGAGGTCTATGGCGTCTATCAAGGTTTTCAAGGCTTGATGACAGGCAACATTAAAAAGCTAGAACTTGGTGATGTTGGTGACATTATCCAACGCGGTGGTACTGTACTGTATTCCGCACGCTGTCCTGAATTTAAAAATAAAGAAGCACGTAAACAAGCAATTGAACATTTAAAGAATCATGGTATTGATAAACTGATTGTAATCGGTGGTGACGGATCATTTCATGGTGCACAGCGTTTGCATGAAGAAGGCATTGCAACAATTGGTGTCCCTGGAACGATTGATAATGATATCTATGGAACTGACTTTACAATTGGTTTTGATACAGCACTCAATACGATTATCGACTCAGTCGATAAAATCAGAGACACTGCGACGAGTCATGAACGTACGTTTATCATTGAAGTTATGGGTCGTCATGCAGGGGATTTGGCATTATGGGCAGGCGTTGCCGGTGGTGCGGAGACAATTCTTATCCCTGAGTCGCCGATGGATATTAAAGAAGTTGCCGAACGTATCCAAATGGGGATGGATCGTGGTAAAAAGCATTCGATTATCATCGTCGCTGAAGGCGTGATGTCAGCTGCGGAATGCGGGAAGGAACTACGACACTACATCAACGTCGATACAAGAGAAAGTGTACTCGGACATATTCAACGAGGTGGTAAACCATCTGGGCGCGATCGTGTGCTCGCATCGAGGCTAGCCGCATACGCAGTAGAATTATTAACGGCTGGAGAAAGTGGTTATGCCGTTGGGATGATGAACAACGAACTAAACAAAACTGAATTTCATCAAGTATTTAAAGAAGCACAACCATACGATGAAAAACTATATAAATTATCGAAAGAGCTATCTATTTAGGAGGATATCAATGCGTAAAACAAAAATCGTCTGTACGATCGGTCCGGCATCTGAATCACCAGAAATGTTAGAAAAACTAATTTTAGCAGGTATGAATGTTGCTAGACTTAACTTCTCACACGGAGACCACGAGGAGCATAAAGCGAGAATAGACAACATAAGAATGATTGCAAGAAAATTGGATAAGACAGTCGCAATTTTACTCGACACGAAAGGGCCTGAAATCCGCACACACAATATGGAAAATGATCAAGTCGAGTTAGAGAGAGGACAAACGATCGACATTTCAATGACTGAAGTACTCGGAAATAATGAACGATTCTCTGTTACTTATGATCAATTAATTGAAGATATTTCAGAGTCAGATACCATTTTGCTAGATGATGGACTGGTTGAATTGATCGTAGAATCCATCGATAAAGCCAATGGGACAATCACTTGTAAAGTAATGAACAACGGTCTGTTGAAAAATAAAAAAGGTGTGAACGTACCTGGCGTATCGCTGAAACTACCTGGATTAACGGAGAAAGACAAAGCTGATATTTTATTTGGTATTGAAGAAAAAGTAGATTTTATTGCTGCATCATTTATCAGAAGCAATAGCGATGTATTGGAAATTAGAGAACTGTTAGAAAATAATGATGCGAATTACATTAACATCATTCCAAAGATTGAAAACCAAGAGGGTATTGATAACATCCATGAAATCCTTGAAGTATCAGAAGGATTGATGGTTGCACGCGGTGACATGGGTGTTGAAATTCCACCGGAGAGCGTGCCGATGGTTCAAAAGGACCTGATTCGCATCTGTAATGAACTTGGTAAACCGGTCATTACGGCAACGCAAATGTTAGATTCAATGCAACATAATCCACGCTGTACACGTGCAGAAGCAAGTGACGTTGCAAATGCAATCTACGATGGCAGCGATGCGGTAATGTTAAGTGGTGAGACAGCTGCAGGAGATTATCCTGAAGAAGCGGTAAGCACGATGGCAAAGATCGCAGTAAGAGCAGAAGAAGCACAAGACTATAAAAAAATGTTATCGTATCGTACGAAACAACAAGAAACGAATCTTGTCACTGCGATTGGAGTATCGGTAGCACATACTGCACTCAATCTCGATTCAAAAGCAATTGTTGCCTCAACTGAATCGGGTCACACCGCACGTATGATTTCAAAATACCGACCGAAATCGAATATCATTGCTGTTACACCACATGAATATGTTGCGAGACAATTGCAACTTGTATGGGGTGTCACACCGATTGTTACGGATGGCATATATGATACAGATGGTGTGTTAAATACATCTGTGAGTGTGACGATTGAAAAAGGATATGCATCAACAGGTGATTTATTGATTATTACTGCTGGTGTACCGACAGGTGAAGCGGGTACGACGAACTTAATGAAACTGCACATCGTTGGTGATGTGTTAATTCGAGCACAAGGGATCGGACGTAAAAGTGCGGTTGGCCAAGTATTAATTGCGCATACCATTGAGGATTTATCAGAGACACAACTTGCAAACAAAGTCGTTGTTGTTCAGTCAGTCACTCAAGAGATGACACCGTATTTGAAAGAAGCAGCAGCACTGGTAACGGTTGAAGGTGGACTGACTTCTACCGGTGCAATCGTCGGATTAAACTTAGAATTACCAACGATAGTCGGTGCAAAAGAAGCATTGACAATCTTGAAAAATGATATGACCGTAACCGTGGATTCAGAACAGAACAATGTCTTTAACGGTCACGCGAAAGTATTATAACCTTACGGAGTTAGGAGTGTTTGTATGAAGAAGATTTTATTAGCAACAGGCGTTGTACTATTACTTGCTGCCTGTGGTAACGATGAACCTGAAGAAGAACCAGAAGAAGAAGTGGATACAGAAGAGGAAAGTACAGACGAAGAGGAATCAGAAGAGACAAGTGAAGAAACAAGCGAAGAAACGATCGATACCGCAGCAGCTGTAATCGAAGAAGCTCAATCACTTCATGGTGATGTCATCAGTCACGAAGTCGTGTTGACGACTCAGATGACGATTGAAGAAGATATCACAGATAGTACTTCGTCGACAATGATAGATGAAGATGGGAATTTACAGCTTCAGTTTTTAGATAGTGATGGTAATACAGTCACGCATTATTATTTACAAGATGGCAACAGCTTCACACATAGAAATGAAGAGTTTACTGACCTAGAGGCAGACATCACAAATGAAGGGGCCACTTATGGTGATTTGCTAGAAACACTGGATAAGTTTAGCGAAGCTGAATTAACAAACTCGACGGATGGCTATACAATCATTAGTGAGATTAATGAATTGAGTGATTTAACACCATTCCTTGATGAAAATGATTTAGCATTGTTTGAAGAACGTGCAGAAGATGTGAGCGGTGAAGTAGAAATTAATTTTAATAGCGATTTTGTTTACACGGATGCAAACTTAAATATTACGATTACAACGACAGATTCCGATATCGGTATCCAAACAGATATTGAAGTATTGAATGTCGGCAACATTGATTTTATCGTGTTACCTGATGGTGCACCATCAGAATTATCTTCACCAGAAGGCGCATCTGAAGGTAATGATGAAGTGACAGAGGAAGAGGCAGAAGAGAATGTCGATTCGTTTGAATCGGATGAAGAAGCTGAAACTGATGAAACAGAAGTAGAAGGTACAGATAATGAGGACGCTGAGTAACAAAAACTTATCATTGTAAATAAGTACTATAAATGTTTCTTATATTGAGAAGTTCATTCAAATACTTTAAAATTATATATAAGGATACAAAAATGTCTTAACCTGACATTGATAAAATCTACAAAGGAGAATGAATATGGCAGAAAAGAAAGGTCTCGAAGGTATCGTTGCGGCTGAGACGAAAATTAGCTCGATCATCGGAACGCAATTGACATATAGTGGTTATGAAATTGACGACTTAACAGAGAATGCTCAGTTTGAAGAAGTCGTTTATCTTATTTGGAATCAAAAGTTGCCTAACAAAGCAGAACTTGCTGATTTCAAAGCAAAACTAAATTCATACATGAGCTTAGAAGATGGTATGAAAGCACATCTTAAATCTTATGATTTAACGAAGGTGCATCCGATGGCAGCACTGCGTACATCGATTTCTATGTTGGCTCATTTTGATGAAGATGCAGATGATATGAGTGAAGAAAAGAACAAGGAAAAAGCAATTCGCATTCAAGCGAAAGTCGCTTCACTTGTTGCGGGAATAGCACGTGTTAGAAATAACAAAGATATTATAGAACCAAATTCTGACCTTTCATTCGCAGCAAATTTCTTATATATGTTAAATGGTGAGTTACCAAGTGATGTTGAAGAAGAAGCAATCAATAAAGCGTTGATTCTTCATGCAGATCATGAGTTAAATGCTTCTACATTTACTGCACGTGTATGTGTGGCGACATTATCAGATATATATTCAGGTGTCGTTGCTGCAGCAGGTGCTTTAAAAGGACCACTTCATGGTGGTGCAAATGAAGCAGTAATGAAAATGTTAGGTGAAATTGGTTCACTTGATAACGTGGATGCGTACATTCACAGTAAACTTGAAAATAAAGAAAAAATTATGGGTATGGGACACCGCGTGTATAAAGAAGGTGACCCACGTGCGAAGTACTTAAAAGAGATGTCTAAGTTGTTAACTGAACAACAAGGCGAACCTGAACTTCATGAAATGTCATCTCGCATTGCTGAAATTGTGAAGAATGAAAAAGGTTTATTGCCAAACGTAGACTTCTACAGTGCGACAGTCTATCACTCACTGGGTATCGATCATGATTTATTTACTCCGATCTTCACATTGAGTCGTGTGTCAGGTTGGTTAGCGCATATTCTTGAGCAATATGCTGACAACCGTCTGATTCGACCACGTGCGGAGTATGTCGGCCCAGATGTAAGAAAATATACATCAATTGATGAGAGAAATTAATATAATTTTAGGAGGATATACATGGCTGGAGAAAAAGTATCAACAACGAACGGTGTATTAAATGTACCAAATAATCCGATTATTCCATTCATCGAAGGTGATGGAACAGGTCCAGATATATGGAGCGCAGCAGTAAAAGTATTAGATGCAGCGGTTGAAAAAGCATATAATGGCGAGAAAAAAATTGAGTGGAAAGAAGTACTTGCGGGAAAAAAAGCATTCGATCAAACAGGCGAATGGTTACCTCAGGAAACACTCGATACAATCGATGAGTATTTAATTGCAATTAAAGGACCATTAACGACACCAATAGGTGGCGGATTTCGCTCATTGAACGTTGCACTCCGTCAGGAGCTAGACTTGTTTGCTTGCTTACGACCTGTTCGATACTTCACAGGTGTACCTTCACCAGTGAAACGTCCAGAAGATACTGATATGGTAATCTTCCGTGAAAACACTGAAGACATCTATGCAGGTATTGAGTTTAAAGAAGGCACGGACGAAGTGAAGAAAGTGATTGATTTCTTACAAAATGAAATGGGTCAGAAAAACATCCGTTTCCCTGAGACATCTGGTATCGGTATTAAACCAGTATCTAAAGAAGGTACAGAACGCCTTGTTCGATCAGCAATTCAGTATGCTTTGGATAACAACAGAAAATCAGTCACACTTGTACACAAAGGGAACATCATGAAGTTCACTGAAGGTGCCTTTAAGTCATGGGGCTATGACTTAGCAGAACGTGAATTTGGTGATAAGGTCTTCACTTGGAACGAATACGATAAGATCGCTGAAGCTGAAGGGCGCGAAGCTGCCGATAAAAAACAAGGCGAAGCTGAAGCAGCAGGTAAGTTAATTGTTAAAGATGCGATTGCAGACATCTTCTTACAGCAGATCTTAACACGTCCAAAAGACTTTGATGTTGTTGCGACGATGAACTTAAACGGTGACTATGTATCAGATGCACTGGCTGCACAAGTTGGTGGTATTGGTATCGCACCAGGTGCGAACATCAACTACGAAACGGGTCATGCAATTTTTGAAGCAACACACGGTACGGCACCTAAATATGCTGGACTAGATAAGGTGAACCCTTCATCAGTTATTTTGAGTGGTGTGTTAATGCTTGAGCATTTAGGTTGGCAAGAAGCTGCTGATTTAATTACAGCATCAATGGAGAAGACAATTGCTTCTAAAGTTGTGACGTATGACTTTGCCCGTCTGATGGATGGCGCAACTGAAGTGAAATGTTCAGAGTTCGGTGAAGAACTCGTTAAAAATATGTAATCTTGGTTTTGAGATCTGAGCCACCCTTTGATTGATGGAGGGTGGCTTTTTTGTGTGGGTTGGTGTAGGTTTGGTGTGCGGTGAGGGTGAGAAGCAACAACGGTCAACGAACGTTGCTCGCCGACCGTTAAAACTGTATTCGCGCCAACGAGCAACGCTCGCTGTCCATTACAACTCGAATCGCGCCAACGAGCAGCGCTCGCTGTCCGTTAAAACTCGAATTCCGCCAACGGGCAGCGCTCGCTGTCCATTAAAACTGGAATCACGCCAACGAGCAACACAAATCGACGATTATGTGTCAAGGAGCAAGTCTCCTTAGGACAAAACGACGATTATGTGTTAGGAATCACTCTTCCCTAGGACAATATCGTTGATATGAGTCATATGCTGTTCTTTTGATTTAGTGTATCTTGCATAAATGTCCATATCACCACGTTTTATCATCAACAAGTAGATAGAGATTCTGTTTCGCGGAACTTCGCGGTGATTTTTCGTTGTGAAGTTCCCACACCGAAGAAAAATTGGAACTTCAGCATAATTTTTCGTCGCGAAGTTCCAATCCTGGAGTAACATGTGAAAGTTGAACACTAATTGCATCAAGTGTTCATTTCAATGAACTCACGTGTGAAAGTTGAACATTAAT
>NZ_FOIT01000001.1:169909-626166 GCF_900110815.1 Aliicoccus persicus | reverse complement strand
TGTGAAAGTTGAACATTAATTGCATCAAGTGTTCATTTCAATGAACTAACGTGTGAAAGTTGAACACTAATCGCATCAAGTGTTCATTTAAATGAACTCACGTGTGAAAGTTGAACACTAATCAGAAACAACCGTCAACGAGCAAACTGCTCACTGTCAGTTGTTGGCGAGTTACTGCCAACAAAAAATTCTCGCTGACTCTTGTTATATACACGATTCCTGAAAGTCGCTAGAACCAACACGAAACCATTGTGATTGTAGCAGTTTAATCCACGACTCTCAAAAACCGATTGTACCCAATCACCATATTACCCCGAAATCATTTAATCATTACGCAAAAACGAGTATAATTTAAGTTAATAAATAAAACAAAGTAGGGTTATCATATGAAAAAACTTATTTTGATAGACGGTAACAGTATCGCATTCCGTGCATTTTACGGTCTGCCGTTACTCAGCAACAAAAGTGGTCTACATACCAATGCATTATTTGGCTATGCAAGACTTCTAGAACGCATCATCCAAGACGAAAAGCCAACGCATATGTTAGTTGCATTTGATGCGGGTAAGTCCACATTCAGACATAAGGAATACAAAGACTATAAAGGTGGTAGACAGAAGACGCCACCAGAACTTGGTGAGCAATTCGCACCAATCAGACGTCTCATCGATGCTTATGGCATTAAGCGTTACGAGGCTGAAGAATATGAGGCGGACGATATCATCGGTACGCTCTCAAAACAAGCGGATCAAGAAAACGTTGAAACGATTATCGTCACTGGGGATAAAGACTTAACGCAACTCGCAAGTGACAATACCACAATATATTTCACTAAAAAGGGGATTTCTGAAGTCGATAAGATTACGCCGGACTTTATCCGTGAGAGTATGGAAATCACGCCGAATCAAATCATCGATTTAAAGGGGTTAATGGGGGACAAGTCGGATAATATTCCGGGTGTGCCGGGTGTCGGTGAAAAGACTGCACTTAGACTTCTGAAGCAATACGGCTCCGTTGAAGATGTGTTGTCAAACTTACCAGAAATAAGCGGTAAAAAGTTAAACGAGAATTTAACGAATTTCCAAGAAGATGCGATATTATCTAAGCGCTTGGCGACAATTTACACGGAAGTGCCGATGGACTTTTCAATTGAAGATTTGGCCTTCAATGAAAATACCGATGAGAAGCATGAGATATTTAGAGAGTTTGAATTCAATTCTCTACTCCAAGATGTTGAATCTAAGGAAGTCGAAGAGAAGATTGAATTTACGACAGAGCTGGTCGATGATTTCAGCCAGTTGGGGAAAAACATCTCATTTTACATTGAAGCTGAAGGTGAAAACTATTTAAGAGCAACACCGACGTTTGTTGTTGCAACGGATGGTAAACACACAATTGTAAAATCAGTGGATGATATTAATATTGATGAACTCAAAGCATTTCTAACTTCTAGAGACGCGATTTACACATATGATATTAAACGAAATATTTGCTTGCTCAATCACTTAAACATCGACTTTACAGACTTTACTGAAGATATGATGCTCGCAGCATTTTTAATTGAACCGTCGATTACAATCGTTGGTGTCGCTGAAGTTGCTGAGCAGTTCGGTGTGAACATTAACAACGATGAGTTTTTCTATGGCAAGGGACGTAACAAAAAAACACCGACACCTGAAGAATATATTCCGTTTTTACAGGATAAAGTACTTGCAATTCACCATGTCCGTGAGAAACTGAATGCAAAAATTGATGAATATGATATGCATGAACTTCTATATGACCTAGAAATTCCACTCACAAAGATACTCGCTAAGATGGAACTTAGAGGCGTTCATGTTGAACTCGACCAATTAAAACAGATGGAAACAGAAATTAGAGAACGTCTCGATGCGATTGAATCTAAAATACATGACCTTGCAGGCGAGACTTTTAACATCAACTCAACGAAACAGTTAGGCGTTATTCTGTTTGAAAAATTAGAACTGCCTGTAATTAAACGCACAAAGACTGGATATTCTACATCGGTTGAAGTACTCGATGCATTAAATGGAAAGCACGATATTATCAAATACTTACTTGAATATAGAACGTTATCAAAATTACAATCGACGTATGTAATCGGCTTACAGAATGAAGTATCAGATGAAGGTAAAATCCATACGCGATTCAATCAAACATTAGCAAAAACCGGACGACTCTCATCACTCGAACCGAATTTACAAAACATTCCGATTAGAACAGATGAAGGACGTAAAATTCGCCGTGCTTTTGTACCAAGTACAAGTGATCAGGTACTCGTTGCACTGGACTATTCACAGATTGAACTGCGTGTCCTTGCGCATATTACAGGGGACGAATCGATGCAAGAGGCATTTAATACAGATGTCGATATTCATACGAAAACAGCGATGGAAGTATTTAACGTTGAGCGTGAAGATGTTGACAGTGAGATGAGAAGAAATGCGAAAGCAGTTAACTTCGGTATTGTTTATGGTATTAGTGATTATGGACTGAGCCAAGACTTGCATATTACAAGAAAAGAAGCACGCCTGTTTATAGATAACTATTTAGAATCGTTTCCGAAAGTCGATGCGTTTATGAAATCAATCGTGCAAGATGCCAGAAGAGATGGCTATGTATCGACGATAATGAAGCGCAGAAGATATATTACGGATATTCATAGTAAGAACTTTAACCAACGTAGTTTTGCTGAACGTACCGCGCTGAACTCACCGATTCAAGGGAGTGCCGCGGACATCATTAAAAAAGCAATGGTGGACTATGTAGAACATCCAGACTCAAAGAAGTTCGATGCAACACTGTTGTTACAAATTCACGATGAGCTGATCTTCGAAGTAAACAAAAAGGATGTTGAGGATTTTATCCCGCATATCAAACACATTATGGAGCATACAGTAGATTTAGATGTTGATCTAAAAGTAGATTATGGCCAGGGTAACAACTGGTATGAAGTGAAGTAGGTGACATAATGCCAGAACTACCAGAAGTGGAAATCGTAAAGCGTGAGTTAAAACTGCATATCGAGAATGCAGTGATCGAGCATATCAAACTTTCGGAGAAGGTCATCACGGGTCATAAGGAAAACAAGCGCACCATTGTAAAAAATGATTTGAAATCATTTACTGAGCAAGTGACAGACAGTAAGATTTTGACCGTTGTGAGACGTGGGAAGTATTTGAATTTTTCATTACAAAAACAAAATCAATACTTTAACCTCGTGTCTCATTTAGGCATGAGTGGTGGCTACTTCATCGTCGATTCACCAGACCAAATAGCTGAAGAGAATTATCGAACGCATACACATGTCACATTCAAACTCTCAACCAATCAGTACTTAGTGTACGCAGACATACGCCGTTTTGGAGAGCTCAGAATTGTTCCGAAAATATCTGAGTTTAAACCATTCGTTGAAATGGCACCTGAGTATTTTGAAGCGCATAGTAAAGATGCATTCATTCAAAAAATAACAGATAAAAGATTCTCAGGTATGACAATTAAGCAAGCGATTATGGATGCACGTGTGATTCCAGGTGTCGGAAACATCTATGCGAATGAAGCATTGTTTAAAAGTGGCATACGACCGACGAGAAAGGCCGGGAGGATTTCGAAATCCAGACTATCAGACCTTCACGCAGAAATGGTCAAAATATTAGACGAAGCAATCGTACGTGGTGGTTCCACAATTTCAGACTACAGAAATACTAGCGGAGGATCCGGAACGATGCAAGACCGATTCGTCATTTATCAAAAGAAGATTTGTCCGACTTGTGGTAAAAACGTTCATACGAAAGTAATCAATACACGAAATACATTTTATTGCACAGAGTGCCAGAGGTGACACATGGGTAAAATTATCGGATTGACCGGTGGAATAGCGAGTGGAAAATCGACGACAAGTAACTATTTAAAAGAAAAAGGATACATCGTTCTAGATGCCGATCAATACGCAAAGAAAATCCTTGAGCCTGGACAAAATGCTTATCACAATATCATTGATTATTTTGGGAAAAAAATACTAAACAGTGACAAAACAATTAATCGAAAAGCACTCGGTCACATTGTTTTTAATGATTCTTCTGAACTTCAAAAACTCAATCAATTTACACATCCAGAAGTGAAGCGATTGATGCAAGAAGACCAAGATAGATATATCAAAGATAACCATGTATTCCTAGATATCCCATTACTCTTTGAAAATAAGCGTGACAAAGCTTGCGATCTCGTTATCACCGTTTATGTGAGTTATGAAGCACAGATTGAGCGCTTAATGAATCGAAATGGATTTACAGAAGATGAAGCGAAAAGTAGAATTAACAGTCAAATGAGTCTCGAAGAAAAGAAAAAAATGAGCGATGTCGTGTTTGACAACAACGGGACAAAGGAAGAACTGTTTAAACAAGTCGATCAATTCATCTCAAAACTAGAAAATAACCTAATTTAACCAGTAAATATGATATAATAACTAAAAATAATGACTTTAAGTGAGGGAATTCAAGAATGAAAAAAGTTGCAATTAATGGTTTAGGAAGAATTGGGCGCATGGTGTTTCGTATTGTTGTTGAATCTAAGGAATTAGAGCTTGTTGCAGTGAATGCAAGCTACAGCGCAGAAACCCTCGCACACTTATTAAACTACGATACGACACATGGAAAGTTTGGCAAAAAAGTTGAACCTAAAGGTGACAAACTAGTTGTCGATGGCCATGAGATCTTGATTACATCAGAGCGTAACCCTGAGCAATTACCATGGGAAGAACTTGGTGTAGAAATCGTATTAGAAGCAACAGGCGCATTCAATGAAGGTAAAAAAGCGAAGGCACACATTACTGCAGGTGCTAAAAAAGTATTATTAACAGCACCTGGTAAAGGTGATGACGTGCAAACAATTGTACTTGGTGTCAACGATGATACGTTAGACCTAGATAAGTTCGACGTGATTTCAAATGCATCATGTACGACGAACTGCTTAGCACCCGTTGCAAAAGTATTAAACGATGAATTCGGTATTAAAAATGGTTTAATGACGACAGTTCATGCATACACGAATGACCAAAATAACATTGATAACCCACATAAAGACTTAAGACGTGCACGTTCAAGTGCGGAAAATATTATTCCAACATCAACTGGTGCAGCAAAAGCACTCAGCCTAGTATTACCGGAACTTGATGGTAAATTACATGGTATGGCACTTCGAGTACCAGTATCTAACGTATCACTTGTCGACTTAGTTGTTGACCTTGAGCGTGAAGTAACGGTTGATGAAGTGAACGATGCATTCGTTAAACAATCAGAAGGGGACATGAAAGATATCTTAGGCGTATCATTCGAACCTTTAGTATCATCTGACTACATCACAGATCCAAGAAGCTCAATCATCGATGGTAAAACGACAATTGTTATGGACGGCACTAAAGTAAAAGTCCTTTCTTGGTATGACAACGAGTGGGGCTACTCAACACGCGTTGTTGAACTTGCTGAGAAGATTGCGAAAGAAATCTAGAAAACCAGAATTCAAAAATTGTTAATTTATAAGAATACATCTTAGAGGTGTATTCTTTTTTTATGCTAAAAATTATAATAATACACTAATAGAGTATTATTATATTTATAAAAATACTTTCTAAAAAAATGTGAAAAACTCACGAATAATGTGAGAATAAGATTGCATTGATATGAGTGAATGGGTATAATGTCTTTGATGCGGAAATATTTTGTGAAAATTTACACTTAGAAAAGGAATGATACTTAGATGAGAAAAGCTACCAGTCTGTTTTTCGCCTTTCTGATCATCATGAACATTTTTCTTGAACCTATTCTCTTCGCACAACAAGCATTTGCGAATGATAATGGCTCAGGAGACGTTAATGACAATGGTGATTTAGAGTTAAACGTTGAGGAATCAGCAGAAGAGCCCCCTGTATCAGAAGATCAACCAGAAGAAGTACCGAGTGATACGACAAGTGAAGAAAATGTAAACACTGAAGAAAGTGTTCAAACGGAATTTGAAGAATCACCGGAAACAGAGTCACCTCAAGATACAGAGGAAGTCACTGATGAATCAACAGAAGAAGAATCAACACAAGATGAAACAAAAGAAATTGAAGAAGGTAAAACTGCAGAAGAAGTTGAAAATACACCAGTTACTGCAATAACAACAAATTCAAATACCACATCAAATATTAGAACTGGTTCAGAATCAAGTTTCAATTTCAATGTTACGAACAGTGAAGCAGCGTTAGACCAAGCTCTTATCCGCGTCACACTCCCACGTTCGCATATAGACACTTATGAACATGTTGCAAATTACTTTCCGAACCAAACCGTAGATGCAAATACACATTTCGACTCGACGGATAACCTAGTTGTTGAAGTCGCAGCGCAAGATTTAGTTGAAGATTATAATGAAAACTTTGAGTTTGTGTTTAAAACGTTAGATAATACGTTGTCTGATGGCACAGTAATCCCGGTTAAAGCAGAAGTTGTAGATGAGAATGGTGTTATTGTTGCTACAACGGAAGTTGTTAATTATAACTATGTAACACGTGATGCGTTGTATTCAACTGACGTGACGTACACAGAAGATGAAGAAGAAACAGAAATAATATTATCACATCGCTTTTCGTTTGATGATAATGGTGTTGGAAATGGTTCAGGTGAGTTAGCTGTTGAAGATGTAACGGTTAATGTATCTGTACCGGAGTCATTATCGTTTGATTTAGAATTAAATGAAGGTTGGACGTTTAATGAAGAAACGTCAGTTGCGACGATCAGTGTAACACCAGATGAGACTATCTAAGTAGATGGTTATGATTTGGCTGAATCGCTGGTATTGACTTCGACTGAGAATGTTGAAGAGTCAGTCTATTCAGAAGCGGTGTTTACGTTTGCTGATGACACCGTTGTTACGAAGACGAATGCACCAGAAGTATCGATGACGACGTTTAATATGGAACCGATGGCGGAACTAGGAAATATCTTTACATTTGACTACTTCCAATTAAATGGTCAAGATATTGAAGATAATGCAGAAATTGAATTTAATCAACCCTATCAATTGCAATATAAATGGGGTACAAAAGATTTAGAAGTAAAAGCAGGAGACACAGCTACTTTACAATTACCTAATGTGTTTAAAGAATGGCCAGATAATACGCCTGCTCAAGATATAAAGATATCTGATGGTACGGTTGTTGGGAAGTATACAATTAGCAATGGCGAACTTCACTTTGTCTTCAATGAAAAAATTGAAGAGGCTGCTGTACACAATGGATTTGTAGGTTTTAATGTAGAGTTTGATAATGAGAAATTCTTAGAAGAATGGGAACAAGAGATTGATTTCGATGGGGACGGTGAGAAAGATTTAACCGTCGTTGTAAAACCTGGCGAAGTTGAAACTAGCTTGGATAAAGAAGGTCATCCAGATAGTGATAAAAACGCAAAAGAAATTACGTGGTCAGTGGATATCACGAATGGTAGCGGAGAAGCTCTAGTAAACGGACTTTTAAAAGACGTTCTTCCAGAAGGTGTTGGAGAACCTAGAGACTTTATAGTGAAAGAACTTACTTTTGATTTTGAAGGAAATAAAGTTGTTGGTGAAGAAGTTTCATTTAATGAGCCGGCAGTAAATGGCAATGAATTTGAAATGACATTTGACAATGTGCCAGCAAGAGGTGGCTATAGAGTTGAATATACAACCACTATTGAAGATTATACTATTAATCAATTTACGAATGATGCGACTTTTACTTATGATGGTGGCGAATTAGAAACAAACACTACTGTCTATACGGGCGAAAGAAGTAATCCGATTCAAAAGAGTGGAAATTATAATTGGAATACAGGACAAATAGACTGGACAATTGTTGTAAATGAAAATGGTATGGCAATTGACAATGCCATTGTTCATGATAAATTACCAGAAGAATTAACGCTAGTAGATGGTTCGATTAAAATTACAAAAAATTGGCAAGAAGTAGAAGATATAGATGCAGCAGGTTTCCCAATTGAATTAGGAGAAGTCAGTGCTGACGAAGTCTATCGAATTTATTTCAGTACAGATATTGATTGGGCAAAAGTGAATGATGGGGAATATATTCAAAATAATAAATTCGTTAATGAAACAGAATTAACAGATGGAGACAATCCAATCGGGGAAGATGATGCAGAAGTTAATTTCTGGAGAGAAAGCCTATTATCTAAATCAGGAAGTCCCGGAGATTACAATTATGACAATAAAGTTCTTTCATGGACACTCGATGTAAACAAAGCAAAACATCCAATTTCTAACGCAGTCATAACAGATATTCTTCCAGCGGGATTAGATATCCAAGAGAGCGATATTGTCATTAAAAATGAAGCTGGCGAAGAGGTTATAGCCGAAAATATTTCAATTACTGTACTCGATGATGGAAGAACAGAAGTTAAAATTGAACTAGGCGATATTGGTACTGAAACATTACAAATTACTTACGAAACAGAAGTTGAAGATTTTAAAGTAGATGATTTTAAAAACGAAGCTTCTTTAGATGGAGACGGTATTGGGGAAGATACGCCTAAGGATGATGCAACTGTTAATCCACCAGGGAATTCCTTCAAGAAAGATTTTAAAGGGATTGATTACAATGAAAAAACAATGGATTGGACGATCACTGTAGACCCACGAAGAGAGGCCATTACAGAGCTCGAAATAAAAGATACATTCCCTAATAATGGAATGATTTTACTACCTGATTCAGTTGTTGTAAAAGTTGGCGACACAGAACTTACAAAAGGCACAGATTATATCTTAGAACCAAATACAGCAGGTGAAGATACAGGTTATAATAAAGGCTATAATAAAGGCTTTACCATTATTCTCATTAATATAGATGAGGATTCGCCGTTAAATGAGCAATTAACTGTAGACTTCAAAACTTCATATGATCCGCAATTAGAGGTAGAAGGCAATACAGCGGATGATCATATAGGAGACCCTACGCTTTATACAAACCATGCTGATTTCACAGGGAAAACAGTAAATGGCCATGATATTGATGAAGAAGACGATGCATCTACTCGTGTAAGAGAAGACTCTTGGAATAGTGGTAAAAAAGAAGGTCAACTCGTACATGAAGATTCTGATGGAAATTTAGTAGCTGGTTGGGAAAATGGTTCTGAGCGAAAAATCGCTTGGCAACTATATACAAACTATCAAAAACAAAATCTTGGAACAGACGTTGAGATTACAGATACTCTTGCTTATGAAGGAACGATTGATGAAGATAGTATTAAGGTCTCTATCTATGAAGTAAGTGCTGATGGAGAGACTACAATCACAGATGAAGCAATAACTAATTATACAGTTACTGTTGATGGTAACAAGTTTACACTAACGTTTGCTGATGATTTTGTTGTAGATGAGAGATATGTGGTTGAATTTACGACTACAGTCCCAGATATCTCGCAAGAGAGTTACAAGAACGAAGCGTGGCTTAAAGTTGACAATAAGGAATATCCTTACTCTGGAACAGTTGATTATGATAGATGGGATGACTATCTAGATAAACAAGCACTTGGACAAGAAGGTACTGAAATCTTTATAGGGGCAGAGCTTGAATGGAAAGTTACTGTTAACGAAAGTCTATCAATAATCAAGAATGCAGTGATTAATGACACGATTAGTGCAGGTCTTTCATATGTTGATGGAAGTTTAGAAATTACTTCAGGCAGTGGTTCTGAATTAATAGAAGATGAAGACTATACACTAGAAGTTTCACCAAATGAGAATGGTGAAACAGATTTAGAAATCGTTTTTGAAAATAATGTAATAGAAGCTCTAACATTAAACTACACAACAGAGGTTATAGCAGAAAACGGACAACAAGTGAATAACAAAGTAGAACTTAATGGTGATGGTATTGAAAACAAATCAAAAGAAACAGACCGCTTAACGGCAAAACAATTCTCATGGGTAGGTGGAGACTATAAACCTAACTTTGGAGCGATTGAAATTTCAAAAGTTGATTCAATCACTGGTGAAGTTATTACTGATTCAGAAGCAACCTTTGAATTATATCGAGTTGTAAATGATGAGAATGTATTAATGGGTGAATTTACTACTGAAAATGGTATTTTAGAAGTAGGTAATTTATTCTTAGGCACTTACATCTTAAAAGAAATTGAAGCACCAGAGGGATATCTAAAATCTGAAGAAGAGCTCATAATTGAAGTGGACGAAGCATATGGTCCCGACAAAATTGTATTCAAAGAAGAATTCAACAACATCAGTGATGCAACGATCGGCATTCCAGTTCTGAAAGTATGGGAAGATGAGAATGATCAAGATGGCATCCGTCCAGAATCTATTGAAGTCGAACTCTTAGCTAATAAAAAAGAAACAGATTTTGACAATTTAATCTTGAATGCAGATAATAATTGGCAAGGTGCATTTACTGGTCTACCAGTACTTGATGCAGATGGAGAACCAATAGAGTATTCCATCGCAGAACTTGATGTTGAAAATGGCTATACGAGTGAAGTATCAGATAATGAAGAAGGTGGCTTTGTAGTTACAAATAGTCGCGAACCTGAACTAACTGAAATTTCAGGAGAAAAAATATGGGACGACGCTGATAACCAAGATGGTGTCCGACCAGAAAAAGTTACCGTTAACTTATTAGCAAATGGTGCGGAAGTGGATGACCAAGTTGTAACCGCAGATGAAGAAGGTAATTGGAGTTATGAATTCACAGGCCTGCCTAAATATGAAGCTGGTGAAGAAATCACTTATACAGTGACAGAAGATACTGTTGAAGATTATACACCAGCCGTTGATGGTCACGATATAATTAATAGCTACACACCAGAGGAGCGTAGCGTAACCGTTACAAAAACTTGGGATGATGCCAATAATCAAGATGGAAAACGTTCAGAGTCTGTTGACGTTCAACTTTTCGCAAATGGTGCTGAACATGGTGACCCAGTTACATTAAGTGAAGAAAACGACTGGAATCATATTTGGACGGAACTGGCTGTCAATGCAGCTGGTGAAGAGATTACCTACACCATCGAAGAATTGAATGTTCACGAAGATTATGACGTGGACATCAATAATGAAAACTTAGGTAATGTAATTATTACAAATAGCTATACACCAGAAGTAACGGACGTTTCAGGAGAGAAAATTTGGGAAGATGCTGATAACCAAGACGGTGTTCGCCCGGATGAAATTACAGTTAGCTTGTTAGCTAATGGTGAAGAAATTGACAGCCAAGATGTAACAGCAGACGATAACTGGAGCTATACATTCACAGACTTGCCAGTTTATCAACCAGGTGAAGTTGGTCAAGAAATTGAATATACAGTTGTAGAAGCGGAAATTCCAGAAGGTTACGAGGTTGATTACGATGGGAACAACATTATTAACAGTTATGATCCTGAATTGGCTGAAGTTTCAATCACTAAAGAGTGGAATGATGAAGATAACTTAGCAGGATTCCGACCTGACCAGATAGAAGTCGAGCTTATTGCGGATGGTGAAGCAACTGGAAAAGTTATTGCTATTGTTGCAGACGAAGATGGGAATTGGGAAGGCTCGTTCATTAATCTACCTAAGTACCGTGATGAAGGAATTCAAATCGATTATACAGTTCAGGAAGTAAGTTTAGATGAAGATCTTTATTCTGTAGAAGTTATTCCAAGTGATGAAGATCTTTATGACTTCACATTAATTAATACGCATGAAGTTGAACGAATTAATTTAAATGGAGCTAAAACTTGGGATGACGCAGATAACCAAGATGGTGTTCGTCCAGAATCAATTACTGTTAATTTACTAGCGAATGGCGAATTAGTAGAGTCAATATTAGTTACGGCTGAAAATAATTGGGAGTTTACATTCTCAGATTTACCAGTTAATGAGGCTGGAGAAGAGATTTCCTATACAGTAACTGAAGATACGATTGAACATTATTCTGTAGATGTCAATAATGACAGTTACGAAATTACAAATAGTTACACACCAGAAGAAACAAGTGTCACAGTAACAAAGGCTTGGAATGATGCGAACAACCAAGATGGTATACGTCCAGAAAGCATTGAAGTTCAACTATTAGCCGATGGAAATGAATTAGGCGATCCAGTAGAACTTACTGCGGATATGGATTGGACGTACACTTGGACGGGATTAGATTTGAATTCAGCAGGAGAACCAATTACGTACTCCGTTAAAGAATTAAATGTCCCAGAAGAGTATACAGTTGCCTTAGATGATGGAAACCATGGAAATATCATTCTAACGAATAGTTATAATCCAGAATTAATCAACATTTCAGGTACAAAAACTTGGCAAGATGCAAATAACCAAGATGGTATACGTCCAGAAAGTATCACAGTTAATTTATTAGCTGATGGTGTAGAGGTTGATTCGGTAGAAGTTACAGCTACAGATGATTGGACATTTGAATTTACAGATGTTCCACGATTTGCAGTTGGAGAAGTTGGTCAAGAAATAGACTATACAGTTGAAGAAGAAGCTATTGAAGGTTATGAAGCAATTTATGATGGTTATAATATTACAAACCATCATGACCCAGAGTTAATTAATATTGAAGGTACAAAGACTTGGGAAGATGCAAATAACCAAGATGGCATTCGCCCAGAAACAATTACAGTTAATCTTCATGAAAATGGGGAAGTGATTGATACTCTTGAAGTAACTGAGACAGACGAATGGTCGTACACATTTGCTGACTTACCAAGATTCAATGACGGTGTTGAAATTGATTACACTGTATCTGAAGAAGCAGTAGAAGGTTACGAGACGACTATTGATGGTTATGACATCACGAACAGTTACACACCAGAAACTGTAGAAGTGACAGGTGTGAAGAGTTGGAACGATGGTAACAACCAAGATGGTATCCGTCCAGAATCAATTACAGTGAACCTACTTGCAGATGGTGAAATTGTAGATAATGTTTCAGTAACTGCAGAAGACGAATGGTCATATGCATTTACAAACTTAGCTAAATTCAGTGACAGTGTAGAAATAGATTACACAGTAACTGAAGACGCAGTTGAAGGATACACAACTACAGTTGAGGGTTATGACATCACGAACAGTTACACACCAGAAGTGATTGATGTATCCGGTGTGAAGACATGGGTAGATGATGATAACGCGGATGAAGTTCGTCCAGAGTCAATCACTGTAAACCTACTTGCTGACGGTGAAATTGTAGATAGCGTAGCAGTAAGTGAAGCAGACGAGTGGTCATATGCATTTACAAACTTAGCTAAATTCAGTAACGGTGTAGAAGTCGTGTACACAGTAACTGAAGATGCAGTTGAAGGATACACAACTGAAGTGAATGGATTCGATATTACGAATACATTTATACCGGAAGATCCTGAAACAGGTGGCGACGATGGAGGTGGCGACACTCCAGATGATGGAGAAGACCCATCTGAAGAAGAGTTACCACAAACAGGTTTAAATAATCCGTTTAACTGGACTCTGATTTCTATGACCCTTATGGCAGGTCTCGCTTTAATCTTAATGTCATTCAGAAGACGTATTAACAATTTTTAATACACTTTTATGATATGGAAGAGCATGAATTCATTTTAAACGATGAATTCGTGCTTCTTTTTTGTTTATACAACGAAATCTTGTTAGAATTATATCAATAGATTAATTGAGCGAGGGGTGTTTCATCATGATTTGGTTTCAGGAATTTATGATGCGATTTTTATGGTTTTCTTTCCTCCATGGTGCACTGACGCTTTTATTTTTTGAATTTGATGCACCAGTTACATTTTTATTTAGTGTTATCTTTGCCTTAATTTCAACTTACTTCTTCCGTAGTATGACGAAGAGAATTGAAAGCGATGAAGATCAAAAGAAACAAGATTAATATGTTGATTGCCAACTAGGAGGGGCCTGGTTGGTTTTTTTCTGTATTGAAGTGGAAAACTAAAAAAGAAGTGTTGGCTTTTGTCAGCGGGTGTTCAATATCGAGGTTCCAAATACAGAAAATGAATACTTAAAGCAGAAATTGTTCAGAAAAAAGATTCCAAACACGAAAATTGAACACTAACAAAGTGCAAACTCTACTGTTACCATTTCCATCATATATTAGTAACAATTACGACAAAGTAGCATCGTCATTGGAGCTTTTTATCTTGTTACAATTAAGTAAACAATGAACGGAGGCATACATATGAAATTAGTGAGTTTAAATGGTGACAATACGGAGCTAATCATCAACGATTCGACAGTAGAATACAGGGGAGAGGTGTACGATATCGTTATCCATGATGGAGATGTTGGTCAAGCTGGACACATTTCTACAAACAACTTTGTTGTGAAACATGGGCAAGATGAAACATTAGTCGAGCGTTTTTCTAATCGCAAAGGAAACGTTGATAAGTACGATGGATTTAGAGGATTTATGTTAATCAGGGCAGATCAAAAGATGTCAGTTTTAACTGGATGGGAGTCATCAGAAGATTTTGAAGCTTGGGTGAATTCAGAAGCATTCCAAAACTCTCATGTTAAAAAAGAAGAACGTGTTAAAAATCAGGGAAGCGATCATTTAGAATCAATGCCGACAAGAGAAAATTACAAGGTTGAAAGATAGTTGTAAAATAAGAAAAACAGGAGTCGGTCTACATTTGACATGCATCCCCTTAAGTTTACAGATGAAATAAAAAATCTGTAAACTTAAGGGGATTTCTTATGGCTCGACATAGAAGTTTTGAAGAAAAGAAATACATCGTCGACTATTACCTGAATCATGGCGACATAGAAGGAACTGCTGAAAAATTTGATATAGGTACTACAACACTTCAAGATTGGGTAAAGAAATATTTTAATTATGGCGAAGCATCATTAGTCGTTAGATCGCAGCACACGAGCTACTCTTCTGATTTTAAACAAATGGTTGCCCATGAGTATTTGCAGGGAGATGATAGTTACCAAACACTCGCTTTAAAGTATAATATTCCGGCAGGTACAACAGTCAGAAAGTGGGTTCTGCAGTATACTGAAGGTAAGAAAACTAAGTCTACCTTTGGAGGCTCACACACTATGACAAAATCTAGAAAAACTACGTATGAAGAACGCTTAAAAATAGCAGAATATGAAGAGAGTCATGATATTACGATACGTGAACTTTCAGAGCTTTTTGAAGTCTCATATCAGCAAGCATATAGCTATGTGAAAAAATACCAAACGTCTGGTGCCTATGGTCTAGAAGATAAGCGCGGTAAACGTAAACCTAAGAGCGACTGGACCGAGATTGATCAATTAAAAAGAGAATTGGAAATTGAACGTCGTAAACGTCGGAAAGTCGAGGTTGAAAATGCCTTTTTAAAAAAGTTGGAAGAACTCGAGAGGAGACGCAAGTAAGCCGAGTTCGAGGACGACGTATTCATGATGCGATTACAGAATTACACAGAGCAGGCTACTCTATCTCAGAACTGTGTGAAGTCGCTAACATCACGCGTCAAGCATATTATCAGTATCGAAAAAGAAAGAAACCATTATATGAAATAGAGAACGAGACGATTGGCGCAACTATCGCAACCTTATATGTAAAATATAATGGTGTACCGGGCTATCGTACGATGCGCCACTTAGTGAATCGTCAACTCAACACATCTTATGGTAAGGGACGTATTTTAAGAATCATGCGCATCATGGGAATTAAATCTGTGACCCGAAAAAAGAGGATATCACGTACAATGAAGGCTGGCCTGTGTATTGCGGAGAATAGTCTGGGCAGACAATTCATCTCGAAATTTAAGAATGAGAAGTGGTTAACAGATGTGACCGAATATAAATTGAAGAATGGTCGTCGTGTATTCATGTGTGCCATTATGGACCTATTTGATAACAGTATTGTAGCCCATCAATTTAGTTACACGAATAACAACAAGCTTGTATTTGAGACATTAGAAGCTGCGCTCGCAAGTAATCCAGGTGCATCACCAATGATTCATAGCGATCGTGGATTTCAGTTCACATCATATGGTTTTAGAAAGATTTTAAAAGCTCATGGCATGACACAGAGTATGTCTCGTGTCGGTAAGTGTATTGACAATGGCCCGATGGAATCATTTTTTGGTAAGCTTAAAGCAGAACGATATCATCTTGTAAGAAAGCAGAGTGGATACCAGACTTATGAACTGCTTGTACAAGATTTGAACGAATACATCCAGTTTTATAATCATGAACGTCCACAAGATGTGTTATCAGGCTTAACACCATATGAATTGAGAAGTATTGCGGCATAAAAAACTGAGATTCGAACACTTCGAATCTCAGATAAAATTTATTTTATTCCACTGTAAACTTTAACGATAGCAGGTCACTACATTGACCTACTCCTGTTTTAAATTATATAGATATATTAAGCTGCGTCGTCTTCTTCAGTAGCATCGTCTTCTTCAGTAGCATCGTCTTCTTCAGTAGCGTCGTCTTCTTCAGTAGCATCGTCTTCTTCAGTAGCGTCGTCTTCTTCAGTGGCATCGTCTTCTTCAGTAGCATCATCTTCTTCAGTAGCATCGTCTTCTTCAGTAGCATCGTCTTCTTCAGTAGCGTCGTCTTCTTCAGTGGCATCATCTTCCTCAGTAGCGTCGCCTTCTTCAGTAGCGTCGTCTTCCTCAGTACCATCTTCTTCCTCAACACCGTCTTCTTCAGTACCTGCATCATCAGTGCCGTCGCCTTCAGCTGCACCACTTAAACCAAATGCGGCACCGTTACGGCTTGTATCTGCGACACCATAATACTCGCCAGTTTCTCGGTCAATTAAAATACTATTGACGTTACCAATATCAACCGGTTCTTCGAATAGGTGACCGAGTTCACGTAAGCCTTCTAGTACTTCTTCAGAGATACCTTCTTCAAAACGATACGATTCAACATTGTTCGTGTAAATTCTTGGTGATTCAATTGCATCTTTTAATGCCATATCATATTCAAACACGTTTAGGATTGTTTGGAATACAGATGTGATAATTGTTGGACCACCTGGTGAACCGACTGTTAATACTGGTTCGCCATCTTGGAACACAATTGTTGGTGACATACTACTTAAAGGACGTTTGTTCGGCTGTACTTCATTCGCACCGCCTGGCTCTGCATCAAAGTCTGTCAACTCGTTGTTAAGTAAAATACCATGACCATCGACCATGATACCTGAACCAAATACTTGCTCGATTGTTGTCGTGTAACTTACAACGTTACCGTCACCATCTGCAACCGTAAAGTGTGTCGTTTCACCGACTTCACGATCATCTGCTTTTGCAAATAAGTCGTAATTTAACGCAACATCTTCTTCATATGCAGTTGGGTCACCAGCTTCTGGTTCTTCATTCATTTCATCTAAGCTGATTGTTGCAGCACGTTCTTCGATGTAAGCTGGATCAAGTAACCCTTCGATTGGTACTTCTACGAATTCTGGGTCACCCGCGTACATACCTCTATCAGCGTAAGCTAAATGCATCACTTCAGACATGATATGATATTTTTCAACTGAATCGAAGTCATATGCTTCTAAGTCAAAATGTTCCATCATTTCTAACATTTGGAGTAAGAAGATACCACCTGATGATGGTGGCGGCATGCTCGCAATGTCATAACCTTTGTATTGACCCCAAATTGGATCGTCTACTGTGACTTCATAGTTTGCTAAATCATCAACAGTCATTGAACCACCAAACTCTTGAACAGTTGCGGCAATTGCTTCAGCAATTTCACCGTTGAAGTATGCATCTGCACCTTCATCACTTACCGTTTGTAGTGTTGCAGCGAGATCCGTTTGTACGAGTAAGTCACCTTCAGCAAGTGGCTCACCGTCAACAAAGAATACAGCTTCACTACCTGGTGAAGCGAGCAATTTCTCTGAACTTGATTCAATCGCGTTTGCAAGGTAATCATCGATTGGGAAACCATTTTCAGCTAAATAAATCGATGGTTCCATCAGCTCAGCAAAATCAACAGTACCCCACATTTCATGTGCTGTTTCAAGTCCACGTAATGTTCCTGGTACACCAACTGAAGTACCACTCATCACGCGTTCTTGGAATGGAATTGGTTCGCCATCTTCATCTAAGAACATATCAGGCGTTGCACCTTCTGGTGCACGTTCACGTGAGTTGACGATTGTCGTTTCGCCAGTTTCAGCATCATATACCATCATGAAACCACCACCACCGATTCCTGACATCATCGGCTCAACAACGTTTAGCGCAAATTGCATGGCAATCGCAGCATCTACTGCATTACCTCCATTTTCTAGAACTTCTAAACCAACTTCTGAGGCAATAGGGTGTGCAGATACGACCATGCCGTTGTCTGCTGTTGCTTCGTTGTTTCCTTCGCTGTAATCCGGAGTGTAACGATCGTCTTGTGCGGAGACAACAGGAGATAGGGCGCTTGTGGCAATAAGTGACGTCATGAACACCGTAAATAATTTCTTCGGTGAACTTTTCATTGAATCAGCTCCTCTATAAATTTGAAATCGATTTCATTTTACCAATACGAAATAATTTTATCAACTGAATCGCGTATAAATATTTAAAAATCAGTAGGTTCTTTCATTTGGTTGATTGGTATTTATCAGTCTTAAAACCAGTGAATTTATGGTATAGTTATACTTATTATGTAGGGGGTGTAATTCAAATGAAATGTCCGAATTGTGCACATCAAAATTCAAAAGTAATTGATTCTAGACATGCTGAAGATTTGGAGTCAATTCGCAGGCGTAGAGAGTGTGAATCTTGTCATGCACGCTTTACAACATTTGAAAGAATTGAGTTATCACCTTTGGTCGTTGTTAAAAAGGATGGTACGAGAGAAGTATTTAATAGAGAGAAAGTGTTAGATGGTTTAATACGTGCGTGTGAAAAGCGACCTGTGTCTTATGCAGAGCTTGAGCAACTGGTGGAGCGGGTTATTCAACAGCTACGTAACTTAAACCAAAGCGAAGTGTCATCGAATGAAATCGGTGAAGCGGTTATGAAAGAGTTAGTTGAACTCGACCAAGTTGCATACGTTAGGTTTGCATCGGTCTATAAAGAATTTAAAGATATTGATCAGCTCAAAGAAGTGCTGATACATTTAACAAAGAAATCGTGATTCTATGAATTATAATGAACAAATTAAACCAAATACAGAGTTTATGATCTATCATCCTTCAGAGTTAAATAATGGGGATATTGAACGACTCAACCATCTGTACTTACCAATTGTAGGTTCAGAAGCAATCATGACGTTTTTATATTTTAATCATTTTAAAACGGATAATGAAACACTTTCCATCAATCTTCACCACACACTGCTAGATGGTTTAAGCACGACACTGTCAAAACTTCAATTATCAATCGAGCGATTGGAAGCTGTAGGACTAGTGAAGACGTATCAGTCAACAAAGGAACATGATGATCTGTTGATTTATGCGTTGCAGTTGCCGATGTCTGCTGCGGAATTTTTTAACGATACAATTCTCAGCTTCTATTTGCATCGTAAAGTCGGTAAGGGTGCATACAAAGTGTTACTTGAGCGCTTTACTTACCCGAAGCTTCCGAGCAATGTCGTTGAGATATCGAAAACGTTTAAAGAAGTGTTTGATACGACAGATGTTGAATCTGTCTCAATGACTTCACCGAATCTTCGTAGTCAGAGGGTGAGTCAAGGGGTTAATATTGATCCGGATGACTTTGATTTTGATGTCCTATTCACGCATTTGAAAGGGACGAAAATCGACCGCTCATTTTTCGATAAGAAGTCACGTCTTTTAATTGCACAGCTCTCACTATTATTTAAACTGAATGCATACGATATGAAACTCATACTTATGGATAGTACCAGTACACAGTTTGGTATTGATGCACGTAAGTTAAAGCAGAATGCGAGAAAATATTATCAGCGGGAGAATAAGAATCGCTTACCGAATGTGTCCGGCCAAAGTAAAGAAGAAACGTCAGATAACTACTTTGATAAGTTAGAGATGATTAATCCTCTAGACCGAATTGCAACTGTGAGACAACATGCACCACATGATGAAGATTTAAAAATCATTACTGAATTGTTGACACGGTTTTCGTTTACACATGGGGCAATCAATGTTTTGCTAGAATATGTGTATCAGCAACTCGACGGTGAATTGCCGTATAGCTACGTTATTAAAATTGCGAGCAACTGGCATGAGGCTGGCGTAACGAACGCCCAAGATGCTTTAAAAGAAATTCAAAGTTTCAAAGAGAAACAAGAGAAATTTAAAACATCAAAAACATATTCCAAAAAAGATCGACCAGGTGAAGTACGACCGGCTTGGCTCGATCAACAAACAGATGATAATAATACAGAGGGTAGTCAAGCGTCAGTCGATGCAGATGAAGAGTTTGATGCACTCTTGAATTACTTTAAGAAAGGGGAGTGATTGGAATGAAGCGAATCAATAACTTTCTTGCGATTAATAGAGAGACAGAAGAGATGTACCAAGAAACATTAACACGTGTGTTACAACACCCAAAAACAAAAGCGCTTATTCAAGAGAATGATAATGTGACACCGCAGATGATTGAAAATGATCTGTTGGTCGTTGATGAATATATACGTGCCCATTCTGAAGATGTACCATGTGAATCAGTTGAGGCTTGTACAAATAATCCGAAGGGTTATACACCGAAAGTAGATGTCCGCAACAATCGCATCCATTTGATCTATGAACCGTGTGAATCGAAAAAACGGGAAGATGAATATCATCGTCGTAAGCAACTAATCGATGCACAGTTTGTCTCACAAGATATTAAAGATGCAACATTTGAATCCATTCAGCATTATCCGAACACGAACCGTAAAGATGTGCATCAGCAACTGATGAAAAAAGCGTTTGATATCATCAATGAGAAACACCATAAAGGATTGTACTTACATGGTAAGTTTGGCGTCGGTAAGAGTTATTTCTTAGGCGCACTTGCCAATGAGATCTCAAAATATCATATTTCTTCTGTGTTGTTATATGTGCCGGAGTTTATCAGCAGATTGAAGGGTGGATTTAGCGACGGTTCAACACAGCGTTTGCTCGATACGGTCAAGACTGCTGAAGTGTTGATCCTTGATGATCTTGGTGCTGAAGATGTTACGCCTTGGGTACGAGATGAAGTCATTTCGAATATTTTGCATTATCGCATGGTGGAACATTTACCGACGTTCATCTCATCGAACTTTACGATGGCAGAAATTGAGATGAATTACCGTAAGACACGAGATAATGGCGTTGAGGAAACGAAGTCGAGACGTATTTTAGAACGCTTGCGCGCACTGTGTGATGAAGTTGAGTTAAAAGGTGACAATTACCGCAACAAATAAGACTTCTTATTTACAATATTCAAAATTCGTCGTATAATTGCTTTAATTTCATGAATAGTATCTAGAGGATATGATACGATGATTACTTTTTCAGAGAGTGCATGTTGGTGTGAATGCATAGAGTGTCATTGATGTTACTCCCTCGTATGTGTTGGTTAATACCAGCCGGTCTACCCGATAACGTAGGTTCAATTAGGCATAGTTATATGCGAAGTTGGGTGGTACCACGAGAAACTCGTCCCTTGTTATAGGGGGCGAGTTTTTTATTTACTATTTATAGCTCATAGGAGGATAAAGACATGGCAGAAATTAATATTACATTTCCAGACGGAAATATTAAGGCGTTTGAATCTGGCACGACTGCTGAAGACATTGCATTTTCGATTAGCCCTGGGTTAAAAAAGGCTGCACTTGCTGCAAAACTTGATGGAGAGATGTACGATTTAACGCGTCCAATAGAGAGTGACGCAACGATTGAACTAATTACAAACAAAGATGATCTCGGCTTAGAAGTTTTACGCCATTCAACGGCACACTTAATGGCTCAAGCATTAAGACGTCTTTACGGTGATGTTAAATTCGGTGTTGGTCCTGTAATCGAAGAAGGTTTCTTCTATGACTTTGATATGGAAGAAAATATCTCAGAAGAAGATTTACCGAAGATTGAAAAAGAGATGCAGCGTATCGTTGATGAGAATGTGGCGATTAAACGTCATGAGCTATCACATGCTGAAGCACGTGAACTGTTTAAAGATGACGAGTATAAGCAGGAGTTAATCGATGCGATTCCTGAAGGTGACGAACTGACTGTGTATGAACAAGGTGAATTCACTGACCTTTGTCGCGGTGTCCATGTGCCTTCAACATCAAAAATTAAAGTGTTTAAATTATTATCGACTGCAGGTGCATACTGGCGTGGAGACTCTGATAACAAGATGTTACAGCGCATTTACGGTACAGCGTTCTTCGATAAAAAAGATTTAAAAGCATACTTAAATTTACTTGAAGAACGTAAACAACGCGATCATAGAAAAATTGGTAAAGACATGGAGCTCTTTGCAACGTCACAAGCTGTTGGTGCGGGACTACCACTATGGTTACCAAACGGTGCGACAATTCGTCGAGAAATTGAACGCTACATTGTCGACAAAGAAGTATCACTTGGCTATGAGCATGTCTATACACCAATTATGGCAAATGTTGATTTATACAAAACAAGTGGACACTGGGAACACTATCAGGAGGACATGTTCCCACCGATGGAAATTGGTAATGAACAGCTTGTACTTCGTCCAATGAACTGTCCACACCACATGATGGTATACAAACAAAAGCCACATTCATATCGTGAATTACCGGTGCGTATTGCGGAACTTGGGTTAATGCACCGCTATGAGGCAAGTGGGGCAGTGAGTGGCCTGCAACGTGTGCGCGGGATGACGTTAAACGACGCGCACGTATTCGTTCGTCCAGACCAAATTAAAGACGAGTTCAAACGCGTGGTTCAACTTATTATTGATGTCTACAAAGATTTTCAGTTTGAAGATTACTCATTTAGACTGAGCTATCGTGATCCTGAGAACACAGAGAAGTACTTCGATGATGACGATATGTGGAATAATGCAGAAGCGATGCTTAAAGAAGCGGTTGATGAAATGGGATTAGAATACGTTGAAGCACTCGATGAAGCTGCGTTCTATGGACCGAAGCTCGACGTTCAAGTAAAAACAGCAGTCGGTAAAGATGAGACACTTTCGACAGTTCAACTGGACTTCTTATTACCTGAACGCTTTGACTTAACATATGTCGGTCAAGATGGTAAATACCATCGTCCAGTCGTTATTCACAGAGGTGTGGTTTCAACAATGGAGCGCTTTGTTGCATACTTAACGGAAGAGTTCAAAGGTGCATTCCCATTATGGCTTGCACCACAGCAAGTGGAAATTATCCCAGTAAATAACGACCTTCACTATGATTATGCAAAAACATTGCAAGAAGAGTTACGTTCATACGGTGTACGTGTTAATATTGACGATAGAAATGAAAAGATGGGGTACAAAATTCGTGAAGCACAGATGCGAAAAGTACCATACCAAGTTGTGATTGGAGATAAGGAACTCGAAAATCAATCGGTGAATATCCGTCGCTATGGACGGGAATCGCAAGAGTCGATGGAGCGTGAAGATTTCATCTGGAAAATCGTTGATAAGATCAGACTTAAAAAATAGTTGACAATTATACATGATTCGTGTAACATTATAAGAGTTGAATGAACGAACAAGAAGAAGCAACCCTTCTCACCTGCACGCCTCAATTGCGCAAGCAGGTTATCCTATTAATACCTAACAAGTGTTTAGGTAACTTTGGGGCGGGTTGCGTATGCAACTCGCTCTTTTTGTTCGTTTAAATTTATGGAGGTGTCAACAATAGCAAAAGATCAGACGTTTATTAATGATCAGATTCGTGCAAAAGAGCTTCGATTAATCGGACAAAATGGTGACCAACTGGGGATTAAGTCTAAAGCAGAAGCAATTGAACTTGCAGAACGCGTAAACTTAGATGTTGTACTCGTTGCACCAAAAGCAAAACCACCTGTTGCAAGAATTATGGACTACGGTAAGTTCAAATATGAACAACAGAAGAAAGACAAAGAAGCACGTAAGAAACAAAAAACAATCAGTGTGAAGGAAATCCGATTATCACCAACGATTGAAGAACATGACTTTAATACGAAGAAGAAAAATGCCATTAAATTCTTATCTAAAGAAGATAAAGTTAAAATTTCGATTCGCTTTAAAGGCCGTGCGATTACGCACAAAGAAATTGGACGTGATGTATTAAACAGATTTGCGGATGCGCTTAAAGAAGAAGCAGAAGCAACGGTTGAGCAATATCCAAAAATGGAAGGTCGCTCAATGTTTATGGTCATCGCTCCACCTAAAGAAAAATAATTAATTGAGGAGATTTTATTATGCCAAAGATGAAAACGCATAAAGGCTATGCAAAACGTGTAAAAAGAACAGCGACAGGAAAATTCAAGAGACATCGTGCATTTACTTCGCACTTATTCGCGAACAAATCAACGAAACAAAAACGTCATTTACGTAAAGCAACTTTAGTAGCTAAAGGTGATGCAAGACGTTTAACACAACTATTGGCTAGAGCGGCTAAATAATCGTAAATTAGGAGGAACTACAAATGGTACGTGTAAAAAATGGTATGACTTCTCGCAAGAGACGTAAAAAAGTATTAAAACAAGCAAAAGGTTATTTCGGAGCAAAATCTAAATTATATAGAACAGCGAAACAAGCTGTAACAAAATCAGGTCAGTACGCTTACCGTGACCGTCGTCAAAAGAAACGTGATTTCAGACGTTTATGGATCACGCGTATTAATGCGGCAGCGCGTCAAAACGACATCAGCTACAACCGTTTAATGAATGGTCTTAAAGTTGCTGGTATCGATATGAACCGTAAAATGCTTTCAGAAATTGCAATCTCTAACCCAGATGCATTTGCTGAATTAGCAACAAAAGCTAAAGACGCATTAGCGAAATAATTTAACTTTTGAATTCAGTCTTACTAAATAAAAACCACCAATTCATTCAATCCGTAAATGATAGAATGGACAGGTGGTTTTATTTATGTTCATCCATACATTAAAGATAAAAAAGCATAAAATTGTGTGTATAAATATTTCGGTTATGGAAATAATTATGCTATAGTAATGGAAGATAATCTTTTAGGAGGCAATACATATGGATAAGCAACTTCAACTATTAAAAGAAATTACAGATGTTAACGGTATCGCTGGTTTTGAGACTGCTGTTAAAGACGTGATGAGAGAATATTTAACACCAGTCAGTGATGAGTTAGTATTCGATAATCTCGGTGGTATTTTTGGTAAGAAGAAAGCTAAAAATGGTGAGCGTACAGTACTAATCGGTGGTCATATGGACGAAGTCGGCTTCATGGTGACGAGAATTGATGACAAAGGTTACATTAAATTCAATCCAGTTGGCGGTTGGTGGGGCCAAGTCATGTTATCTCAGCGCATGAACTTAACGACTGACAAAGGTGTACTCCATGGTGTCATTGGTTCTAAACCACCGCACATTCTGTCACCTGAAGATCGTAAAAAACCTGTAGATATTAAAAATATGTTTTTAGATATCGGTGTTGCGAGTAAAGAAGAAGCGGAAGAAGCAGGCGTTAAAGTCGGCGATATGATTACACCGCATTGTGATTTCATGGAAATGACAAACAAAGACTTCTTACTTGCTAAAGCTTGGGATAACCGTTTCGGTTGTGCAGCAGCAATTGAAGTGTTACAAAAATTAGATGGTGAAGATGTGAACGTTAACGTTGTCAGTGGTGCAACAGTTCAAGAAGAAGTTGGATTACGTGGTGCCAAAGTAGCAGCACATAAAGTAAAACCAGATTTAGCAATTTCAATTGATGTTGGACTCGCTTATGATTCACCTGGTATGAGTGAAGCAGATGGCGTTGGCAAAATGGGAGACGGTCCATTGGTATTCTTAATGGATTCATCAGTCATTGCACACGTTGGTTTCAGAAGACACTTCCAAAAAGTAGCTGCTGAGAAGAACATTGATGTTCAGTTAACAGCACTGCGTGGTGGTGGTACGGACTCTGGTTCATTCCACGTTGCAAACGATGGTGTGCCTTCAATCAATATTGGTGTGCCAACACGTTACATCCACTCAAACGTGTCAATCATGCATCGTCAAGACTACAACAAAGTGGTTGAATTAGTCACTGAAGTTGTGAAGAGTCTATCTGATGATGTCGTTGATGAAATTATCGGGAGATAGTTTATGCAAGAAATCATACGTTCAAAAGATAATCAAAAAATCAAAACGTTACGTAAACTAAAACAAAAAAAATTCCGTGTTAAAACCGGACAATTTTTAATCGAGGGCCAACATCTTATTGATGAGGCCCTTTCTTGCCATCAAACAATAGAAACCGTCATTATTGCTGAAAACTACACAGGTAAGACGACATACCCATCTCAAACCATCACCGTTTCAGATGCTGTAATGGAAACATTATCTTCACTTGAAACACCGCCTGGTATCATGGCGGTTATTCAGTATGTGCCAAAAGAAAGTAAGAACGAGCGCGTGCTAATGCTTGAAAATATTCAAGACCCCGGTAATATGGGTACATTGATTCGCTCAGCTGCTGCATTTAGTTTTGATACGATATATGTCTCAGAAAATTCAGTAGATGTATTCAGCGATAAAGTACTGAGAAGCACACAAGGTGCGCTATTTCACGTCAATGTAGAAACTGCAAATCTACTCGATATGGTAAAATCATTTGAAGGACGTGTTTATGTCACAGCCTTACAAGATGCTACATCTATAGATTCAGTAAAAACTAATGAAGATTCTGTGGCAGTTGTCTTAGGGAATGAAGGCAGTGGTGTGTCCGATGATCTTTTATCGTTTGTTGAAAACCGATTGAAGATTGATATGGCACCAAACATAGAAAGTTTAAATGTTGCAATAGCTGGTAGTATTATCATGCATCATTTTAAAAGGGAGTAATGGAATATTAATAAAGAAGAAAACTTTAAGGGAATTATTATCTCTGCAAATGTGCGAAAAAGTGAACATGTAGATGATCAAGTGGATGAATTGGTGCAGCTTGCAGCGTCAATTAACATTGATGTAATAGGCGTTCATGTTCAAAATATGCATGAAATCAATGCAAAATCATATGTCGGTACGGGATTTCTAGATGAAGTCGCGGAGCTATATTTTGATGAAGAGAATGAAGATGAGTCTTCGATAGATTATGTCATTGTAAACGATGAAATATCTGCAAGTCAGAATAGAAACATTGAGAATCGCTTTGATGTGAAAGTCATTGACCGAACACAAGTGATTTTAGATATTTTCTCACAGCGTGCACAATCTAAAGTCGGACAATTACAAGTAGAACTTGCTCAACTTGAATATTTAGTGCCGAGATTAAAAGGTCAAGGGATCAACTTGTCACGACTCGGTGCCGGAATCGGTACGAGAGGCCCAGGTGAATCAAAACTTGAGACCGACCGTCGTCACATCAACACGAGAATTAAAGAAATAAGAGCACAGCTTAAAGTGATTGAAGATCACCGTGAGCGATATCGTGCTCGAAGAACAATCACTGACGTTGTTAAACTGTCACTCGTCGGTTATACGAATGCGGGTAAATCAACGTTATTTAATCTGCTTGCAAAAAGTGAGACATATGAAAAAGATGAGCTGTTCGCAACGCTTGATCCGAAAACACAACAGCTTGTTTTTCCAAATGGATTCCAAGCTATTATTAGCGATACCGTAGGATTCATTCAAAATTTACCGACGACACTTATTGAGAGTTTTAAATCGACGCTTGAAGAAGCAAAAGATAGTGAGTTTTTAATTCATGTCGTCGACAACAGTGCACCAAATAGTTATCATCACTATGAAACGGTGGGAGCACTCCTTAAGCAGCTCAACATGCAGGATATTCCACAGATTGTTTTATTCAATAAGGCAGATATAGATGATACGCATCATTTTATTCCGGATTATCCACACATGTATGTGCATAAAAACATGTCAGGACACGATGTGAGAGAAGCGTTGCTTTCGCTCATGATCAAACAGATGAAGAAATATGAATTTGTGCTGAATGTTCAAGAACAAGATCATCTTTATCGTCTTAAGAGACATACAGTTGTGATGGAACAAGAATTAGATGATGATGGAAATTATCATATTAAAGGCTATGAGCCACATGGAAATTGGATCAATCGTATATTAAATAGGTGAAATAAATGAAGACTTGGACAAAACTAATCGAAGAATCGAAGCAAGAAATTAAAGAGATTATGTATGCCAATAAGCAGATTGGCCAATTTAACTTCGACAAAGTGCTCGATGCATTTGTTAATCATGGTGTAACCGATACCGATTTAAACGGAACATCTGGATATGGTTATGATGATCTCGGTCGAGATAAACTCGAAGCGATATATGCTGAAGTATTTAAAGGTGAAGATGCGATTGTTAGAACTCAAATCGTCTCTGGTACTCACGCAATCAGTTTAGTATTGCTCACTCTACTCGAGAGGGGGGACGAGCTGTTATACATTACAGGTGAACCGTATGACACACTTGAAAAAGTGATTGGGGATTCTGTGGCAGACTTTGGCACATTAAAATATAACGGTGTGAATATGAATGTCGTTCCGTTAAAAGATAATAGATTTGATATCGATAAGATTCTAAGTAGCATCAATGAAAATACGAAGATGATAGCCATTCAGCGATCTAGAGGTTACTCGAGTAGAAAGTCTGTCATGATTGATGAGATTAGAGAAGTAATCACTGAAATAAAAAAAGTTCATCATGACATCATCATATTCGTTGATAACTGTTATGGTGAGTTTGTAGAAAAAGAAGAACCATTAGAAGCGGGTGCAGATATCATTGCTGGCAGTTTGATAAAAAACCCAGGCGGTGGTCTTGCGAAAATGGGTGGCTATATCGTTGGAAAAGATGACCTTATTGAAAAAGTGAGCTATCGCTTAACCGTGCCAGGCATCGGTAAAGAAATGGGGGCCTCACTTGGAGAGCTACATGCGATGTATCAAGGTTTCTTTTTAGCACCACACGTAGTGATAGAAGCATTGAATGGCGCTGTACTGACAAGTCATGTGTTAGAAAAAGTAAATGTGACATCTGATCCAAAATTTAATGAACCAAGAACAGATCTTATTCAATCGATTATGTTCAATAGCAGTGAAGAGATGATTGACTTCGCACAATCGATTCAAAAGGCGTCACCAGTCAATTCATTGTTTGCGCCAATTCCAGATTCTATTCCTGGATACACATCACCGGTCATCATGGCTGCGGGTACGTTTGTGCAAGGTGGATCGTTAGAGTTGAGTGCTGATGGTCCGATCAGAGCACCGTACAGACTGTATCTACAAGGTGGACTCACATTCGAACATGTTGTCTATGCGTTAGAGAAAGCTCTGGAGCAACATTTAAAGTCATAAGTTTTAAAATGTGAAAACACATATTGTATAATGAACACAATAAAAATTATTGAGGAGTGATGAAGGATGATTCGTAAGTTAATATTTTTATTATTTGCATACGTATTTTATCTGTTTGTCACTCTGATTATTCAGTCATTTGATTTTGATGAAGGATTCAGTTATAACGCGATTCAAAGTTGGGCAGAAGAGTATGTCTATCAAACATATGATATGACGATCATTGAAGAAGTAAACAGCAATCAGACCCAATCTATAGAGTATATGTTAGGCCAAACGTTAGATTTAGAAGGCCATGATGTGCTTGAAAGTGAATATGTGGGTGACTTTAGAGTCATCCAACAAAATGATCATTTCAGAATGGTGCTTGTTAAAGACGGCGTTGTTACTGGTGGTTATACGAATAGCTCAAATGTCGCATTTGATCGCATTAATATTGAAGGGTTATTCCAATCAGATATCCGTGAAATATATGGTGAGCCTGAATCACATTTAAGACGTGGCATGAAGCGGATGAATGTTCAAAATGATGAGTATGATGTGTTCGATTTAGGCGATAGAATCGTATACTTTTTCTATGATATCCATCGTGACTATGCTGCAAATGGGATGTTAATTTTCATGAAAGATGAATATACGATTTTTGATAGTCTATACAATCATCCATCGGAAGAAAATAATGAACGCATGTTGTTCTACCTTGTGAATGCAACGCGCCAAGAATATGGATACAGTATACTGCAGCGCGATGAGACAGCAGTGGATGCTGCGAGAGGTCATAGTATAGATATGGCGACCAACAATTACTTCGAACACGTTTCGCCAAGTGGCGTAGTATTAAAAGATCGCCTTCAGGCAAGTAACGTTGCGTTTAGATTTGCAGGTGAAAATATTGCGACAGGTCATACGTCATCGATATTTGTTCATCACAGTTTACTCAATTCTATGGATCATCGTAAAAATTTACTGCACCCCGACTTCACTCATTTAGGCATAGGGGTTGCTTATAATGAACTGGATGTTCCATACTATACTGAAAATTATGTACAAAAATAAATCACTCGATTGAATGAATCCGAACATCATTGTTCGGGTTTTTATTGTATGATTGAATATATAATCACAGATTAAATGTTTACTGGAGACGATTCTTTTGAAAATCATAATCTCACATACTAATACAGATTTCGATGCACTGGCTTCAATGATCGCAGCGCACAAGCTACATCCAGATGCCACACTCGTTATTACGACAAAACAAACGTCACTCGTTAAACAATTTTTAACGATTTACCGTGATACATTTGAAATGAAACTTGATGATGACATCGATTGGTCACTTGTTTCTGAAATGATTGTGGTCGATGTTGCGACGTTAAATCGACTCGGTAATCATGCGAAACACCTGAATCTTGATGATGTAAAAGTTACAATATACGATCATCATCCAAAGTCTGATAACAACATAATTGCGGATCATGAACAAATTGAAGAAATCGGTGCGACAGTGACGATGTTAATCGAAAAAATTATAGAACAGAACATACAGATTTCATCACTTGAAGCAACGCTGTTTGGGCTTGGTATATATACGGATACAGGATCATTTACCTATCCAAATACGACTGAACGAGAATTTGCTGCTGCCACTCATCTCATTCGAAATGGAATGAACTTAAGTTTAATTCAAAAATTTTCTGTGCATAAATTAACAGATGAACAAGATGATCTGTTAAATACACTTTATTTTAAATCGAATTCATATGTTAGAGAAGGTTTAAAGTTTGTTATTTCATACTGTGAACATCCGAAATTTATAAAAGGTTTAGCAGTCGTTGCAGAAAAATTACTCGATGTTAGCAGTGCGAACATGGTCCTATGCGTCGTTAAGATGAAAAACACTGTGTTTATCGTCGGACGTGCAAATTCTGAACGTATTAACTTAATACCATTATTAAGTAAGTTCGGTGGGGGCGGACACCGAGAGGCGGGATCTGCAAGTGTTAAAAAAGCAGAGTTAAGTGATGTTCTAAATGATATTAATAAATACAAGGACCTCTTGCTCACGCCTTCAGTGATTGCACGAGATATCATGGCGAGCCCGGTTAAGTCATTGACACCTGAGACAACGATGGTGGATGCAGGTGAAAAGATGTATCGATACGGGCACTCCGGTTATCCAGTTGTCCGAGACGGAAAATTGGTCGGTATCATAACGCGACGTGATTTAGACAAAGCAAATCACCACGGTCTCGGGCATGCCCCGATAAAAGCATATATGAGTACTGAACTTATTACAGCAAAACCAGAAACGACAATTGAAGAGCTGCAAAGCATCGTGATCAATCATAATGTTGGTCGTATTCCAATCATGGACAACGACAAAATCATCGGAATCGTGACTCGTACAGACATTATTGAAGTGATGCATTCAAAACAGTTATCGGAAGCACTTAAGAAACCAAAATTAGATAATTTAAAAGAGTTGATGTCGACACGGTTACCAGAGTCGACGTATCAATTGCTTAAAGATATTAGTAAAAGTTCAGGGGAATCACACGTTAATGTCTATCTAATCGGTGGAATTGTACGTGATTTGTTCTTAGACTATCCGAATGATGATGTGGATATTACAGTTGAAGGTGACGGGATATCGTTTGCTAAACAATTAGTTGAAGATTATGGCGGCACTATCGTTAGTCATGAATCTTTCGGTACAGCAACATGGACGCATCCAAATGGAGAACAGATTGATGTGACTTCAACTCGACTTGAATACTATGCGCGACCAGCGTCTTTACCAGATGTCGAACGTGCCTCACTGAAAATGGATTTGAATCGTCGAGACTTTACGATCAACTCAATGGCAGTTCGTTTAAATCCAAGAAGTTTCGGTAAACTTGTCGATCCATTCCATGGTCAACAAGACTTAAGAAGCAATACGATTCGTATTCTTCACAACTTGAGTTTCATTGAAGACCCAACACGTATTTTCCGTGCTGTTCGATTTGAAAGCCGATTTAACTTTAAAATGGATAGTCAAACGCTGACATTAGCCCACAACTCAATTGGTCGAATAAAGGACCTATCAGAAGACCGAATGATTGGTCAGATAAAAGCCTTGTTTAATGACCGTGCGCCGAGTAAAGCAATGTTGCGACTATTTGATCTTCACTTTTGGAGACAGTTCGATATTCAAGATGAATGTCGTGAATCGAGTACGATACATGTAAAACAATTGGAAGGAATTTATGATCGCGTTTTCGAGGAAGAATATACGATCAATTGGATCAACTACTTTGCGATACCGTTTTATCAGAGTGAAGTACTAGATAAAATCGAACCATACTTAATGAGTCGGGGTGATCGCAAGTTCATACAAGATGTTAAAGCACTCATGAATCAATCTGAACTGTTAGAAATGGAGACAGCTTGGGAGTTACATCCAAAATTAAAAAATTACAGCAATGAAGCGATTCTGTTTTTTGTCACAGCAAGACCGGATACGAATGCAGAGCCAATTGTAGATTATTTAGTTCGTCGTCAAAAATTGGTGAATTACTTAACAGGTGAGGATATGATCAATGAAGGGTATAAACCAGGTAAATATTTTAGAAATATTCTACTTGCACTAGAAGTCGCTGTATTAAATGGTGAAGTAGATTCTAGAGAGTCCGCAATAGAGTGGTTGCTTAAAAATCATAGCAAGTCATAACAAGATAAAAACACCTGAGTCCATTTAACAAATGGATTCAGGTGTTTTTCTACATTTCTCTAAATAAACCAACGACTTTTCCGAGCACGGAGACCTGTTCTAAAATAATAGGTTCCAAAGCACTATTTTCCGGTTGGAGTCGGTAATAGCCTTGTTCTTTGTAGAATGTTTTTACCGTCGCCTCATCTTCTTCTGTCATCGCAACAATAATATCACCGTTATGTGCAATGTTTTGCTTCCTTACGATGACTTTGTCACCATCATGAATGCCAGCTTCAATCATACTATCCCCAACGACTGTCAGTAAGAATATCTCACTATTATGACCAGCAGTGAAATGTTCAGGCAATGGGAAGTACTCATCGATATTCTCAATCGCAGTAATCGGCGCACCAGCAGTTACTTTACCTAATACAGGGACTTGAATAACTGGTTCGTACATATGTGTGTTCTCATCTGTAATGATTTCAATCGCACGTGGTTTCGATGGATCGCGTTTAATATAACCCTTTTCAATCAATCGTGTGATATGACTATGAACGGTTGAACTCGACTGCAATCCGATTGCATCACCAATTTCACGAACACTTGGTGGATAACCTTTAGCTGTGACGGTTTTCTTTATAAAATTATAGACCTGTTGTTGCCTTTCTGTTAGTGGTTCTTGCATCGCTAAACCCTCCATGCCTCTTTTATAAATAAATTATACCATTAATAAATAAACATATCAAACGTTTGTTCGATTTTCGTTGACATCGAATATATGTTCTGGTATTCTAAAAATACAAACATACGTTCTCTATGGAGGGACTTACATGAAAAAAGTAATTCAATCATTTTTAACGGTATTTGGTATAGTATTTACGATAAGTACAGCTTTCTCGATGATGAGTGACCAAGACGTTGCTTCTTATTCTTATGATGACACATACGAACAGACATATGCTGATGGAGTGTTTGCAGACAAAGTGATGGATATTGAAACAGCTAACGCAGTCGAACAAAAATCGAACGATTATGATGATGGCTATTTACTCGCAGATGAGTCAACGAATAAATAATAATTGAAATAGGAGTAACCTTTCACATTATTTTGTGAAGGGTTATTTTTATGGTAAATTTAAGTATGTATTGGGGGTTATGAAATGTTAGAAAAAGAAAACTTGGCGCGTTTGAATGTGCTTGCCAAAAAGAAAAAGATGAATGCAATTACAAAATCAGAGCTTGATGAGCTACAAAAGCTGAGAGGCAAATATTTAAAGAACTTTAGAGCTTCATTTAAAAAGCAAATTGAAAATACGACTGTGATTGATCCAGAAGGAAATGATGTGACACCACAAAAAGTGGTGGATACGAAAAATAATAATAATTAAGTGAGGGGCATAGTCGATGAACATAGAACAACTATCAATTAACACGGTTAGAACACTATCCATTGATGCAATTGAAAAAGCAAACTCTGGGCACCCAGGTTTACCGATGGGTGCAGCGCCAATGGCATATACGTTATGGACGAAACATTTAAACTTTACACCGAAAAATGATTGGTTCAATAGAGATCGATTCATATTAAGTGCTGGCCATGGATCGATGCTTTTGTATAGCTTGCTTCATCTTAGTGATGGACTCGATATGGATGAGATTAAAAACTTTAGACAAATTGGTTCGGCAACTCCAGGGCACCCAGAGTATCGTCATACGAAAGGTGTCGAAGTAACAACTGGACCACTCGGTCAAGGTTTGGCGATGAGTGTTGGTTTTGCAATGGCAGAGAAGCATCTATCTGCGCGCTATAACAAAATTGACTTCAATATAGTTGATCATTACACATATGTTCTAGCGAGTGATGGTGATTTGATGGAAGGTGTTTCACATGAAGCAGCTTCATTAGCTGGACATGTGAACTTAAATAAATTAATTGTTCTCTATGATTCAAATGATATCTCACTCGATGGTGATTTAAACATGAGTTTCTCTGAAGATATCAAAGCACGTTTTACAGCATACGGTTGGGATTATCAACGTGTGAGTGATGGAAATGATATCGATGCAATTAATGAAGCGATTGAACGTGCAAAATCTTCTGATAAGCCATCGATGATTGAGGTGAAGACGATTATCGGCTACGGTGCGCCAAATGTTTCTGGTAAAAACGCTGCACATGGTGCACCAATCGGTGCAGAAGAACGCGACGCAGCATTTAAATATTACGGCTTTGACCCAAAAAAACAGTTCGAAGTTAGTGATGAAGTCTATGCACATTTCAAAGAAACACTTCTTGCACGCTCAGAACAAAAAGAGACAGAATGGAACGAACAATTAGAAGCATACAAAGGTGTACATCCAGAACTTTATAAAGAGTTGGTCGATGCGATTGAAGGAGAATTGCCTGGTGATTATGATGCAGAAATGCCAATGTATCAAGCGGGTGAGAAGAAAGCAACGCGTGGTACATCAAGCGATATGATCCAAGCTTTATCAAAAACTATTCCTACATTATTTGGTGGTGCTGCGGACCTTGCGAGCAGTAATAAGACGCTTGTAAAAGATGAAACAGACTTTTCTAAAGATAACCCTGAGGGTCGTAACGTTTGGTTCGGTGTACGTGAGTTTGGTATGGCAGCAGCGTTAAATGGAATGGCAGCACATGGCGGAATTTACCCATATGGTGGTACGTTCTTCGTATTTAGTGACTACTTAAAACCTGCAATGCGTTTAAGTGCGATTATGGGACTGCCTGTCACATATGTATTAACACATGACTCAGTTGCTGTCGGTGAAGACGGACCTACGCATGAACCGGTAGAGCAGTTAGCCGGTTTACGTGCAATTCCCGATCTAAAAACGATTCGTCCAGCAGATGGAAATGAAACGAGAGCTGCGTGGAAAGTTGCAGTTGAGTCAGAATCTACACCGACAGCACTCGTGTTAACGCGACAAGATGTTAAAACTCTCGATGTGGATTATGATATCGTTGAGACAGGTGTCGCACGCGGCGGATACATCGTCTATGATGCAGGTGATGATGCGATTATCTTTGCGTCTGGTAGTGAAGTATCACTCGCAGTGAATGCAGCTGAAAAACTCGCAGAACAAGGTGTGCTTATTAAAGTGGCATCAATTCCAAATATGAGTGAATTTTTATCGCAAGATAAAGAATATCGAGATTCTGTATTAAATAAACACATTGAAAACAGATTGGCAGTAGAGATGGCTGCAAGCATCGGTTGGCACCGATTTGTTGGTATGGATGGCAAATTGATGACAATCGATCGATTCGGAGAAAGTGGTCCAGGTGCCGAAGTTGTCGAGCACTTAGGGTTCACAGTAGAGAATGTTGTTAAGAAAGTTTTAGAGAATTAATGTTGTCAACATCGAGTGAATCATGTAAAATTTATTAGGGTTAAAGATTAAACGAGGTGAAAAGTTTGGATACTTGGATATGGATAATAATCGTATTCGTCGTATTTATTGGGGGATTAGCACTTGGGTTCTACATGGCAAGAAGATACATGATGAACTATTTAGAGAAGAATCCACCGATTAACGAAGAAATGCTGCGTATCATGATGATGCAGATGGGTCAAAAACCATCACAGAAAAAAATCAACCAAATGTTGGCTATGATGAACAAATCAGCAGAAAATCCTAAAGAAGCACGTGCGAAAATGAAAGCGCGTGGTCAATAGTTAAAAAAGACAGGACCAAAAAGGTCCTGTCTTTTTTAATTAAATGTAATTCCTCTATAGAAGTACTCGCCGGCTGACGTCTTTACAGGAGTTTTTGTCACTTCGATATTGTAGTCCGGATATCTTTTTTTAATACGTCGAATGAACAGTTCAAATCGACTCTTTTTTGAAATAATCATGTGCATCAGAATCGTACTATTATCAACACGTTCGAAGTTTCCACTTAACTGTGTAATCAATGCAGAGCGTTTAATACGCAACATTCTGCCACCAGAAATCGGCTTTCCACTCATCTTCACAGTCGCATGCATCGTTTCACCGGTCGGGCATGGTGCGATTTGCAGTTGATTATACTGACCATCTTTAAGAATGGCAGTTGCTTCTTTATAGTCGAATATAAAATTGTTTTTCGGCATACCCTTTGTTTCAGGGAAATAGTAATCAATCAATTTTGCAGGTACATCTCGCGTTTTACCGTTGTAAGGAAATACGTGGAATGTAATCCCAGCTGTTGGATTTAGCTCAATGACCACGCCTTTTGTGTCATCATTAGGATCGATGATGATATCAACGCCCGCATGTGGGATATTGCCAATCGCTTTTAATGAGTCAACAGCGAGTTGTTTAATCTCATCAGAGATTTCATCAGTCACATCGAAAGGTTCACCACCAATTGATAGGTTTGACGTCGAGCGTAAAAATACTTGTTGACCATCTTCAAGGACAGAAGAAGTCATCAACCCTTGCCGACTGAGCATTCGTTCGATTTCATAGTCGACTTTGATCAGTTTATTTTTTAAGTTAGGGTTCTTTTTACGCGCTCGGTTTTTATCTGTAATTAACTGTTGAATCGTTTTCTCACCATCACCAGTAACAGACGCAGCCTCACGATATACACAGCTTACGGCTTCATCACCGACGACATATATACGATATTCATTCCCATAGTAATATTTTTCTAATATAAGCTTTGAATATCGAGATGTTTCATAATGATCTAAAATTTCGTTCAGTTCTTTATCGCTACTAATATCAGTAAACACACCGCGTCCCATACTTTCACTGAGCGGTTTTACGACGACTGGATACTTGATTTCATTGGCACATTTTAAAATGTCTGCACGATTTTTTAGCTCAAACCGATCGCCCTCTGGTGTTGAAATTCCATGTTCTTCTAACACATCTTTCGTGTTTTGCTTGGATATACAAATCTGAGTAGAGTCATTGTGAACTAAATCACCGCGCGATCGATAGAAAAAGTGTTTTTTACCACCATGAGATTCTAAACTGAACAGCTTCATTGCTGTATCGGTCGTATGGTTGAATGGATTGACAGGTGTCTGCTCTCGATACCACGTGAGCGTTAGTCCACGTCTCCAACCTTCCAATGAAATTAAATAAGAATCAATGTTATGACCAAAAATACCATTAAAGATGGCAGGGTCTAGATATTTGTTACTCATAATAGTAGAATCACTCCTGTAAATGTAATGCGGAATTAATGCTTCGTGATATAATTGTATCAGTTTATTAAAGAAAGTTATCAATTAATGAGGGGTATTTATGAATTTTTCAAAAGATGTGATTGAAACGATATTACCGGGTCGTTGGATTAATCCACCAAACGATGAATGGTTTGTAGACTCTGTTGCAATCAATAAAACCCAAACAGAGACGGATTACAATAATGGTAAGCGTGTCATGTTTATAGCACTAGATGAAGACACTTGGCATAAAGGATCAGGTAACCGTGGAATCTATGCTGGGTGGAATGATACGCATTTAAAAGTGCCGAAATTTAGCGATAAAGTGAACGGTGTCATCGTAGCGCGTGAACTCAATCTCGATCCATCGATACCACAATATTTGATGGAAAATACGTATGAAGCGATAAACTTACTTGGTGACCATGCATATGATGTGTACAAAGGAAACGTTATTGCGATTACTGGAACAGCAGGTAAGTCTACAACGAAATCATTATTTGAACATATATTGAAAAATATCTCGACTGTAATCGCAACGCGAGGCAACCATAACACACGTACAGGTGTGCCATTGACGATTGCAACGGGAATTGCGGAACCAGACCACCTTGTCGTTGAAGTGGCGATCTCTTCACTATGGATGCGTTCGGGTGGGATCATGAAAAAGTATCCACCGAATATTGCGATGATTACATCGATTGATAGTGGTCAGCAAAAATCAGCATATGAGACTGCAGTTCACAAATCGAAAATTGCAGAAGGTATGAACAAGAGTGGTCACGTATTATTAAATCGTGATATGAACGAATTTGACACAGTATTTGAAGAAGTCAGCAAATACAATACAAATATCATTACGTATGGTTTTCATGCGGACAGTGATGTATTGATTAAAGATTTTATAGATACACAGGACGGTACGAAAGCGACTGTCGATGTGCTTGGAGAATCCGTGACATTTACTTCGAGGTTGCATGGTAAAGGTATGGCACAAAATATCGCAGGTGTACTGACTGCACTAAAATTGAGTGATGTTAAACTCAATGATGCATTGCCACTGATTAGTAGTTATGAACCAAATAAAAGTGTTCAAAATATCGAAACACATCAAACGAGAGATGGTGCGGCATTTACGTTAATAAATGATGCATGGAATGCAACGCCGAACTCGATGATTGAAAGTATTGAAGTCCTTCAAAATATAAATAAAGAACGTAAGGGTAAATCAATTGCGATTCTCGGTCGTATCGTCAACTTAGGTAAAGAGGCCAAAAAACGACACCAGGCAGTTGCTAAAAGCTTGATCGAACAAAATGTCGATTTGGTGTTTGGTCATGGTGAAGAGATGAAGCACTGTTTGAAAGAATTACCTGAAACGATGATCGGTGGCTATTTTGAGAACAGCCAAGACTTAGCTAATCGTGTCGCAAACATAATCGGGGCTGATGATGTCGTCTTAATCAAGGGTTCCGCACGTGCGACGGACTTTAAACATGTCAGAGACAACGTCGTTGAAGCACTTAAAGCAACGCCTAAAATCAAAATTCCAAATCTAAGTCATCCACATGCAAGTGGTGCAGGTGCGGTGACATTCAATACGAAAACAGGTGAAATAATCGCGTCAACGGGTGATGTGGATGCTGTACAAAACCAAGGTGTCGGTGGACTCTTACTCATGAACTATATATTGACGGCAGTGTTCGCAAATAAATATGAACTCAGTCAGACATATACGCCAACTGCAAAGGAAATAAAAAGTAATTCAGCACCGAGAAGCATTCCTTTAGAGAAATCAGATCAAGTGAACCTTCACACATTACTATCGGCAGGGTTATTTAATCACGCACCGAATGCACTACTCATGCTTGCAAATGAAGTAATCGGAAGCAATAAAAATGCAATGGGTGTCATCCATGCACAAGCAGAAAAGCTCGGCGTCGATTTGACTGCAGCTCGAAATATTACAGGTCGTCGTATAACGAACAAAGATCAGTCGTTGACGCTGGAGAATTTATATAAAGTCGGGCTCGTACTATTTAACAAATATCCATTTATTCAGGATCTTTTATCACAAAGAACATTTAGTTACAAGGATAAAATGTTATTCACACCGACAAACCTGTATGCACACGGTAAAATAAATAGCGGTATATTTTTCGGTCACCAGGACTCAATTGCGATTACAGAAACAATTGTTGACGGTAATCAATACATTTCAGTCGCACTCGGTGCGACAGATGCGTATAATCGCGACCAAATGTTAACGCGTGTAATTGATCAGGCAACGAAAGTAAAAACTCAGAAAGCGAATAGTAAAGTCATCAAAGTAAAAGATAAACCATTCCGCATGAATGTAATGGGGGACACGTACTTTGGAGAATTCTACACAGAAATTAGAGAACGTAAAGGTCAGATTGATGCACTTCAGACGAAGACGCGAAACTATTCATTTGATGGATTGCGTCCATTATTTTCTGAAGGTGACTTTAACATTCTTAATTTTGAAGCGGCAATTAGCCACAAGACGAACAATCATCTAAAGGCACGCAAACCATTCGTACTTTACAGTGATCCGAAGGAGACGGTCAAAGCCATTAAAAAAGAGAAGTTTAACCTTGTGACTTTGGGTAACAACCATTTGATGGATATGGAAAAAGAGGGACTTCGTTTAACAGTTGAATCATTTAATGCTGCAAAGATTCCATCGATTGGTGCGGGTGCCACTCAAAACGAAGCGGAGAAATCATTTATCTTAGATGTTGATGGTCAGCGTCTTGCAATCTTTAATGCGTATTGGTATCGCCGTCCGATGTACAAAGAGTTTGATTTTTATGCGATTGGTAATAAACCGGGCGTTGCATCATTAACAGGCGAGATATTGAACAACATTAGAGCAGAAAAAGAAAAATATCCGAATGGAAAAGTACTTGTTATCACGCATTGGGGTGTTGACTTCTTAGATGTACATCCGATGCAACGCGTCTATGCGAAGGCAATTGTTGAAGCTGGTGCAGATCTCATCATTGGACATGGTGCACATATGATTCAAAGTGTGGAAGAAATTGATGGCACAAAAGTGGTATACAGCATTGGTAATGGGGTATTTAATAGTAATGGTGAGTATAATCGTCGTCACGTTGCGCCATATAGCATGATTGCTCAACTTGTCTTTGATGAATCAATTGAGCTATTGCTGTATCCGTTTTACAGCAATAACTTGAAGACTTTCTGGCAGCCGAGGTTTTTATCTGAAGATGAATTTGATCATTGTACGACAATCTTAAAGTCGTATGGATCAATTCCATTAGAAGCGGTCGCAGATAAAGAGCGTCCATACTATCGATTAGTACTATAAACATGCGCACGAAAAGGAAGTGATGAAATGGTTCGATATAGTGGTGTACCGAAAGTAAGAAAATCTAAGCAACCATTGAATGATGAACTGCTCGATGAGAAATATAGCGAAATCAATAAAGAGATTGAAGAAGAGTTACTCAAAGAACAGGAAAAGATGGATGGAGAAGATCCAGATGAGTTACTTAAACCTGAAAAAAAAGCATGGCGAAATAAAATTATTTTAATCGCAATTATCGTCGGTTTAACGATGATGATATTCCGTTTAATGGGAAGAACACTAAGCTTTGTTATGTTCTTTTTCTAAGTAAATCAGACTTACTTATGATTTTTCATAAGTAGGTCATTTTTTTATTTCAATATCCGAAACATATGGTACAATTTCATAGAATGGAGGTCGAAAATGAACGTATATAAAAAGTTGTCCTGGTTTTTCAAAAGAGAATGGAAGTTATATGTCGGGGGCGTTATTGCACTCGTACTCGTTGCATTGATGGAATTAATTCCGCCGCAGATTATCGGTCGTGTCATTGACTATATTACAGAATCAACATTAACGATGAATACTTTATCGATTTTACTCGTTATTTTAATCGTCGCCGGTTTACTGACTTACATATTTAGATATTTCTGGCGTGTATTTATTTTCGGTGCAGCATACCGTTTAGGTAAAACATTACGTGAAATGTTGTTCAAAAAGTATTCGGACATGAGTACTTTGTTTTTCCAAAAGCGTCGAACAGGCGACTTGATGGCACATGCAACAAATGATATTAACGCTGTTCAAGGTACAGCGGGTGCTGGTATATTAACGATCGCAGACTCACTGATTACCGGTGGTGCTGTACTTGTAACGATGGCGCTAACTGTTAGCCCAAAACTGACATTAATCGCGATGATTCCATTGCCGATTATGGTTGTGTTAACGAGCTATTATGGACGTTTACTGAATAAGGGCTTCCGTAAAGCACAAGCTGCGTTTAGTTCATTAAACGATAAAACATCGGAAAGTATTGCCGGTGTGAAAGTGATCAAAACCTTTGGCTATGAAAAAGCAGATGAAGAAGACTTTGTCGAACTCAGTGAAGATGTTGTAGATAAAAACCTAAAAGTATCACGCATTGACGCATTATTCGATCCGACGATTATGGCAGTTATCGGTGTGAGTTATTTCCTATCTATTTTCTATGGTGCGCAGATGGTTGTAGCAGATGACATCACGTTAGGTCAACTCGTGACATTCACGACGTATTTAGGGATGATGGTTTGGCCGATGCTTGCACTTGGTTGGTTCTTTAACCTCGTACAAAGAGGTAGTGCATCATATGAACGTATTGAAGAAATTATGAATACGAAAAATAACATAGGTGAAGATTACTTAACAGAAGAACGCCCAAGAGGGGATATTAAATTTGATATTAAATCATTTACTTTCCCTGAAGAAGAAGAAGTGGGGCTGCGCGATGTCAAGTTTACGATTGCAGAAGGTACAACAGTCGGTATCGTCGGTCGAACGGGCTCAGGTAAAAGTGCGCTTGTGCGTCTATTGTTAAGAGAATTCGACACACTGTACGCAAATGATATCGTCTATGGTGACTATCCAATCCGTGATTACAGAATCGATAAACTAAGAGAACAATTTGGTTATGTACCTCAAGATCATTTCTTATTCTCAACGTCGATTCGAGATAACATCGCGTTCGTAAATCCCGAAGTGGATGATGAAGTCGTGTTCAATGCAACGCGACTTGCATATGTCCATGAAGATATCGAAAGATTTACAGAAGGTTATGACACAGTTGTTGGTGAACGTGGAGTTTCTTTATCTGGTGGTCAAAAGCAACGTATTTCAATTGCACGCGCACTTGTGGCTGATCCAGAAGTGTTGATTTTAGATGATTCATTGTCTGCAGTTGATGCTGAAACAGAAGAAGCGATTTTAAATAACTTAAAAGCAACACGTGAGAGAAAAACAAATATTATTACGGCGCACCGTATGAGTGCTGTTGCACATGCTGATTTAATCATCGTCATGGAAAGCGGTACTGTGAGTGAAATGGGTACGCACGATGAATTGATGGTATCAAAAGGTTGGTATCACGATACGTTTAAAGCGCAGAGCTTGCGAAGCGCACTCGAATCTAACTTAGATGAAATCGTGGAAAGAGGTGACGTTGATGGAACAGAATAATGTCAATTTAACCTTTAAAGACCAAAAAGATACGCTTATACGTTTACTTAAATATGCTTTACCTTTTAAAGGTCTCATCACTATTGTAATTCTAATGTTGACGATTTCTACATTGACGGGTATGGCGACACCTTACTTAGTCATGATCTTTATTGATGATTACTTAACACAACGTGTGTTCCCTGATAATGAGATCATGCTATTGATCATCGCCTTTGTAGCTGTCACGCTCGGTGGTGTAATCGCCACTTATTTCCAAAGGTACTTTCTTCAGTATTTGGCGATACGTGTCATTCAACAAATTCGTATAGATGCGTTTAAAAAGATTGGTAAGCTCGGTATGCGATACTTCGATCGCGTGCCAGGGGGAAGTGTCGTGTCGAGATTGACGAATGATACCGAAGCGATCATTGAAATGTTCATCGGTGTACTTGCGACATTCTTGATGGCTGCGTTTATGATGGTATCTTCATTTGTCATGATGATCATACTCGATATTCGCTTAGCATTATTCGCGAGTATCATGATTCCGATTATCGTTCTCGTCATTGCTGTATATCGTAAGTTCTCAGCAAGATTTTTCTCATATACACGTCAGTTATTGAGTGACTTGAATGCGAAGATTGCCGAGAGTATTGAAGGGATGAAAATCATCCAAGTCTTTAACCAAGAAGACCGTTTGCAGCGTGAGTTTAGAAAAATCAATGAGGAACACTTTGATTATAATATGAGAACGATTCGTTTGGACGGGTTACTTCTTAGTCCGATGATGAACTTCATCTATATTATCGGAGTTGCACTCATCTTGGGTTACTTTGGTATTTTAAGTTTTGAAGGTGCTGTAACAGCGGGGGTAGTATTCGCGTTTATTCAGTATTTAGAGCGATTCTTCGAACCGATTAACCAAGTGACGCAAAGTTTAAATATTTTTCAACAAGCACTTGTCTCTGCGAGCCGTGTGTTCACATTGATGGATGACGAAACGTTACAACCTGAGCAACAAGAAAAAATCGATAAAAAAATCACTGATGCCAGAATTGAATTTAAAGATGTAACATTTAGCTATGATGGCAAACGCGATGTTCTTAAAAATATTTCTTTTGTTGCCGAACCAGGTGAAACGGTTGCACTCGTTGGTCATACGGGTTCAGGTAAAAGTTCAATTATCAATCTCTTCATGAGATTTTATGAGTTTGAACGTGGTGAAATATTAATCGATGGACATAGCATCAAAGATTATCAGAAAGAACAGCTCAAGAAAAATGTCGGACTTGTCTTACAAGACGCATTCATCTTCTACGGTACTGTTGAATCGAACATTCGCTTGTACCATCCGACGATGACGTTTGAGCAAGTAAAAGCTGCCGCAGAATTTGTTAGTGCGAATGGATTTATCGAACGATTGCCGGATCGATACAAACATAAAGTGCTTGAGAAAGGTGCTGCATTCTCGAGCGGTGAGCGCCAGTTACTCGCATTCGCACGTACGATGGCTGTTGATCCGAAAATCTTAATTTTAGATGAAGCAACAGCAAACATTGACTCTGAAACAGAAGAGGAAATACAAAGTGCACTCGAGAAGATGAGAAAGAATAGAACGACTCTAGCAATTGCACACCGCCTATCGACAATTCAAAATGCAGACCAAATTTTAGTGTTAAACAAAGGTGAGATAGTTGAACGTGGTACACACGATGAGTTAATCCGCCTCGGTGGTATATACAACAACATGTATCAACTACAGAACAGAGTGTAGCCTTTGTAGAAATTTGTTCATAAATAAGACGAGAAACCTCCATTCCAATTTGTTACAATACAGTTGAATGGAGGTTTTCATATGTCAGGTAGTGAAGTGACTCTCTTTCTCGCATTCGGAGCAGGTGTGTTGAGCTTTATTTCTCCGTGTGTTTTACCTGTGTTTCCTGCGTTTGTCTCTTATATTACTGGTATGAGTTACAATGAAATCGAGAGTAAAAAGTTTAACGTCAGAACAACATTACATACACTATTCTTCTTAATTGGGTTTAGTTTAATTTATATAGCACTGGGGTTCGGTGCATCATTCTTTGGTGGATTCTTTATTGAACATTCAGACTTAATTCGTCAACTCGGTGCGATTCTTATCGTCGTGTTCGGTTTAATCATTACAGGGGTCCTAAAATTCGAATTCTTAAAGAAAAATAGAAAGATTGAATTTAAAAACAGACCAGCAGGATTCTTTGGTTCAGTACTGATTGGGATGGCATTTGGTGCCGGCTGGACACCGTGTAACGGACCGATTATCGGTGCAATATTTGCGATGAGTGCAACAGATCCAAATAACGCATTGTTCTTAATGATTGTTTATTGCTTAGGTTTTGCGATTCCATTCTTTATCTTAAGTTTCTTTGTATCAAGAACAAGATGGATGTTGAAATACTCACACCGCATTATGCAAATCGGTGGAATCATCATGATTGCAATGGGAGTACTCTTATACTTCGATGGACTAACACAGATTATCGTTTGGTTAACACCATTCTTTGGCGGTTTCCAAGGATTCTAATGTCATAACAAATAGAGGGTTGTATGAAACATTATCCTTTAGAACAATTAAAACAATTACATGGTTTTCAAATCGATGCTTACCTCATGGCTTTATGTGGGTGGCAGTACGGCTTACAATTGACCTTTCATAATAGACGTCCTCGAGACGTCTTTTTTGGCGAGAACACAATACCAAATGAGTTTCCTGGTGTTGTGTTTTCTTTATGTGATGGAGCACGCACACACACGTTTTATAGAACGAGAGGCGATAAAACGACAGAACGAGCGATCGAGCTATGCGCAGACAAAGATGCATTAAAAAAGCATTTAATAGAGAATGATTTAAATACGCCAGTCGGTGAAACATTTAATATTTATGAGAAAAATAAAATTATGGATTATGCAATAGACATCGGTTTTCCAGTTATACTAAAACCAAGTGCTGGAAGTATGGGTCGTGGTGTTTTTATAGATCTTAAAGACGCTGATGCGCTAACAGAGGCGATTGAGAATATGACGACACATTTCCCCGAGTATGAAGAAGTCATCGTTGAAACGTATTTCGAGGGTGATGACTATAGAATTTATGTTGTAGGTGACGAAGTTGTGGCAACATATACACGTGTACCTGGTCATGTCGCTGGAAATGGAAAACATAATATTAAAGAATTGATTGAGAGAAAGAATATAGAGCGATTAGAAAATCCAAACACGAGAAACAAGTTGATTAAAATCAATGAAAACCTCAAACAATTTTTAAAGAATCAACAGTTAGATATGAATGATATTCCGTCTGAAAATGAAATCGTATACTTATCGAACATCCCTAATATATCACGTGGTGGTGAGCCGACAGATGTGACTGACGAACTTCCTCAACATATTAAAGACCATATTGTACAAGCAGTACAGTCTATCGATGGATTACCAAATGTTGGGGTTGATGTCCTGATCAATAATGAGACGAATGATTTCACGATTATCGAGATGAACTCGGTCGCTGTCATTACATCGCATGTGTTTCCATTACATGATGAAGGAATTGACATCCCTGAGAAAATCCTTAAATATTATTTCCCTGACATTACAAATAAAAAGAGAAGTCACACACACTTTGATTACGTGAAAACAATTGAAATGCTGTCTACGGGTATGTACGATTCCCTAATGATTAAACCGTTTAACAGTGATCAAGAGACTTACAAACTGACATTTAAAGCGACCGTACCGTGGGCGAATGTCAAAACAATCCAAGCGATGCTGCAGATGCATGATTTCCATGGGAATATAATATATAATGAAAATTCTTACCAACTCTCGATAACTGCAGGAAATGATATGAATATCGAAACATTGATAGAACATCTCCAAAAACGCTTTTTGTTTAAAGATTATATAGTCGATAAAAGCACAGAAAGAATTTTAAAAAGTGGCATTTACATCGAAGATAGCAACAGGGCAGATTAGAATAAATATCTCAGTGAAAATTAAAGTATGATGTAATCACTAAGTGAGAAGGAGATGTAACTATGAATCAGAAAGTCGTACCACATTTATGGTTTGAGACCGAAGCACAAGAAGCGGCAGAATTTTATACTGATATTTTTCCTAATTCAAAAATTCTATCGCGAAGCACGATTTCTGACACACCTTCAGGTGATGCAGGTCAAGTTGTTTTTGAAATTTTAGGCTATCGATTTATGGCAATTAGTGCAGGACCTTACTTCACGAAAAACCCAGCAATTTCATTTCTCATTCCATTTCGTTCAGAAGAAAAGGATTTAATCGATGAGATTTGGAGTAAATTATTAGATGGCGGTAAAGCATTGATGGATTTGGGCGACTATCCATTTAGTAGCAAATATGGTTGGGTTGAAGATAAATACAATGTATCATGGCAACTTTATCTTGTAGATGATAAGGAGACCTTTCCTCCGTCAACTGTCGTTCCAACGCTTACTTTTACAAACGATGTCGTTGGTAAAGCGGAAGAAGCGGCTAAATTATACACAGATCTATTTAACAGTACTAATTCACTCGATATGTGTTACTATCCAGAAGGCATGGAACCGAATCTTACATCGCATGTGATGAATGGTCACTTTCTATTAGATGCTGAGCGTTTCGTCGTGCAGGACAGTGCAATCAGTCATGAATTTAATTTCAATGAAGGTATTTCACTCATGGTCAATTGTGAAGATCAAGATGAAATCGATCATTTCTGGAATGGGTTAAGTGCAGTGCCAGAATCCGAACAGTGTGGCTGGTTGAAAGACCAGTACGGAGTATCATGGCAAATTGTACCTAAACGGATGGATGAGATGCTAGAAAACGGTAGTGAAGAACAGATCAAGCGTGTGACAGAAGCATTTTTAAAGATGAAGAAATTTGATTTAGCAGAATTGGAAAAAGCGTACAAAGGGTAGTTATAGATATCTCCTATGTTCACAGAGAGAATCTGTGGACATAGGAGGTTTTATTATGTGCCGTGCTCACTCAAGCTTAAAGATCGTCGTGAGTAAGCATGGATTCAGCTTTCGTGCTCACTCAAGCTCAAAAATCGTCGTGAGTAAGCATGAATCCAGCTTTCGTGCTCACTCAGGCGAAAAAAATGATGTGAGTAAGCATGATCAAAGTCTAGCCTGCCAATTCAGATGGAAAAAGTGTATTGAATTGGCAACTTTACATAAAAGCTGCCAACTCAATTGAAAAAATTGTGGTGAATTGGCAGATTAAAATTTTCATCGCTACTTCAGTATGAAAAGAGGCTGTGAAGTAGCGACTTTTGAAAATTTTCGCTACTTCAAGCAAAAATATGCCAGTGAAGTAGCGACTTTTATAAACTATCGCTACTTCAGGATGAGAAATGTTTGTGAAGTAGCGACCAAACAAATAAAATGGTTGATGAGCACATCCCGTGTTCTTAGTGAATACTCTGTAATCATTAGTAGATTATTATATAGGAGTACTAATAAAAGTCTTTTAAAAAACTTTTAACAGCACTCTTTCCGTGCTATAATCGTAATGAATATAAAGGAGGTTGTCTCATGGAAGTTCTTAAAGTACCATATAAAAGTATTTCAGAAGTAAAGCGATCACCGATGAGTGCATTTAAAGAAGCAGCAGCATCAGATAACGCAGTATATATTTTGAATCGCAATGAAGTAGCTGGTGTCATGTTGACTCAAGAGCAATATGAAGGTCTAAATGCTGAAATTGATAAATTATATGAACGTATAGATGAGATGATTATCAAATCTCGATTAGAATATAAAAATACTAAGACATATTCCGTAAAGGAAGTTACTGGTGTCAGTCTAGACGACATAAAATATGATGAAGATGATGGATGGGAGTAATGTATCAAGTACGATTTACAAATTACTCATCTGATGATTTTCGAAAACTCGATGGTAGTATGAAAGTTCCTGTTCTGAAAGGTTTAAAGAGAATAGAACAGAGAGGGATGCAAGCTGGTGAGCCACTGAGAGGTAGCTTAAGTCATTGTCGAAAGATAAAAATGAGAACTACCGGGTTGCGTATTGTTTTTCGCCAGATTGATGGCGGAATAGAAATTATTGAAATCATTGCAATTGGCAAGCGGGATAATTCTGATGTGTATAAAAAAGCAATCAAAAGATTGAGTGAATAGACTTAAAACAGTTAAACCAAATAAATATTAAATCAAAAGAGATATGAACATGTTCATATCTCTTTTTTATCTTACGTGTTTCGCTTCACTTGCTCCGATTGTTCAAAAATACTGCTTTCCTCTTTGTAACCAGTAGATATGTTGAACAACGGTTCGTGCTCAGTATAGTCGATCTCAAGTTCTGTTAATTTTTTCTTCAAAAACTTATGATCTTGCTTCGGCGTCGCTACGATATATCCCTTTATAATTTGTTCGAGCTCGATCGTCTCCACCTGCTCATCAAGCGCGATTTTAGAAATTCGTCCAGCAATCTTTTCCTTCGCCACATCTCTAAATAGTTCCGGAACAGGCGACACCAGTTCATTTAACATGGCTTTCGCATCATCATTCCACAAAGGCAATGCTTCATCTATATAAAATTTTTGCCAATCGAGTTCACTCATCCCATCAGCTTTTGGAATGGACTTTAAGAACTTTCTAAACATGAAGTAACCGCCAATAAAAACAAGCCCGGCCATTATAAATGTCCACAATCCAATTAATATTAATGTAAAATCTTCCATCTTGCTCACCTCATTACATTCATTATAAAAAATTAAACTTTGACTGTCTATTTTATCAGCGTACTTCGGTATTAGAAGTGTGGAGAGGAGGTGGAGATATGTTATTCAAAACAAGTGCAAGGTTTTATTTTTACGAGTTGAACGAGGAAGGGCAGGAAAGACAACGTATGCGTAGTATTGCAAATGTTGATGTTTCAGCAGATGATCAGGCGATTACAGATTTAGCAAATGTGTACGAGGCATTGACGAATGATCTTTATCATTTAGTAGAAAAGCAGGAAACATCGTTATTAGCACGATAAATTAAAATAAAAATTAAAAAATAAAGGAGGAAATGATTATGAACTCGAAATTAGTTGTCCGTTTTGATACGGATGAAGGTAAGCGTTTTACAATGACGTTTAACAACCCGAAACAAGATCTAACAAATGAAATTGTTCAAGGTGAACTTGATAAAATTATTGAGTCAGGTGTGCTTGCGCCATCACAAGGTAAGCCTGTAAGTGTTTACTCAGCGGAAATCGTTGAGACAAACGTAACACCATTGATTTAATGATGGATATGGAATGGATTCACCTTGTTGGTGATATTGGTTTTCCGATGGCAATCACTTTCTTTTTACTTCACCGCATGGAAAGAAAGCTCGATGATTTAATTCACTCGATTAAGGATATAAAATTTCATACAACTGATGATTAATACACTGCACACCGTTCTGATTTTAGAGCGGTGTGTTTTTAACTTATATAATTCATCATGTTAAGAAGTCAGGAATTCTTTATAATGGATTTAATAGTTATTTAAAAGGCAGGTAATACATATGAAAATACTGCACACAGGGGATTGGCATATCGGTAAGCGGTTGCTAAGAAAAGATTTATATGAGGATCAAGTACATGTACTTGATCAAATCGTAGACTACATAAGAAATAACTCAATTGATGTCGTTGTGATCGCTGGTGATTTATATGATACGACCCAACCTTCAAAAGAAGCGATGCAGTTGGTTAACGAAACATTACGTACGATTAATATTGAGTTGAAGAAACCGATATTCATTATTTCAGGAAACCATGATTCACAATCGCGGCTTTCTTATGCCAGTGATTGGTTTAGAGCGATGGATGTCTACATACATACCACTTTTGATTCAGCGTTTACGCCGATTTCTATGGGTGAGGTCGATTTTTATCTTGTGCCATATTTTGATGTGTTAGAGTCAAGATACTATTTCGAAGATGAAAGTATTGAGTCCCATCATGATGTGTACAAGAAAATCGTTGAACGAATTGAAGAGAATTTAGATCGAACGAAGAAGAATATCTTTGTGGGTCATCTATTTGTACGCGGAGGTAGTGAAAGTGATTCAGAACGCACGCTGTTTAGAGGGTTAAATAGTGAAGTGTCACAATCTGTATTTGATTCATTTGATCATACTTTACTTGGGCATTTACACCATCCCTTTGCTATAGATCATCCGAAAATATCTTATTCAGGTTCACTAGTGAAGTATTCTTTTTCAGAACATCAACAACCTAAAGGTTTTAGAGTGCTCGATTTAGAGCAAGATAAATCGACATTTATACCATTTAATTTACTTCGTGATTTACATGTGTTTGAAGGCACTTTTGAAGATGTCATCAACGGACGTGTCGAAGAATTACTAAACATCGAAACGGAGCGAGATGCTTTTTATCAGTTTGTACTTGAAGGATTAGAAGGTGTGCCTGAGCCGATGTCGAGAATTCAAAATGTGTATCCGAATGCGCTCGAGTTAAAGCGTAAAAGCATGAATGTGTCAGACGTTGAACATAAAACGCTAGGCACGTTATCAAGTGATCACAATGTATTTGAGCAGTTCATGGAGAACTACTTAGATGACGCGCTGCAAGAAGAGGCAAAGAAAGTATTCAACACATACTTTAAGGAGGGTCAGAATGAGACCGATTAAATTAGAATTGCAAAACTTTGGACCATTTAGATCTGAAACGATCGACTTCTCTGACCTCCACGGAAAGATGTTTTTACTTACAGGTCCAACGGGATCAGGTAAGTCGATGATATTTAATGGTATTCTTTATGCCCTTTACGGGAGTGATTCACGCGTCAAAACGCTGCGTAGCCAGTTTGCCGCTGAGGATGAAAAAAGTGTTGTTAGGTTAGAGTTTGAAATGGGGAATAAGGTGTACATCGTTGAGCGAACAATGACGATTTATAGAGAAGAGAAGTCAGATGTACCACCTAAAGCGTTGTTAATGTTTAAGGATGGAAAAACAATCGCGAGTGGTATGAAGGCAGTGAGTGAAGCTATTTTAGAAGTGGTTCATTTGAATGAACATCAGTTTAAGCAAATACTGTTACTGCCTCAAGGTGCATTTAAAGAATTTCTCGTGTCGAGTTCAGATGAAAAATCAAAAATCTTATCGACAATCTTTAGTGCAGAGCGATTTATCTATTTTGAGAAATCGTTAGAACGTGATGTGAAAGAAGAAAGAGCGAGGATTGAAAAACTATATTTAAAGCTCGATCACATATTCTCACAAGTAAAATATGAGCGACTTGAAAGTGATGCGTTACCAGAATCATTGGACCAAATACAAGGATTTGAACAACAGCTAGAGTTCATTGATAAAGTGAATGCGTTGATTGAGGAAAAGATTAAGGAAACAGAGCGTGAAGCTGGTGCTGTTAAAGAAAAGAAAGAACAGCTACAAACAGATATAAAGAGTCGTGAAACACATAATGTAGCAGTCGCTCAGTATGAACAATTGATTGCTGAAAAAAGTAGGTTGGATGAACAGAAAATTGTTATTGAGACATTAAAAACTAAAATTGAACAACATAAAAATGCGTTGATAATGAAACATCCACTGCGTTCATACGATGGCAATCTAAAATCAATGGAAAATAGTAGAGAAAAAATTGCACAGCTGACTGAAGCTATTGATGGATTACAAACGAAAAAGAATGATGTAGAAAGAGAACTCGAGACATTGAAGAAAAACGCTGCTTCTGTCGAGGAAAAAGAACGATACATACGCACAACTGAACGATTTGTAGAGATGGACGTTTATCAGGATATTGATAAGAAATTAGAAGAGCATGTCATGCTTTGTAATAAATTAGAGGAAGAAATCGCGAAGCTCACGACCGAACAAAGTCATCTTGAAGAGAAAAAGAAGCAACTGACATTCGGTGACGATGAAGAAGAAATACTAGCTAATAAACTTGAAGCTGTGAATAACGAAATAGTAGAAACGAATAAGCAAATTAAACATGAGCATCTAGATACAAAAATTAAAGAGATAGATGCTCAGATTACTGACACAGAAAACGAACGAATAGAGTTACTTAATTCGATGAATGGCAAATACTCAGCTGAAGATCGTTCAGCAATTGAGCATTTAACCAAGCATTTAGAAGAAGGGGACAATTGTCCAATCTGTTCAAGAGTCATTGAGAAGTTACCAGAATACGCGTTCTATGATGCGGCTACAAATGAACAGTTAAACACGATTCAGCGTAATTTAGAGGTTTTAAAAGATCAACGAAAATCAATTGAAATAGAAAAACAACTGCTGCAAAAAGAACTTAAATCAGATGCAGAACTTTCTCTGGAAGAACTTCAAGCTCAGTTAAAAGAATTTGAGGAAAGACAAGTGTCTTTATCGAATTCGAAAAAAGAACTAAAGGAAAAAGAGAGAGCATATTATAAAAATATTGAATCCATAACTGAATTATCTAATTCACTCTCATTAAAGAAATCAGATTATAATGATAAGAAAAATGAACGAGATAAACTAGAATCCACAAGGTCAGAATTTTTAAAAGAAACGAAAATGGAGTCGTATGCTGAGTTCGTCGAGCAGCACAAATCATTTGTAAATCAGGTTGATAAACACTATGCGAAAAGAGAAACACTTGGTAAAAATCTCCAAACGGTAAACCAGAATATTGCTGTATCTTCAGATCGACTTAAGTACTTACAAGAGCAAATTGTTAAAGAAGAGGAAGCAACGCGTCGGTTAGAAGGAGATTTAGAAGCATTTCTTCGTGAACAAGAGATTGAAAATATTGATGTACTGAGAGATATTCTTGAGAGCGATATAAGCGAAGATGAAACAACAGTCGAAAATTACAATAATAAGTTGAATGAAATAAAGATAAAAATAGCATCACATATTGATGCTAAAACGACGGAAAGAAAAGTAATCCAAGATGATGAACGTGATTTACTTAAGGAATTAGAAGTATCACATCAAACACTTGTTAAACATGCGACATTGTTAAAAAATGATCTGCATGAAAACAACCGTTTACTTGAAGAAATCGACACACTTGGAACGACGATCAATGAAGATATCAAAACATTTGAACGATTAAATAAAGTTTATGAAATTATTGCAGGAAAAGGTGGACATGGTATTTCACTACATCGATTTGTTTTAACTTATCATTTAGATCGCGTTTTAACGCATGCAAATATTAGACTTGGTGACATGACGAACGGTCGCTATTCACTGATACGTACGAACGAAGCGAATAGAAAAGGATCTGCAGCTGGTTTAGAAATTCGCGTCAATGATAGTTTCAGTGGCAGATCAAGACATGTGGATACCTTATCAGGTGGAGAAACGTTCCAAGCATCCCTTGCTTTAGCGCTCGCAATCAATGAAATCATTATACAATCATCCGGTGGTATTCAACTCGATACAATGCTGATTGATGAAGGATTTGGTACACTAGACCAAGAGGCATTAAATCATGCAATTGAATCATTGCTTGGACTTGAAATGTCAGGAAAAATGGTAGGTATCATATCGCATGTTGAAGAGTTAAAACATCGACTCGAACATAAAATAGAAGTGATACCAAACAATGATAACAGTACGACGAAACTGCATGTCTAGACTTCACAATTAGTTCATAATTTGTTAATTATCACTTCTTAATTTATAGTACGCTTTATATATATAAACAAAAATAGGGGGATGTGCGATGAAAAAGCGCATGTTAGCATTGATTCCAATGCTACTCGTATTGGCTGCATGCAATAGTGAGCCTGTTGAGACACAAGCATCATTTGGAAATGTAATCACTGATTTTGAAGTGGTGAACCAAAACGAAGAGACCGTTACACAAGAGGATTTAGAAGGGAAAGTATGGATTGCAGACTTTATCTTTACGAACTGTACAACAGTTTGTCCACCGATGACATTAAACATGTCAGAAATTGCACAAGAACTAGATGATGCAGGCGTGGAAGACTACGGTTTTATTAGTTTTACTGTGGATCCTGAACGTGACGATAGTGAAACACTAGAAGAATATATTCAATACTATGAAATTCCAGAAGATACAGAGTGGCATTTTGTCACTGGCTACGATGATAAGTTTATTCGTGAATTTGCAGAAGTGAACTTTAAGACATTAGTTATCCCACCGCCAGAAGGTAGTGACCAATATACGCATGGAACAGCATTTTATCTACTCAATAAAGATGGTAAAATCATGAAACAATATGCTGGTGTGGATGTTGGAGATAGCCGTTTCCCACTGAAAGAAATCGTAGCGGATGTTACGAAGTTAGCGAATGTGAATTAATTGATATTTTGCATCATTCGTTTGCACTAAGTTAGTATTTAAACTAAAAAGCAGGTGACATGATGAAAAGAAAGAACCCGATTGTCTTCTTATTAATACTTGCATGTGTCCCATTTGGACTGTTCCTCGTCTTTTATTTGTTTTTGGGATTTTCTCCGAGAGATGAAGAAGACTTACAGACGACACTAGAAGGTGTAGTGGCTGAAGTGACTGAAGAAAATGTCTTATTGGTTGAAGGACTTTCAGTGGATGAAGTGTTTGAACTCGATGACGAAGCGTTGCTAGAAGAAGCAACAGGTGCCCATCGTGTGACGATAACAGAGGATATAGAAGAAATTGAAGTCGGTACGGAGATCATTGTCTGGGTGAAGACCATTGCTGAGAGTTACCCGACACAGAGTACTGCTGAGGATTTTGAAGTGCAGGAAGACTAATTTAATAGAGATTGTTGTGCCGTGCTAACTCAAACCCGTAAATCGTGTTGAGTTGGTGCGGTTTCTTGTTTCGTGGTAACTCGAGTGCGAAAATCGGGATGAGTTACCATGGATTTTGGTTTCGTGGTAACTCAGTCTCAACAATTGGCTGGAGTGAGCACAGTTCCGGATCTCGTGCTTACTCGAGCTCAAAAATCATGCTGAGTAAGCACGGTTTCGGATTTCATGCTTACTCGAGCTCAAAAATCATGTTGAGTAAGCACGGTTTCGGATTTCATGCTTACTCGAGTCCAAAAATTGTGTTGAGTAAGCACGGATTAGATTGTCCTGCTACTTCGAGCTCAAAAATAGTCGTGAAGTAGCAGATTTTTGGTTGTCCTGCTACTTCAGGGTGAAAAATCGTTGTAAAGTAGCAGGTTTATGGTTAACCTGCTACTTCGTGCTTAAATCAGGAGCTGAAGTAGCACGGTTTGTTGTTAAGTCCGATTTTCAAAAAGTTAGAAAAAATTTTAGATAGACAAAAGAAAAATAAAGTATAATATTATAAACTAAACTTTTTACAAAGGAGTGAGAAAAATGAAAGTAAACGGTAAAACAATTTTAGTCACAGGTGCAGGATCTGGAATGGGTCGTGAATTGACATTAATACTACTAGAAATGGGTGCAAAAGTAGTTGCTGTCGATTTGAATGAAGAATCGTTAAAAGAAACGGCATCGTTATCACCTGTAAAAGAAGAAAGGCTATATACTAAAGTTCTAAATATTACAGACAAAGAAGCTGTTCTAAAATTACCAGAAGAATTAAAAACTGAGTTTGATGAAGTGGATGGGATCATCAACAATGCTGGAATTATTCAACCATTTGTTAATGTGGAAGAACTGGATATTGAGAAAATTGAGCAGGTCATGAATGTAAATTTCTATGGAACTCTGTATTTCATTAAGGCATTTTTACCGAGCTTAAAATCTAGAAGAGAAGCACATATTGTTAATATTTCAAGTATGGGCGGTTTTCTTCCAGTACCAGGTCAATCTATTTATGGTGCATCTAAAGCAGCTGTAAAATTGCTAACTGAAGGACTGTCTTCTGAACTCACAGGAACTAATGTGAAAGTAACAGTAGTTTTTCCAGGAGCAATTGAGACAAATATTAGTACAAACTCAGGACTTGAAGGGAAAAGTGAGTCGGCAGAAGACGAAGCTAAGAAAAGTGACTTCAAACCATTACCAGCAAGTGAAGCAGCAAAAATCATTATTGAAGGAATGGAAAATGAAGAGTATCGTGTATTAGTTGGTAAAGATGCGACATTCTTAGATCGATTTAGTCGATTCAGTCCAAAGAGAGCTGCTGCATTTATTGCGAATAAAATGGCAAGTCTTAAGTCGTAATTACATTTATAAACAACATTCTTAATCGGAATGTTGTTTTTGTTTTGAAATACTTTAATACTAATGTCTCAAGCTTCACAACCTAATTTCTGATATATTAGTAATGCATTCAAAATTGAAATGTCACTGTTGAGAGGTCGTGTAAATTTTGTCAAATAGAGCGAAACAAGCCATGTTCGCAACAACACTTGGTGTTGTAGTCAATATAGTATTAACAATTATCAAGCTTTGGGGCGGTATCGTCGGTAACTCCAGAGCCTTAATTGCCGATGCTGTCCATTCAGCCAGTGATGTAATTTCTTCTTTCGTCGTGTTGTTTGGTGTGCGTGCAGCGAACAAACCACCTGATGATGATCATCCATATGGACATGGTAAATATGAGTCCGTAGCTGCACTCATCGTTGCGATATTGCTTATTGTAATTGGTATTGAAATCTTAGTGAGTTCTGTTCAATTAATTTTTGCTAATGAAGCACCGCAAGTACCCAAAGTTATTGCACTTGTTATTATCGTAATTTCTATAGTCGTTAAAGAGGGACTTTATCAGTATAAGATAAGACTTGGTCGGAGAATTAAAAGTGACGCATTAATCGCAGACGCATGGCATCACCGTTCAGATTCAATTTCATCGATCGTTGCTTTGATTGGTGTAGGAATTGCAATGATCGGTGGACAGTTTGGTATTCCTTATCTTCATTTCTTTGATGTCATAGCAGGTGCATTTATCGCAGCAATCATCATGTATGTCGGATACGGACTGGCAAAAGATTCAGTACGTTTAAGTGCAGAATTGATATTAGATAAAGAAGAATCTATGAAATTTTACGAGACGGTTGAGGCGATTGATGGTGTCATACAAATCGATTCATTGTATGCGAGAACACATGGATCGTATCTAGTCATTGATATGAAAATCGGTGTGAAAAAAACGCTGACAGTAGAAGAGGGGCATGACATCGCAGAGTTTGTGCGATCAGAATTGATGAGGAAGTATGAAGAGGTAAGTGAAGTGTTCGTGCATGTGAATCCTTATTAGGTGATGAAATTTTTAAAAGCTAAATTTGATATATTTAACTTTTTTAACAGAAAAAGTTTCAAAACATACGATTATGACAAAAACGCTGACAATTATGTATTTATTGTCAGTGTTTTTTTCTTTTTCATTAAAATAGCTTGAAATTAAATACAATATTTTAAATTTTGCTTTTTTACTTTAGCGATGACATAAAATATAGTTCTCTTTGGAAGGGGGCTATTATGGTTATATTAGGGATTGTTGGTAGTGTTTTTGCTTCTTTTATGTATACATTGATTCACTCTAAAGATTCAAAAATTTTGACACGAAGAAGCGAATGTAACCATTGTGAGAGAAAACTGAAATGGTTCGAATTAATACCTATCGTAAGTTATTTATGTCAGCGAGGTAAATGTAATTCTTGTAAGGAACAAATACCTCTAATTTACTTGGTATGTGAGATCCTGCTTGGATTATTATTTTTAGTACCAGTCATATTTCAATTACAGTTTGATGATTTTCTGTTGTATTACTTGTTAATCATCTTCCTGGTACCCATAGGATTATATGATTATGAAACATATACAATTCCTAATCATATGTCATTAATATTATTAGTTAGTGGACTGATGCTATCAGGTTTCGCTCATGTGGAGATATTAGTTGACCTGATAATCATTACAATTTTTCACATCATCTATTTTCTATTCAATAATTCAATTGGATATGGAGATATAAAACTCTTTTCAGTCATAACCTTATTGACTCCAGTAAATTTCATTCTTTACACTTTTTTATTTACTTTTATAATTGGTGGATTGTTTATTCTTACACTCTCGCTTTATAAAAAAATGGTACAAGAAAAAGTACCACTCGCTCCATTTATTGCTACTTCTGTTATTCTTACCTTTTTGATTTATGAGGATTTAAACAAAATTTATTTTGGAGGGCTTCTATGACCTTGATGATTAAAGAATTTCACCCATCAGATAAACCAAGAGAGAGACTGTTAACTTATGGTGCGGAAAATCTTACGAATAAAGAGCTGCTCGCTATTTTAATAAATACTGGGAGCAAGAATGAATCAAGTATAGCTCTGGCGAATAGTATTATTAAAGACTTGAAGTCTATTAGAGATCTTAGAGATATAACATTCCAAGAGCTTACGAATATTAAAGGAATTGGTGAAGCAAAAGCGATATCTATTTTAGCAGTTGTAGAATTAGCGATTCGCATGCATACGCACAATTCTGAAGAATACTACTATATTAAGAGTCCGGAAGATGTCTCAAATTTTTTAATGGAAAAAATGCGATATTATCAACAAGAGCATTTCGTGGTTCTGTTTCTCTCGACTAAAAATCAAGTGATACATCAACAGACGATGTTCATTGGTTCCCTCAATGCTTCGATCGTTCATCCTCGGGAAATATTTAAGGAAGCGGTGAAGAGAAGTGCTGCTGCTATCGTATGTGTTCATAATCATCCGAGTGGTGATCCTACGCCCTCTCAACAAGATATTGAAGTGACAGAACGTTTAATTGAATGTAGTGAGATTCTTGGAATAGATTTTCTAGATCATATCGTTATAGGAGCAGGGAAGTTTGTCAGTTTAAAAGAGATGAGTTATATCAAATAGGGGGCGTAAGATGGGATTAGATGCTTACTTTTATTTAAAGGATAAAGTCACTGAAGAAGTAATAGAGTATAGTTATTATAGAAAATTCAATGCATTGCAAGGTTACTTTGTGAAAAATCATGACATCCTCAATTGTGGTAGAGTACAAATTACATCAGATATTCTCTCTGATTTAACTGATAACCTAAACAAAATACGTAATAATCCAGAAAAAGCGAATGTGCTACTACCAGTATTTTATGGACCATTTTTTGGCTATTATGAATATGATGATTTATATTTCTCATTTATCCACCGGTGCAGCAAGGATTTATATCATGCCAAGTTTATTGACTATAACCGGTACGATTTATTTTATAGTTCTGACTGGTAATCATAAGTTAGATAAAATTGGGGCTGGGACATAAGTCCTTTCTCTAAATCAAAAAGCGCACTTGCTTTTCTGGGGCGTCGCGTGAGCCTGTAGTCTCACGCAGACGCTACTCCCCAAGAAGTCAAGTGCGCTTTTTTATATTAAATCCCTAATTTATCTACAAAAAAATAAGATCCTCAGATACAATATAGTCACCACAACCAAAGGAAAAGAGGAATCTTATGTATAAACATTATAACATGAACCAAATCACACTACCACTGGAAACAGAAGTCCTAATTCCAGATAACGATATATCGAAAGCCATACATACACTGGTCGAGAGTATGCCAGAAGCGATATTTGAAGGCTTTAGACAGTCTCAAGGCGCATCTTCTTATCATCCCAAAATGATGCTGAAAATCTTACTCTGCGCTTACAGCCAATCGACTTTTTCCGGTCGTAAAATCGAAGCCTTACTTCATGATAGTATTCGAATGCGATGGTTAGCTCAAGAGCAGACGCCATCGTACCGAACCATCAATCGATTTCGTGTGCACCCCAAGATGGCGGCACTGCTTCAATCTGCATTCATTCAATTTAGAACCCAGCTAGAGTCCAATGGTTTAATTGACTCAGATGCGATATTTATAGATGGCACTAAAATTGAAGCGAGTGCCAACAAGTATACCTTTGTCTTTATAAAAAATATCGATCGGCATGAATCGGCATTACTGGAAAAGTCTAAAGCAAAATATGAAGCACTCGTCGAATCAGAAGTGATTCCGGAAATGATTCGAGAATCAGATGCGCCCTTGACGGCATCAGAATTGGCACACATTCATAGGCAATTAGATGATATTGACACTGAACTGACTGAACAGATTAACGGGACTGAAGATATGCCCACTCGAAAAGCCACTCGCTCGGCACGCTCAGAGATTCGTCAATCTAAGAAAGCCATGAAAGACTACTTGGACCGACGTCTCAACTATCAAACCCAACGCTCACTGATGGGAGAACGGAATAGTTATTCTAAAACAGATACGGATGCGACCTTCATGCGGATGAAGGATGATCACATGCAGAATGGTCAGTTGAAAGCGGGTTATAATCTACAAATTGCCACGAACCATCAGTATGTCTTAGGTTATGATATCTTTTGGAATCCAACGGATACCCGGACACTGGATCCGTTTCTCTATACAATGCAACACACGTTCCAACACTTACCGGAATATATTGTCGCAGATGCTGGATACGGTAGTGAATCCAACTATGAGTGTGTCATCGATAAATATGAACGTCAGCCATTAATCCCTTATCATACTTACCACAAGGAACAGAAAAAGAAATATCTCGAGAATGAGATGCACCCAGACCATTGGGGATATAACGAAATTGATGATTATTATGTGTGTCCAAACGAACGCCGGTTACCTTTAAAACGACACAGCACACGCACAGATAAATATGGGTATCAACGGGTCATCAAAATCTATGAATGTGAAGGGTGTCAGGGCTGTCCGTTAATGACATTGTGTAAATCATCTGAATCCGATCGACCCAAACAAATTCACAAAAATATGAACCTGGCGTATTTTAAAGCTCAGGTGAAGCAGACGCTTTCAAGTCCAGAAGGTCGTCATCGATATGCGCAACGTAAAATTGATGTCGAAACCACTTTTGGAAACTTGAAGGCGAATTTGGGGTTCACTCGGATGTCGGTTCGCGGGCATCAGTCGGTGCGTAACGAGCTCGGCATTGCCTTAATGGCAGTGAACTTGAGAAAACTGACCCGGCACTCTGTAGATATTTTGCTCAAACTAACAAAAACTGGCTTTGAAATCTTAGAATCAAGATTTCAAAGCCAGTTCTCTTATTTCTTTAGAGCTTTTGTCCCAGCCCCTTTTTTGATGTATTAACAAATTTGTATGAAATTAAGCACAATATTTACAATATTGCTTTTTTACTTTAGCAACGACATAAAATATAGTTCACTTTGAGAGGGGGCTATTATGTTTTTGTTAGGGATAGTTGGAAGTATTTTTGCTTCCTTTATGTATACGCTTGTTCATTCTAATGATTCAAAAATTCTAACACGAAGAAGTGAATGTAACAACTGTGAGAGAAAATTGAGTTGGTTCGAGCTGATACCGATAATCAGTTATTTATATCAGCGAGGTAAATGTAATTCTTGTAAGGAACGGATACCCGTGATTTATTTAGCATGTGAGATCCTACTTGCTTTATTATTCTTATTACCAGTTATTTTTCAATTACAGTTTGATGATTTTTTGATGTACTACCTGCTGATTATCTTCTTGGACCCGATAAACATAGTATCCTAGTTAGGTGAGTATAGTATAGGTCTGCCTTTATAAACTCTTTTTTGTTTTGCAATTGCTATACCTTGTGCCTGCCTTCTTTTAGATTCTGTTCTTTCCTGGTCAGCAATCATGGCTAGAATCTGAACAATTAAATCTTTAATAAACTTATCAAGCAGGGGATTTCCAATCGCTTCAGCCATAATCGGTAAACTGGTAATAATCAACTGTACATTTTTCTGTTTGAGGAAATTGACAGTTTGAATAATCTCATCATAATTTCTTCCCAAACGATCAATCGCTTCTACAATAAATTGATCGCCCTCACGAATAAAACTCATAGCTTCTTGAAAAACAATCCTGTCAGATATATTCTTTCCTGAAAGTTTTTCTGTAAATATTTTTTCTGCACCAAATTTTTTAAACATTTCAATTTGCCTATTGAGATTCTGATCCAGTGTAGAAACACGAGCATATGCAACTTTCATTAAATCATTCTTTTTTCTAACACTTAATTTACACCCTAATCATACAGCGTAAAGCTAAGCATATCAATACATATATAATGTCTATTTAGGGTCTACCGTAAATAGACAAAAAGTTAACGTCTAGTGTACTAAAAAATAGAGTGATTTTAAGTTGATTGGTTATGCTATATTAATTTGTAATAGAAATAAGAGAATCAAACGGTACAGTAAGCGCAAAGAGCAGTTCCCGAACGAGGACTCCCTTGACCGTTTCCTGGTCACTCAATTTGAAGCATATAACCAACGGTTCGCGACACGGTGTCATATTGGTTTTGACCAGGCCCGTGCAGAATTAGCTGAAATGTTCAGCGAGTAATGCACACTACAAGAAAAGGCATGCCTTCATTTACACATAATTATTGACGGTCCCTTAAAAAAACAGAATATTTTGTGTTATTATAAAAAAAGTTAAAATTATTGTAAAGTTCTATAAAGGAGTTGCTTACATGTTAACCGTAGATAGCAATCTAAAAGAAGCAATTAAAAAATTCCCCGGTACATTAGTAATTATATTATTAATCTTAATACATTCATTATTGGTATTAGTGATATTTGGAGAATACAATAAAGAATCTATTTACATCTTAGGAGGGTTACACAAGGATGTTATTTCTAATGGAGAGCTTTGGAGATTAATAACATTTTCGATTAGTCATATGAGTGTTTTTCATGTAATATTAAATCTTCCCATTATATACTTATTAGCTCGCCCAATTGAGAAATATTATGGAACTTTTCAATTTCTATCAATTACTGTAATACTCTCAATAATTACAGGTATTACAATCTTAGTTTTTTATACTGGTACATATCCATTAGCAGGAAGTTCTGGTATAGGTTACGGGTTTTTGGGTGCTCTTTTATATTTTTCTCACTTACATCCCAATAAATTTAGAAGAAAGGATCGTCAGTTCTTAAATTTTGTATTAATCTTTGGAATTATATTTACGATAACTGTTCCAGATATTAGCATTGCGGGGCATTTGGGGGGGCTTTTGATTGGTTCTTTAGTTGGCTTTATTTCAAAATATATATATAAGAGCAAAGAAACATTTATACTAGATTAGTACTTCATAACTTCAATAATTTGATTATTTTCTTGTTTAAAGAAGTGGAAATAAACTAAAATTTCAATTTATACAATAGAATTGTTAATTCTATTGTATTACTCTTATAAAATATCTTTCTTTCAAAATATATATAAAGAACAATATAATCAATAGTTTGCTAATAAATGTCAAAATTTTTGTATATGTGAATAGTATTTATCACAAATTACTTTTAATTCGTAACTTTATATTCCATTTTCAAAATAAATTTTCCCTGCTAAATAGATATAAATTTTTTGAGTGCCAACGATAAGCCCTACAAAGATTGGTGATAATTCTCCGGGCATGCACAGATTCTGTTGTGGAACAGTGTTTTAAGTTGTGTGATCTTTGTAAGTATTGGTTCGGTGTGACAAGCCGTTCCAGTTCATTCCACAAAAAACTCTACATCTCGTAAGAGCTGTCGGTTCAATGGTTTGTTGTATGATTTATCAGGTGTCGCCCGGTACAGTGAATGATATATATATTTGGATAATCAAAGTGGCAAAAATTTCGAACGAGATAACTATTAGTTACTCAAAAGAATTATCCGAAAAAGAGATATACTGTACATCCATTCTCTGGAGCGATTTGGTCGAGATAAAGAAGAGATTCCCTAGTGCCAACACAAAAAAATATAACACATTAGGATAATAGTATTAATGTTATTATCCTAATTAGTTACTCAATATTAAAGAAGAAAGATGAACTGTAACCTATTATGTAGACAGTTTAAAAAAAGACCTATGCAGTGAGTAGATGGCCCCGGTATTGAATCGGAGTCATCTTTTTTAATCCCCATTGATAGCGTTCATTATTATACCTCGTAATATAGTCCTCCACCTTATGCTTTAATTCTTCAAATGTCTCACACGCTTTATGATCAACGATATCTTTAAAGTGACCAAAGAAGGATTCCATTGGCGCGTTATCCCAGCAGTTTCCCCGACGGGACATCGATTGCCGAGCAAATATACTGAAGTGATCTCACGGATTTGATATTCGATTGCTTGATTAAGGTCTGCCTTAAATTAACATTTTATATTTACTTTATAGTCTTGTTCCATTATACAGTTCCGAGGAGGACACATCAGATCGTTATTGGCAAAACGCAAACAGATTGGAGCAATACATTAATATATTGAGAGATGTATAGTAAACTATACTTTTAGAGGGGGGATTTAACATGATTAACGAACTGGATTTATCCTTTTATTCAGATAGATTTCATGAAATGAAATTAGAAGGATTGAAACAAAAAAATTTTGTATATGGAAAAAATGGAACAGGAAAGTCTTCAATTACTGAAGCAATAAAGAATAATCATTCTACTGAGTACGATATACACTTGTTTAATGGGTATAAGAGAGTTTTTGGAGAAAATGAAAGGTTAGATGCTATTGCACTTGGTGAGAAAAACAAAGAAGTACAAACTAAAATTGAAGAGTTAAATAGCATTATTAAAGAGTTGAGTAAAGATTTAAGAGAGCCAGTTAACGATGAAGAAAACACTTATTCTAGACACAGAGATTCACTCCAAGATTATTTGAAAATTAAAGAAAACATTGAAGAGTATTTTACAAAATGCGCAAGTGAAATTAAAAACCGTAGTAATCCTCAAGTTGCTTCTCCTACATATAATAAACAGTCTTTTAAAGAAGATATGAGTAAAGTATCGAAACTTTCAAAAGATGAAATAAGAAAATATGAAAAGACAATAAAAGAAGACAGGAAAGATATAGAAGTAAATCTAAAACTTCCTGTAATTAATTGGGAAGAGATACAAGAAGAAATAAATGGTTTATTAACTACCTCTATAAAGCCTACAAAGATTATTAATGAGTTAGAAAGAGATCACCGCAAACAAAGTTTTGCACGAGAAGGTATGAAGGTTCACTCTCATAGGGATTCTATTGGAAACTTATTACATGAAGAGAGTTGTGCTTTCTGTGGCAACACTATCTCTGAATTACGATGGTCAGAGTTAGATGACTATTTTTCGGAAAGTTTTAAGAAGCACGAAGAAGATATGCGCGAAAAAATAAATGAAATTGACGTTCATATCGAGAGAATTAACGACGTAGAGAAAATAAACAAAAATGATTTTTACTTAGCATACGAGGAAGAGATAAATGAATTGAATGCTGAGATTTTTGATTATAAAAATAATACAAATGAGTTTTTAAGAAAACTAAAAAGAGCTTTAAAGTATAAGCTTCAGAATATTTTTGAAGAGTCAAAAGAAATAGAAGTATCTGCGCAAAATAACGGACAAGAAATATTGAATAAATATAATCAAATAGTAGAAGAAAACATAAAACTCTCTCAAAATATAGAGCAAAGAAAGAAAGAAGCACGTGATAAAATCCGCTGGCATATTGTGAATTTATATATTGAAAGTAGTGACTATAAAGAACTTCATGATCATCTAAACGTGAGTAAAGGAAAAAAAATCGAAATTAAAACATATTTAAATGACTTACAAGAGAACTTAAACAAGTTAAAAAATGAAAAATCTGAACTGGTCAACAACTCTAAAAGTAATATTATTGCTACAGAAAATATAAATAAGCTACTCAATGGTTTAGGTAATTGCACCTTTACTTTAGAGCATGTTGAAGAAGAAGGAGAGCAAAGGGGACAATATAGAGTTAAAGGAATAGATGGTTCTTTGCGCTCTGTAGCAGAGTTAAGTGAAGGAGAAAAAAACATTCTAGCATTTTTGTATTTTTTGAACAAACTTGAAGATGTTGATCAGAACACGGAATATGACAAGGGAAAAATTATTATTTTTGATGATCCAATGACGAGTAATGATGATAATGTTCAATATTTGATGATAAGTGCTTTACAAAAGTTATATGAACAACAAAATCACCCTCAGTTATTCGTGCTTACTCATAACAATCATTTTTATCTTCAAATGTGTCCAAATAAAAGGAAATACGACAAACAAAATTATTTAAGACTAATTAAAATGAATGAGAAAACGGAATTCGTTAAAATTACTGAGCCCAAGGATGATTTGAAGCCTTTGTATCATGAACTGTGGGAGGAATTGAAGTTTGCATATGAGAATGATAAAACCACATTTATGTGGAATAATATGAGAAGAATCTTAGAAGCTTTTAATAGGTTTGTATATGGGAGTGAACAACCAAGAGATATAGAGAGAAATATTGGAGAATTTGAAGGCAAAATATTAGCTGTATCTTTAATTAAAAGTTTACATGTAAATTCTCATATAGGTTATGAAACAGATGTAGATATAAGTGGAAAATCCAAAGAAGAGCTATTAGAAGTATTTAAGAAAGTTTTTGAAGCTATTAAATTTGAAAGTCACTTTAAAGTATACTGGGGGTAAATGTGCAATGAGACTAAGTTTATATAGCCGATTTAAAATTTTATTAAGAGATCAATTGACCGATATTAAATATAAACTTAAAGGGGATTAAGAGATGGTAAGAGTTAATTATAGTGAGAGACAGTACGAACAACTATTTAATACAGAATTAGTTACTTCATACGGTGTAGATCCAAGAGTTACTATACCAAGCCAAAGAGAAGAACATGATTTAGGCTATGATGCAAAACACGTAGTACTACCAGAATTTATAAATAGTATGAATGGAACTGGAACGATTACAGCAACCAATACCCGATGTGTTACTTGTAATCAGTTTCACAATAATATCAATAATATTCCTAATACTTATAGTGCGAATCTATTTATTCAATTTAAAAAACCCGAGTATTTAACTACATCACAATCAAAACAATATTATATCTTTCAAAATTCATATTACAGATATACTTTGTATCAAGAACAATTAAATACTTTGTTAGGTTTAAATAACAGTCTTATAAATGATAATACTCCTGCTAAGATAATATATGCGTCTCCAGCTGCAAGTGATTTAGATGAATTACATGAACAAGCAACTCAAAGAGAAGTTGTAGAGAAATCTTCTATAGCAGAAGTTTCAACATTAGTTGGTCATAATCATGTTGCATACAGAGATAATACAATGTATGTAGGATGTAGTGAACCCCAAGAATATAACAGTAAAACTCTCAAGAAGCATTTAGAGCGCATTGAAACAGAAACTAATTTAAATGAAACTTATAAATCGATGGAAGTTTTTTTAGAAAAATATGATAACTTAAGTTATAGTTTCTATAAAAAACATATAAGCGCAGTAAATGAATTGGAACTTTCACCCAAAGAGAAGCAAATTTTTTCAATAGAATGGATCGCTAACTATCTTGGCGTTAAATGGACAATTATTACTTAAGTAGAAAATGTAATCCATATGATAATACAGTGGCAGAAACGATTTCTAAAGCAGACAGAACAGAATTTATTCATCAGATAAATTCTGTCTAGTTTACTGCTGACATACCAATCGCCGATTGTAAAATTAAGCTAGACACATAAAAAGGTCACGCATGATACACTCAAAATGGTTTTCCGACCAAAGAAATCATAGGAGTGATCATGCATGACCCATACCCATATTACCACGGATGAACTGGTAATCATAGAAGCCTATTTCCATCACGACACACCGATTTCTCATATTGCGAAACGGATTGGCCGTGCCCGTCAGACCTTCAGGCGAAATATCTCTGAAAGAGCAGCTGACTATCCCACCTTCGATGAAGAATTCGGTCACCTAGAAGGCGATACTATCGTTGGTGTGCGTCATAAAAGTGCCGTCATCACGCTGGTCGAACGGCTATCAAAAGCCATCATCACCTTGAAGCCTGAAGGTCGGACGGCCAAAGATATCGAAACCGCCATCAACACATGGTGCCACTGGGTGCCGAGAAACCTATTCAAGTCCATCACCTTCGATTGTGGCAAGGAATTTTACAACTGGCGGGCACTGAGCAACCAGCATGATTGGGCCATCTATTTTGCCGATCCGGGCACACCATCACAGCGGGGACTGAACGAACATTCAAATGGATTGCTCAGAAGGGATGGCCTGCCTAAAGATATGGATTTCAACACGGTCGACCAAGCTTTTATCTCATCGGTTGCGCCAGGAGAAACCATATCCCGAGAAAATCATTGAACTATCGTACACCATTGGAAGTCTTTTTGAGTTACATGGGTGAAAAGCAACTGTCTAGCTTATTTTGACAAATGAAATCTTGTAATTTCCAATCCATTTTAATGATTTTTCATTTCCAATTGATGAATTAGATGAGTAATCATATCGTTATTCGGGGTTTTGATCCCATATTCTTTTCCATATTCAGAGATTTTACCATTTAGATAATCTACTTCTGTCTGAACACCTTTTGCCAAGTCTTGATGCATCGATGGATAATGCAGTCCCGCCGCACTGTCAGGGAATGCCGCCTTGATTTTTTCTAATGAAGCATCAAAATCTAAATTTACACCACGAGCACCTGCAACTTCTATAATTTCTTCAATTATTGGGGTGATCATTTCAATTACGGCACCGTAAGCGGCAAATTCCCCAATCCTTTTATCCAAAATTGAACATAAAGGATTTAAGACACTATTTAAGGTTGCTTTAGCCCAAATAGAGTGTTGAACATCCCTACTTATAATAGAGTTTAGGTTAGCTGTGTTGAATATATCGTTGATTTCCTCTGTCATTTTTGACGCAATGCCATCTGCTCTTTGAATCTGGATGCCACCTGATCCTGTTAATACAATCTGTCCCGGCCCTTTGAGTCCAGCGGTCCACATCGTCACTGCCAAGTATATGCGATCCTTGGACACATACTTGGCTAGACGGTCCCCATGGCCTAATCCGTTCATCATAGTGAGGATTGCTGTTTCTGCGTGTATTGAATTTTTTTCATACAACGCTTGCAGCATGTCTTCTGCATACATGGCTTTAGTTAAAATAATGATTAAATCATATGATTCATCTATATCTTCCAATAATTTTGCTTTTACAGGAACTTGATATACTTTATCCTCTGTGTGTACTTCCATTCCTTTTTCGTTAATGGCGTTGACATGTTCCTCCCATTTATCTATGAGTGTTACATCAACGCCTGATTCGTGAAGCTGTATCCCTACTCTACCGCCTAGTGCACCTGCGCCTGCTACTGCAATTTTCATTTACTATACATCCTTCCATATTATGATTCTGCTTCAAAATAGAAAATAGTTGGCTTATATATCTTAAGTATTTTGACGAAGAGATAGTGGAATAGGAGTGCTGAAATTAAAGGGACAATAACGTATGCAACGATTACTTTAAATATGACACTCCCAATGCCGCCATCTAACAAAGCTATGGACTGAATTGGACCTACAAAACCCACAAGTCCGAATCCCGCTGATGCAGGGGTGCCCTGGATGTTAAGTAAACCAGAGACAAGCCCCGACACTGCTGCTGTTAAACTTACTGGTAGCAGTAGGATTGGATAGCGGATCATGTTCGGCATCATCATCTTCATCGCCCCGAGTATAACTGCGATGGGCACCCCTATTTTATTTACTTTATACGTGCCAATGAACAACATAATTGCAGCTGAAGCGACTCCAATTGCTGCGGAACCCGCTGCAACCCCCGAGATGCCAATTGCGTATGCAATTGCCACAGTAGAGACAGGTGAGATAATTACTATTGAAAACAATACTGATATAAGAATAGACATAATTATAGGCTGTGTAGTTGTAATACTATTAATCAGTAGCCCGAGTCCAAGGGTAATTGTGTTTACGTATGGTAAAAGTAATATACCAGCTAATCCCGCAATCCCCCCGCCAATAATGGGGAGCAGAATGATACTGAGACTCCCGAGTTTATCTTTGATGATTAACATGATTCCAACTGCAATGGCTGAAGTAATCATCGTGTTAATGAGATCCCCAATTCCTGTTATAATCCAGCCGGAATCTGTGAATTCAGCAGCACCTGATCCTACGAAAGCAGCCGTTCCCACGACGACTGTTTGTAATGGAGTCATACCAAACTGCATTGCAATCAATACACCGGTCAGGACAGGAATAGTAAATTGAATACCTACGACCACATTTTGAAGCGTAGTAAAAATATCTCCGTATTGAGCAAGGTACCCAAACAGCCCTCCGAGGATCGCATTTGGAATTAGACCAACAACAATCGCAAGGGCCACCCCATTGAGTATATTAAACAAGAATTTTTTTGGTGTTATTCTTTCTTTAGCTCCATCCATGTAATTCCCACCTTCTATTTGTGATTTAGTTCACAATAAATATACCATTTACCATGCTGTCTGGCAATATCCTGAATTAAATTCTGAATTATCAGTTCTCTCGTTTAATAAATACCACCCCCTGGTAAATCAAAATAATATTTGCGTTACAATAAAAAGAGAACAATTATTAGAAAGGAAGATTTGAATGGAAGAAAATCAAAATGAAAAAAATAAGAAGAATAAAAAGAAGTAGACCACGCATTTATGCCGAGAAAATTTATTGATGTTGAGAAGAACCCTTAACTAAACTTGCAGACGAATGTCGGCATAGCGTGAGCTATTAAACCGACCATTCGACAAGTTTTGGGATTGTTAAGGGTTCCGAGGCTCAACGTCAATAAAGCAATTGGAATAAAGCAATTATGTTATTTTGATTAAAAAAAGGGGGGGGGCTTGTATGAAGTTTGGAAATTATAAAATTGATTCTTTTTGGTTAATTATGATTATAGGTTTTTTAGCTACTTCTATATTTTTTCCTTTTATGCTTTTGTCTGTAATTATTTTATTGATTTTTGGTTTAGAAAAAGATGATAAAAAAGGTTAAATTTGATTTCTTGGTTTTGGTTTTTGAAACGAGTTGAAAACGAGTTTCTTCTTGTCTTGATAATCACGGTTACAGGTGGAAAGACAAAGTATATAAACAGCTAGTAAAAGAATTTAATATAGAGGGTATAATGTGGGAAGAATTGCTTCTAGACTACATGGGTGAATTTTCCAATCATTGTATACCTTTTCCTGGTTTATTGGAGATGCTAAGAGAGCTAAAAGAAAATCGGTTCTGTTGCAAAGTAAAAAAATATAGCTAACCACTAATTTATCATGTCAGTGTTCGCTTAATTTGCTAGCATGATGCTAATTTCGTGGCATGGCGAAAATCCGTAGATCTGAAGAGACCTGCGGTTCTTTTTATATAGAGCGTAAATACATTCAATACCTTTTAAAGTATTCTTTGCTGTATTGATACTTTGATATCTTGTCTTTCTTACTTTAATATGACGGTGATCTTGCTCAATGAGGTTATTCAGATATTTCGATGTACAATGACAGTCAGGTTTAAGTTTAAAAGCTTTAATTACTTTAGCCATTGCTACCTTCGTTGAAGGTGCCTGATCTGTAATTACCTTTTGAGGTTTACCAAATTGTTTAATGAGACGTTTGATAAACGCATATGCTGAATGATTATCTCGTTGCTTACGCAACCAAATATCTAATGTATGTCCCTCTGCATCAATGGCACGATATAAATAGCTCCATTTTCCTTTTATTTTGATGTACGTCTCATCAATACGCCATTTGTAATAAGCTTTTTTATGCTTTTTCTTCCAAATTTGATACAAAATTGGGGCATATTCTTGAACCCAACGGTAGACCGTTGAATGATGAACGTTTACACCACGTTCACTTAATATTTCAGATATATCACGATAACTCAATGCATATCTTAGATAGTAGCCAACGGCTGCAGTGATAACATCCTTGTTAAATTGTTTATATCTGAAATAGTTCATACAGAAGACTCCTTTTTGTTAAAATTATACTATAAATTCAACTTTGCAACAGAACCATCATTTTATATCTCTACAACAGTTAAAAATTGAACTATTTGATTATGTGAATTGGTATAACAATATTAGACCACATAGTGCACTCGGTTAAATGACACCGAAGGAGTATGAGGAAGCACTCTATAAAAACTGTCTAGAATACTGTTGACATACCAAAGTTTATAGACTACAACCGGTATGATCTTTACTACAGTTCAGACTGGTGAATATACCCAAAAAATACACCTGCAATATTACAATTCGTTTACAAAATAGATTACCACTTGAATATTATTCTGAACTGGGCTATTATAATGACTGTAAACATAATAAGGTCATGGAAAGAAACCATTCTTATATTTAAATATAGAATACGACCTTCCGGCAGAACTAAAGTTCTGGATATCATATTAACTTCTTATCTATTGAGAGACATCACGATGTCTCTCATTTTTTCTCTCAATTCCAAAATGAAAATATGATTAGAAAATTATTAAGAAATTACTTGCAATTTATTAAAATATCATTTATACTCTATTTATAACTAATATAAAAAAGTATTCCTAAGATACTTCAAGAGTCCCCCAAGGATTCATATATTTCTTAACTGGATCAGCAATACCTAAGTGAGAGCTATTCATAGCTCTCTTTTTTATGTTCTCTTCTCTATTTCATTCAGTTTCACAACATTTTATGGTATGATTTTAATGATATTTTTCTTTAAGGAGCTGTTAACATGAATCGATTGATCAACCGCAACAGATTGCTGGCACTATTGTTTTCTGTCATTGTGCTCATCGTGTTGATTGGCTTTTCTATGAATGATCGCGACTCAACAACTTCTGCTGAACAGTTTACAGGTGAGGTTACTGCAACTTCTCAAAGTATAATCAACGCTCCTTTCCAACTTGTTGGCAATATTTTTAATACGATTCGTCTCAGCTTTTCATCGATTAGTGAGAATGAACGGTTACGTCAGCAAATTGAAATGACACCGCAGATGGAAGCAGATAACGCGAGGCTGCAAGAGGAGAACGAAGAGTTACGTGAAGCGCTAGATGTTAGTTCTAAATGGAGCTACGAGACGATTCCTTCTCGTATTATTTCTCGTGCGCCGGATCAATGGCAAGATAACTTTACGATAGATAAAGGTTCACGTGACGGTGTTTCTGAGGGTATGGCAGTGATGACGACAGAAGGTTTAATCGGTATTGTTGAACGCGCCAACTCAAATTCTTCGTTTGTTGAAATTATTACGACGAATAATTCTCAATCACGTTTGTCGGTAGAAATTGAAACGGCTGATGAAACCGTTTATGGAAACGTCTTGGAATATGATCCGGTAGAGAATCATTTAATTATTGAGAACATACAAAATAGAAGTAATGTTGAAGTCGGGGATGCTGTATATTCAAGTGGCTTGGCAGGTAATTTACCTGAGGGATTGATCATCGGTGAGGTTGACCGTGTGCAAAGTGACGAGTACGGCTTAAGTGAACGTGCTTATGTGACGCTCGCAGCGGATTTCCATCATGTGGATTTAGTATTTGTATTAAAACGTGATCCTTCTTCGACAGGTGAAGAATAATGAAAGCGATCGCGATGTTTGTTGTTGCTTTTATCGCAATGTATATAGATATGTCGTTTGCTAATTTTAGTCCTGTACATATGTTTGGTTTAGATGTTTACTTTGTACCGAGAGTATTGCTTATTTTTGTATTGCTCGTTTCTATTTATATTTCTCAACGGATGGGAATTTTTATTGCGGGTGTATCCGGACTCATGTTGGATATTTATATCGGATCGATTTATGGCATACATACATTTGGACTCATTGCTTCTGTCGTCTTCATGCACGCTGCATTCCGCGTGTTTTATAAGGATTTTATCGCACTCGCGTTTGTCGTGCTCGTTCTATCATTCTTATATGATCTTTACGTCTATGTGATATATAGAGTGCTTGCGATTACAACGATGCCAGTGTTTGATTATCTTGCGCTTCGTGCGACACCGAGTCTGTTGGTCAACGCGATATTCTTTACCGGTATTTTCTTTATCGTTTTGAGATTATCTAAGTTAAAAGAAGGGTTACAAGTTTCTGATAAAAACCCAACAAACTGATTGACATGAGAGGTTTATTTATATATAATTCTATGAGTTGATGAAAATTTGTAAACATCAACCGCTCATACAACGGTTTACAAGTGGTTATCCCACCGTTCGATGGCGAGTCTTATTATCCAGGAGGTGCAAGTATGTTTGCAATTATTGAAACAGGCGGAAAACAACTTAAAGTTGAAGAAGGCCAAACAATTTACGTTGAAAAGCTGGACGTTGAAGCAGGTGACACATTCACATTTGACCGTGTATTAATGGTCGGTGGAGATACGGTTAAAGTTGGTGCGCCACTCGTTGAGGGTGCAACAGTAACTGCTAAAGTTGAGAAACAAGGTAAAGGTAAAAAAGTTACGATCATTAAATTTAAACGTCGTAAAAACTACAGCCGTAAACAAGGTCATCGTCAGCCATACACGAAGTTAACAATCGATAAGATTGATGCTTAATGATACGTGCGACATTTACAGTTAATGAGAACGCGCATTATGTCGCTTTCCATATGGAAGGTCACGCAGATTTTGATGTGCATGGTAAAGATATCGTATGTGCCGGAGCGTCAGCAATTGCATATGGCATTTTTAACAGTATCTTCGCATTAACGAACACTAAGCCCGAAGTTGAGATCAAGGATGGTCTTATGGATGTACAAAACATCGCTGAGACAAATGATGTTCAATTATTGATGAGAAGCTTAGAAGTGTCTTTAAAAACAGTAGAAGAAGAGTATAGCGAGTATATTAGTATTTCAAAACGAAGAGGTGAATGACATGTTAAAATTAAACTTACAATTGTTTGCATCGAAAAAAGGTGTAGGTTCTACGAGAAACGGTCGTGACTCAGAATCTAAACGCTTAGGTGCGAAGCGCCAAGATGGTCAGTTTGTTACAGGTGGTTCGATTCTTTACCGTCAACGCGGTACTAAAATCCATGCAGGTGAGAACGTCGGCCGTGGTGGAGATGACACATTATTTGCTAAAATTGATGGTGTCGTTAAGTTTGAACGTGTTGGTAAAGATAAGAAACGTGTTTCTGTATACGCTGAAGCAAAATAATCGTAATAATTACTCAAAGACATCGTTTGCTAGATGTCTTTTTTTTGTGAAATAGAACAAGCTTTAGAACATATGAAATATGCTATAATTTTAAGATATGAGGTGAGACAGAATGTTTATTGATCACGTAGATATAAATGTAAAAGCAGGTAACGGTGGAAACGGTATCGTTGCATATCGACGAGAGAAGTATGTACCACTCGGTGGACCTGCTGGCGGTGATGGCGGAGACGGTGCTGACGTATTATTTGAAGTCGATGAAGGTTTAAGAACGTTGATGGATTTTAGATATCAAAGGCATTTTAAAGCCGCACATGGTGACAATGGTCAAAGTCAAAACAAGCATGGTAAAAATGCGAAGGACTTAATTTTAAAAGTGCCACCAGGTACAATTGTGCGCAACAAAGAGACTGGCGCACTCATTGCTGACTTAACACAGCATGAGGCACGAGCGGTCGTCGCACGCGGTGGTCGCGGTGGTCGTGGTAACTCAAGATTTGCATCTGCACGTAATCCTGCACCAGATTTTTCTGAGAATGGTGAGCCGGGAGAAGTACTCGATGTGACATTAGAGCTTAAATTACTCGCAGATGTTGGACTCGTTGGCTTTCCATCGGTTGGTAAATCGACATTGCTTAGTGCTGTGACGAGTGCATCACCTAAAATTGGTGCCTATCCATTCACTACGATCAAACCAAATCTTGGCGTCGTCGAATCGAAAGATGGCAGAAGTTTTGTCATGGCCGATCTACCAGGATTAATTGAAGGTGCGAGCGAAGGTACGGGCCTTGGCCACCAGTTTTTACGACACATTGAACGCACGAAAGTCATCGTTCATTTAATCGATATAAGCAGTACCGATGGCCGTGATCCAGTTGAAGATTATCACACGATTCGTCAGGAACTCGCCCTCTATAATGAGCAGTTAATGTCTCGGCCTGAATTGATTGTTTTGAACAAGGTAGATTTACTTGAAGACGATGATTTAATTAAATTGTTCAAATCGGAAGTAAACGCTGAAAGTGAAATTGTCACGATTTCAGCTGCAACTCGAGATAATCTTGAACAGCTACTCTATAAAGTTGCTGACTTACTCGACAAAGCAGACGAGCTAGAAGCGCAAGTGGATATCGATGACAGCGATCACCGTGTTGTTTATAAGCATGAGAAAGATCCAGACTTATTTGTCATTACACGTGATGATGATGCGGCATATGTCGTTAGTGGTGATACAATCGAGCGCGTGTTTAAGATGACAGACTTCAATAACGAAGCTGCAGTACGTCGATTTGCACGTCAGATGCGTTCGTTAGGCATCGATGATGCGCTGCGTGAACGCGGCATAGAAAATGGTGATACCGTGCGTATTTTAGGTGGAGAATTTGAATTTGTAGAATAGGGTGAAGAGATGTACCATTATATAGACGGTAAAGTAACAGATATCGCACCGAATTTTATTTCTCTTGAGAACAACGGGATTGGTTACATGTTAATTGTGCCAAATCCTTTTAGCTATCAAGTGGGAGATTCTGTGATACGTATTTATACGGAATTGATCGTACGTGAAGACTCACAATTATTATATGGATTTAAAGATAAAGAACAAAAAACGATGTTTCAATCACTGTTGAAAGTGACGGGTATTGGACCAAAGAGCGCATTGGCAATTCTATCTAGTGCAACGCCAAATGAAGTCATTCGAGCGATTGAAAATGAAGATATGACGTTTATGCAGAAGTTTCCAGGTATCGGTAAACGCACGGCCAGTCAGATTATTTTAGACTTAAAAGGTAAGCTTGTATCTCAAGCAGATACGAGTGAACCAGCAAACAGTGACGACGCATATATCGAAGAAGCGAAGCTTGCATTTGAAGCACTCGGTTATTCAAAGCGTGAGATTACGAGAATTGAAAAATATCTAGCGAAACAATCACTCGCGTCAGTGGATGAAGCGGTGCGCATCGGTCTGAAGTATTTAATACAGTAATGTGAAGGTGAGTTTATGGATGATAACATTTTAGATAAAAATCTAAAGCCTGACGAGAATCAAATCGAAGAGAGTTTACGTCCTGAATATTTAAACCAATACATCGGTCAGCACACATTAAAAGATAATTTAAATGTGTTTATTGAAGCTGCAAAAATACGTGGTGAAGCACTCGACCATGTCATTTTCCATGGACCACCAGGACTAGGCAAAACGACGCTGTCTAATATCATTGCAAATGAACTGGGCGTAAACATTCGTACGACAAGTGGTCCAGCGATTGAACGTGCAGGAGACCTTGCAGCTGTTTTATCGAGTTTAAATACTGGTGATGTCTTATTTATTGATGAAATTCACCGTTTACCGCGTAGTGTTGAAGAAATTTTATACTCTGCGATGGAGGATTTTTTCATTGACGTTATCATCGGTAAAGGTGACGAAGCACGAAGTATTCGAATTGACTTGCCTCCGTTTACATTGGTCGGCGCGACGACGCGTTTTGGTAGTTTGAGCGCGCCACTGCGCGACCGTTTCGGTGTGCAGCTGCGACTTGAATATTATGATTTAGAGAGCTTAATTACGATTGTGAATCGAACTGCAGATATTTTCGAAGTTGTGATCGATAAGGAAAGTGCAGTTGAATTGGCGCGCCGCTCTCGTGGGACACCACGTATTGCCAATCGTCTGCTGAGACGTGTACGTGATTTTTCAATCGTTAAAAAAGAAGAATCTATTTCACTTGAAACGACGAATCATGCGCTAAAAGTGCTTGAAGTTGATGCGCTCGGGCTAGACCCAGTCGACCATAAGATCATGAGAACGATTATCGATGTATATAGTGGTGGACCTGTCGGACTCGAAACGGTTGCTGTGTCAATCGGTGAAGAAGTGATAACGCTGCTTGACGTTTACGAACCGTATTTAATACAACAAGGATTTTTAGAGCGTACTCAACGTGGTAGAAAAGCAACGGCGAAGAGCTACGATTATTTCGGACATAAAGATAACAACGCGTTGTTTTAGAGGAGAAAATGATGGAGCTAAATCAATTTGATTTTAATTTGCCTGAGTCGCTCATTGCGCAAACGCCGCTTGAGGATCGCGAAGCATCGCGGTTACTCGCAATGGATAGGGTGACAGGTGAAATTCAAGATAGAACATTTACAGACATTATCGATTACTTTGAGCCGGGTGATACGCTCGTATTAAATGATACACGCGTCATACCTGCACGATTGATCGGTACGAAGAAAGAAACGGGTGCAAACATCGAGATGTTGTTACTCGCACCAAAGAAAGATTTATACGAAGTGCTAATAAAACCCGCAAAGCGTGTCCAAATCGGTACAGAGATTACATTTGGTAATGGTGAATTAATCGCTACCGTCGTTGAAAAACATACTGAAGGGATTCATCGTGTTAAATTCAAATACGAGGGTGTACTTGAAGCAGTGTTAGACGAGTTAGGTGAAATGCCGTTACCGCCTTATATAAAAGAGGTTTTATCGGAAAAAGAACGCTATCAGACGGTATTTAACAAGCATGCTGGTTCTGCAGCAGCACCGACTGCTGGACTTCATTTTACACATGAAATTTTAAGTATGCTTGAAGACAAAGGCGTTAACATCGCATATATTACGCTTCATGTCGGTCTTGGAACATTTAGACCAGTTGCTGTAGAAGATATTACGACACATAAAATGCATAGTGAGTACTATCATATCAGTCAACAAACAGCAGATGTGTTAAACGAGACGCGTCGCAATAACAAGCGTATTATTAGTGTTGGCACGACGTGTACGAGAACGTTAGAAAGTGTGATTCGTGATTACGATTCATTTACAGAAAGCAGTGGAGATACGGATATTTTCATCTATCCAGGCTTTGAATTTAAAGCGGTGGATGCATTGATTACAAATTTCCATTTGCCAAAATCATCACTCATTATGTTGGTCAGCGCATTTTCAAACTTAGAAAATGTCATGAACGCATACGAACATGCAGTGAACGAACAATATCGCTTCTTTAGTTTTGGAGATGCGATGATCATTCATTAAGGAGGTTAAATTTTGTCATCTATACGATATGAACATATAAAGACGTGTAAGCAAACTGGCGCACGATTAGGTAAGCTACACACGCCACACGGCACGATTGATACACCGATATTTATGCCAGTCGGTACGCTAGCAACTGTAAAAGCGATGTCTCCAGAAGAACTGACTGAACTCGGCAGTCAAATTATATTATCGAATACATATCATCTCTGGTTACGTCCTGGTGAAGATATCGTGAAGGAAGCGGGTGGCCTACATAAATTTATGAACTGGGATAAACCGATCCTTACGGATTCAGGTGGGTTCCAAGTATTCAGTTTAAGTGAGAACCGGAAGATTGTAGAAGAGGGCGTTCATTTTAGAAGTCACTTAGATGGTTCTAAACTATTTTTAAGCCCAGAAGGTGCGATGGATATTCAACACGCGCTCGGCTCTGATATTATGATGGCGTTCGATGAATGCCCGCCATATCCAGCAACGCATGAGTATGTCAAACAATCTATTGAACGCACGACGCGATGGGCAGAACGCTGTTTGACCCATCATAAAAAGAGCGGACAAGATAAAACTCAAGCACTATTCGGAATTGTTCAAGGTGGAGAATTCCAAGATCTGCGCAATCAAAGTGCACGTGACTTAATTGCCATGGACTTCCCAGGCTATGCAATCGGTGGATTATCTGTCGGTGAACCAAAAGACATCATGTATAAAGTACTTGAGGAAACATTACCACTATTACCTGAAGATAAACCACGTTATTTAATGGGCGTTGGGTCACCGGATGCACTCATTGAAGGTGTCATTCGTGGGGTGGATATGTTTGACTGTGTATTGCCAACACGCATTGCTAGAAATGGCACATGTTTCACTTCAGGCGGTCGACTTGTTGTAAAAAATAAGAAATTCGAGCGTGATTTTGGACCGCTAGATCCTGAATGTGATTGTTACACATGTAAAAATTACTCCCGTGCATACATCCGACATTTATTTAAAGCAGATGAGATTCTCGGATTAAGGCTTACGTCTTATCATAACCTACATTTTCTGTTAAAATTAATGAGGGATGTTCGAACGGCTATTTTAAATGATAATTTATTAGAATTTAAAGAAGCGTTTTTTGAAGCATACAAATTAAATATAGAAAATCCTAAAAATTTCTAAGGAGTGTCATTAATGGAAACATTAGTCGCGATTTTACCTCTGATTGTTATTGTGTTACTCATGTACTTACTCATGATTAGACCTGCACAAAAGCGTCAGAAACAAATGCAAGAAATGCAACAATCGCTAGAACGTGGGGATGAGATTATAACAATCGGTGGTATTCATGGTACGGTTGAATCTCATGACCAAAAACACATGTACATCAATGTGGATGAAGGTTCTGGAACGGTACTTAAATTTGACCGTGTTGCATTAAAAGAAATCGTTAAAGATTCAGAATTATAATCTTTATTTAACTAATTAGCTGACGCTGTCAGCTTTTTTATTATTTTAAATAGTACAAGTGTTATAATGAAATTTGTATTTGATATATAACTTTGAGGTGTTGTTACAGATGAGAGTGAAATATAGCCGTTTTATAATTGCTTTATTACTTATTATTGGCCTAGGAACAGTCATCAGTTTAACGACGAAAGACATGTTAGATGATGTGAATTTAGGTTTAGATTTGCAAGGTGGATTTGAAGTTCTATACCAAGTAGAACCAATAAATGACGATGATACAATAGATGAAACCGCCATGCGCGCAACTGCAAATACGCTAGATTCACGTGTAAACATACTCGGTGTCAGTGAACCAAGTATACAAATCGAAGATGGTAATCGGGTACGTGTTCAGCTCGCTGGGGTGACCGATCAAACGGAAGCTCGTGAGTTATTAAGTACACAAGCTGAATTGACAATTCGTGATGTCAATGATGAGTTGTTACTGTCAGGTGCTGACTTAGTTGAAGGTGGCGCGAGTCAGAACTTTGATGATATGAACCAACCGATGGTTTCATTAGAACTTAAAGATGCTGGTAAGTTTAGAGATATCACGGCTGAAATTTCAAAGCGTCCACAAGGTGAGAACCTGATGGTGATATGGATGGACTTTGAAGAAGGCGTTGATAGTTTCAAAGAAGAAGTGGAAAGCAGTGATCCGAAATTCATTTCAGCACCGAGTGTCAACCAACCGATTAACTCAAGAGAAGTTATGATTTCAGGTGGTTTCCAAGGTGATGAAGGGTTACAGCGTGCACAAAACATTGCAGCATTATTAAATGCAGGTTCATTGCCTGTTCATTTAGAAGAAATCTATTCTACATCTGTCGGTGCACAGTTCGGTGAACAAGCACTCAATGAAACAGTTACAGCAGGTTTAATCGGTGTAGCGCTGGTTTTCTTATTCATGCTCGTATTTTATCGATTACCAGGTTTAATTGCTGTAATCACATTAACAGTCTACATATATGTTACATTGCAAGGCTTTAACTTAATCAGCGGTGTGTTAACCTTACCTGGTATTGCCGCGCTCATTCTCGGGGTCGGTATGGCCGTTGATGCGAACATCATTTTATATGAACGCATAAAAGATGAGCTTAGAATTGGTCGTAAATTAAAACAGGCATATAAAAAGGCAGCATCTCAATCTCTGTGGACAATATTTGATGCGAACTTAACGACGTTAATCGGTGCAATCGTGCTATTTATCTTTGGCACGAGCTCGGTTAAAGGATTCGCAACGATGTTGATTTTAAGTATTTTAATGAGTTTCTTAACTGCGGTATTCCTCACACGCGTATTTATGAACTTAGCTGTTAACTCAGGGATGTTTGACAATAAACTATGGTTGTTTAACGTGAAAGAAAAAGATCGCTACAGCTTGTCGGATGGTAAAGACATTGAAGATTTAATAACACCTTACGATAAATTTGACTTTGTGAAATACAGTAAATTCTTCTTTGGTTTCAGTATTGTAACGATTACTGTCGGTATCGTGTTCTTGTCTGTATTCCAGTTAAATCTCGGGATTGACTTCACTTCAGGTACGCGTGCAGATATACCGATTACAGAAGAGACGACAGTCGATGATGTTGAAGAGGAACTCGTTGCGCTTGATTTAATACCGAGTTCAATCACAACATCTGGTGATGACTTAGTTGTTGCACGATATGGTGAGGACATCGGTCAACAAAACTCGACGATGTTACATGATCACTTTGATGAATTATACGGTGAACCGCCAATGATCAGTACAGTATCACCAACGGTCGGTGAAGAACTTGCGAAAAACGCAGTGTATGCACTGATTTTTGCTGCGATTGGTATCATCCTTTATGTCGCAATACGATTTGAGTGGCGCATGGCAGTGCCAACGATCATATCACTGTTGCACGATGTATTCTTTATGATAGCGATATTCAGTGTATTTAGATTCGAAGTTGAAATTACGTTCATTGCAGCAGTGCTGACGATTGTCGGTTACTCCGTCAACGATACGATTGTAACTTTTGACAGATTACGAGAAAACTTACGCAAGATAAAGGTCATCAAGGATCCAGCGGTGATCGATTTGATTATGAACCGCTCACTCAGACAGACGATGACTCGTTCAATCAATACAGTACTGACTGTAATCATCGTCGTTGTATTCCTAGTACTCATGGGTGCTTCATCGATTACAAACTTCTCGATTGCATTGTTAATCGGTCTTGTCAGTGGTGTGTACTCATCAGTATTCATTGCCATTCAACTATGGGGCGTGTTCAAGAAACGCCAGTTGAATAAAGCAGGTGGAGAACTGGTTGTGTATGAAGAAAAAGATCCGAACGAAGAAAAAATATTAGTATAATACAAAATACGTCTAAGCGTGCTTAGACGTATTTTTAGGATGTGACGAAATGCAGCAATCAAAATTTGAATGGAGACAAAGAGAAAAGAAAGGGAGTATTTCTCCCGAACTCATAAAACAATTTTCTCTTGACCCTCTTGAAGTAACCATATTAGAAAATCGCGGTATTTTGACTGAAGAACAATTGAATCGCATAATGAATCCAAAATTTTATGATAGTGAATGCTTGTACAATATTGAAGAGATCATTGAAGTGATCCAATATCATGTCGATACACAGTCAGATATTTTAATCTATGGCGACTTTGATGCAGACGGTATCATTTCAACAACATTGTTATACAAAAACTTACGAACGCTCACTGATCATATGTCGTACTTTATCCCGAATCGTCTTGAAGAAGGTTATGGGCCAAGTGAAGTTGGTTTACAGAAAAGTGAAGCATTCGATAAAAACCTCGTCATCTTCGTCGATAACGGTGTGGCTGCAATCGATAAGATTGAAGAGTTGCGCATGAGCGATATCGATGTAATCGTGATTGATCATCACCAGTTCAAAGATGTGTTGCCAAATGCACATATTTTACACCCTGCACATCCAGAAGGAGATTATCCATTCCAACAACTTTGTGCGGCAGCTGTTGTCTATAAATTACTCGATGCAATGAATCTTGCTAATGACGATGATTTAATGCTTGCAGGCATTGCAACGGTGACAGATCTCGTACCGATGATTGATGAGAACAAAGCATTTGTAAAAGCAGCAATCAAATTACTTAATCAATCCGCACACCGAAGCATTGCACAACTCTTAAAAGCGTCTGGACATAGTGGTGTAATCGATGAGGAGATTATCGGTTATTCAATCGGTCCGCGTCTAAACGCGACTGGTCGACTTGGTGCAGCTGAAATCGGTGTTGAGTTATTACTTGAAACAGATACAAGTCAACTGACAGAATATGCGATAGAGATTGAAGAGACGAATAAACAACGCAAACATTTGGTTGAAGAGATATCCGCCGAGGCGATGAATGCTGTTGATGCAAGTGATGATATTCTCGTTGTTTATAATGACGCTTGGCACCATGGTGTACTCGGAATCGTAGCTTCAAAGATCAGTGAACATTTCGGTAAACCCGCAATTGTCTTATCGTTAAAAGATGATGTGTACGTCGGTTCTGGTCGCTCAATCGAAGGATTTAATCTCTATGAACAAATCAACCAAGTGAAAGACCTTCTCGTCCATTTTGGCGGACATGAACAGGCACTCGGTGTGTCCGTTCATCAAGGTGAAATCGAGTCATTCAAATCAACGTTGAATGATCATGTAGCTAAACTTTATTTAAAGTTAAAACCACTTAAAATGATTGATATCAAGTTAAATTCAGAGTTAGTGACACTGAAAACTTATGAAAAATTTCTTCGATTAAAACCATTCGGCCAAGGGTTTGGTATACCGATTGTCTTAGCTCACGATGTGAAAATAGGTGAGATCAAACGTGTGGGTAAAGACCGCAGTCATATTAAAATGCAATTTCCAGAACTAAATATGGGTGTCATCGGATTTGGTTTTGGTGATTTAAAAGATGAGTTATCCGTTCATGATACAGCACATTTTATCGGCACGTTAAACATCAATCATTTCAATCAAAATCGCACGTTACAAATGAATTTGTTGGATTCAAGAATTGATCATGTTCAGATTATCGATATGCGTGCGAAGCATAACCAAAACTTTGATATGATCGATAAGGAAGAAGCAGTATTTTTAATCGATGTAGATAAAAAGAAACTCGGTGACAATTACTATTATTACGGTGAAAAGATACCATTCACATTAAATACACTCGTGCTCCGAGATTTGCCAAGTGATCTTGATGCATTAGAACAATCACTCCGTGGTTGTTATGTTTCAAAACTCGTCGTCTTGTTTCATCAGCAGACTGAACTCTATTTCACTGGTTTACCAACAGAGGCTAAGATTATAGAAGTAGATGAAATTATCGGTAATGCGAAAGATGGTAGTATTGATTTAAAAGTGCATGCACCACATCTTGCGAAACGTGTAGATGTTTCAATGAAAGAGATCAAAATGATTATCGATATTCTCGAAGATTTAAAACGTATTCACCTAGCGCATGCTATTATTAACTTAGGTGATAGACAGACGTTACTCGACATTAATGATTCGATTCTCTATAATAAGTTGGTGCGACAATTACATAGTGAATCTCAATTAAAAATGATTACAAGTGAAGAGTTAAAAACTTATTTAAGAGAACTATTACAAGTTAGGTGAGGGTAAAGATGGATTTGAAACAATACGTAACAGAAGTTCAAGATTGGCCAAGGGCAGGCGTCAACTTTAAAGATATCACGACTATAATGGATAACGGTGAAGCATTTAGATATGCGACAGATCAAATCGTTGAATACGCAAGAAAAAAAGAAATTGATATCGTCGTCGGTCCAGAGGCACGTGGATTCATCATTGGTTGCCCGGTTGCTTATAGCATGGGTGTTGGATTTGCACCGGTTAGAAAGCGTGGTAAACTACCGCGTGAAGTGATCGAATATGAATATGATTTAGAGTATGGATCAAACATTTTAACGATGCACAACGATGCGATCAAACCAGGCATGCGCGTATTGATTACTGATGATTTGCTCGCGACTGGTGGTACGATTGAAGCATCGATTAAACTCGTTGAACAACTTGGCGGTATTGTCGTCGGGTTAGCATTTTTAATTGAACTTAAGTATTTAAATGGTGTAGAACGTATTCAAGGATATGATAAGTTATCATTAATTACTTACGAATCATAAAAATTACATAAAAACGTGTTCTAATTAGTCTAACTTATGGAATGCGTTTTTTTGTTACACATTTTTAATCTTTTAAAAGTACCACAGACATGGGTATATATAGTAAAATAGGATTATTATTCTCATAAAGGAAATGACACGTCATGGATAAGGAATATGCTTATACAAAAGATAAAGTAATAGCATTGTGTAAAACATACATGAATGATGAAGACATCAGTATGTTAGAAAAAGCATATGAACTGGCTGAAAAGGCACATGAGGGTCAATTGCGTAAAAACGGATTGCCTTATATTCTTCATCCTGTTCAAGTCGCAGGGATACTTGCGGAATTAAAGCTCGATGCAGCGACGATTGTTGCCGGGTTTCTTCATGATGTCGTTGAAGATACGACGTACACACATGATGATTTAGTCAGCATGTTTAACGAAGAAGTTGCAGTGATCGTTGATGGTGTGACAAAACTCGATCGTGTTAAATTCCGTTCGAAGCAAGAAGAACAAGCAGAGAATCACCGTAAATTATTTATTGCAATCGCAAAAGATATCCGAGTGATCCTTGTGAAACTCGCTGACCGATTGCATAACATGCGCACGCTAAAAGCGATGCCAGAAGATAAACAGTTGCGTATTTCACAAGAGACGCTTGAAATTTATGCACCGCTCGCACATCGTCTTGGTATATCGAGTATCAAATGGGAACTTGAAGATATTTCACTGCGCTATATTGATCCACCGAACTATTTTAAAATCGTCAATTTAATGAAAAAGAAACGCAGTGATCGCGAAGCAATTGTCAATGAAGCAATAGATAGAATACAGACAGAAATAGAGAGTACAAATATTAAAGGTGAGCTGTCTGGTCGTCCGAAAAACATTTACTCTATTTACAAAAAAATGATGAAGCAAGGCAAGCAGTTTGATCAAATATTTGATTTACTTGCCGTACGTTTACTCGTTGACAACGTGAAAGATTGTTATGCATCACTCGGTGTCATTCATACCATTTGGAGACCGATGCCTGGGCGATTTAAAGATTATATCGCAATGCCGAAACCGAACATGTATCAATCACTTCATACGACGGTCGTTGGACCTAATGGCGACCCGTTAGAGATTCAAATTAGAACATATGAGATGCATGAGATTGCAGAAAATGGTGTTGCCGCACACTGGGCATATAAAGAAGGCAAATCTGTAAAACCAAAATCGCTTGAAAGTCGTTTATCTTGGTTTAAAGATTTAGTCGATAACCAAGCATCAACACCAGATGCGGAAGAATTTATGGATGCACTGAAGATGGATTTACTCAGTGACAAAGTCTATGTGTTCACACCAGAAGGTGACGTCGTTGAGTTGCCACAAGGTGCGGTTGCAATCGACTTTGCGTATCAAGTACACAGTGAAGTTGGAAATCGCATGATTGGTGCGAAAGTCAATGGTAAAATCGTGCCGATTGATCATGAGCTTACGACAGGTGAAATTGTTGAGATTAGAACGAGTAAACAATCATATGGTCCGAGTCGGGATTGGTTAAAACTCGTAAAATCATCCAGTGCAAAAAATAAAATCAAATCATTCTTTAAAAAGCAAGATCGTGACAGCAATATTGAAAAGGGACGCTTTGCAATTGAAGCAGAGCTCAAAGCACGAGACTTTAAAGTCGAAGATGCATTTAGAAGTACGAATATGAAACCGGTCCTTGAGCGCTATAATTTAGATAGTGAAGATGATCTATTTGCAATGGTCGGCTTTGGTGGCACGACGGAAGCACAAGTCGTCAATCGATTGACTGAGAAGTTAAAACGCGATGAACCGAAGACGAATAACGTTCAAGAAATCGACCGCACGATGTACTACAAGGATATCAGCACCGAATCTGGCGTGTATGTCGAAGGCATGGATAACTTACTCATCACGTTGTCTAAATGTTGTCATCCAGTGCCAGGCGATGATATTAAGGGATACATTACGAAAGGGCATGGGGTAAAAGTGCATGTCAGTACGTGTCCAAATATACGTAATGAACAAGAAAGATTGATCGACGTCGAATGGGTACGCAATACGGATAAGGACCGTAAATACCAACTTGACTTAGAAGTATCCGGTTATGATAGAGTTGGTCTTGTTAATGAAATATTAAACGTCGTTTCAAGTGCTAAATTCCCAATCACGAGTGTTCATGGGAAAACGACAGAAGATGCATATGCGATTGTGAATTTATCTGTGATGATTAATAATGTATCTGACATTTACAAACTCGTTGAAAAAATTAAACAGATTCCTGAAATCTATAGTGTTGAGAGAATTTTTAAGTGAGGATAAAACATGAGAGTCGTACTACAAAAAGTATCAGAAGCTTCAGTTGAATCAGATGGTATCATTCGCAGTATCGGGAGAGGATACTGCCTTCTTGTGGGTGTCAGTGTAGACTCAAGCAAAAAAGATGCTACAAAGTTAGCTGAAAAAATTGCTGCCTCCCGTAACTTCGAAGATGAGGATGGAAAAATTAATCTTTCAATCAAACAGGTGTGTGGGGAGATACTGAGTATATCTCAATTCACGCTGATTGCAGATACGAGAAAAGGAAATCGCCCGTCGTTTTCAAAATCAGCAAAAAGAGAACAGGCAATGGAACTTTATGATCACTTTAATCAAGTGTTAAAAGAACAGGGACTTGATGTGACGACAGGATTTTTTGGAGAGATGATGAATGTCTCACTGACAAATGAGGGACCGATAACTATCATCTATGAATCGCAAAATGGGAGTATTGTTTAATGGATAATTTTACAGAGCAACTAAAAAAAGTGTTATCGGCTATTTGGAAATTTATTCAATTCATACTTAAATATTTACTGATTGGTGCGCGTCATGTTTTGAAATTTCTCAACGATAAAAAGCACCTGTACGCGATACCACTTTTTTATTTATTAATCACAAGCTTAATTATATTTGTTGCGGTTCAAGTGTATCAAAACTATATTTATGAAGATGTTGAAGATACGTATACGATGGATTTTTCGAACTTAGATGATGTTGAAGAAGAGCCTGAATATGATTTCGCAAGTTACGATTTTGATGGTGTACATGTCGTGATTGACCCAGGACATGGTGGCTATGATCCAGGTGCAGTCAGTCAAAGTGGTTTGCTCGAAGAAAATATCGTTTTCGAATATGCAGATGCACTGAGAGATCGATTACTCGAAAGCAATGCAGAAGTCACCTTAACGCGCGAGTTAGAAGAATCTAGCGAACTGGATGAACGTGGAATTGAAGGTGACTTGTTTATAAGCTTGCATAGTGACACGTTCGAAGACCCTGGCATACATGGATATACCGTACACTATGCGCACGACTTTCAAATAGAATTTGCAGAAGCGATTACAGATGGCATGGCGGTGCATTCTCCGATGTATGAACGAGGGATACGAGAAAATGGGTATCAAGTCATCTGGCAAATTGATTATCCAGGTGTCCTTGTTGAACTGGGTTACTTAAGCAATCCAATCGATGACTACATATTATCATCATACGAGTATAAGCATGAAATTGTCGAAGGCCTTATGCTTGGTATTTCAAATTATATAGATTAGAGACTTGACGGACTGAAAAATCGAGACTATAGTTAGATTACTAAATATTATTCATGCAATGAACTATGAGCGTTCGCTTTTTAGAGAGTCTTACGTGTGGTGAAAGTAAGATAAGTAAACTGATAGAGACACATTGCTTACAGTGAATCGGTGACAACCGTTAAGATGTTGAGTGCGTTTTTAAACGTGAACTAGGGTGGTACCACGATATCCATATCGTCCCTTATGTCTATTTAGGCATAAGGGATTTTTTTATAGAAAATAGGAGGGGTTAACATGATTCAAATTCCAAAAGGTACACAGGACATATTACCTAGTGAGATTTACAAGTGGCACTACATTGAGGAAAAATTACGAAATATATCAACTGCGTTTAACTATACAGAAATCCGCACACCGATGTTTGAAGATACTGACCTTTTTGTTAGAGGTGTCGGTGGTTCAACGGATATCGTCAATAAGGAAATGTATACATTCACTGATAAGGGTGATCGCAGCATCACTTTAAAGCCAGAAGGTACAGCACCAGTTGTTAGAAGTTACATAGAAAACAAGATGCAGCATGACTTAGAACAACCGGTAAAAGTATATTATATTACACCGATGTTCCGCTATGAAAGAAAGCAAAAGGGGCGCTATCGTCAATTCGTTCAATATGGCGTTGAGGCAATTGGTGTCGAAAATCCACTCGTTGATGTTGAAGTAATCAGTGTTGCGATGCATTTTTATCAGTCGATTGGACTAAAGGATATAAAATTGTATATCAATAGTATCGGTGATTTGGGTTCAAGAAAAGAATATAACGAAGCGCTCGTGAACCACTTCAAACCATCGATCCACGAGTTTTGTGCAGATTGTCAATCACGTATCGATACGAATCCAATGCGCATTTTAGACTGTAAAGTGGACCGTGAGCACGAATTAGTACAAAGTGCGCCAAATATTTATGAATTTCTAAATGATGACTCAAAAGCATATTTTGAGAAAGTGAAGAAAGGATTGAAACAACTCAATATTCCGTATGAGATCGATTATAATCTCGTTCGTGGTCTGGATTACTACACACATACTGCATTTGAAATCATGAGTGAGGCGAGAGGATTTGGTGCAATCACGACACTATGTGGTGGTGGACGTTACAATGGATTACTTGAAATGCTCGACGGACCGAGTGAGACAGGTATCGGTTTTGGACTGAGTATTGAACGTGCACTTCTAGCGTTAGAAGCTGAAGGCGTTGAAATTCCACAACCAGAAGGACTTGATCTCTATATTTGTACGCTTGATGATGCCGCACGAGATAAAGCAGCAGAGTTACTCTTTGAGTTAAGAAAACAAAACTTTGCTGTGGATACAGATTATAAAGAAAGAAAGCTAAAAGCACAGATGAAAGATGCCGATCGTCGTGGTGCAATGTATACAATTGTTATCGGTGAAAACGAGATTGAATCAAATCAAGTCGAGATTAAAAATCAAGCGACACGTGAAGTTAATACAGTTCAACTCGATGAACTTGCAAACTACTTATTGGAGGCGAAATAGATGAGAGAATATGCTGTATCAATGACAAAAGATAGAATTAATGACGCTGTTGAATTAAGAGGATGGGTGCAAAAACGACGTGATTTAGGCGGACTTATTTTCATCGACCTTCGCGATAAGACTGGAATCGTTCAAGTCGTCTTTAATCCAGAGTATTCCAAAGAAGCTCTCGAAGTTGCAGATAAAGTACGTTCAGAATACGTCATCAGTGTACAAGGTAAAGTTGTCGCTAGAGAAGAAAAACAAGTGAATAAAAACATCAGCAGTGGTGAGATTGAAATAGAAGCTACGGATATTAAAGTTTTATCTAAAGCAGCAACACCACCGATTTCACCAAGTGACAAAGAAGTGTCTGAGGAAAATCGTTTAAAATATAGATACTTGGATCTACGTACGAAGAGATTACAAGAAATTTTAAGATTGCGTCATAAAATCACACGAGCATTCCGTTCATTTTTAGATGAACAAGATTTCGTTGATATTGAGACGCCAGTATTGTCTAAATCAACACCAGAAGGTGCACGAGACTATTTGGTGCCGTCACGTATCCACGTAGGATCGTTCTATGCACTGCCTCAGTCCCCACAACTCTATAAACAGTTACTGATGGTGTCAGGATTTGAGCAGTATTATCAAATCGTTAAATGTTTTAGAGATGAAGACTTACGTGCGGACCGTCAGCCAGAATTTACACAAGTCGATATTGAGATGTCATTCGTTGATCAAGAAGACATCATCGCGATGAATGAAAAACTCATTCAGCACATTATGAAAACTGTTAAAGGTGTCGATGTAACGTTACCGATTCCACGCATGACATATGATGATGCGATGAATAATTACGGTGTCGACAAACCAGATACACGCTTCGATTTAAAACTGCAAGATATATCAGAGTTTGCTTCAACAGTTGACTTTAATGTATTTAAATCAACAGTAGAAAATGGAGGCGTCGTAAAATCTATCGTCATCAAAGGAGAAGCAGATAACTATTCGAGAAAAGATATCGATAAGTTAGAAGCATTCACAAAGACATATGGTGCTAAGGGACTTGCCTGGATGAAGTTTAAAGAAGGGGCTTTATCTGGCCCAATTGCCAAATTCTTTAATGAAGAAGAGCAAGCAGAGCTACAAAGTACTTTAAACATCGAAGAAAATGACCTTGTCGTATTTGTGGCAGACAAAGCAGACGTCGTCCATGCATCACTCGGTAACTTGCGTGTGAAACTCGGTAAAGACTTAAATCTCACAGATAAAGACACGTATAACTTCGTGTGGATCGTCGACTGGCCACTCTTTGAATATGACGAAGAAGAAGGGCGTTACTTTGCAGCACACCACCCATTCACATCACCACAAGATGATGATTTAGAGAAATTAGAAAGTGCACCAAGTGAAGTCAAAGCAAAAGCATATGACATCGTCTTAAATGGTTACGAACTCGGTGGTGGATCGATTAGAATTCACAACAATGATGTGCAAGAGCAAATGTTCGAAGCACTCGGATTTACAGAAGAAGAAGTTCAAGCACAGTTTGGATTCTTCACAGAAGCATTAAAATATGGCACACCACCACACGGCGGTATTGCATATGGATTAGATCGCTTCGTCATGTTACTTGCCCAAACAGACAGTATTAGAGACGTGATTGCATTCCCGAAAACATCATCAGCGATGGATTTGATGAACCAATCACCGTCAGCAGTAGCAGAAACACAGCTAGAAGAATTGAGTTTGACTGTAAACAAAAAAGAAAAGTAATTGATGATGCCCGAACACATCCGTTGTTCGGGTTTTATCATCAATCAGATAATTTGTTCATTTAATTGTCGTTCAGTTAAAATTGAAATAACGATTATGGATGAAGGAGAGAACGATATGAAAGTAGAGATTTGGTCGGATATTAACTGTCCGTTTTGCTATATTGGTAAACGTAAATTTGAAAATGCTGTAAAAGAATTCGATGGAGAAGTGGAAGTAGAGTTTAAGAGCTTCCAACTCGATCCGACATTACCTAAAGATACAGTTGAGAAAACAGTAGACGTGCTGGCGAAGAAATATAATATGACAATCGATAGAGCACGAGAAATGAACCAACAAGTTGCAGATACCGCTGCAGAAGTCGGGCTAGCCTTTAATGCTGAGAAAGTGTATACCTTAAATACTTTAGATGCACACCGAGTGACACATTTGGCGAAAGAACATGGTAAGATGCAAGAAGTCGTTGAAAATATGTTCGAGTCACACTTTGTAAAAGGTGAGCTTGTCAATGATCGTGAAATTTTAGTTAAGAATGCTGTTGACGCTGGCATTGAACAGGCAGAAGTAGAGGCCTTATTAGATAGTGACAAGTATGAAGATATCGTTGTGGCCAACCAAGAAGAAGCAGGCCAACTAGGCGTCCAAGGCGTGCCGTTCTTTATCTTTGATCGTAAGTATGCAGTGTCCGGTGCACAACCGACAGAAGTGTTTGCAGATGTGTTGAAGAAAGTGAAAGAAGAAGCAAATAATTAGATATTGTTTTGTGATAAACGGCGTTGGGCCTTTGATAAGATCCCAACGTCGTTTTTTGTAGGATGAGTGGTGGAGTGAGGGACTTGCACTAAAAGAATAGAGTGAAACTATACCTCCTGCTCACTAACAACGATTTTCGAGTCTGGGTCAGCACGAAAACAGAAACCGTGCTCACTCACCACACTTTTCTAGTCTGAGTAAGCACAAAAACAGAAACCGTGCTCACTCACCACACTTTTCTAGTCTGAGTAAGCACAAAAACAGAAACCGTGCTCACTCACCACACTTTTCTAGTCTTAGTAAGCACGAAGAGTTCTATTTTTGGATTGAATAGAGATGACCAATAATCTCCCCATTTTCATGATTTCTATTATTAAACTTCTAGACTATAATGAACTTATAATTAATACTTTCTAAAGGAAGTGAAAGATTGACGAAATATGGTGAATATATCACTTTGTTTGGGCCTGATCATTTAATATACGTCGCAGGCATGATAGTCGTAGCAATACTTTTATTTACAAACATTTCATTTATAAAAAAACATCGAGCTATCATAACTCTCGTAATACTTGTTTTAAGTATTATTCAACAGATCGTTCTATATGGTTCATACTTTGTACTTTATGATTTTGACCTTGCAGAATCTTTGCCTCTTCATATCAGTCGCATAAATTCTATTCTTGGAATTATATACTTTATCACGAAGAACAAGAAGGTATTTACAGTTTTAGCATTGTTTAGTGCCTTTGCTTATTTAAGCTTTTTATATCCAAGTCGTGTCTATGGTATTACACATCCGATTGGTATCAGTTTCTTTGTGAACCATGCAATTACAATTCTACTTCCTTTTTACGGGATCATCGCATATAACGAGACGATCAATAGGTGGGACAGTTTACGCGAATTTCCGTGGTTTATACTCTATGTAATCGTCGCTTACGTGACAAACATATTCACAGATGGTAATTACTTTTATTTGAAGGAAAAACCAGTTTTTCCAAATTTAGCAAATATATTTTATATTCCTGCTTCTTTCGTATTCTCTTTCGTTCTATTTAAAATATGTGAACTATTATTCCGAAAGTTTCAACTAAATTAAAAGGGCTATGGACAATTATCCAGAACCCTTTAATAATTACTATTTTATTACCAAAGTTTAAATCCTTTAGCACCAACTGTATATTCTGTTAGCATCTGATAAATCGGAACAGTGTAAGCAACAAGTACTAAGAACACTGTTACTAATACTAAGAACTTCCAGTTTTCAACAAATCGTGTTACTGGTGCGTTTTCATCCATGAATGTTGCAACAGGGAATTCTTCGACGATTCCAGTTTTTTCTGATGTCATCAATCGGATGAATAGCACGATACCGATCATGATACCAATGAATAAGAACGTACCACCGACGGCTTGTACAATTTGATACGTTTGCCACGTTTCTGCGATTGGGTGTCCACCATACTCTGAGAAGTTAGAGCGTCGTGGTGCTCCTGTTAAACCGATAAAGTGCATCGCTGCTGACATGATGGTCATACCGAGTGCCCATGTATAGGCAAAGAATAGACCCATCTTATTAAGTGCTGGTGTTAATTGTCGACCTGTAATATGCGGTAACAAGAACATCATCGCACCGAAGTATGTTAATACAACTGGTGTTCCGACTGTAATATGGAAGTGTCCAACGATCCAGATTGTGTTATGTACCATTTGGTTCATTTGACCTGAAGCGTTGATGATACCACCGATACCACCTGGAATGAAAAATAACATTCCGATAAACGGTAAGACGAATCTTGAATCTGTCCACGGTAATTTTTTAAACCAGTCGACAAGTCCTTTAGCACCTTGCTGACGACCATAAGTTTCAAATACTGCAAACATACTGAATGCTGTCATTAATGACGGAATAACAACCATGAATGTTAAGACAATTTGAACACTCTTCCAGAATGCATCGATCCCTGGCTCTGTTAACTGGTGGTGGATACCAACCGGAATTGAGAAGAACAGGAATAACATAAATGACATTCTCGCTAAGTTATCTGAGAATCCAAGTGTACCGATAACTTTTGGTAATACTGCATACCAAACCATATAAGCAGGAAGTAACCAGAAGTATACAAGAGCGTGTCCAAAGTACCAGAATAGTGTACGTGAAAGTGAAACGTTAACTGTTTCAACCCAACCGACTGACCAAGGGATTAGCATGAAAAGTACGGATGTCGCGACACCAATCGTACAGATGTACCACATGACGTTGTTAATCGCGACCATGTATGAAAGTAAAGGAGATTTTTGTCCCTTGTGCTGTCTCTTCCATCTGAAGTAACTCATAAGTTGTGCTGTCGCAGAAACCCACGTACCAACGACGAGTACAGCTAATGCGATATAGTAAATAACATGTGCTTGTAATGGTGCATAAAACGTATATAATACTGTTGCTTCATTCAGTAAAATCATGATTGCTGCGACAACTGTTGCAGTAGCGTACATGAAGAATCCGATCCAACCAATTCGTCTTTCCGTATTTGTTAAACCACCACAAACACGTGAAATTGCAGCGAACTGGAAGCCCATGATGAAGAATGTTGTCAATACAAGCGCCAATACAACACCATGTAATGTTAATACTTGATAATAACTGATCCAGCTCGGTAACTCAAAGTAACCCGAACGTTCAAGCACTTGAATTAAACCAGCAGTACCACCGAGTGCTAAAGCGATGATGACAAAAATCATATGTGCTAATACTAATTTTGAATCTTTAGCGTTAACCACACCTATTTTTTCTCTGACTGTGTTTGCCATCTTACTCCACCACCTTAACTATTGATGTCATATCTGTATGACCGATACCACAATATTCATTACACAGAACTAAGTATTCACCTGGATGGTTGAATGTATATGTATAGTTAGAAACTAAACTAGGCTCAACCATGAAGTTTACATTAGTACCTGTAATTTGAAAACCGTGAATTACATCAGTTGTTGCAACTGAGACTTTAACGCGAGAACCAACAGGAATTTCTACTTCAGCTGGATCATATCTGAATGCTGAGGCTACGAAATATAAATCATAATCATAATCCGGATCATCTGACTCGTACAGACCAGGATTTGCAAATCTTTCATCATCTAAAACGTGCTCTGGGTGAATTGTTTCGATACCACTAGCGGCAGGTGAGTGACCACCATGAAGTGCCGATACTAGTAAAATAAGTAAGAAAACAGCAAGTGAAACCGTACCGAAACTCAACCAAATCTTTTCATATTTATGCATGTTTAACATTCCTTTCTATAATAATCATTACATGCGACTCATAAATAATAGAAACGCCAATACCCAACCTACAACAATTGTTCCGCCAAGAGCCATTACCATTAGGAAAGTTCCCTTAAGATTCAAACTATCATGGTCATGGTCTTCATGAGTTTCTACTTGTGAATCATCTTCATGAATTTCATGGTTCTTGTTCTCAGTCATTGTTACGCCTCCTTAAAATATTTTTTAATATGTATTAATCATATTGTATTATCGCCTGTGAAAAAGTGATAAAAATCACATAATATGATATAATTTGACTATAAATGAGGTGATTCCATGATAGGTGAGACAATATTTAAACCGAAAAGCATTATCAAGTTAATTAGGCAGCGTGGTGAGCGACTCAATTTCCAAAAAAATGAATATATTTTTTTACCAGATGATGAAGAAAATATGATTTATCTTGTTGACACTGGTGAAGTTTTTATAAGCAAGATGCAAGAAGAAGGTAAGGAATTGATACTTAAATTACTAAGTAAAGATTCGATTTTTGGTGCGACAAGAATGTACATGAAGACAACTGAATACGGTACATATGCAAAAGCAAAAACAGATACAGTGATTCATGGATTAAACTGGCAACAATTTAAATCACATTTGGACAATAGAATAGATCTAAAAAATGAATTGATTCAATTTCAAGAGATTGAAACAGAACGCTACGCAGCAAAGATTAGAGATATGTTAATGCATGGCAAACATGGTGCACTAGCAGGCATTTTAATCCGTCTCTCTAATTCATATGGTGCAAAAATAGATGGTGATGTTTTGATTAAGACAAAGCTGACCAATCAGGAACTCGCAAACATGTCGGGTACGACACGAGAAGGAATCAATCGTGCATTGAATGAATTGAAAGAAAGTGGCATCATTAGTATAGATAACAAGCATATTATCATTCACGATATGATATCTTTAAGAAAAATCATCCATTGTGAGCGATGTAGCATCGAATTTTGCCAAGCTTTTTAGTGCATGATAATAACAGTTGTGTTATAATAATTCTAATAAGATGTCTGAGCGGTTCGTGATGCGCTGATTATATTTTGACCTAACACCTTTTAAATCGGGAATTCAGTAGTTTTCTTGTTATGAACACGCCTATTTCGGTAGGACGTTCGGATCAAGAAACAGAATACCCACCTGCAAATAGCAGGCCAAATTAATCGGCAACTGCACACGGCTATTCTCGGATATCTATTATAAATAAGTATCGAATTTTATTCGGTACTTATTTTCTTTTTGTGTTAAGATATCAACATATTAATTACGAAGAGGTATTTTAATGAAACATCAATTTTCAAGAAACCAACTTCTTATCGGAGAAGAAGGACTAGAGAAATTAAAAGAGAGTAAAGTATTAATCCTCGGTATCGGTGGTGTTGGTACTTTTTCAGCAGAAACACTTGCCCGCAGTGGGGTAGGTACGCTCATCCTTGTCGATAAGGATGATATAGACATCACAAATGTCAATCGCCAAATTCATGCGACAACAGAAACGGTTGGTGAATCAAAAGTCGAGATGATGGCTGAACGTATTAAAGCAATTAATCCAGAATGTAAAATCATTAAACACCAAATGTTCTATACAGAGGAAACATATGATGAAATTTTAAATGATGACATTGACTATATCGTTGATGCATCCGATACGATTCAATATAAAATTCATATTATTGAAGAAGCGATTAACAGAGATATTAAAATTATTTCAGTCATGGGTGCTGCGAACAAAACAGATCCAACACGATTTATTGTAACTGATATTATGAAAACTCATACAGATCCAATCGCACGTGTCATCCGCAATCGATTGAAACAGTCGAAAATTAAAGCACGTGTCCCAGTCGTATTTAGTGATGAGAGTCCAGTCGTACAGCGACCGGAGGAAGTAGCAAAGATTGCAGATCCATCGAGTGCTGTGAGAAAATCACAATTGCCACCGACTTCAAATGCGTTTACACCTTCGGTTGCAGGTATTATCGCCGGCAGTTGGGTGTATGAACAAATTTTAAAAGATATTGAAGTAAAGCATATTAAAGATAAATAACTTGAAAATCTAGCCCAACTAAAAAATTACACAAGATTCGCCGGGGCGTAGCGAGAGCCTGTAGCTCGCGAAGACGCTTCTCGAATCTACTGAAAAAGTTGCATGCTGGAATATACCAATACCAGGCGGCGATGGTTTACTTACTAACAATCACGCTGGTGTGGAACAACAAATTGTTTGATGTGAAATAGAATAACAGATTGGAAAAGGATTATTTTTGAGGGGCGTACCACTTGTTGTTGGTGCGGCTTTTTCATTTCATGCTTACTCGAACTCAAAAAGTAGTGTGAGTGAGCACGGTTTATGATTTCATGCTTACTCGAACTCGAAAAGTGGTGTGAGTGAGCACGGTTTATGATTTCATGCTTACTCGATCACGAAAAGTGGTGTGAGTGAGCACGGTTTATGATTTCATGCTTACTCGAACTCGAAAAGTAGTGTGAGTGAGCACGATCAAAGTATCTCCTGCCAATTCAGACCGATAAAATGACTTGAATTGGCAGCTTTTTCTTTTTCGTGCCAATTCGAGATCAAAAATTGACTTGAATTGGCATTATTTTGATTTCCCTGCCAATTCAAGCTCGAAACTCGTAGTGAATTGGCAGGGAAAGATTTTCATTAATCATACGCTTTTCCCCTAGGAGTCAAGTGTGATTTTTTATAGTTTATTCAAATTGCAGTGATTTTAACTTTTCATACACTTCTTGAAGCTGGCGTTCATACTTACTGTTATCTGAAGTTTCAAAGTATCGTTCTTTTTGAAGAGTATCGGGCAAATACTGTTGCTTCACAACATGGTTTGGATAGTTGTGTGGATATTTGTAACCTATGGCATTTCCAAGTTTTTTTGCACTGCTATAGTGACCATCTCTTAAATGTTTCGGAACTGCTCCTGTTTTCCCTTTTCTTATCGGTGATAGAGCAGCATCAATACTTGAAATCGCACTGTTCGATTTTGGTGATAAACAGAGTTCGATAACTGCAAACGAGAGGGGTATACGTGCTTCTGGAAATCCAAGTCGCTCTGCAGAGATGATTGCATCGAGCGTTCGACTTGGTAGCTGTGGATTTGCCAGACCGATATCTTCGTAGCTGATGACGAGTAATCGTCTTGCTATTGTGACGAGATCTCCAGCTTCAATAAGACGGCCCAGATAGTGCAAGGCGGCATCGACATCACTGCCTCGAATACTTTTTTGAAATGCGCTCATGACATCGTAGTGTTGGTCGCCATCTTTATCGTGTAAGAAGCTTGATTTATGCAATGACTCTCGTGCATCTTCTGCTGTGATAATGATTTGACCATCATCGTTTGGTGGTGTACTCAGTGCAGCGAGTTCGAGTGCATTCAGTGCGCTTCTCACATCACCGTTGGCACTTTGAACGAAATGTTGTTTTGCATTGTCTTCAAGCACGATATCCATTTTTCCTAAGCCTTTTTCTTCATCTTCAAGTGCACGTTCTACTGCAATTTTTATATCTGCTTCCACGAGTGGATTGAGTTCAAAAATTTGTGTTCTAGAACGAATGGCAGGGTTGATCGCATGATACGGGTTTGATGTTGTTGCACCAATCAGTATGATTGTGCCATTTTCTAAATGCGGGAGGAGAAAGTCTTGCTTTGCCTTATCTAACCGATGAATCTCATCGAGGAGTAATATGACTGAGCCACTCATCTTTCCTTCTTCCGCGACGATTTGCATATCTTTTTTCGTATCTGTCACGGCATTTAAACTGCGGAAATGATACTTCGTGCTGTTTGCAATGGCACTGGCAATGCTCGTTTTACCGATGCCAGGTGGGCCATATAAGATCATTGAAGATAATCGACGTGCATCTACCATACGTCTGATTATTTTACCTGGTCCGACGAGATGGGTTTGCCCAATGATTTCATCCAAGTGTGTTGGCCGCATGCGATAACTTAATGGACGATCCATAAGAACACCTCTTTTTATTTACTGCTCTATATTTTACATCAATCATCTCAATGATGACAGTGATTAAAGAAAGCCGAGCTACAATCGCCCGGACTTTAAAATGGATATAAACATACCGATAAATAACAGCGCTGCAATGACGGTTCCGATTTCTATTACTGGAATTTGCCAGATGACTGAATCATGTCCACTCATTGCTGAACTAATAATCAAACCGACCATGATAATACTAAACGATAATAAAATGATACTAAATGATAGTCGGTTCGCGAGCTTATCAAATCGTTTGAGCATCTTATCGGCTGTTTCGAGTTCTAGAGTAATCGGTAATTTTTTATGTTTTAATCCCTTTGTAAATTCATGAATATTTGTACTGATATCTTCAATGTTATCGCTGACTTGGTATAGCCTTCGACTTGCAGATGATTTTAAATTATCTAACTGTAATCGTTCCTTTAGTAGTAACTTACCAAATGGCTCAGCGAAATCTAAAATGCTAAACGTTGGTTCCAACTTTGTAACGATTGTCTCTAATGAAAGTACGGCTTTACCGAGTATCGTCAGGTCAGTCGGTAAAATAATTTTATGTTTATGCGCAATGTCAAAAATTTCTTGAATAGCTTGACCTAAATCAATTTGAGAAACTGGCACATCAATATATTTGTCTTTTAACTGTTCAGCATCTCGTCTTAAGTCCTTTATATTGACGGTATCAGGCACGGCACCCATACGCGTAATCCCACGGACGACACCCTCAACATCTTGTCGCATCAGTGCGATGATTAAAAAGCCTAAGTTGCTTTTCATCTCTTGGCTCAAACGTCCAACCATTCCAAAATCAATGAGGGCAATCGTTTCATCAGGTAAGACTTTTATATTTCCAGGATGAGGATCTCCATGGAAAAAGCCTTCGATGAGTATTTGATGAAACAATGCGTTCGTTAAATTTTCAGCAATTTGATGTGTGTCATACCCTTCGTTTACCAACTGATTGATTTCATTAATGTTGCTGCCATCAATGAACTCCATCACAAGTACTTCTTTAGTTGTCAGTTCCCAATATACTTCGGGAACTTTAATGGATGGTTCATCGATAAACTGCTTGCGAATTTTGTCTTGATTCCGTCCTTCTATCGTATAATCGAGTTCATCGATAATTGCTTTTGAAAACTCATCAATGACTGATGTTACATTGATATGTTTAGCAATTTCCAAACGATTATCAGCAAGTACTGCGATATGATTTAATATTTCTAAGTCATTGCGAATCGTGCGTTCGATGTTTGGTCGCTGCACTTTGACAGCGACATGTTCTCCTGTTTTAAGCGTTGCTTTATGCACTTGTCCAATCGAGGCAGAACCAACAGGGACTTCGTCAAATTCTAGAAAAATATCATCCATAGATGCATCGAGTGATAACTCTATTTGTTTTTTTACGACTGATGTCTCCATCGGATGGACATTGCCTTGTAGTGACTCAAGCGATTTAACAATGTCGTGTGGTAATATATCCGGTCGCGTACTTGCCAATTGTCCTATTTTAACGAAAGTGGGGCCGAGTGACTCAAGCAACTCGACGATGCGCTCACCATTCGATTTTTCCTTCGTATCTGACTCTTTTTGTCTGAGCAAAATACGCTTTGGTAGGGAAAACACTTCATCAAGACCAATCTCTTCTATTATAAATCCGAATCCAGACTTTGATAAAGCAATCGCAATTTCTCGATAGCGATTGATGTATTGGATGCGCTTCTCAAATAACATTGTTTTCCCTCCATTCTTATTGTTTGTTTATATCATTTACTATTTTAGCAAATAAGTCATACGATTGCTTTTGTTTATCGACGTCATAGATGTAAGAGACCACCATGATCTCGTCGACTGGGTATTGCGTTAAAAATGCACGTAACTGTTCTTTTGCGACTTCTTCATCTCCCATAATTGCAAGAGGGAAACGTGATTCAACGACACTCTTTTCATACGGACTCCATAGCAAATCCATATTATCAATTGGTGGTTGTAATTTCTTTCTACCATGACGCACGACGTTTAACACGAATTGTTTCATCGTCGTCGATAAATGCTCTGCATCTTCAGTCGTATCAGAGATGATAACATTTAAACATGCGATTTTGTATGGTTTATTGAGCTGTGGACTCGGTTCGAATTCTCGTTCATATATTTCAAATGCATCTCTCATTTGCTGTGGTGCAAAATGCGCGGCAAAGGCATAGGGTAAACCGAGTTTCGCTGCAACAAATGCAGAGTCTGTCGATGACCCTAACACATAGAGTGGTATTTCTGATCCTTGGCCAGGGAATGCAATAACACCATCATGATCATCTTTTAAATAATCACGTAGTTGCGATATCTCTTGATCAAAATTAAACACACCATCATGAATGTTGCGACGGATTGCACGGGCAGTTTTCATATCTGTACCTGGTGCACGACCGAGCCCGATGTCGATTCTGTCACCGTAAATTGCATGCAATGTCCCAAACTCTTCTGCCACGATTAACGGCGAATGGTTCGGTAACATCACACCACCAGAACCGACGCGGATATTTTCTGTATGTTGTAGCACATAATGTATGAGCTGTCTTGTTGCAGAAGACGCAATAGTCGTAGTATTATGATGTTCTGCAATCCAATAGCGTTCATACGAGCTGTGGTCTAAATGTTGCGCGATCGATACCATATCTTCTACTGCTTCTTTAACACCGCCCCCCTCTCTTACCGGTACTAAGTTTAACGCTGATATATTTAAATGTTTCATTCACAATGCCTCCATTCCTCATCAATTATAAAAGTTCGTTTGTGAAGATACCATTATTCTGATTAACGTGTAATTTTTATTTAAAGATGATAAAATTTGATTAGAATTTTATTTGGAGGTATGAATGTAATGGCTATATATTTAGATTATGCAGCATCGACACCATTTGATAGAGATATTTTATCTGCAGTATTTGAATCAACGGATACGTATGGTAACCCATCGAGTACACATAAACTCGGCAAAGAAGCGAAATCGATGCTCGAGACAAATCGTGCAAAAATAGCAAAATATATCAATGCGTCACCTCAGGAAATCATCATTACGAGCGGTGCGACTGAAGCAAATAATTTAGCAATAAAGGGCATCGTCAATCAGCATGACCGCCCGCATGTCATTACAACAAATGTTGAGCATTCATCTGTAAAGTCTACATACGAACTATTAGAATCTCAATGTGATGTAACATACTTACAAGTGAAAGAAAATGGTCGAATCGATATTGAAGATTTAAAACATGCATTGAGAGAAGATACAGTGCTCGTGTCGATTATTTTGATCAACAATGAGACGGGTGTTATACAGCCTGTATACGAAATTGCTGAAGTATTAAAAGATCGAGACACGTTACTACATTTAGACGCTGTCCAATCATTTGGTCATGTCGACGTGGATGTTGAAGCACTCGGTGCAGATTTACTATCACTTAGTGCACATAAGATATATGGACCGAAAGGTGTCGGTATCTTATATTGTAAGAAAAACACGAAGCTCAATTCCTTAATTACGGGTGGGCTACATGAAGCGGGTCGCCGTGCAGGTACGGAAAACAATATGTGGACCGGTGCAATGGCACTTGCAATGGAGAAAGTCGTTGAGAATAAGACAGAACGCAATATTAAAGAAATGCAGTTGAAAGAATTATTTTTAAATGAATTGCAAGTGAATGCAATTCCATTTGACGTCAATGGTGACGTGAATCATGCATCACCACACATTCTCAATGTGTATTTCCCGTGGGTGGATGTACAGGTGTTACTAACAGCACTTGATTTACGTGATGTCTATATTTCAGGTGGTTCAGCATGCAATTCAGGATCTGTGAAACCATCTCACGTCATCACAGCAATGTATGACGACGCGCGTGCAAGTCATTCAGTAAGATTTAGTTTCTCTTACTTAAATACAGAAGAAGAAATCAAAGAGACTGTTAAAGTCTTGAAAAGCATATATGAGTCGTTAAAAGCGACTGCTTAAAGGGAAGATTGAAAGGAAGTTATTTTATGGAAACAAAAACACCAACTGTCGTCGTCGGAATGAGCGGTGGTGTCGACTCATCTGTGACAGCTAAGCTGTTAAAAGATGAAGGATATCGTGTCATCGGTATATTTATGAAGAACTGGGATGATACGGATGAGTTCGGTGTGTGTACTGCGACTGAAGATTATGAAGATGTAAGACTGGTTGCAGAGCAAATTGGTATCGATTATTATTCAGTGAATTTTGAAAAAGAATATTATGACCGTGTATTTCGTTATTTTCTTGATGAATACGAAAGAGGTCGTACACCAAACCCTGATGTCATGTGTAACAAAGAGATTAAATTCAAAGCGTTTTTAAACCATGCGATGGCACTCGGTGCGGATTATGTCGCAACGGGTCACTATGCGCGTGTTGAACATACAGAAGATGGAACGAAGTTGCTTCGCGGTGTGGATAACAACAAGGATCAAACATATTTTTTAAATCAGTTATCACAAAAGCAATTATCAAAAACGATGTTTCCACTCGGTCATTTAGAAAAAAGCGAAGTGCGCAAGCTTGCGCATAAATACGACTTAGCGACAAAAGATAAAAAAGATTCAACAGGTATTTGTTTTATCGGTGAGAAAGACTTTAAAACATTCTTACAAAGTTATTTACCTGCAAAGCCGGGTCGCATGATTGATATGAATACTGGTGAAGATAAAGGTGGCCATGACGGCTTGATGTATTACACGATCGGTCAGCGTCAAGGTCTTGGAATCGGTGGATCAGGTGGTCCATATTTTGTTGCAGGTAAAGATTTAAAAGAGAACATTTTGTATGTCGTTTCTGGCTATGATAATGAGAAATTATATTCGACACACCTCGTTGCAAGCGATGTGAATTTTATCGTGGATATGCCGGACCGTTTTAAATGTACTGCGAAGTTTAGATATCGTCAAACGGATTCGGGTGTTACAGTTGAGAAACTCGCTGATGGAGATATCAAAGTGATCTTTGATGAACCAAACCGTTCGATTACGCCCGGTCAAGCGGTTGTGCTCTACGATGGTGAAACAGTTATCGGTGGCGCGACAATTGATGACGTATTCTTTGAAGATAAAAGATTGGACTACCTCGGATGAAGTATAGTTATCAAACATTAATTGAAAATAGAGATTACGAAGCAGCGCTCAAGTCTGTATTCGAACATATTGAAATTGCACCGGATAATGTAGATCACTACATTAATGGTGCAATTTTGTTACAAAAATTTTCTGAAATAGAAAAGGCAGAAGTGTTTTTACAGCGGGCAATCACAATCGATGAAAATTCATTTTTAGCACTGTACACACTCGGAAATTTATATTACGAAAATGATAGATTTGAAGAAGCGATAAAAATATACTTACGTGCTTATTCATCCAATCCAACGGACAGCGATTTAAACTACATGATTGCGATGTGTTATATCAATATGAATCAACAAAAAATGGCACTCCCATTTTTTGAAACGGCCTATCAGTCTAGTCGTCACGACATAGATATTATGATGCAGTACGGTTTGGCATGTTGTCATCTAGAATTGTACGCACAAGGTGAAGTGCTGTTCACTGCAATCAATGACATTGAAGAAAATGCAGATGCTTACTACAATTTGGGACTGATTTCCATGATGGAAGATGATAATCAGACAGCACAAAGTCATTTTGAACATGCTGTAAAGATACAACCGGACCATTATCTCGCGTTAAATGGACTTAAGAATTTGCAAGATAAGGAGTAATGAATATGAGCCAGTCAACGATTTTTGATCAATTGTATATCATTGGTGAAATTGACCGTGTAATTTATATGAATCAGGATAATCATTTTGGTGTCATGCGCGTCATCGTCACTGAAACGAATACAGATTTTCAAGATGAAACAATCGTGACTGGTTTTTTTCATGAAATCGTTGAAGGTGAAACATATCAGTTTGAAGGCGAAGTCACATCGCACCCTAAATATGGTGAACAGTTCAAAAGTGAACGCTACAAAAAAACCGTCGTTAAAACTTTGAATAGTGTGATTTCATACTTATCTGGAGATAACTTCCCTGGCATCGGTAAAAAGACTGCAACGAATATCGCCAATGAACTCGGTGTCAATGCGATTGAAAAAATTGCAGATGACATCAATGTGTTAAAAGATATTAAAGGGTTACCAAAGAGTAAAATTAACATGATTCATTCGCATATTGTGGAGAATTATGAAAGTGAAAATGTGTTGCTTACGCTAAATAGTTTAGGATTCGGTAGTCGTTTAGCCGTTAAAATTATGGCAACCTATGGACCGAAAACACAAAACATGTTGGATACTGATCCGTATAGAATGGTGAAAGATATCCGAGGTATCGGTTTTAAGAAAGCTGATTTTATTGCCCAGAAGAATGGTTTGCCTGCAGATTCTATTGAGCGTCTGCACGCCGGTATTACGCATACGATCGATGAATATGTCATGAGTGAGGGGCATACATATATCGATATGATTCAACTCTCAGGTGCGGTCATGCACCTGCTTAATTCATCACAACAGTGGTTTACTGAGGATGACATTGAAGAAGCGGTAGACGCAATGATGCTAGATGAACAACTCGTAAAAAAAGACAATCGTGTGTATATCCCATCATTATATTTCTCTGAAAAAAAAGCAGCAGAGCAGCTCTTAGATATGAAATCTAATCCACTCGATACAGATTTTACAGAAAAAGACATTAATGAAACAATCGCTGAAATTGAGTCTGACATTGGTATTACATATAATCAACTTCAAAAAGAAGCCATTCAAAATGCGCTGACTGAACGGGTTTCTATTATTACAGGTGGTCCCGGAACTGGAAAGACGACGCTTGTCAGAGGGGTCATTGAAGCATTCTCTCGACTGAATCACTATGAAGACGTCGAAGAATACGATCCAGATGATTATCCGATTAAACTGCTTGCACCGACTGGACGTGCAGCAAAACGACTCAGTGATTTGACTGGACTCCGAGGAACGACGATCCACCGTTCGATTGGTTGGGGGCGTGATATGGAAGAGGAAGAATGGGCAGATGTATTCAATGAAATTGAAGCGGATGTCGTCATCATCGATGAGATGTCCATGGTGGATATGTGGCTCTTTTATCAGCTGATGCGCAATATTTCGTACCATACTTCAATTATTTTTGTTGGAGATAAAGACCAGTTACCATCAGTCGGACCTGGAAATGTGTACTATGATCTCATTCATTCGAACGCACTCGCACTGACTGAACTAACTGAAGTGTATCGTCAAGGCGAAGGGTCTGGTATCGTAAAACTTGCCCATGCGATTAACAATGAAGTACCTGTTGACCTGTCACAAAAGATGAACAATGTTTCATTCTTGCCGTCCTCAATCAGTAACATCCCAAACTATGTGCACGAAATCACGATGCGCGCTGTTAAAAAGGGATATACGATGCGAGATATTCAAGTGTTGGCACCGATTTATAGAGGTGCTGCGGGTATCAATAACTTAAACAAAGTGTTGCAAGAAATATTAAATCCAAAAGACGATGATAAGTATGAACTTGAGTTTTCTGACGTGATATTCCGTGAAGGCGATAAAGTATTGCAGCTTGTCAATCGACTTGAAGACAATGTGTTCAATGGAGATGCCGGGATTATTAAAGAGATCAAACTGAAAGATGTTCACTTAACAGAAGGTGACGTCATCACTGTTGATTTTGAAGGGCAGCTCATTTCATACGAAAGAAAAGAAATGATTGAGCTTGCTCATGCGTATTGTACGAGTATTCATAAAGCACAGGGCAGTGAGTATTCCATTGTCATCATGCCAGTCGTTTCTGCTTATCATTCGATGTTATATAAAAATATTATATACACAGGCATTACACGCGCGAAAGAGTCGCTTGTACTCTGTGGTGATAGTCAAGCATTTTACAATGCACTCTCCAAACATGTGCCCGTTCGTCACACGTCACTGATGGATTATTTAACGCTAGCAGATGAAGAGACGAGTGATGGATTACCGGAACATTTAACGAAGGAAAATATTCATACGATTCCAGCACTCATTGGCATGGAAGGTATTTCTCCTTATGATTTTATTGACAGTGTTGAATCAGATTCATATAATGAAAATGTATAATGTGCTATGAGACAAACGTACATATTGAATATTTAAAGAGACATTGTGGTTGGTGTGAACAATGAGATTCGTATATGCGTGCTACTCAATAGTTAGAAAGAATATGTTAAAGTGATACTTTGTATAACTTGGGTGGTACCGCGGAATAATTTCGTCCCTTTCTTTTCGAAAGGGGCTTTTTTTGTACAAATTTTAATGAGGTGAGCAAATGAAACAGTTAACAGGTAATGAAATAAGAGGTTTATTTTTAGACTACTTTAAAGAGAAAGATCACATGGTAGAGCCGAGTGCACCACTCGTTCCAATCGATGATGATTCATTGCTATGGATCAACTCAGGTGTCGCAACGCTTAAGAAATACTTCGATGGGCGTGTCATTCCGAACAATCCGAAAATTGTCAACGCGCAAAAATCAATTCGTACAAACGACATTGAAAATGTTGGATTTACTGCACGACATCATACATTTTTTGAGATGTTAGGAAACTTTTCCATCGGTGACTATTTCAAAAAAGAATCGATTGAATATGCTTGGGAATTTCTCACGAGTGAAAAATGGATTGGATTTGATCCGGATTTACTCTATGTAACGATTCATCCAGAAGATGAAGAAGCATACCAAATTTGGCAAGATGTCATTGGATTATCTCCAGAACGCATCATTAGAATTGAAGGTAACTTCTGGGATATCGGTGAAGGACCATGTGGACCAAATAGTGAAATATTCTATGATCGTGGACCTTCATATGGTACTGAAGATCCAGAAGAAGAGATGTATCCGGGTGGGGAGAACGAGCGCTATTTAGAGATTTGGAACCTAGTATTTAGTGAGTTTAACCATAACTCTGATGGTACATATACACCACTGCCAAAGAAAAATATAGATACGGGTATGGGACTTGAACGTGTAACGAGTGTTATTCAAGATGTTAGAACGAACTTTGACACCGATTTATTTATGCCGATTATTCGTGAATTGGAACAATTAAGCGAGCAGAAATATGATGAGAATAAAGTACACGACACTGCATTTAAAGTAATCAGTGACCATATTCGTACGGTGTCATTCGCAATTGCTGATGGTGCACTGCCATCAAATGAGGGACGCGGTTACGTATTAAGACGCCTGATTCGTCGTGCAGTGAGATTCAGTAAAGACCTTGGATTAAATGAATCATTCATGTATAAGCTCGTCGATGTCGTTGCTGAAAATATGAAAGAATTTTATCCTGTTGTCAGTGAGAAATCTGATTTTGTTAAAGAGGTCATTCGAAAAGAAGAAGAGCGATTTTTATCGACGCTTGATGAAGGGCTAAAGATTTACGAAGAGATTAAGTCACGAGCAGAAGTCGGAAATGGTGTGATTGGTGGTAAAGATGCATTCATGCTCTATGATACGTACGGTTTTCCGTATGAACTCACAGTTGAATATGCAGAGGCTGACGGCTTAACTGTGGATGAAACTGGATTTAAATTGGCGATGGAAGAGCAGCGCGAACGTGCGAGAAAATCGCGTAAATCATCTGAATCGATGCAAGTGCAGTCAGAAACATTGTCGAACATTACGGATCAATCGACGTTTGTTGGTTATGGAACAACGCAATCGACTGGAAAGTTATTACACATCGTTCACAATGATCAAACACATCAATCATTTGATGGTGAAGATGAAATTGAACTGATTTTTGATCAAACACCATTTTATGCAACGAGTGGTGGACAAGTCGCAGATAAAGGGATTATCCAAAGTAAATCTGGTACATTTGAAGTAAACCGTGTCTACAAAGCACCTCACAATCAGCATGTACATGTCGGTCAAATTAAAGCGGGCACACTTTCTGTTGGAGACACATACGAATTGACTGTTGAAGCGGATGCACGTAAAAATATTACGAAGAACCATACTGCAACACATCTGCTTCACCAAGCATTAAAAGATGTACTTGGATCACATGTCAATCAGGCGGGATCACTTGTTGAGAAAGACCGCTTGCGCTTTGACTTTTCACATCTGTCAGGACTGAGCCAAGAAGAACTCAAAACGATAGAGTCAATCGTCAATGAGAAAATCTTTGATAATTTAAATGTTGTCATTGAAGAAATGACAATTGATCAAGCGAAAGAAAAAGGTGCGATGGCACTGTTTGGTGAGAAGTACGGCGACGTTGTACGCGTGGTTGATATCGACACATATTCAATTGAGCTGTGTGGTGGTATCCACGTATCAAACACTGCTGAAATCGGTTTGTTTAAAATACTTTCCGAATCTGGTATCGGTGCGGGCATCAGACGTATTGAAGCTGTAACGAGTCAAAAAGCAGTTCAATATTATCAGGAAAAAGAAACGAAACTGAATGAAGTTGCAGATAAATTAAATGTTAGAGAAGAAAATGTACTGAAGCGCATTGAACAGCTTAACAAAGATAAAAAAACATTAGAGCAAGAAGTGAAGCAGTTAAAACAAGGCTTACAAAATATGAATAACAGCAATATCGGTGATTCAATTGAAGAAATCGAGAACATTCAGTTCTTACCAGTGACAGTGGATGGTGTCTCTGCAAAAGATTTAAGAGAGATGATGGATGATATTAAATCTAAGTATCAATCATCAGTGATTGCACTCGTGTCAGTAGTGGATGACAAAGTCAGTATGATCGTGACTGTACCGAAGTCATTGACAAATACTGTAAAAGCCGGAGATATCATTAAAACGATGGCTGAAGCACTTGGTGGAAAAGGTGGCGGTCGTCCGGATATGGCTCAAGGTGGTGGAACGGATATCGATAAGGTTCCAGATGCGATTAATAATGCAAGAAACCATATAAAATATTCGCAAAAGGGCGAGTAGTAGTGCTATAATGATGTGAAAGCTTAATGCGAATAGAGGTGTATATTGTGAATCATATTGATGAGACGAGACAGTTTGATGTTGAGGAACTGACAGTTGAAGATATCAACCAAATTCTTTCGAAAGTTTATCACACATTAAACGAGCGCGGTTATAACCCGATCAACCAAATCGTTGGTTATTTACAGAGTGGAGACCCAGCTTATATACCGAGACACAATGAAGCGAGGAATTTAATTCGTCATGTGGATCGCGATGAAATCATGGAAGTATTAGTTCGCACATATATTGAACAGGTTATCAATGACTAGAGTATTAGGTTTGGACCTCGGTACAAAAACGCTCGGTGTCGCACTTAGTGATTTATATGGATGGACGGCACAAGGCTTAACGACGATTAAGATTGATGTGCAAAGTAACGACTATGGCATCGATGCGATTAAACAACTTGTCGATGAACATATTGTGAGTGAAATTGTTGTTGGATTACCTAAACATATGAACAACTCGATTGGTGAGAGTGGACAGCGTTCTATAGATTTTAGTAAAATGCTTGAAGCTGAGCTTCCAAGTGTTAAAATAACATTGTGGGATGAACGACTCAGTACAGTTGCAGCAGAACGTGTGCTGCTTGAAGGCGATATTTCTCGCAAAAAACGCAAACAAGTCATCGATAAGATGGCGGCTGTGTTTATTTTACAAGGTTATTTAGACCAACCAAAAAAGGAGATTCAACATGACAAATGAAGAATTAGAATTCAACAATGATGAAGAAGTATTGACACTCTACGATAATGAAGGTAACGAGGTACTCTACCGTAAGTTGTTACAATTTTACCATCCTGAGTTTAAAAAAGAGTATTTAATACTTGCGGAAGAATCGAACTTTTCTGATGAAGATGGCGACATCGAACTCATCCCAATGATTAGTACGGATGATGAAGAAGGTCAGCTATTACCAGTCGAAACAGATGAAGAGTGGGATATGATTGAAGAGATTGTTAATACTCAGATGGACGAGCCTGAAGAATAATATAGAAATTAAGAATAGCTTCCGCTAGGAGGCTATTTTTAGGAATGGAGTAATGAATGAGTAGACAAGATGACATTAAGTTCTCAAAAAATGTGTCTTCATACTTATCATTGTTTGTGATTGGTATTATAGTCGTCGTGATGGTCGCACTTGCGATTTTTGCTTACATATATTTTGTAAATCAAACAAGTCCGGTTGATGTGAATGATACAGAAACACAAACAGTAGTAATAGAAGTAGGTACAGAAAGAGCTGTTCTCGCAGACCAATTGGAAGATGCTGGTATAATCTCGAATGGGTTTTTCTTCAAGTATTTCTTACAGTTAAATAACTATTCGGATTATCAAGCAGGAGAGTATGAATTATCACCATCGATGGATTTTGAAACAATCGCACAAACGATATCTACAGGTACGGTTTATGAAGAGGTATTATTTAGAGTGACGATACCTGAAGGTTTCACGCTTGAACAGATTGCAGATACGTGGGCAAATGAATTGCCAATGACAGCGTCTGAATTTATTGAGCAAACAGAAGATGAAGAGTATCTGATGGAATTGATTGATGATTATCCAGACATGTTAACGACAGAAATTTTAGATGAAAATGTAAAATTCCCGTTAGAAGGGTACTTATTCCCTGCAACATATGACGTCGTAGAAGAAGATCCTTCTGCTGACACATTGATTCGTCAAATGTTAGATGCAACATATAACAACAGTTTCTCTATCTTTGCATCAAGCAATACGTATACGTTAACAATTGATGGACAGAGTGAGGAGCGTTCATTCCATGAATTCTTAACATTAGCATCGATCATTGAACGTGAAGCAACATCGCTTGCTGACCGCTCTCAAATTGCAAGTGTATTTATTAACCGTATGGCACTTAATCCGAGCATGCCATTACAAACGGACCCAACTGTTTTATATGCACTCGGAGAACATAGAGATCAAGTCCTTTATGAAGACTTAGAAGTCGATGATCCATATAATACGTATCAGAATACAGGATTACCGCCAGGACCGATTTCAAACCCAGGTGTTGAATCGATTCAAAGTACAATGAATCCGTCAAATACGGATTACTATTACTTCTTAGCAGATTCTGATGGGGTCAACCACTTCGCTGAAACGTACGAACAACACTTAGAAAACCGCGCGCTATATATTGATTAGTAAAAACTCTTTTAAAAGATGCTTACTTATGTTAATATACTTTTTAATGATTGAAACAACTGATAACTATTGTTATCAGTTGTATTTTTTGTATAGGTGATTGAGTTGTCAATTTTAAATTATTGTGCAAAATTAAACGAACAGAATGAAATGTTTCCAAGTGTGTTTGACTATGCACAAGAGCACAAGGTACCGATTATTGATGCCGATTCTCTAAATGTGCTAAAACATCAATTGCGTCTAATGAATCGCAAGAGAATTTTAGAAATAGGCACAGCAATTGGCTACAGTGGACTCCACATGCTAAGTGTGGCTGATGATATACATTTAACAACAATTGAAAAAGATAAAACACTGCATGATATTGCTGTAGAAAACTTTAAGACACATGGGGCCCTATCCCGTGTCAATGCAATATGTATGGATGCAAAAGAAATCGATCCTGATGCGCTCGGTCATTTTGACATGTTATTTATTGATGCTTCTAAAGCAAACAATCAATTTTTCTTTGAGAAGTTTGAACCATTACTAGATGAATCTGGAATAATTATTGTCGATAATATACTCGCGCGCGGACTGGTAATTGAAGATGAAATCACCAACAAAAACTTAAACAAAATGGTTAAAAAAGTAGATGCATTTAATCAATTTGTTGCAACGTCCGAATTCCACGCGTCATTTTTACCAGTGGGGGATGGACTTTTAATTATAAGTAGATAATTTAAGGAGATAGGATTATGAACAACACTAAAGAATTTCCAATGACGCAAGAAGGATTTAACAAGTTAGAAGAAGAGTTAGAGTATTTAAAAACGATTAAGCGACCAGAAGTCGTAGAAAAGATCAAAGTTGCGAGAAGTTTCGGTGACTTATCTGAGAACTCTGAGTACGATGCAGCAAAAGACGAGCAAGGTTTCGTTGAACAGGAAATTTCTAAAATTGAAGATATGATTCGTCATGCAAAAATCATTACAGAAAATGGCGATAATAACTCAGTAAATATCGGTAAAACAGTTACTTTTGAAGAGATTCCAGACGGAGACAAAGAAGTTTACACAATTGTTGGTTCTGCTGAAGCGGATCCATTTGAGGGTAAGATTTCAAATGAATCACCAATTGCAAAAGCTTTGATGGGTAAAAAACTAAACGATACAGTAACTGTGCCGCTACCAAATGGTAATGATATGAAAGTGAAAATCGTAAGCATTGACTAAGAAAACGATAGGAATCATCGGTGCGATGGCACCAGAAGTAGAAATACTTCTTGGAGATATGAAAGTTACGCGTGAAACGAAAATTGCACATGCGTCATTTTATGAAGGTATGCTGAATAATCAATCGATTGTCTTAGTAGAGTCTGGTATCGGTAAAGTGAACGCAAGTATAATCACGACATTGTTAATCCATCACTTTAATGTGGATTATGTGATTAATACGGGTGTTGCAGGTAGCTTACATGCTGAAGTGAGTGTGACAGACATAGTTGTAAGCAGTCATGTGATTCATCATGACGTCGATGCGGTGAACTTCAACTATCAATATGGTCAAGTTCCCGGTATGCCACTCAGTTATAAAACGGATATTGAGCTCCTCGATAAAGTGACTCAAATCATCGACAACCATGTAGATGTAAAGATGAAAAAAGGACTTATCGTCAGTGGTGACTCATTTATAGGTGATGTTGAGATGAAGGCATCTATCGTCGAAAAATTTAGTGATTCACTTTCCGTTGATATGGAATCTGCACCGATTGCGCAAGTCTGTTATCAGTTTGACGTACCGTTCATTATTATCCGTTCGATATCGGATGATGCGAATGATCGTGCTGAAATGAAATACGATGAGTTTCTCGAGATCGCTTGTATTAACTCGTCTAACGTTGTAAAATTATTATTGAATCAAATGTAACGGAGGAATCTATATATGGTTTTCTTAATGATTGCATCTATTATGATTACAGTCGTAATTGGTTATTTAATTTACGCAGATACAGAAACAGAAGAGCTAGACATTACAGAATAAGCACCTTTTATAAGGGTGCTTTTATTGTGTTAAAATTAGGTTAGATATGAGGTATATATGAAAATTTTAGAAGATTTATTTTTACCCACTTATTTCGTCAATCATTTTTCTGACATTACACCTGAAGTATTAAAGGAAAAGGGTTATAAAGCAGTGATGATTGATTTAGATAACACGTTAGTTGCCTATGACGAAGCAAACTCAAATGAAGTTGTGAATACATGGTTTAATGCACTTGATGAATCAGAAATTAAGATCATGATCGTATCAAACGGAAAATATGACCGCGTATCTGCATTTTCAGAGCCTGAAGAATTTATCTACATAGACTCTGCAAGAAAACCATTTAGTAAAGGATTTACGAAAGCCATGCGCGCATTCGGTGTTTATCCGCATGAGACATTGATGATTGGGGACCAAGTGATGACGGATGTACTGGGCTCACGACGCGTCGGTGTAGATAGTGCGTTAGTGCGTCCGATAAAAGATAAGGATGCGCTTGCGACGAAGTTGAACCGTTTTATTGAATCGTTAATTTTGAAACAGTTTAATAGAAAAGGTCTAGTGAATTGGAGGGAGACGATTGAGTAACGCAAAATGTATCGGTTGTGGTGCAACACTGCAAACGGTTGATGAAAATGCGCCAGGATTCATTCCGAAGAGCGGGATGGATAATGAAAATGCAATTTGTAAGCGTTGTTTTAGATTAAAAAATTATAACGAAGTCATGGATATCAATGTAAACTCTGGGGACTATTTAACGATGTTAAACGCACTGTACGAGGCAGACGGTTTAATCGTTAAAGTCTTTGATATCTTTGATTTTGATAGTAGTATTATCCCATCGTTTAACCGCATCGTCGGTGATAAGAATGTCATCGTTGTATTAAATAAAATGGATATATTACCTAAATCTGTAAATATCGGGCGCTTGATTCATCAAGTGAAGTTTTTGCTGAGTAAAGAGGGCATTAAACTCGTTGATGCGGTGGCTATTAGTGCAAAGAAAAATCATGGAATTGACCAATTATTAAAGACAATCAATCGATACCGCACGAATGAGGATGTCTATGTCGTCGGTACGACAAACGTCGGGAAATCAACATTGATCAACCGGTTGATTGAGAATACGAGCGGTGAAAAAGAAATTATTACGACGAGTCGTTTTCCAGGGACGACGCTTGATTTGATCGATATACCACTCGGTGATGGCAGTTTTATCTTTGATACGCCAGGTATTGTTGTTGAATCACAGATGACGCGAAACGTTGCGCCAGAAGATTTGAAATATATTATGCCAACAAAAGAATTAAAACCGAAAACTTTCCAGCTGAATGCGGGACAAACACTATTTCTAGGACCACTTGCTGCTGTTTCATATGTCGGTGGCCAGGACAATAGTTTTACGATTTATGTGAGTGACAGGATTAAGATTCATAGAACAAAATATGAAAATCATGAATCGTTTTACGATAACCATTTTAATGGATTACTTGTTCCACCAACATTAGAAGAACCGGTACTTGACCATTCGCGTGTCAAAACTTTCGAAGTAGAAGGCGGAACCGATGTATTAATCAGCGGTCTTGGATTTGTTGCAATTCGCGATAGTGCAACGATTGAAGTTAAGGTACCAGAACACGTAGAGGTGTATACGCGACCGTCAATGTTTAAAGGAATGAACTAAATGACAAATTTTGCTGTAATTGGAGATCCAATTAAACATACGTTATCACCGAACATTCATAACCATAACTTTGAGTTAAACGGTGATGACCATACGTATGTGGCGCTGCATATTACACCAGAGCAGTTACCAAATATTAGACAAACGATAGAAGATAAACATCTGCTTGGGCTCAATGTGACGATTCCACATAAACAAACGATTATGACATACTTGGATAAAATATCGCCTGAAGCAACATCGATCGGTGCAGTGAATACTGTTCATGTGAATGACGGTCGATTAATCGGCTATAATACAGATGTATCCGGTTATAAAAAAATGTTACTCGAACATTTTGATATTGCTAAAGATATGAAAGTTCTCATACTCGGTGGTGGCGGTGCAGCGAAAGCGGTGCACTATGTCCATCATCAGTTAGGTGGAACTGTAACCGTTGCTGTGCGAAATGTTGAGAAAATGAAAAAATTTTCGGAATTACCTTATGAAGTGCTTCATTTTGGTAATGTTGATCTGTCTCAATATGACTGCATCATCAATGCAACACCGATCGGTTTAAACGGAGAAGATGTCATTGAAACACTCGGTATTGAACCAAACTTTAAAAATGATGCGATTGGCATCGATTTAATCTATCATACGAAAACACCGTTTTTGTCATACTTTAATGGCAATAGTATCGGTGGTTTAAATATGCTCGTCCATCAAGCAATGGACGCATACGCTATTTGGACTGGCAAAGTGGGTCAGACGAATGCAGTGAAAGAAATGCTTAAAACGATTATTTAAGGAGGTTGTCAAATGACGTTGACATCAAAACAAGTGAGTCAATTAAAGAATGAAGCGCATCATTTAAATCCATTGTTTCAAATTGGAAAAAATGGAATCAATGATAACTTCATCTCTCAAATCGATGATTTGTTAGAAAAACGTGAACTCATAAAAATCTCAGTATTACAAAATGCTGAAGAAGATAAAAAAGATTTAGCTGACCAAATTTCCATGCAAACGAATAGTGAAATCGTTACTGTGATTGGGAATACAATCATTCTGTATAGAGAATCTACGAACAATAAACGAATTGAACTCGTATGAAGATAGGTATATTTGGAGGAACTTTCGATCCGATACATGTCGGCCATGTGAATGTTGTTGAAGAGGTTAAGTTTGCGCTAGGGTTAGATAAAATAATCGTTGTGCCAGCTTTTTTATCGCCGCATAAAACATCATCAACATTGGGAGCAGATGCACGAATGAAGTGTGTTTCACTCGCTGTAGAAGCGTATGATGATGTTGAGGTTACAGATTTTGAGATTTCCCAAGGGAAGAGTATTTATTCGTATAATACGCTTCAATACTTTAATGAATTATATCCTGATGATGAAATCATTTTTATTATCGGAACAGATCAGTATGAGAATTTTGATAAGTGGTACAAGTCTAAGGATATACTCGAGATATATAAAGTTGTTGTCGTCAGTCGAAATCATGAAGATATCACAATTCAATCACCATTTGAGAAAGTAGAAATACCAATTTTTGATGTCTCATCCACTTTAATTCGAGAGCGGATGGTGAACAATGAACCATTTCAACACTTGGTACCGCATGCGGTCTATCAGTATTTAAAGGAGAATCATTGATATGGACATAGAAAAAGCTTTGGAAATCGTACGTCATAAATTACCAAAAAAACGCTTTGAACATAGCGTGCGTGTTGCTGAGACAGCAGTTAAGCTTGCTGAAATGTTTAACGGCGATAAATATAACTGTGAACTCGCAGGCATTTTACATGACTATTGTAAGTATGATGAACTCAGTGAGATGTATCAGATTGTAATTCGTGAAAAGCTGGATCCTGCACTGCTCGGTTTCAATAAAGAATTGTTACATGGTCCAGTTGCGGCAATTAAAATGCGAGATGATTATGGTATTAAAAATGATGAAATATTATTGGCAATTTCCAACCACACTTCAGGTCGTGACCACATGACATTGAATGAAAAAATCATTTATGTGGCAGACTATATTGAACCTGAACGAGATCAAAAGAACGTTGATGACATTCGGAAGATTGTTTACGAAGACAAACACTTGGATTTGGCAGTGTATGAAATAACAAAAGCAACGATTAAACATTTGCTTAAATCAGACAAAACCATTTACCCGCGAACAATCGAATGCTTGAATTATTATAATATGGTGAAGGAATGATTTTTTGACAAGTAAAGAACTATTAAATATTTTAGTTGAAGCATGTGATGATAAACGTGCGGATGATATTGCAACATTTAATGTGAAAGAATCGAGCTCTGTAACAGATTACTATATCATTTGTCATGCAGGTTCAGATCGACAAGTTCAAGCAATTTCAGAACACGTGATTGAAATTGCAAGAGAACAAGGCAAAGATGTACTTGTAGAAGGTATGAAAGAAGGTAAATGGGTACTCGTTGATGCAGAAGACGTCATCGTTCATATCTTCTTAAAACCAGAAAGAAGTTACTATAATTTAGAACGATTGTTTACGTCAGGTGAGAAGCTTGACTAACCATTTTGCAAGCATGTATGATGCCTTGACCTATGATGTGCCGGATAATCTTTGGGTAGACATCATCTCACCATATTTGGAACATAAGCATTCTGTTTTAGATATAGGCTGTGGTACAGGTCGCATTTTATCAGCACTTGATATCGAGGAAAAGTTTGGTTTTGATGCGTCACGAGAGATGATTTCGATTGCAAAAGAAAACGATTCATCATTGCAACTTTCTGTACAAAATATGCAGTCATTTGACTACGATCGTACATTTGATGTCATCACAGCGAATAGTGATGTCATTAACTATCTAGATGACTTAAACGAAGTCAGCATGTTCATCGAACGTGTATCAAAACATTTGGATCCTGGTGGCGTATTTATTTTCGATAGTCATAGCATGTATAAAATGATGACGGAATTTAATGATCAGACATATGCCGATGATTTAGAAACAATCAGTTACATTTGGTTTGCACACCGTGGAGAATCACCGTATTCTGTTGATCACGAGCTGATTTTTTTCAATCAAGCAGAGAATGGTACATATGTTAAGACGACAGAGTCATTTTCACAACGGACATATCCACACGAAGATATCGTGAACATGATTAAAGAAAGTACTTTAGAACTTATCCATACATTTAGTGATTTTGATTCGAGCAATAAAGTGACGACAGAATGCGAAAGAATTTTTTATATTTTGCAAAAATCATAAAAAATATTAACAAATTTTATAAGTTAAAAAAATAACTCACCTTTTTTAAGCATATATAGATAGAGGGTTAAAAAAGGAGAGATAAAATGATTGTATTTTTACAAAATAATAAACATTTGTTAATTGGTGTCGGTGTTGTTGCTGTTGTTCTGTTTTTCGTGTATAAAAATTGGCAACCAGCTGCAACCGAAGTCGTTGCGATTGAGTCGTATGAACCTGTTGAAATTGAGGAGATTGAAGAACCTGTTGAAAACTATGCCTTACCAGATATGATTTTTGTCGAAGTAAAGGGTGCTGTGCTTTATCCGGGTGTGTATGAGTTGCCAGCAGATGCACGGGTCAAAAATGTGCTTGAAAAAGCCGTTGTACAACCGGAAGGTGATTTACTCCACGTAAACCAATCCATGAAGCTAAAGGATGAACAGGTGGTCTACGTTCCATTTGAAGATGAAGCAGATTTGATTCCAAACACGTATGTGAATGAATACGATTCAGCACACGAAGTAGATAATGATTTGATCAATATCAACACTGCATCCATTGAAGTACTGATGAGATTGAATGGTGTTGGTGAGAAAACAGCACAATCGATTATAGAATATCGAGAGCAAAATGGTTTGTTTATGAATACAGCTGATCTAATGCAAGTGAGTGGCATCGGAGAGAAGAAATTTCAAAATTTAGAGCAACACATCGTTGTTGAGTAGGGAGTTAGTATAAATGCGAATAAATTGGCACGATTACTTCATGGCACAAACACAATTGTTGAGCTTACGTTCAACATGTTCTCGTTTAAAAGTTGGCGCAACAATCGTTAAAGATAACCGTGTCATTTCTAGTGGATACAACGGCTCTGTTTCAGGAGAAGAGCATTGTATCGATGTCGGTTGTTTGATGGAAGATGGACATTGTATTCGTACCATTCATGCAGAAATCAATTCGATTTTACAGTGTTCTAAATTTGGTGTGTCGACTGAAGGTGCTTCAATATATGTTACACATTTCCCTTGTGTGCACTGTAGTAAGTCAATCATTCAAGCCGGTATAAAAAACATATTCTATAGAGAAGACTATAAAAATCATCCGTATGCAGAATATTTATTTGAACAAAATAACGTCCATGTTGAACGCATACCATTTGAGCCATCACAAATTATTGAATATTTGAGTGAATAGATGATTGCATTCGTATGTTTTCTTACGATAGTCGTTGCTGTCGTGTTGGTAGAAAATGCGTTTATTGGTTTCTTTTTATGTGCAGCAATGTTGTTTATCCTATGGCAACAAACAAGGCAATTTTGGCGTTTAATATATTGTATCCTCTTAACAGCGATCATGACGATGGCTGTTATTTTTATGCCCAAAATGACCCCTATAGAATCTTTATCAGAAGTCACAGTTGTTGGTTACAAATATTATACTGATGATATCATTTATATCGTGGATTCAAATCGAGAAACCTATGAGATGTACTCCGATGAACACTATGAAATCGGCATGCGCTGTTATGGTAACTACGAAATATTTCAAGGTAACTCACAGCGCAACATGATCAAAGAAGACGATTCACTCCGCATGGTCATGAATGGTATTAACGGAAGGATTTATGATGACACATCGACACTGTGTGAACATGGACCACTTACAATCGGTATGCAGATCAACGCGTTTAGAGATAAATACATTCAAAGGATTCTCAATGCGACCGAGCATGATTATAAATTCGATATGCTGACACTTTCGATCGGCATTAAGAGCTATATTGATTCAGAACTTTTTGATGGATTGCAAAAGTTAGGCATATACCATCTATACGTCATTTCTGGCACCCATGTCGCCTTTTTAACTGGTGTCTTATATTATGTGCTCAAACGTATGAGAATCCCTCTAGAATGGATAAAAATCATATTGATCATTATGTTGCTATGTTTCTTATTATTAAATCTATTCAGCCCGAGTGTCGTTCGTGCTGTGTTAATGGCTGTACTATTGCTCATCACATCATTTTTTAGAACACGACCATACATGACGATTATATCATTGACCGCCATATTTCAATTTTTATATCATCCAAACATTATTTATAATGCGGGATTTCAACTCTCATATATAACGACTTATTTTATCCTCTTAACCAGACACTATATTTTGAACCGAGGCCCATTCGTCCAGCTGTTCATGTTCACTGTCATTTCAGAAATCAGTACGCTGCTCATTCTACTCATCCATTTTAATGATCTCAGCATCAGTGGTATTTTAATGAACCTCATATTTGTACCACTTTTTTCCGTTGTCATTTTTCCATCCGTCATTATTTTCAACATCGCCAGTCTAATTGGAATCAATGGACTATTTGACTATTTATTTCATTTCATATTCTCAAATTTAAAACAAGTGATTTTATATTTATCTAATGCCTTTCAACACCGAATGTTTATGACGAACTTATCCAATGTTGCAATAATAATTTTGCTCATCACAACGGTGACATCGACGATGGCAATTTGTAAAAATAAAATTAATCATGCAATTATTTCACTTCTTATCTTCTTTGCTACCGTAATGTTCAATCAATATTATTCATCACATGATTTTAAAATTACGATGGTTGATGTGGGGCAAGGGGATGCTTTTCTAATCCAAGATATGCGACAAAACAAGACGATTCTCATCGATACAGGTGGTAGATTTTATATGGATACCCCACACATTCGACTGTCGGATCGTACGTTATTGCCATATTTAAAGCAGTCAGGGATCAATCAGATAGATATGGTTGTACTCAGTCATATCGATTTAGATCATGTTGGAGAGTTTGATCATATTGCAAACAAGGTGAATATTCATTATGTCATGGCAAATATGAGAGATCCTGCATTTAATGAATTTTGGGCATATGATATCCCACTTGTTGATCCTTTGGAAAACCAAAGTTTTGAGATTGGAAATATTAATATACGTGTACTTTCACCAATGGATGCTGAAATACAAGAAGGTTCAAACGGTAGCTCGATTGTTCTATATATTCAACTTGGAAAATTCTCAATACTTTTTACAGGCGATGCGGGTGTAGATGAAGAGCAGTTATTAATGGAAAGCTATCAACCGGTTGAAGCAGATATATTAAAGGTCGGGCATCATGGGTCTGATACATCAAGTAGTTCTGAGTTTATAGAATGGTTGTCTCCAAATATTGCGTTAATATCTGCAGGCGTCGATAATCGCTACGGCCACCCACATGACAGTGTCTTAGATACACTCTCTGGCATGTTAATTCTTTCGACAAATGAGGTCGGGATGGTTGAGATGGTAATTGATGGTGATACATTATGTGTGGCGTCTAAACTGGGTAATGACACGCAGTGCATGATTAAGAAATAAAAAAACACTGCGAATTTTTCATCGCAGTGTTCTTTAATAAATTTAAATCTAAGGTTAGATTATAAGAGATTATCTCGAAACGATCTCAACAATGTGAGGAATAGCATAGATTACTGTTAATGCAAGAAAGCCAATAACAAAGCCTTTACCTGCATCAATTACGTCGTTACTTTTTGATTGCTTATGATGTTCGAACTTATTCATTAACATATCCTCCTATGTTTCTCTTGTCATATCATTAATAAGTATATATAAAAACGAAGAAAAAAGCTATAATATATCTATAATTTATTTGGAGTGTTTCCATGAACTTACTACAATTGATACACGGGACGAATATAAGACGCATCAATGAGATGTCGAATAAACTTGCAAAAGACTATCTCGATGAAATCGATGATTTCAATTTGGTAAAACTGAATTTAAAAGAGCATACGATTGAAGCATTGGTCGATGAAGCACAAATTTTACCGATGTTTTCTGAGCGCAAAGTCATTGTTGTTACCGATGCATTTGTGTTCACAGGGCAAAAAGTACGCGCTGAAGTGAAGCATAACATAGACTTGCTTGTTGAGTATTTAGAAAATAAAAACGATGATACACTAATCATTTTTGAAGTTTACAGTGAAAAGTTAGATAAGCGAAAGAAAATCACAAAGTTGATGGGCAAGCACGGCATTGTACATGAAGTAAAACCGATGGGTGAAAACGAACTGAAGAAGTTTGCTTCTGAAGTGTTTTTAGAGAATGATATCCAAATTACACCTAATGCACTGAATCGTTTAATTGCGAAGACTGGTGTGGATTATGAAACGGTAATGAATGAAATCGACAAGCTCGTTCTTTACGGAGATCGTGAATTACATATTGATGATATTGAAGATGTCGTCAGCGATAGTTTAGATAGCAATGTATTTAAATTATCAGAACTGATTATAGCAGGTAAAAAGTTAGAAGCGGTGCAACTCGTTCGTCATTTAATCTTACAAAAAGAAGAACCGATTAAATTGTTAGCACTTATTACGAGACAGTTCCGCTTGATGTACCAAGTGAAGTTGTTATCTAGCAAAGGCTTTGACCAAGCATATATTGCACGCACGATTAAATCCCATCCATATCCGGTACAACTTGCATCAAGAAGTGTCAGTGGTGTCAGTGTGGATAGTTTGTTTAAAAAGATTGTGAAGTGTCGCGACATCGATTATCAAATGAAATCGAGCTATCTTGATCACCAAACACTGTTTGAAACATTTATATTAGAAGTTTAAAAAAATAACCGATTATCTCGAAAATGAATCGAGACAATCGGTTATTTTAATACTCAATTATTTAGCCATCAATTGAGATTTCATACGAGAACCTTTGTTTTTGTGAATTAAATTCTTTTTAACTGCTTTATCAATGTGCTTTACTGCAGCAGAAGTAAGTTCTTCTCTGTTATCAGTATCTTCAGCTTTAGCAACCTGTGCTTTTTTAATCGCTGTACGCATTTCATTTTTCTGAGCAATGTTTTGAACACGTGCTTTTTCATTTGTTAATACACGTTTTTTAGATGATTTAATATTCGGCATAATGTCACCTCCAACAAAATTTACAACTTTTTATTGCAACAAAAAACATTTTACCAAAACTCGAGAGTCTTTGCAATCATAAGTTTTAAATCAATTGATACATCAACATGGAATTGTTATAATTATTACATTGCGAAAAAGAAAGTTGGTACCTCAGTATGAACAATGAAGACCGTTTAAAGAGACAGAAAAACATACGTAATTTCTCGATAATTGCACATATCGACCATGGGAAATCGACGTTAGCAGACCGTATTTTAGAAAATACGCAATCTGTAGCAACACGAGATATGAAAACTCAATTGCTCGATTCCATGGATTTAGAACGTGAGCGAGGAATTACGATTAAATTGAATGCTGTTCAACTAAAGTATACAGCAAAAGATGGAGAGGACTATACATTCCACCTTATAGATACCCCGGGACACGTCGATTTTACATACGAAGTGTCACGTTCGCTTGCTGCATGTGAAGGGGCAATTCTTGTTGTCGATGCAGCGCAAGGTATTGAGGCACAAACACTCGCAAATGTTTATTTGGCACTCGATAATGATTTAGAACTTGTGCCTGTCATTAATAAGATTGACTTACCAGCAGCGGATCCAGACCGAATCGCTCAAGAAGTCGAAGACGTAATTGGATTGCCTGCAGAGGATGCAATTCCTGCTTCGGCTAAAGCAAATATCGGTATTGAAGAAATACTTGAGCGTATTGTTGAAGTCGTGCCACCACCAAGTGGTGATCCGGAAGCACCACTTAAAGCACTTATTTTTGACTCCGTATTCGATGCATATCGCGGTGTTATTTCATCGATAAGAATTATGGATGGAACGGTTAAAGCAGGCGACAAAATCAAAATGATGTCGACTGGTAAAACGTTTGAAGTGATTGAAGTGGGTATCAATACACCAAAACCGATGACAGTGGATGAACTGACGGTCGGTGATGTTGGATTTATTACAGCGTCGATCAAAAATGTTGCAGACTCAAATGTTGGGGATACAATTACGCTTGCGAACAATCCAGCAGCAGAACCATTACAAGGTTACAAGAAGATGAATCCGATGGTGTTCTGTGGTCTTTATCCGATTGATTCTGCAAAATATAATGATCTTAGAGAAGCTTTAGAAAAATTACAGTTGAACGACTCTTCTCTTGAATATGAACCAGAGACATCACAAGCATTAGGATTTGGCTACCGAACAGGTTTCTTAGGTTTACTTCATATGGAAATTATTCAAGAGCGCATCGAGCGTGAGTTTGGTATTGAATTAATCGCGACTGCACCATCTGTAATTTACGAAGTGCACATGACGGATGGTGAAACGATTGTCGTGGATAACCCATCAAAAATGCCAGACCCACAAAAGATAGAACATTTGAAAGAACCATATGTTAAAGCGACGATCATGGTGCCAAATGATTATGTCGGTTCTGTCATGGAGCTTTGTCAAAAACGTCGTGGTAACTTCTTAACGATGGACTATATCGATGATATTCGTGTGAATGTACAATATGAAATTCCATTATCAGAAATCGTGTTTGATTTCTTTGATCAATTGAAATCTAATACGAAAGGCTATGCATCATTTGATTATGAGTTTATCGGCAATAAGGAAAGTCGCTTAGTTAAGATGGACATTTTACTCAATCAAGAAAAAGTCGATGCATTATCTATCATCGTACATAGAGATTTCGCTCATGAACGTGGTAAAGTCATCGTTGAAAAATTAAAGACGCTTATTCCACGTCAGCAGTTCGAAGTACCTATTCAAGCAGCGATCGGTAATAAGATCGTGTCTCGTACGAATATAAAATCAATGGGTAAAAACGTCATTGCAAAATGTTACGGTGGAGATATTTCACGTAAGCGTAAGTTACTTGAGAAACAAAAAGAAGGTAAAAAGAAAATGAAAGCAGTGGGTAGTGTAGAAATACCACAAGAAGCTTTCCTTGCAGTGCTTAAAATGGATGATGATTAATTCAAAGGCTGAGACAAGTGTGTAATTGACTTGTCCAGCCTAATTTTTTGGAGGCATTCGTATGATAAAAAGCATCTATATGCATATTCCGTTTTGTAATCGAATCTGTACGTATTGTGACTTTACGAAAGTGTTGATTGATAATCAACCGGTAGATGAATACATCGATGCATTGATCAAAGAGATGGATACTGTAGAGACGAAGACATTCAAAACAATTTTTGTTGGTGGTGGTACACCGACAGCGTTATCGATGGAACAGTTAGAAACGTTGCTACAGGCAATTACGTCACGATTTGAATGTACGGATGAATTTACATTTGAAGCAAATCCAGATGAATTGACGACAGAAAAAATTGACTTATTACTATCGTCTGGTGTCAATCGACTCAGCATCGGCGTGCAGTCATTTAATAATGATATTTTAAAAATATTAGGTCGCACACACAGCGTTCACCATGTTGAAAATCTAATTGAACATTTACAAAACATAGGCTTTGAGAATTACTCGCTTGATCTGATGTACAACTTACCTGGTGAAACGTTGAAAGATATTGAGACGAGTTTAAGTTACGTTAAAGCGTTTAAACCAAAACATATTTCATGGTACTCGTTGATTGTTGAACCGCATACTGTGTTTTATAACTTAGCAAGAGATGGAAAATTAAATATTGCCGACAGTGTAGGTGAAGCAAAAATTTATGAAGCCGTCATGAGTGGATTAGAGGGTCTCGGGTTTAGACAGTATGAGATTTCCAACTTTGCAATCGACGATTATGAGTCAGAACATAATAAAACATATTGGTTAAATGATGAGTATTATGGACTCGGTGCAGGCAGTCACGGTTATGTGAATAGCAAACGCGTATCAAACGTTCGGCCTGTGACACACTATATTGACTCAATGAACGACAAGGGTCATGCGGTACGTGAGAGTCATGATGTAACAATAAATGAAAAGTATGAAGAAGAGATGTTTTTAGGTTTAAGGTTGAATCAAGGTGTATCAAAATCACGTTTTAAAGAGAAGTTTAATGTACCAATTGAAACAATTTATGGTGAAGAAATCGAGCAGTTAGTCAATAGAAAATTACTGAAAGATGATGGTGAGTATATCACTTTAACTGAGGATGGACGCATGGTTGGGAATGATGTTTTTTCAGAATTTTTAACTTCATAAAAAAGTCTATTCAAAGTTGTTGACATTCTTTGACCTATTTGATAAATTTACATTAGCACTCGACAGCAAGGAGTGCTAATGAGGTGGTTATGTGTTATCAGAAAGGCTAGAGTTGATACTCATGTCGATTGTTGATGATTTTTTGAATCATATGACGCCACTCAGTTCCAATTATTTAATCGAGACTTATGATCTTGATGTATCACCTGCAACTGTCCGCAACGAAATGGCAAAACTTGAAAATTTAGGATTGCTAAATAAACCACATACTTCAGCGGGTCGTGTACCAACGCGTGAAGCTGTGCGTTTTTATGTAAAGCGGCTTAATCAACAGTTTAAAGATAGTCAGGATACACTCGAATCCAATGAACAACTTGGAGAAACGATGACAAAGCTTTTGAATACGGGTGATATGCAACAAGTCGCAAACTATATCAGCGGCATTACGAAGCAACTCACACAAGTATTTTTGCTGAATCAAGATGACGATATTAGAGGTTTATACGTGACGTATCTCACACCGAAACTGGTGTTAGCAGTGATCGTTTTATCTTCTAAAAAAGTTTTGAAAATCCCAGTTGAATGTAACATTGAGCTATCGTTAGGGGATATCGAGCAGTATACGAGTTACATCAATCAAATGGTCATAAATAAGCCGTTGACGGACTTACCGAAAATAATCAATGAGATGAAAGTACCAAAAGTATTGTTTACTTTAAAGAATAATTTGTACAATGCATTAGAAAACCATTTGGCCTCATTAACGATAACAAATGGTTCAGCAGGATTTGATCATATCATTGAAAGCATGGTTGGAGACGTCGATACATTGCAAAATTTGTACAGCGATGTACAAAACCAACGATTAGAAAAATTGATTGACGCGAATAATGATGGAGTCAATGTATTCTTTGGTGAAGAAATCGATGAGAAGTATCGTTCAATTTCAATTATTTCAACAAACTTTTCATTCGACGATCATGCAGGAAATTTAATGATAATTGGACCTGAACTAATGAGTTATAAACACATCATTAGATTGCTGTACGATATTAAAAATCAATCGGTCGAGAGGAGTAGCAGCAGTGGATAAGAAATTTGAAAATGAACATGAAACTGAAGACATTGAGTTTTCAGAAGAAGAATCAGATGAAGTGTATGAAGATGTCGCGTATGACGAAACATCAGAAGCAGAAGAAATTGATGAATTGACTGCGTTACAAAACAAATTAGAAGATGAAGAAAATAAGTATTTAAAGTTGCTTGCGGAATTTGAAAACTATAAGCGACGCAACAAGCAAGAAACGGAAACGCGCAATAAGTATAAGGAACAAAAGATGGCAGAAGATCTGTTATCAGTACTCGATAATTTAGAGCGTGCACTGTCCGTTGAAGACGATGAAAATGCATTTAGTTCACTGAAAAAAGGTGTCGATATGGTGCATAAGGAATTCGTCAAAGTATTTGAAGATCATGACGTAACAGTGATAGAAAGTGTCGGTGTTGAATTCGATCCGAATGTCCATCAAGCAGTCATGACTGCAGCTGATGATTCGGTTGATTCAAACATCGTGATTGAAGAATTTCAAAAAGGTTATATGTTAAAAGATCGCGTCATTCGTCCAAGTATGGTAAAAGTAAGCGAATAATTTTTTAAGAATCGGAGGAATTTTAAATGAGTAAAGTAATCGGAATTGATTTAGGAACAACAAACTCTGTCGTATCTATTTTAGAAGGTGGAGAACCAAAAGTAATTGAAAATGCAGAAGGTAACAGAACGACACCATCAGTCGTATCATTTAAAAATGGTGAGCGTCAAGTCGGTGAAGTTGCGAAGCGCCAAGCAATTACAAACCCGAACACTGTCATGTCTATCAAAAGACATATGGGTACAGACTACAAAGTAACAATCGAAGATAAAGACTATACACCACAAGAAATTTCAGCAATGATTTTACAAAGCTTAAAAGAAACAGCTGAAAAATACTTAGGTGAAAAAGTAACGAAAGCTGTAGTTACTGTACCTGCATATTTCAATGACTCTGAACGTCAAGCAACGAAAGATGCTGGTCGTATCGCAGGTCTTGAAGTTGAGCGTATCATTAATGAGCCAACTGCAGCAGCGCTTGCGTATGGTTTAGACAAACAAGAAACAGATCAAAAAGTGCTCGTATTCGACCTCGGTGGTGGTACGTTTGACGTATCGATCATGGAACTTGGTGACGGTGTATTCGAAGTATTATCTACATCAGGTGACAACCGTTTAGGTGGGGACGACTTTGATGATGTCATCATGGACTTCTTAGTTCAAGAATTCAAAAAAGAAAATGGCATCGACTTATCTAAAGATAAAATGGCAATGCAACGTATTAAAGATGCAGCTGAAAAAGCGAAAAAAGACTTATCTGGTGTATCTTCAACATCGATTTCATTACCGTTTATTTCAGCTGGAGAGTCAGGTCCTTTACACTTAGAAACGTCATTATCACGTGCGAAATTCGATGATTTAACAAAAGACTTAGTAGAACGTACGATGATTCCATTGCGTCAGGCAATTAAAGATTCTGGTATTTCTAAATCAGAAATCAATGAAGTATTACTTGTTGGTGGTTCAACGCGTATCCCAGCTGTACAAGCAGCAGTTGAAAAAGAAACAGGTAAAACACCGAACAGAAGTGTGAACCCAGACGAAGTTGTTGCAATGGGTGCAGCTGTTCAAGGTGGGGTTTTATCTGGTGATGTAAAAGATGTCGTATTACTTGATGTTACACCATTATCACTTGGTATCGAAACGATGGGTGGCGTATCGACGGTTCTCATCGAAAGAAACACGACGATTCCGACAACGAAATCACAAGTGTTCTCAACAGCAGCAGATAACCAACCTGCGGTAGATATCCACGTATTACAAGGTGAGCGCTCTATGGCAGCGGACAACAAGACTCTTGGACGCTTCCAGTTAACGGATATTCCACCAGCACCACGTGGTGTACCACAAATCGAAGTATCATTTGATATCGACAAAAACGGTATCGTCAACGTTACTGCGACAGACAAAGGTACAGGTAAAGAGCAGAAGATTACGATTGAAGCAAGCTCTAACTTAACAGATGAAGATATCGATAGAATGGTTAAAGACGCTGAAACGAATGCTGAAGCAGATAAAGAGCGTCGTGCTGAAGTTGATTTACGCAACGAAGCAGAACAACTTGTCTTCCAAACAGATAAAACAATCGAAGACCTCGGTGACAAAGTAGAAGAAGATGAAAAAACTAAAGCGAATGAAGCAAAAGATGCGCTGAATGAAGCACTTAAAGAATCCGATCTAGACGCGATTAAAGAGAAAAAAGAAGCGTTAGAAGGTATTCTGCAAGGGATGTCTGTGAAGTTATACGAACAGATGGCACAGGAACAACAAGCAGCTGAAGGTGATGCTGGTGAAGCAAATCCTGATGACGATGTTGTCGATGCTGAATATAAAGAAGTAGATGACTTAGATAACGAAGAAGATAAGAAGTAATGATATGATAGAATAGTCAAAGCCTGATTTGGCTTTGGCTTTTCTTTTGATAAACCCTTGAGCTTTAAACTGGAGGAAAAATAATGGCAAAAAAAGACTATTATGACGTTTTAGGTGTAAGTAAAAGTGCGTCGAAAGACGAAATTAAACGTGCATATAGAAAACTATCTAAAAAGTACCATCCAGATATCAACAAAGAAGATGGTGCGGATGCGAAATTTAAAGAAGCAACAGAAGCATATGAAGTATTAAGTGATGAAAACAAACGTGCGCAATACGATCAATTTGGTCATGCAGGCATGAACGGTGGTGCTGGCGGCTTCGGTGGCGGATTTAGCGGCGCAGGCGGAGATTTCGGTGGATTTGAAGATATCTTTAGTTCATTCTTCGGCGGTGGCGCGCGTCGCCGTGACCCGAATGCACCAATGAAAGGTGACGACCTTCAATATACGATGACGATTGATTTTGAAGAAGCTGTATTTGGGACAGACAAAACGATCAACATTAAAAAAGAAGTGTCATGTGATACATGTGATGGTAGTGGATCTAAGCCAGGTACTTCGAAGAAAACATGTTCGATGTGTTCAGGTGCCGGTCGTGTTTCTGTAGAACAAAACACACCATTTGGACGCGTTCAGACGCAAAGAACATGCCCAACATGTCAAGGTAGCGGACAAGAAATCGAAGATCCATGTAACGTGTGTAACGGAACAGGTACGAAAATGGAAGATGTAAAAATTGAAGTGACAGTGCCTGAAGGTGTAGATAACGGTCAACAAGTACGCCTACAAGGTAAAGGTGAACCAGGTGTGAATGGTGGACCAGCTGGAGACTTATATATTTCATTCCGCGTGCGACCGGATAAACGCTTTAAACGCGATGGCGATGACATTCATTACGAAATGCCAATCTCATTCGCACAAGCAGCACTTGGTGATGAAGTGAAAGTGCCGACAATCAATAGTCACGTCATGTTAACGATTCCTTCAGGTACGCAAACAGGTAAGACGTTTAGAATTAAAGAACGCGGTGTTAAAAACGTTCACGGATACGGTTTCGGTGACCAATACGTTAAAGTAAAAGTCGTTACACCGACAAAACTAAGTGATGAAGAAACAGAAATCTTTCGCAAGCTTGCTGAACTCTCAGGTGATGAGTTAACAGAGCAAAACGAAAACATCTTCGATCGCACACGTCGTTTCTTTAAAGGAGATTAATGTGAACTGGACAGAAGTGGTCATATCTACCAAAGAAGAAAACGAAGCAATTTTATCGAACTATTTAAACTCAATTTCTAAAGGCGTATCCATCGAACATTCATTAGATATTTTAAAGCAGAAAATCGATGACTTCGAAGAGAAGTACCGATTGGATCCTAAAGACTATCCAGAGAGCGACATCGCTATTAAAGTGTATTTTGATGAAACGATTAATGTCGACGAAAAGCTAGAATTGATCCACGCATTTATAGCATCAAATGACCTTGCCGATAAAGAAAACATTACGATTAATACGAATGTCATCGAGGAGCAGGCATGGGAAAATGAATGGAAGAAATACTTCCATGCTTTTCGCGTGTCTGACACGTTTGTCATCGTCCCGGATTGGGAGATGGATCAATATGTACCGAAAGAAGGCGACCGTTTAATTAGAATTGAACCCGGTATGGCTTTCGGTACAGGTGACCATCCAACAACATCGATGTGTCTAGAATTGATCGAATCGATTGTAAAACCGGAACACCGTGTCATCGATGTTGGTACAGGTTCTGGTATTTTATCGATTGGTGCACATCTGATGGGGGCTAGTGATATTACTGCAACCGATATAGATGAGTTGTCTTTAAAAGTGTCTAAAGAGAACTTTGAACTGAACAACTGTAGCGACAAGATCCAAGTGCGCGCAGCAAACTTGTTAAAAGATGAAACAACAAATTATGATGTCATCATTGCCAATATACTCGCACATATCGTGGATGAGATGATTGACGATGCATTTGAACGATTAAATGCAAACGGGCATTTTATCGCTTCAGGTATTGTTTTGGAGAAAAGTGATTACATTCAAACGCGTATGAAAGAAGTTGGCTTTAATATAGAACGCGTGCTTGAAGAAAATGGATGGGTGAGTATATACGCCTCAAGGGGTGAGTAGATGCAACGCTATTTTACAGCTCAAGACGTTGAAATCGATGATTTGATTGTGATGAGTCAAGAAGATACGCATCACATGAAAAATGTTATGCGTATGGCGACGGATGATACTATTGAGATTGTGGACAATAAGAGCCAATTATTTGTCGCGAAAATTGAAACGATCGATGAACGTGTTCGTGTAAGAGTAATTGAAGCACGTGTCGATAAAAGTGAACTACCTGTCGAGACGACATTGTTTGTCCCGTTGTTAAAGGGAGATAAGCTCGATTGGTTATTGCAAAAGGCAACAGAACTCGGTGCTGTGCATATCAAACTTTATGAAGCAGATCGTGCAGTCGTGAAACTCGATCAAAAAAAGAAAGAGAAGAAACTTCAAAGATTTGAAAAAATCGTGAAAGAAGCTGCTGAGCAATCCAAGCGGTTAAAAGTACCGAGCTTAAAGTTTGTCGGAAATGCGAAGTCATTAACGATTGATGATTATGATCGTTTCTTCATCGCGTATGAAAGATTGTCAGGAGATGCGTCTAAACAATTGAATCGCATGCTCACAGATGACTTGAAGAGGATTGCTTGCATCTTTGGGCCAGAAGGTGGCTTCTCCAACGCTGAAGTTGAGTCATTACACGACGCTAATGCCGTACGACTTGGTCCACGTATATTAAGAGCAGAGACCGCACCACTGTACTTTTTAAGTGCACTTTCAATCAAATACGAATAAGGTATAAACGCTACTACAACTAATCATTGAGTAGTGTTTTTTTCTATCCATAATACATGCTCATATGGTGAAATATTCGAATTTGTGATATTATGTACTGATAAAATTCATATAGAAAGACTGATTGTATGACTGAAAAAACTGTAGCGTTCCATACGCTTGGATGTAAGGTAAACCACTACGAAACTGAAGCGATGTGGCAAGTGTTCAAGGGCGATAACTATGAGCGTGTCACGTTTAACGATAATGCAGACGTATTTGTTATAAATACATGTACTGTAACAAACACTGGAGATAAAAAGAGTCGCCAAGTCATCAGACGTGCGATTAGACAAAATCCAGATGCAGTGATTTGTGTAACGGGTTGTTATGCCCAAACGTCACCAAAAGAAATCGAAGCGATTCCTGGTGTGGATATCATCATAGGTACTGCAGATCGGGATATGCTGCTCGATTACGTCAACCAGTATCACGAAGAACGTGCGCCGATTAACGGTGTAAAAAATATTATGAAAAAGCGTACATATGAAGAAATGGATGTACCTTACTTCACAGACCGTACGCGTGCAACATTAAAGATCCAAGAAGGATGTAATAACTTCTGCACGTTCTGTATTATCCCGTGGGCACGTGGACTCCTGCGTTCAAGAGATCCTGAAATGGTTGTCTCACAAGCAGCACAACTCGTTGAACAAGGCTATAAAGAGATTGTCTTAACAGGTATTCATACAGGTGGATACGGTGAAGATTTAAAAGATTATAACTTAGCACAGTTACTCCGTGACCTAGAAGCAGTCGAAGGTTTGAATCGCTTGCGTATTTCTAGTATTGAAGCGAGCCAATTGACGGATGAAGTGATGAACGTCATTAAAAGTTCAAATAAGATTGTGCGTCATTTACACATTCCGATTCAATCGGGTAGTGACACGGTGCTTAAACGCATGAGACGCAAGTATACGATGGAATTCTTTGAGAAACGCATTTTAGAATTAAAAGAAATGATGCCAAACATCGCAATCACAAGTGACGTCATCGTCGGGTTCCCTGGTGAAACTGAAGAAGAATTTATGGAAACGTATGATTTTATTAAAAAGCATCACTTCAGTGAACTTCATGTGTTTCCATACTCAATTCGGACGGGTACACCAGCTGCACGCATGACAGATCAAATCGATGATGATACGAAAAATGAACGTGTAAATCGTTTGATTAATCTGTCTGATGAACTAGCGACAGCATATGCAGAACGCTTTAGAGATGATGTACTAGAAGTCATTCCTGAAGAGACCAAAGATGGAAAATTAATTGGACACTCAGATAACTATCTCAAAGTAGCCATCGATGGTGATGAGAGTTTAGTTGGTGAAATTATTAAGGTGAAAGTGACGCAACCAGGATATCCAGTATCAGTCGGAGAAGTCGTTAAAGTATTGGAAAAACCGATGGTAAAACAATATGAATACTTAGAAAGACAATTAAACTTATAATCATTGAGGTGCAAAAATGGAACTCGCAAAATATATTGACCATACATTATTAAAACCAGATGCTACTGAATCACAAATTGAAAAACTATGCCAAGAAGCGGATACACACGGATTCTTTAGCGTTTGTGTCAACCCGACACATGTTAAATTGTCAGCTGAACTTTTAAAGAGTAGCGCGACTAAAGTATGTACAGTCATTGGTTTCCCACTTGGCGCATCAACGTCATCTGTTAAAGCATATGAAACAGTGGATGCAATCGAGAATGGTGCTGACGAAATCGATATGGTCATCAATGTTGGCGCATTAAAATCTGGTAAACATGACTTAGTACGTGAAGATATTGTTGCAGTCGTAGAAGCTGCAAATGATACGCTCGTAAAAGTAATCATTGAGACAAGCTTACTGACGGACGATGAAAAACGTGTTGCATGTCAATTAGCAAAAGAAGCAGGCTGTGACTTTGTGAAGACATCAACAGGATTTAGCGGTGGCGGTGCGACTGTAGAAGATGTAGAGTTAATGAAAACAGTCGTTGGTGAAAACATCGAAGTGAAAGCCAGCGGTGGCGTGCGTTCAAGAGAAGATGCACTTGCTATGATTGAAGCGGGTGCAACACGCATCGGTGCATCAAGTGGTATCGCGATTGTTTCAGGTGAGACTGGTTCTAGTGATTATTAATCTATGCCACCGAGATTGTGAGTATAAATTGTAAATATTCATTTGACCGATTTTTTTAATTGTAATATAATACGTTAGTACGTAGAGTATTCTACGTGTATCAATGCGTGTTGTTATTCGAGGGGAGGGTAAATGAATGTCTAAAACAGTTGTTAAGAACAATGAATCAATTGAAGATGCATTACGTCGTTTCAAACGTACAGTTTCTAAAAACGGTACGATCAAGGATGCTCGTAAACACGAATTTTACGAAAAGCCAAGTGTGAGACGCAAGAAAAAATCAGAAGCTGCGCGTAAGCGCAAATTCAAATAATATTCCTCCCCTTCGATATGGAATATATGAGGTCTGAAAAGTCCTCGAGTACTAAGAGAAACGGTCTTGGAATCTTTATATGAGATTCCGGGGCTGTTTTTTTGTGTTGTTTTTTTGAGTGTGCGTCAGGTGTGGAAATCTTGAGGTGCCGCACAGTTAGAGACTGAAAGTGTGCGTCAAGTCGGAAAATCTTGAGTTGCCGCACAGTTAGAGACCGATAGTGTGCATCAAGTCGGAAAATCTTGAGCTGCCGCACAGTTAGACAGTGAAAGTGTGCGTCAAGTCGGAAAATCTTGAGATGCCGCACAGTTTTCACCATGGGAGTCCCACTAAACTATCCATAGCGGTACTCAGCCCATCGTTTTCACAATGGGAGTCCCACTAAACTATCCATAGCGGTACTCAGCCCATCGTTTTCACAATGGAAGTCCCACTAAACTATCTATAGTGGTACTCAGCACACCGTTTTCACCATGGGAGTCCCACTAAAGTATCGATAGCGGTACTCAGCATGACATTATCTCCTCGGAGTAACACTTTAGATCGTAAACTGTTCCTCACGAGGTGAAAACATGGTGCTGTGGAACACTATTGATCGTTTATTGTTCCTCATGAGGTAAAAACATGGTGCTGTGGAACACTTTGGGTTGTCGTCGACTGTTCCTCACGAACTAAAAATTGCCTCTGTGGAACACTTCACAATAAAAATCAGGTGGTAAAGTTCGGATCCGCACGCGAAATAACCCAACAAACATACACATCTAATTACCTCAGCACTATTTTGTAATAATATACTTAAAATATTTTAATTCATATGTAATTACTGTATAATTATTAAAAAGGGGAGGTGAAAATGATAGTGGAACTTGCTAATTACAATTTCATGACAATTCATTTCATCGATTCTTTCTCGGGGATTATAACGAATCCTGTGATTTCTTTTATTTTACTCCTCGTGTTCTTTGTCGGACTACTGTTACAAGTCTTTTCAAGTAGAATTAATGTGTATGGTATTTTATCAATTATCGCAATTCTATTATTCTATTCAGGGCACTTTATCGTCAGTGATAATAGCATGATTTCTTTAATCTTGTTTATTTTAGCAGCAGTACTCATTGTCATAGAGATATTTGTCATCGGTACGTTACTTGGACTTATTGGTCTTCTATTGCTAATAATCAGTATCGTCACAGTATCAAATAACGTCGCATTGTATAGTATATTTTTGCTGATAATTTTTATAATATCAATTATAACCCTGGTGATTCTAATGAAGAAAAACAAAAATCGGAAGATTCCAATTTTAAGCAGATTAATTCTTACGGACAATACGGATGCAGAAAGTGGCTATTCATCATTTGATGATCGCTCTCATCTTGTTGGGGAAGAAGCAGTGACACTGACTCCACTTAGACCTTCAGGAATTATTAAATATAATGATAAGCGCATCGATGCTGTTGCAGAAGGATCATTTATTCCGAGTGATGTGCGCGTAAGAGTTATATTTGTCGAAGGTACACGAATAGTTGTAAGAGAAATAAAAGATTAATTTAACAAAGGAGAATGCTACATGTCATTACTGTTTACTGGAGGAATTGCTACTGGGACAATATTAACTATTTTCTTAGTTGTTGTTGTCTTTATAATTCTTGCGTTCCTACTTTCATTTGTTCCTGTTGGACTATGGATATCTGCAATATCTGCAGGTGTTAATGTAAATATTTTATCACTCATCGGGATGAGATTACGTCGCGTTAAGCCAAAGCGTGTTATTGAACCACAGATTAAAGGTCACAAGGCCGGATTAAAAGTCACGACGAACCAGTTAGAGTCTCACTTCTTAGCTGGTGGTAACGTTGACCGTGTTGTCGACGCATTAATTGCAGCGCAACGTGCGAATATCAATTTAACATTCGAACGATGTGCAGCGATCGACTTAGCTGGACGTGACGTACTTGAAGCTGTTCAAATGAGTGTTAATCCGAAAGTTATCGAAACGCCATTCATTGCCGGTGTTGCGATGGACGGTATTGAAGTTAAAGCGAAAGCGCGTATTACAGTACGTGCGAACATCGAACGCTTAGTCGGTGGTGCGGGTGAAGAAACAATCGTTGCCCGAGTTGGTGAAGGTATCGTATCAACAATCGGTTCTTCTGAACGTCATAAAAAAGTATTAGAAAACCCTGACAGCATTTCACAAACTGTACTTTCTAAAGGTTTAGACTCTGGTACTGCATTTGAAATTCTTTCGATTGATATCGCAGATGTGGATATCGGTAAGAACATCGGTGCAGACTTACAAACTGAACAAGCTGTTGCAGATAAAAACATTGCACAAGCGAAAGCGGAAGAACGTCGTGCAATGGCTGTAGCGAAAGAACAAGAGATGAAGGCGCGCGTCGAAGAAATGAGAGCCCGCGTTGTAGAAGCAGAAGCGAAAGTACCATTAGCATTCGCTGTCGCACTTGAAAGCGGAAATCTCGGTGTTAAAGAATATTATGATTTGAAGAACGTTGAAGCTGATACGGCAATGAGAGATTCAATCAATAAAATGACAGACCCGAACAAAGATCAAGATAATTAATAGGGCGTGATGATATGGAAGCTTTAATTCCTTTAATAATCGTTGCTGTGGGTATTCTGGTTTCTGCATTTAAAGGTAACAAAGAAGAAAAGAATGCTGCCCCTCGTAATATTGATCAGGGTAAGTTGAATAACCCAAATCGTCCAAAGACGACAAGCAGTCGACCAACAACACAGCGCTCATCAAATCGTGAGTCAGATCGCGGCGGCGGTATTTTCGGAGATTTGGTGGGTGAGCTTGAACGAGGTTTTAAAGAGTTTCAAGATGAGATGAATCAAAACTCTGATGAAAATAGTAATAAAGGTTTGTTTGAGCGTCGACGTGCACAACTTGATGATGCAAAACAATCGAGTCGACGTATCGCTCAAGATACGTATCAACGCTCACGTCAACGTGTTGAAGACGAAGTGTCGACGTATCAGGACATGATTGATTCTCGAGGAAATACCATTTCGGATGAAATCAATGTTGATGATGTATCAGCAGGTCGACCTGAAAGACAAAAAACTGAGCGTAGTTCAGTGGATCGTAGTTCGCGTAATGAGAAAGTTGCACAACGTCCAGCGGAACTCCGTGAAAAGAATCGGGCGGATCGCGTTCAGTCTAATGTGGAACGTGTTGGAAAAACAGAACGTACTGTCACACGTGAAACAGCTGAACAAAACCGATATCGCTTAGATAGTGACTTTGTCCGTACAGGCGAAATTGGTAGCTATCAATTTAGAGTGGACCGTAAGACAGTACTCGATGGGATCATCTTCTCAGAAATTTTAAATAAACCGAAATCAAGACAGTAACAAATATAGTACCCCAACATTCATTGGATGTTGGGGTACTTTATCTTATAGGTAGTATATAATCCACATGATGATAAACGTTACGGCAAACGTAATGAAGAATACAACGAACAGAAACTTACTCACTTCTTGATCGTTTTTAGCGATCATTTGAATGATGAAGAAGCATGCAAGCAATCCACCAACGCTTAGTAACAGTACTATTAGTGTTGAAGCATTTTCCCATGTGTAAATTAAATCGAAGAATAGTCCTGCAAGTATCCCCAAAAGGCCAGCACCAATCACTCTCATATCTGTAATTTTCATAGTCAACCTCATTTTCATTTATTACTCTTATTGTACACAAATAATAGCAATCTATCATTGTTACATCCATTCTTAAAATTGCGATTCTCTATGTTAAGTGGTAAATTTAAATCAACGAATAAATCAAAAGGGGTTTGTAAATGCCAAACATTTTGAATATAGAAAGCTTAGATGAAGCACAACAATTAATTGGTGCAAATGACCAACACATCACATATTTAGAGGAAGAGTTCGGCGTGAAGATTCATACGCTAGGTAATGAATTCACAGTTTCCGGTGATGATGAGGCAGTTGAGCAGGTAGAAGACATCATGATTAATTTATTAAAAATAATTCAACGTGGTATGTCTATTAATTTACGCGATGTACAATCTGCGGCTTCGATGGCTAAAAAAGGAACAATTGAATATTTAGCTGACATGTATAACGAAGAGATCGCAAAAGATACAAAAGGTAAATCTATCCGTGCGAAAACGACAGGTCAAAGACTCTATATTGAAAATATTTTTAGAAGTGATTTAACTTTTGGTGTCGGTCCAGCTGGTACAGGGAAAACATTTTTAGCGGTTGTTATCGCATGCCAAATGTTGCGTGAAAACAAAGTAAAACGCATCGTTTTGACACGCCCAGCAGTTGAAGCCGGAGAGAACTTAGGTTTCTTACCAGGTGACTTAAAAGAGAAAGTCGACCCTTATTTGCGTCCTTTATATGACGGTTTGCACACGATTTTAGGTGTAGAGACCACTGACCGTTTGATTGAGCGCGGGACGATTGAAGTGGCACCACTGGCGTATATGCGTGGACGTACATTGAATGAAGCGTTTGTCATTTTAGATGAAGCACAGAATACGACTGAAATGCAGATGAAGATGTTTTTAACGCGTTTGGGATTTGAATCAAAGATGGTTGTGACAGGAGACGTCACACAGATAGACTTACCAAAAGGAACGCGCAGTGGTTTAGTTGATGGATTATCTAAACTGGAGAATGTTAAAGGGGTAGCAATCAATCGTTTGGATGATTCAGACGTTGTGAGACATCCACTCGTATCAAAAATAATACGTGCTTACGATAAGGAGAACCTAGATGCTAACAATTGATTTTATTGATGATCGCAGCGTATTAGACGATGACATTAAAACGAGTACGGAAGCATTGCTACAGTTTGCTTATACGTATTTAAAACAAGAAGAAGAGGCAGAGCTTAGTGTGTCATATGTAACAAACGAAGAAATCCAAAAGATCAATCGAGATTATCGAAATAAAGATGAAGTAACCGATGTCATCAGCTTTGCCATGGAAGATGGCGATGATGAAATTGATGTTGAAGGTGCTGAACGCGTGCTTGGTGATATTATAATTGCCGATGACGTTGCGAGAAACCAAGCGGCTGAATATGGTCATTCAAATAAACGTGAATACTTATTTCTAGCATTACATGGCTTCTTACATCTGATGGGCTATGATCACATCGAAAAAGATGAAGAAGTTGAAATGAATCGTTTACAAGATGATATATTAAATGAATTTGGTATTTCTAGAGATGCGTAATGGATAAAGTGATACAACGATTTAGAAACACGTTTAATGGCTGTATCGCGTTATTTAAGAAAGATACAAACTTTCTTATTCATTTAATCATTGCATTCATCGTCATTATCATTAGTTTCGCAATTGGTACTACACAAGTAGAGTGGTTGTTTATCATCAGTGCAATTATGATTGTATTTATAACAGAAGCGGTCAACACATCGATTGAAACGGCAGTAGATTTGGTGACGAGAAAAAGGCATCCACTTGCGAAAATAACTAAAGATGTGAGTGCTTTTGCAGTTCTCTTAGCATCGATATATGCCTTAATCGTTGGATTTATTATTTTTATCCCATATTTGTTTTAAGGAGTGAAGGAAATGAACGATGGTATTTTTAAAGAAGAATGGTTAGAAGAAGTAAGAGTGGCACAATCTCGTGCGTATACACCGTATTCGAAATTTAATGTTGGCGCTCTGTTAATTACTGAAGATGATGAATACGTATATGGTGCGAACATTGAAAACGCTTCGTACTCACCGACAATTTGTGCGGAGCGTTCAGCACTCGTCAGCGCGTATTCACAAGGTATTACGAAGTTTAAAGCGATTGTGATTACGACAGATGTTGATACGCCATCAAGTCCTTGTGGCGTGTGCAGACAAGTTCTAAAAGAACTGACGCATGATGAAATGCCGGTTTATATGACGAACCATAAAGGCGACATCGTGAAACGTACGGTAGATGAATTGTTACCGCTTGGTTTTTCTGGAAAGGATTTAAATGAATGAGTGAAGAATTCAAATCAGGTTTTATAAGTATTATCGGTAGACCGAACGTCGGAAAGTCTACATTTATGAATAAAGTACTGGGTCAAAAAATTGCAATTATGTCCGATAAACCGCAGACAACACGCAATAAAGTCCAAGGTGTTTACACGAAAGATAATGCACAGATGATCTTTATTGACACGCCAGGCATTCATAAGCCGAAGCATGAGCTTGGGGAACACATGATGAAAGTGGCACGCAATACACTTCGTGAGACAGAAGTTATTTTATTTTTAGTGAATGTGGCTGAAGAAATCGGGCGTGGTGATGAATTCATAATAGATATGTTAAAGAATACGACGACGCCAATTATTCTCGTGTTAAATAAGATTGACTTGGTACACCCAGATCAATTAATTAAACAAATCGATGTCTATAAAGACAAGTTAAATTTCAGTGATATCGTTCCAATTTCAGCGCTGCAAGGTAATAATATTGAACGCTTACTTGAAGTAATTGAGTCACATCTACCACCAGGACCGATGTATTATCCTGCGGACCGCGTGACCGATCATCCGGAACACTTTATCGTGAGTGAACTGATACGTGAGAAAGCACTGCATTTAACGAGCCAAGAGATTCCACATGCAATCGGTGTGGAAGTAGAAAAAATGAAGGCTGAAAATGAAGGCGATAAAGTACATGTTCAAGCGACGATATTCGTTGAACGTGAGTCACAAAAAGGGATGGTTATCGGCAAGGGCGGCAAGATGTTAAAAGAAATTGGTAAGCTTGCACGTGTTGATATTGAGCATCTCCTCGGTTCTAAAGTGTATTTAGAACTTTGGGTGAAAGTGCAAAAAGATTGGCGGAACAAGAAGAACTTTATCCGTGGTTTAGGTTATAAAGATGATGAATATTAAATAGGTGAAGAAATGCTGTATAAACAACAAGGTTTTGTAATTAGACAAACAAATTATAGTGAATCAAGTAAAATCATCACGATGCTGAACGAACAAGGTGTTCAAGTACCGATGATGGCGCGTGGTTTCAATAAACCGAATAATGCGTTTCAAACTTTAAAACAAGGCATTAATGAAACGTTGTTTACGTATAGCAAACATAAAGGGATGGGAACACTGACTGAAGTGGAGCCCATCCATAACTATAAAGCGATCAATAAAGACTTTGATTTGTATTACTATGCGTCTTACATACAAGAAGTTGTCATCCGAGGTATGGAAGGCGGCCTCGAATCAAAAGGTTTTTATGTATTGCTGAAAAAAGGCTTTGATCTGTTAGAAGCAGGCGGCGAGCGCAATGCTGTTTTGAGCTTTATCTTGATTAAAATGATGAAGTTTTACGGTGTAGAACTGCAGGCGGAATATTGTGAAATATGTGGTGAGACGGATTATAAGTTATTTGACCGCTACAGCTATGAACATCATGGCATCATCTGTACGAACTGTTTTAATGAACTCGAACATTTAAGAACTGTCCCGGTGAGTAATAAGATTTTATATTTTGCGCAGTTGTTTAAAAAGACGAAAATCTTACAGATGAATTCTGTGAAGATGTCTCAAGAGAATGGTGAGAATTTAAGGCGGTTTATTGAGCATCTCTATGATGAATATACTGGTGTGTTTTTTAAATCGAGGAAGCTGATAGAGACAGGTCATTCAGAGGGGACAGAGTGATAGGTGAATTAATTTTTTCGTGCCAATGAGCAAGTCTCACAGTCCGTCAAATCCATTTGCGAGTCCGTGAGCTCATCTCACAGTCCGTCAAATCCTTTTGCGAGTCCATGAGCTCATCTCATAGTCCGTCAAACCCATTTGCGAGTCCATGAGCTCATCTCACAGTCCGTCAAATCCATTTTCATAAATCAAACCCCATACTAAACAACCCACTCACACAAAAAAAGCACTTGCCAAACTTTATCGGCAAGTGCTTTCAAATTATTCAAAACCTACAAGATGTATTTTAGTATTTCATTTTCTCTTTTAAGTAAGCTTTCACTTCATCAATTGGTATACGTGTCTGTTCCATTGTATCGCGGTCGCGTACTGTCACTGACTGATCTTCTAATGAGTCAAAGTCGAATGTAATGCAGTAAGGTGTACCAATCTCGTCTTGACGACGGTATCGTTTACCGATTGATTGTGATTCATCAAACTCAACGTTGAATTCTGAAGCAAGCAATTCGTAAACTTTAATTGCATCATCACTTAACTTTTTAGATAAAGGTAAGACAGCTGCTTTAAATGGTGCCAGTTGTGGATGGAAACGCAATACTGTGCGCGTGTCGCCACCTTCTAATGTTTCTTCATCGTATGCATCACATAAAAATGCAAGTGTCACACGGTCTAAACCGACTGACGGTTCAATACAATATGGAATATATTTTTCGTTCGTTTCTGGATCGTGATATCTAAAGTCTTCGTTTGAATGTTCCATATGTTGTTTTAAATCAAAATCAGTACGACTCGCGATACCCCATAATTCTCCCCAACCAAACGGGAATTTGTACTCGATATCTGTCGTTGCATTCGAGTAGTGCGACAGTTCATCTTCATCGTGATCTCTCAGACGTCGATTTTCTACTTTTAAACCTAAATCTTGTAACCATTGATCACTTGTTTCAATCCAGTATTTTTGCCATTCTAATTCTTCACCGGGTTTACAGAAAAACTCGAGTTCCATCTGTTCGAATTCTCTCGTTCTGAACGTGAAGTTACCTGGTGTAATCTCGTTACGGAATGATTTACCAACCTGACCGATACCGAATGGTAGTTTTTTACGCATCGTACGCTGTACATTTTTATAGTTAACAAAAATACCTTGTGCTGTTTCAGGACGTAAGAAAATCTCATTTGTTGAAGACTCCGTTACACCTTGGAATGTTTTGAACATCAGGTTAAATTGACGAATATCCGTATAGTTGTGATGACCACAATTTGGACACGTAATATTTCTTTCGTTGATGATTTCAATCATTTTTTCAAAGCTTAAACCATCCGCGACGAAGTTTTCATCTTCTTTTTGAATGACATCTTCAATCAATTTGTCTGCGCGATGACGGCTCTTACATTCTTTACAGTCGATCATTGGGTCGTTGAAGTTCGATAGATGACCACTTGCTTCCCAAGTTTTTGGATTCATTAAAATTGCAGAATCGAGTCCGACATTATACGGTGATTCTTGAATGAATTTTTGCCACCAAGCTTTTCTGACATTATTTTTTAATTCCGTTCCGAGTGGACCATAGTCCCACGTATTTGCTAAACCACCATAAATCTCACTGCCTGGAAAGACAAATCCACGCGTCTTAGATAAGTTAACAATCTTTTCCATAATAATTTCCCCCTTAAAATATAAAAACCCCTAGACAACAGTTAAGTTATCTAGGGGCGAGTAAAAACCCACGGTTCCACCCTAATTGAAAATAGACTTCATTTTAAATATTTATAATCTTTGTGTTCGTGCTTTGCCATTTTAATGTTGTTAAGCTCTCACTGTCCCTAACTCGCTTAGTCACATATTATACCGACACACTGAAATTGTCAACGTTTCATACATTTTGAATTCATGAGATGCTGTTATATAATTACTGTACTAATGAAACAAGAAGGGTATACGTATGCGTCCACTAAAAATACTTATCGCGTCAGACTCAGTCGGAGAAACTGGAGAAAATGTAGCACGTGCATCACTCGCACAATTTAATATTTCAAGTGTGAAAGAAGTTATGATTCGCTATCCTTACATCGATTCTGAAGAAACGATTGATGATATGATTGTCGTCGCGAAAGAAAACGATGCAATTGTCGTTTATACGATGGTAAAACCGGATATGAAAGCTTACATGGAGCGCCGTATGGTTGAAGAAAACATCCCGCATATCGATGTCATGGGACAATTACTGGAGATGTTGAGTGTACGTTTGGATGAAGTACCATTCTATGAACCAGGACTCGTTCACCAGCTCGATGAAGATTATTTTAAGAAGATTGAAGCGATTGAATTTGCCGTAAAGTTCGATGATGGTAAAGATGTGTCAGGTCTTGAGAAAGCAGACATCGTACTCATCGGTGTGTCGAGAACATCCAAGACACCACTCAGCCAGTTTTTAGCACACAAAAAATATAAAGTGATGAACGTGCCCGTGTTGCCTGAAGTAAATATACCAAAAGAATTATTAGAAATAGATCCTAAAAAGTGTGTCGGTCTGATTATCGATGAAAACAAGCTCAATAAGATACGTAAAGAACGTTTGCAACAACTCGGCTTAAACAGTGCAGCACAGTATGCAAAAAATGAGCGAATAAAAGAAGAGATTGCACATTTTAAAAAGATTATCGAGCGTATTGGCTGTCCTGTTATCGATGTGAGTGATAAGGCAATTGAAGAGACAGCAAATGAAATTATTAAATATATCGACAATCAGCGTGATATTAAAGGATGATGATTGTGAACAATAATAACAATTTAATAAGCGAAATTAAAAATCAGGTGGATCTTGTGGAATACATTGGGCAATATGTCAATTTGGAGAAAAAGGGGAAGAGTTATCTTGGCTTATGCCCGTTTCATAATGAAAAGACACCGTCTTTCCACGTAAATCCAGAATACAAAGTATTCAATTGTTTTGGTTGTAACAAAAGCGGTAGTGTTATTGACTTTGTTGCTGAAATTGAAAACAAAACGATTAAACAGTCGATTCAACAACTTGCAAAACACATCGGTGTTGAAGTATCAGGTGTAACAGAAGCGGAAACACCGGAGTCTCAGATGATGGAGATGCATGCATTTGTGACGAAGATGTATCATCACGTGCTCGTAGATACGCGTGAAGGTGAACAAGCACTTAATTACTTAATAAACCGTGGCTTCACACTTGAGACAATCAAGTCAGAAATGATTGGTCTCGCACCAGAAAAGAAAAACTTTACGACAGAACTACTTGAAAAACGCGGCATGAATTTAGAACTCGCAGTACGCGGTGGTCTGATCGGTAGAAATGAGAATCGGAACGATTATTACGATAAGTTCAGAGCACGTATAACGATACCGATAAAAAATCATCAAGGAGCGTTTATCGGCTTCACTGCACGTACACTCGGTTCAGATCATCCTAAGTACATCAACACGAGTGAAACGAATATATTCAAAAAACAACAAATATTATTCAATCTGTCAGATGCGAGACGCGCAATCGCAGAAAGCCGTGAACTCATCATCATGGAAGGACATTTAGACGTCGTTAAAGTGAAAGCTAGCGGTGTAAAAAATGTCGTTGGATTGATGGGTACAGCACTTTCAGATACTCATATCAACACGATAAAAACCGTCACTGACAATGTCACACTGATGTTTGATGGGGATGAAGCAGGACGTAATGCTCAATTCAAACACGGTGAGAAATTACTAAAAATGGGTCTAAACGTATATATGTTAAGCGTACCAGATGGCTTAGATCCAGATGAATATATTGAGAAGCATGGAGAAGAGAAGTTTAATTACTTCGTTAGAAATGGAAAAACACATGCTGTTAAGTATATGGCAGATCAACTCATTGATGATAGCCGCTCAAATGATATACGATTCAATGAAAATATAAAGTTTTTAAAACGTATGCTCAGTTACGTGAAAGATCCGATTCTGTTGCAGCGGTTACTTGATGATGTGAGTGAACTTTACAGTGTAAGCCCAGAATTACTAGCTACATCGCAGAGTAGAGTGCCGAATTACCCAAATAATAATCAAGTTGTACCACGCGTGTCATCACATTTATTTTCTCGAGATTTTAAAGAAATACAGCTGTTAAAAATATTTCTAACTGATCCAGATTTAATGATGAAAAATAAAGAATTTCTATCATCAGAAATCTTTACTTCCGAGGTGATTTATAGTATATTTAGAAAGTTAGTCTTTTACTACGAAACCCACGGAACTATTGATCTCTCCACTTTTCAATCAGAACTAGAAACCCATGAGCAAGAAGAATTGCAAAAAATTAAACAGCTGAAAATAAATGATGGTGTGAATCAATCGATCATTGATGATTACATTGATGATTTAAGTGGTATTCGTAATAGTAAGAAAGAAAGAGAACTTTTATCTCGTCAATTAAAGATTGCACAACAAGCAGCGGATATTGATGAGATTAAGCGGTTGACGGAACAATATAGAATTATCAGCGTACGTCACAAAAATTAATCGCTGTATGTGCTATTAGGAGGCATAGTTTATGTCAGAAAAAATCACTTCTTCAAAAGCAGATGAACTAGAAATTTTCACAACAGTTGAACAAGCGAGAGCGGCATTAATTGAGAAGGGTAAGAAGGAAGGTCACTTATCACACGAAGAAATTGCCGATAAACTATCTAACTTTGAACTCGATGCAGATGCAATGGATGAATTCTTTGAAGAAATCAAAGAAAATGATATAGACATGATCAACGAGAAAGATTCATCAGACACTGATGAAAAATTGAATTTACACGATATGAGTGCACCACCTGGGGTTAAGATTAATGACCCAGTGCGCATGTATTTAAAAGAAATTGGACGCGTGAACTTACTCAATGCACAAGAGGAAATCGAACTTGCAAAACGCATTGAAAAGGGCGATGAGGAAGCAAAGAGTAGACTTGCTGAAGCAAACTTACGACTTGTTGTTAGTATTGCGAAACGCTACGTCGGCCGCGGCATGCTATTCTTGGATTTAATTCAAGAAGGTAACATGGGTCTGATTAAAGCCGTTGAGAAGTTCGACTTCAACAAAGGGTTTAAGTTCTCGACGTATGCAACGTGGTGGATTCGACAAGCGATTACACGTGCGATTGCTGACCAAGCGCGTACGATTCGTATCCCAGTCCATATGGTAGAAACAATCAATAAATTAATCCGTGTTCAACGTCAATTGTTACAAGATTTAGGGCGTGAACCTTTACCAGAAGAAATTGGTGAAGAGATGGATTTACCTGCTGAAAAAGTAAGAGAGATTTTAAAGATCGCGCAAGAGCCAGTATCACTTGAAACACCAATCGGTGAAGAAGATGATTCACATCTTGGCGATTTTATCGAAGACCAAGAAGCACAAAGTCCAGCCGACCATGCTGCATATGAACTATTAAAAGAACAGCTTGAAGACGTGCTCGACACATTGACTGATCGTGAAGAAAATGTACTTCGCTTACGCTTTGGTTTAGATGATGGTAATACGCGAACACTTGAAGAAGTCGGAAAAGTGTTTGGCGTAACGCGAGAGAGAATTCGTCAAATAGAAGCGAAAGCGTTAAGAAAACTACGTCATCCAAGCCGTAGTAAACGTTTGAAAGATTTCATGGATTAATTTCAAAAAAATAATTTTGTTAAAATGTATTTGATTTTCTAGTTGGATATTATACAATGTATATAAGATTGAGTGAAAAATATAGGAGGAACTACGATGAACAATAATCCTGCGATTCCATTTTTATTAATCATCCTATTAGGAATTGGTTTGGTTTTCCTACTTTCTGCTTATGGTGCTGATCAGATGAATAACGAAACTGATACTGCAGATAGCTCAGAATCAACAGAAGAATCTGATGATTCAGGTGAAGAAGGAGACGAAACTGCTTCTACTAGCGATTTTGATCCAGAAACTTTCGCACGTGATAACTGTGCTTCATGTCATGGTCAAGATTTCACTGGTGGAATGGGTCCTGACATATATGGTAAAGATCCAGAAACATTCATGTCAGTTGTACGTGAAGGTCAAGGTCCAATGCCAGCATTCTCAACTGACCAAATCAGTGACGAAGATTTAGAAGTATTAGCTGCACACTTCGAATAGTTAATATAAAACTTCTACATGAGGCCATGTAGAAGTTTTTTTATGGAGGTTTACGCATGTTAGATGAACGGTTAAATACGGTTTTAAGTTATGTAGAGGGACCAACGTTACTCGACATTGGTTCCGACCATGCTTATTTACCAATACAAGCACTAAAAAAAAATATCATAAAAAAAGCAATTTGCGGAGAAGTTGTAGAAGGTCCATACAGATCATCAAAAAAGAATGTTGCACAGTATGGTTACACGAACCGTGTAGATGTAAGACTTGGAGATGGACTAGAAGTCGTCGAACCTACAGATCAAATCGATACGATATCTATCTGTGGCATGGGTGGACCACTCATTGCCTCGATACTCGAAAAAGGTCTACAAACAATCAACCAACGCCCTAAAATAGTCGTACAAGCAAATACGTACACATATCCAATACGAAAAATATTGCAGGCTTTTAATTACACAATATTAAATGAAAAAGTCGTCAAAGATAAACATCATTATTACGAAATCATCGTGGCTGAGCTGAGTGACGAACAGATAAATTATACCGAGCAAGAACTAAAATTTGGACCAGTATTCCTAAAACGACGTGATGAATTGTTTATAGACATGCTAAGACGGGAACTCGAGCACCAACAGCGTATTGAAGCGCAGATGAGACTTGGTTCCTCATTAGACAATATAAAGCAAATCGAACTAAAAATTAGTGAGTTAAAGGAAGTGATTCAACATGAAGGTTAATGATCTACTAAATATAGTCAATAATATCTCACCTCTACATTACGGTGAGTCGTGGGATAACAATGGCCTGCTTGTTGGAGATGAGCAAGCAGAAGTGACTGGCATTTTGACAACGCTCGATTGTCACCCAGATGTCGTTAAAGAAGCAATTGATCAAAACATAAATGTAATCGTCAGCCATCATCCATTAATTTTTTCTAAACTCAGCAAGGTAACTGAAGATGGAATAGGATCGATTATTCGCACGTTGATCAAGCATGATATTAACTTAATCTCAATTCATACACCACTTGATTTCCAACCGTATGGCGTCAGTCACATGATTGCAAAAGCACTTGGATTTAATGAATCAGAAGTGCTGATTAAACAGACAGAGGATTATCAAAAATTGCGTGTGAATGTACCGAAAGAAAATGTCGAAGCGATTAAGACAGGATTAGCAAAAGTCGGGGTCGGCAATCAAGGCGATTATTCAGAGTGCTTTTTTGAGTATCCAGTTCAAGGCCAGTTTAGACCGAATGAAAATGCGAATCCACATATCGGTAAAAACAATGAACTTGAGGTTGTTGAGGAATATATTGTCGAAGCAATATTCCCAACGCATTTAAAGAAACAAGTAATCGAACAATTATATCAAGTGCATCCATATGAAGAACCAGCGTTTGATGTACTGACACTCGAGCGTGAGATTGAAATCGGACTTGGTGTTAAAGTGTCAGATGAAACAACATTAGATGCTTTAGTTGAAAAAATTAAAGTATTAGAAATATCAGGGTCAATCAATCTAGTGCGAGCGAATGATGCACCAATCAAGTCAATTGGTATCATCGGAGGATCAGGTATGAGTTATGTCAATGATGCGTTTAAAGCAGGCATTGATGTGCTGATTACTGGAGATGTAAAGTATCATGAAGCGTATGATGCGAAGTTGAACAAGCAAAATATCATCGATGTAGGGCATTTTATTGAAGTGGTGATGATGAATGGACTTAAAGATCTGTTAGAAGATAAAGTTTCTGGTTTGCCTGTGAAAGCAAGTAGAGTAAATACGAATCCGTTTGAATAAAAAAAGAGCCGATATTTTAAGTCGACTCTTTCTATCAAAATTAATCCATAATCTTAACTGGTTGTGGATTTTTAATTTTCGGTAAGATTTTTCTGTTTGGTACATTTGATTCTGGATGTACGCGATTTGCTTCATCATAATTTTTAATATAATCAATCACTTCTTTTACAAGCGGTGTCGGTGTAGAAGCACCGGCTGTAATCGCAACTGAATTGATACCTTTAAACCAATCTGTATTTAACTCTGATAATGAGCTAATTCTATATGCATTCGTATGTGCAATCTCTTTAGACACTTGTGCTAATCGATTCGAGTTATTACTCTTCGGGTCACCAACGACGATTAAGAGTTCTGCTTGACCTGCTTGTTCTGCAACTGCTTCTTGTCGCACTTGTGTCGCTAAGCAGATCTCCTTATGCACTTCGATATGCGGGAATTGAACTTTTAATTCATCCATCAAGTGACTGACATCCCATTGACTCATCGTCGTTTGGTTTGTCACAAGCAATGGATAATCATTAAGCGTTGATGGCAGGGCCTCAACATCTTCCAATGTTTCGATTAAGTATACGTCGTCCGGTGCAACACCGACAGCACCTTCTGGCTCAGGATGTCCTTTTTTACCGATATAAACGACTTTGTATCCTTTTTCTGTCTTATTGCGAATCAACTCATGCGTCACTTCTACGTCTGGACATGTTGCGTCGATGCAGACGAGTCCTTTTTCTTTTGCTCGTGCTTTTACTTGTGGACTAACACCATGCGCTGTGAAGATTACAGTACCCTCATCAATCGTTTCTAAAATTTCTAGTCTGTTCGGTCCATCTAATGTAATGATACCTTCCTCTTCAAAAGCATCCGTTACATGTTTGTTGTGTACGATCATACCTAGAATGTATATTGGACGTGGTAAAGATTTGTCGAGCGATGCATTTCTTGCAATGACCATAGCATCTACAACTCCGTAACAGTATCCACGTGGTGTGATTTTAATAATATCCATGCGATATCCACTCCTTCTCCCTGATTATAACTGAAACCAATACGTTTTTGAAATGTTATCGCCACAATTCGCATGTAACTCATACTTAAGGTATAATATTATATTGTTAATAGAGAAAAGTAGGTGAGTAACATGAATGCATTTAAAAGATTTCAAATTTCAGATGATATGCTAGAGGCGATTGAATCGATTGGATTTACACATCCGACACTTGTGCAGGAGCGTGTCATTCCAAAAGTAGGTCGCGGTGAACAGGTGATCGTTCAGTCTGAGACAGGTAGTGGTAAGTCCCATTCCTTTTTAATTCCGATTGTTGACGATATCGATACTGAACAAAATACAACGCAAGCGATTATACTTGCTCCAACACGTGAGTTAGCCAGACAATTGTATGGGATGACTCAAGTATTGTTAGAAAAATTCCCTGAGCATAAATCACAGCTGTTTATCGGTGGTAATGATATAAATCGAGATATGGAGCGCGCAGAACAGCAACCGCATATCGTAATTGGTACGCCGAATCGAATTTTATCTTTAATTCAGTCTGGTTCTTTGAAAGTATCCGCTGCACAGAAAATCGTTATTGATGAAGCAGATATTATGATTGATTTAGGATTTTTAGATACGATTAATCAGATTGCTTCACATTTAAAACAAGGCAGTCAATTTTTAGTATTTTCAGCGACGATTCCAGAGCAGCTTCGTGTGTTTCTACGTAAATATATCGGAGATATTGATGTGATTGTCATTGAGACACCAAAGAACAAGGCTTCGATACATTTTAGTCTAGTTCAAGTGAAAGATGACGACAAACAACAGAAAACATTGGAGCTCGTAAAAACAATTACGCCATATATTGGGATCATTTTTGCGAATTCAAAGGAACGTGTGGACGAACTCTATGATTTCTTGTTGTCTGAAGGCGTAGACGTCGGATTGTTCCATGGTGGATTAAAACCACGTGAACGCAAAAATGAGATCAAGCGTATTCGTGATTTAGAATATACATGGGTTGTGGCAAGTGACCTTGCTGCGCGTGGATTGGATATCGATGGTGCATCACATGTGATAAACTATGATATACCGAAGGAAGAAGAGTTCTTCACACACCGTGTTGGTCGCGTTGGTCGTGGAAACTATGAAGGTGTGGCAATTACGCTGTATACGAATAGAGACGAGAATTTGGTCGATCGGTTAGAGAAAAAAGGGTATAAATTTAACAATGAAGATATCATCGACGGTGCGCTCGCACCCGTTAAGTCGAGAAAGAAACGTTCGACACGTGTCCGTAAGGAAGCGGAGTTAGAAAAGCAACTCGTTCATAAAGTGAGACGTAGCAAAAAGGTTAAGCCGGGCTATAAGAAGAAGTTCCAAGAAGAGTTAAATCAGCTTAAAAGAGAAGCAAGACGCAAGCATTCAAAACAATCTAAGAAAAGGTAGGATTCAACATGCTATTAGGTTCACATGTTTCAATGAGTGGTAAGAGAATGTTAGAAGAGTCGAGTGAAATTGCAGCAGGTTATGGTGCGAACACATTTATGATTTATACAGGTGCGCCACAAAACACGAGAAGAAAGCCTATCGAAGACTTGAACATTGAAGCGGGTAAGGCACATATGGCTGCAAATGGTATTGATAATATTGTCGTACACGCACCATACATCATCAACATCGGTAATACGATTAAACCAAACGTATTTAATTTAGGTGTTGAGTTCTTACAAGACGAAATCGTCAGAACAGAAGCGCTCGGTGCGAAACAGATTGTACTTCATCCCGGTGCACATGTCGGTGCAGGTGTAGACGATGGCATTAAGAAGATTATCGAAGGTTTAAATGAAGTTTTATCAAATAAAAATGATGTACAGATTGCGCTAGAGACGATGGCAGGTAAGGGTTCTGAAATGGGAAGAACATTTGAAGAACTCGCAATGATCATCGATGGTGTCACGAATAATGAGCGTTTGAGTGTATGTTTTGATACATGTCATGTTCATGATTCAGGCTACGATATCGTCAATGACTTTGATGGTGTTTTAAATGAATTCGATAAAATTATCGGAATAGATCGTATTAAAGTCGTTCACGTGAATGACTCTAAAAATATAGTCGGTGCGAGAAAAGATAGACACGAGAACATCGGATTCGGTCATATCGGTTTTGATCGACTGCATAACATCATTACACATGATGCGTTTAAATCGGTGCCTAAGATTTTAGAGACACCGTTTGTGGGACTTGATAAGACTGATAAGCGTGCACCATACAAACATGAGATTGAAATGATTAAAAGTGGCGTGTTCAACGAAAACTTACTCGTTGATATCAATCCAAATATGAAAGATATTGAGCAATCGTAAATACGGTTGCTTTTTTATTTACGAGAATTCAATTTTCTTGTATAGTTTAATCAGAATGATTACGAATTAGGAGAATGAAATGTCAGAAACAATATTTGAAGTCCGGGATTTATCTTACGTCTATACAGATAGACCAGAAAAGACACCGGCATTAAAAGATATCAATTTAAAGATTAATAAAGGTGATTTTTTAGCAATTGTTGGACCAAATGGTTCGGGGAAAACGACGCTTGTGAAGTTGATACTTGGATTGTTATCCATTCAAACGGGTGAAATATTAATCAATGGAAAACGCTCGAGAAAATTTAACAACTGGGATGAAGTAGGTTATGTTTCCCAAAAATCAAACAGCTTCCAAAAAGGATTTCCAGCGACTGTTTCCGAAGTTGTACTAAGTGGATTGACGAAGAAAAAAGGGTTATTCAAATCATTTAATAAGCAAGATTTAGCAGCACGTGACCGTGTATTAGAGCTACTCGATATTAAAGACTTGGCTGATAAAAATATCTCTGCATTATCGGGTGGCCAAACACAGCGCGTATTCATAGCACGTGCGTTGGTAACGAAACCGTCAATCTTAGTTTTGGATGAACCAACAGTCGGAATTGATGCGCGACACGTCAGAGAATTCTATGATGTGCTCAGCAGACTTAAAAATGAAGAAGTCACAATCTTACTCGTCACACATGACATCGGCGTCGTTGTCGATAAGGCAGACAGTGTAGCGTGTATTAATGAGCACTTGCACTTCCATGGATCGAACCATGACTTCCAACAGTTGGATGAAGCGGAAATATCAAAAATTTATGGATTTCCAATTCAATTCGTCTCACATGACCATGACCGGGAGTGCTGCTCATGATCGAAGCATTTTTAACTTTTGATTTCATCCGCTATTCCGTACTGAGCGGTTTGATTGTCGGTATTATTGCACCACTGATCGGTGCGTTTATCGTGATCAGACGCTTGTCATTGATTGCGGATGCACTCAGTCACGTCACACTCGGCGGTATTGCATTTGGTGTATGGTTATCTTCAATATTTGCAGTGACGATAAACCCACTTGTCACTGGAATAGTGTTCAGCGTTATTGGGGCGCTCGGTATTGAACGACTGCGCACTGTGTACAGTAACTATAAAGAGCTTGCGATTCCAATTATTATGAGTGCAGGTATCGCCATGGGTATCGTACTTTTATCGATGGCAGATGGTATTAACAATAACTTGTTTGCCTATTTATTCGGTAGCATCAGTGCGGTCGGTAAGACCGATTTCTATTTAATAGCAATCATCGCAGTCATTGTATGTCTTTTCATTTTTATACTTTATAAAGAATTGTTCTTATTATCATTTGATGAAGAGTATGCAAATGTGATGAAAGCACCAAAATGGATTCAAATCGCGTTCATCATCGTAGTAGCACTTGTCATCAGTGCGTCGATGAGAATTGTTGGTATATTACTCGTCAGCGCATTGATGACACTGCCCGTAGCCAGTGCCATGCGCGTGACATCAAGTTTTAAACAGCTGATGTTCGTCTCCGTCATATTTGGAGAAATTGCGGTCATATTAGGACTAGTAGCAAGCTATTATTTAAGCATCTCACCAGGTGGTACAATCGTACTCGTGTCATTACTCATTTTACTTGCGACCGTGTTGAAAAAGAGCAATCACAAACAAAGAGGTGAATTAGATGATCAATCAGTATAAAGAACAGCTGAAAGAACATAATTTAAAATTAACCGATAAACGACTAAAGTTAATAGAAGTGCTTGCAGGTGATGAAAAGTATATGAGTGCCAAAGAGATTCAAAGTAAATTGGCAGATTATTTTCCGACGATCAGTTATGACACGATTTATAGAAATTTGCATACACTGACGGATATTGGCGTGTTTGAGCAAACATCACTGGATCAAGAGATGCATTATAAAATTGCATGCGTGACACACCATCACCACCATTTTATTTGCGAGCGATGCGGTGTCACGCAAGTGGTGGAGTACTGCCCAGTTGAAAAATGGCAAAATGAGCTTGGTGATGTGAAATTAAATAGTCATAAAGTCGAGTTGTATGGCTATTGTGAGAAGTGTGCGTAGGTTTTAGTGGGGTATGGTTAGTTAAGTGAGGTTTTGTGGTTCGATTTTATTGTGGTTTGCGTGCCAATGAGCGTTGCTCACTGGCGTGCAGATTGGTTTGCGTGCCAATGAAACTTACTCACAGACACGAAGATTGATTTGCGTTCCAATGAGAGTTGCTCATAGACACGCAGATTAATTTGCTTTCCAATGAGAGTTGCTCATAGACACGCAGATTGATTTGCTTTCCAATGAGAGTTGCTCACTGACACGCAGATTGATTTGCGTTCCAATGAGACTTGTTCATAGACACGCAGATTGATTTGCGTTCCAATGAGAGTTGCTCACTGACACGCAGATTGATTTGCGTTCCAATGAAACTTACTCACTGACACGCAGATTGATTTGCGTTCCAATGAGACTTGTTCATAGACACGCAGATTGGTTTGCGTGCCAATGAGACTTACTCACGGACATGCAAATTGGATTTTGTGCCAACGAAACACGCTCGGCAATGTTTCGCTATTTATCGTAAAGAATTTTGAAGGATTGTCTCACTCAGCATTCACGTATATCTTAAACAGGGAGTGAATGATTGATGGAGCAAGAATTTATAAGAGACTATGTGATGTACGCAGCTATTTTCGGCATACTCAGTTTTGTTTGGTTTGGATGGGCACAGGAAAATCCAAGACAAAGCTGGCGAAAGTATCTTGGAATCGGATCTGCAATCGCATTGATAGTCAGTGCAGTTGGTGTGTATTTTAGTGTGACGAACTGGAGTGAATCTTCAGCTTTGTCAGAGATGGATGCATTTACTATGTACCTGATTGTTTTCTATGCACAACTAATTATTGGTGCGATTGTTGCATTCATATTGATTCGAAAGAAATTGGGAGATTACGTTGCACCGTGGATTGGCCTCTTGGTAGGCATCCACTTTATCTTCCTAGTTGATGTCTTTGAAGATCCGAGTTTATATTTATTAGCTGCAATCATGATAATCATAGCGGTCATCTCACCATGGCTTGCTAAGAAGTTTGAAGTCGGTAATAGTACGATTACTGGAATAGGTAATGGTGTCATCTTGTTGTGCTTCGCTATATTGGGATTAGTTCGATACTTGTTGATGTAAATATTTGAAAAATGGTGTGCCGTGCTTACTCAAGCTCGAAAATTATGTTGAGTGAGTACGGTTTTATGTTTCGAGCTTACTCAGGGAGAAAAAATGCAGAGAGTAAGCACGTCTTGATTCTTGTCTGCCAATTCAGATCATAAATTGGATTTGAATTGGCAGCTTTTTGATTTGCCTGCCAATTCAAGATAAAAATACAGTCTGAATTGGCACTTATTACATTTTCCTGCCAATTCGACTTTAAAAAGTCTAGTGAATTGGCAGCTCTTGGAAAAGGAATGTGAATTTTTAATTACCACTATGTCACGCTCGAAAATCACTCTGAAGTAGCGACCCAAAACATAATCTCACAAAAAAACAGCCACGGAATCCCATACTTCAGATTCCATGACCGTTTCTCATACTCACTCTATTGATTTTCCAACGCTTCTTTTTCTTCTTCTAACTTCTTGTAGTGCTCTTCAGCAAGCTTGTCGATTTCCATTTTCAGTTCGTCAACCATTGTTTCTTCTGGTACTTTTCGAACTGTTTTACCGTGCATGAAGAGTAATCCTTCACCACGTGCACCCGCGATACCGATATCTGCTTCTCGTGCTTCTCCTGGTCCGTTAACTGCACAACCTAAGACTGCAACTTTTAGTGGTGCTTTCACATCTGCGATATATTCTTCGACTTCATTCGCAATCGAAATTAAGTCGATCTCAATTCGTCCACATGTAGGGCATGCAATCAATGTTGCTGCGTTGCTCGCAAGTCCGAATGTCTTTAATAGTTCGCGTCCGACTTTAACTTCTTCAACCGGGTCTGCTGATAATGAGATACGCATCGTATTTCCGATACCTTTAGATAAAATTGCGCCGAGTCCTGCTGAACTCTTAACTGTACCGGCAAACAGCGTACCACTTTCTGTAATTCCTAAATGTAGTGGATAGTCGATCAGTTCTGCAATCTTCGTATATGCTTCGATTGCTAAATGGACATCCGACGCTTTCATCGAAACGATGATGTCATGGAAGTCTAACTCTTCTAAGATTTTAATGTGGTGCATCGCACTTTCAACCATACCATCTGCAGTAGGGAATCCATATTTTTTAATGATATGTTTTTCTAAACTTCCGGCATTGACACCAATACGAATTGGAATGCCTTTTTCTTTACACGCATTGACAACGGCTTCTACTTTTTCGCGTCGCCCGATGTTACCTGGATTAATTCTAATTTTATCTGCGCCGCCCTCAATTGCAAGCAGTGCGAGTTTATAGTCAAAGTGAATATCCACTACGAGTGGAATGTTGATGCGCTTTTTAATTTCTGGAATCGCTAAGGCATCTTCTTCTTTTGGACATGCCACACGTACGATTTGACAGCCTGCTTCTTCCAGTCGATTAATCTCAGCAACTGTTGCTTCGACATCATGCGTTTTCGTCGTCGTCATACTTTGGATAACGATCTCTTCATTTCCGCCGATTACTAAATTTCCGACACGCACTGGACGTGTGTCTTTTCTATTTGTTAACTGAGTCATATCAATCAGTGCTCCTTGCATATATTTTTAATTAATATTTGGTTTCTTATTACGATTTGCTGGCAACTTATTGTAATAGTGTACGATAAACGGAATTGACAGTAAGATAATCAGATAGAATGAGTAACCGAAAATTATCTGAATCAATACGTAAGGTACAAGTAATATGATACAGATAAATGTCACAAATTTAAACCAATTCATAAACCGTGATTTTTTCTTCATCATACGACTGACCGCATCTAATGCATAACTAATTACTGTAAGCGATAGGATTGCCATAACAATCATCAAGAAGAATTGTAATGTAAGATACACGAAATAGTAAAAGTATATGCTTGAAAGATGTCTATCAATGAATGCTTTTAAATCATCCTCATCTTGAATCCCGCCGATATAAAAGTATCCAAGCACATCATTTTGCAGGTCTCTGATATAAATGCCATCCTGAATGAATCCTGCAAAAATATGTTGGTCAAAAGTCACCACATCTTCACTTGTCAGATCTTCGTCAAAGATAAAAGACTCTTCTCGGATTGTTATTTCTTTTGATTCTCCAAAATATTGTTCATCTCTAATTTCAAATGATGGAATTTCATCTTCTATGCCTGAAATTGAATTGATCTGATTCACCGTTGAAAGCAATGAAATTGCACTTGGTAATATCAACAGTAATGTAATCAAAATTAAATTATAGAGTAAGTATCTAAAGTTTACTGTGCGAAAAAGTGGGTACTTTTTAAAAGTGAGGGCACGTATAAAGTAGTTAAAATAGCTTGTCATATTTTATATGTCATCCTTGTATCTCGTACTTTTGGTTGATTTTAAATAACCGTGAGTTGCATCATTGTTATTTTATCATCTAATTGCTATATTTAGTATAGAATAAACTTTTGGAGGAGAATAATTATGGCATTTGAATTACCTAATTTACCTTATGCATATGATGCATTAGAACCACATTTTGACAAGGAAACAATGGAGATTCACCACTCTAAACACCACAACACTTACGTTACAAAATTAAACGACGCTGTAAGTGGTACTGAGTATGAAAACAAATCTTTAGAAGATCTTGTTAAAGGATACAAAGACCTACCTTCAGATATTCAAACAGCTGTTAGAAATAACGGTGGTGGACACTATAACCATTCATTCTTCTGGGAAGTATTATCTCCAGAACAAAATGAATTATCAGGCGAATTAAAAGACGCAATCGATGCAAAATTCGGTTCTGTTGATAGATTCAAAGAAGAATTTGAAGCTGCAGGTGCTGCACGATTCGGTTCTGGTTGGGCATGGTTAGTATTAAACAACGGAGAACTAGAAGTTGTTTCTACACCAAATCAAGATAACCCAGTAACTGATGGTCAAACACCTTTACTTGGTGTTGACGTTTGGGAACATGCTTACTACTTAAAATATCAAAACAAACGCCCAGAATATTTAAAAGCATTCTGGAACGTAGTAAACTGGGACAAAGTTACAGAAATTTACAATGCTAACAAATAATATTTAAATTGAGGCGCATGATTATCATGCGTCTTTTTTTGTGTTCAAAATATCTTATTCACCCCGAATTATGTTAAAATTATTCTATTAAGTTTTGAAGGAATGAGCATTTTGAAACGTACTAAAATCAAAAACTATAAAATAAATGCGCCTCAAATATTAAAATCAAGAATTAACTTCATACTCTTGATTGTTTTTTTATTATGTTTAACTCTTGTCATTCGGTTAGGACAACTTCAAATCGTTGAAGGCGATACATACCAAGAGCAGATTGAGAACGCGTCATACGTTGAGGTAAATAACAGTGCACCACGTGGTAATATTTATGACAGAAATGGAGAATTACTCGTCGGAAATGAATCTGTCCGCACTGTATTTTTCACAAGACACCGCAATATGCTACCCAATGATATTTTAAGCATCGCTAGAGAATTGAGTGAAGTAATTGAGATGCCAGACGAAACTGTCGGTTTACGTGATCGACAAGATTTCGTATTGAATAACTATTTCGAAAATGTATCAAATATTATCCCAGAACAATATGATATGTTTCAGACAGGGAGTTTATCGTTTAACGATCTTGCACAAGAATTTTATGACGTATCAACGATGGATGATATGGATCGTATATTAGATGATGACGATTTAAATCTCATCAAAATATATATCAAAATGGTCAATGCACAAGAGCTGCAACCAACGATTATTAAGAACGAAGGTGTCTCTGAAAAAGAATTTGCAGATATCAATGAAAACATTGACCCGATTAGCGGTGTGACGACAGGGATGGACTGGAAACGCGAATACCCTTATGATGAATCGCTACGCGTGATTCTCGGTGATGTCTCTACTGCAACAGAAGGTTTGCCAGCTGAGCTCGCAGAATACTATGTTGCTCAAGGCTACTCAAGAAATGATAGAGTCGGTAAGAGCTATTTAGAACTCATGTATGAAGAAGTACTGAGCGGTGAAAAAGAAGTAATTAAATATAGCACGGACCGTTCAGGTACAGTCATTAATCAAGAAGTATTTGACCCTGGCGCACCGGGGGATGATATTTACTTAACCATTGATATTGAATTGCAGCAGGAATTAGAAGATTTAGCAGAGTATCATCTTTTACAATTGCGAAGCATTGCAGAGCGCACAGCGGAGAGAAATGACGCACAAGGAAATATTGATTATACGATTATACCCGATCATGTGTCAACTGTACTGTTAGCTGTTCAGGATCCAAACAATGGTGATATTTTAGCAATGGTCGGCAAACAGATTAACGATGATGGTAATATTGTGGAGTTTGATTATGCCAACTTTACGACGACGTATGCAGTCGGTTCATCCATTAAAGCTGCGGTCATCGCAGCAGGTTACATCAATGATTTATATTCACCCGGACACATCGTGACGGATCGACGCATGGTGTTCCAAGATGGCACTTCAGTTACATCTCTCTTTAATAGAAACAGCGTTTATGATGTAACGGATAGAGAAGCACTGATGGTGTCTTCAAATATTTATATGTTCCAAACTGCATTGTTACTCGCAGGTGAACCGTATGTAGAAGGCATGCAAGTGCCTGCTAATGTAGAGACGGCTGGACGTCAGTTAAGAAGCGTTTTCCAGTCATTTGGTCTTGGTTCGTCAACTGGTCTAGATTTACCGAATGAAGCAGAAGGCATCAGTCCTCCATTTGATTACAATGCAATGGAATATTTAAACTTCTCAATCGGTCAGTTAGATACGTATTCAAACATGCAGTTATTGCAGTATATTTCAACAATCGCTGCAGATGGCCAACGCATGAAACATAACATCGTAAAAGAAGTGAGAAAAGGAGACCCAAATAATGAAAGTCCAATCATTGCAAGTGAGGGTCCTGAAGTGTTAAATATATTGGAATTGAATGATACTGAGCTCGGACAAATTCAACTCGGTTTACACGATGTGTTCCATGGCTCTGATCAGAATAGAAATCTATGGGGAACTGCTTATTTAACACATAGTGATCTTGAACCAGAAGCTGCAGGTAAGACAGGTACAGCTGAAGCATTCTATGAAGGAGAGCAAGTTTTAAACCATACCTTTGTAGGATATGCACCGTATGAGGAACCATCGATGGCATTTTCTGTCGTGATCCCACACATGCCACTTGTCATTCCGTATTTTCCGACAAATCACATTTCAAGAGACGTGATCAATAAGTATTATGAACTCTATGAGGGACAGCCGGCTCAGTCTTATTTCCAATATGATTTCGAAGAAATTTATCAAGGTTTTGTCAGAGGTACATTTTAAAAGTATGGACCTTTACTTAATCTTTACAATTAATTCATTCTAGATTTACATTCATGTTTTATTATATCTAGTGTAAGATTAATAATTAATTTTTGGAGGAATTATACGATGAAAAAACGTTTATTCTCATTTGCTTTACTTTCTGGTTTAGCAGTTACAGCATTTTCAGTAAGCAACGTATCAGCTCAAGAAGCTGGTGAAGTATTAGAAGGTTTAGAAGTAACTTCTGAAGTAGATACAGAAGCAAGTGTTGCTGGTGAAGGTTCATCTACAGTATTCCCAATCTTAAACGTATTAGTTGAAGATTTCTTTGCTGAGTACGACTTAGCTGTTGAACTTGGTGGTAACGGTACTGGTTCTGGTTTCTCTGCTTTAATCGATGGATCAGTTCAATTCGCTAACGCTTCTCGTGATATTAAAGAAGAAGAAGCTGCTGAATTAGATGAAAACGAAATGGACTGGGAAGAATACCTAGTAGCTACTGACGGTTTAACTGTTGCAGTAAACCAAAACATCGATTTCGTTGAAGATTTAACTTTTGAAGAATTAGCTGCTATCTACTCAGGTGAAGCAACGAACTGGAGTGAAGTTCGCGATGACTTCCCTGATCAAGAAATCACTGTTTACGGTCCAACTCAAGACCACGGTACACACGGTTTCTTCGTAGAAACTATCTTCGGTGAAGACGGTGAAGTTGGTGACAACGTTCAGTTAATCCAAGATACAAACGAAGTAGTTCGTTCAGTAGTTAACGACGAAACTGCAATTGGTTTCTTCGGTTACAACTTCTACATGGAAAACCAAGATTCATTAACTGCACTTGCTATCCAGTCTCCTGACATGGATGAGCCAGCAGAACCAACATTCGAAAACGTTATGGACTTCACTTACCCATTAGCTCGTCCATTATACGTATATGCTGACCAAGGTGCTTTAGCTGAAAACACGAGTGCACATGCATTCTTAGAGTATGTAATTATCAACTCTCAAGAAGCTGCTGAAGCTGTTGGTTATGTACCTTTAGATGACGCTGCAGTATTAGAGCAGTACAACAAACTTCCTAACGTTGAGCCTGTAGAATTCGATGCACCAGAAGCTGATGAAGAAGATGCTGATGCTGAAGAAGAAACAGAAGAAGATGCAGATGCTGAAGAAGAAGCTGACACTGAAGAAGAAGACACTGAAGAAGAAGACACTGAAGAAGAAGACGCTGAAGAAGAAGACGCTGAATAATCGACTTCAAAAGACTGAAATATGTCTGGTATTCTTCATGTGAGAATAATATAATAAGCTAGGTGAGAGCGAGTAGAAACATTTACTCGCTCTTTTCAAATGAAAGCGAGGTTCATCATATGACAAAAAACTATAATGTTCAGGAAATGATTGATAAGAACAAAAGTAATTCCTCCAATACGATAGAAAAGTTAATACCAACTATTTTGTTCTTAATCACATCAATTTCAATTTTAGCAACGATTGCAATTCTTTACATACTCGCATCAGAGTCCATTGAATTCTTTAGACGTATTCCATTCATTGATTTTATTACTGGAACTGATTGGCGACCATATTCAGGCGATGCTCAATATGGTATTTGGGCATTGATCAGTGGTACGTTTAGAATCGTAATCATCGCTGCAATTTTTGCTATGCCAATCGGATTAGGCGCAGCGATCTATTTAAGTGAGTATTCAAGTGATACAATCCGAAGAATTATCAAACCAATTCTTGAAGTTTTAGCTGGTGTACCGACGGTTGTTTACGGTTACTTTGCAATAAACTTCGTTACACCAATTTTAAGAAGTATTTGGTCAGAAGTTGATTTATTTAACGCAATTTCACCAGGAATCGTAGTTGGTATTATGATCATACCGATGATTGCCAGCTTAAGTGAAGACGCAATGAGTTCTGTTCCACGTGCAATGCGCGAAGGATCATACGGAATGGGTGCAACAAAAATAGAAACGACATTCAAAGTGGTTATACCAGCAGCAATCTCAGGTATTATGGCATCATTCGTTCTCGCAATTTCTAGAGCGATTGGTGAAACGATGATCGTATCGATTGCCGCAGGTTCTAATCCAAACTTCAGTCTCGATATTACGTCGACATTGCAAACGATGACAGCGTTTATCGTTCAAATTACGAGCGGTGATACTGCATTTGGTACAGATATCTACTATAGTTTATATGCAGTTGGTTTAACGTTGTTCTTCTTTACATTTTTAATGAACATGATATCAATCTGGATATCTAAACGTTTTAGAGAGGAGTATTAAGATGGGTTTAATCGATAAAAAAATTATTGACAATAAAAGAACATCACGCCTCTTCTGGAACAACACAGCAATGGTCGTATTTTTCCTATGTACGCTCGTCGGTTTACTTGTACTCGCAATGTTGATTTATGATACATTGAACGATGGTTTACGATTCCTGAGATGGGATTTCATTACAAATTTTGCTTCTGCGCGTAATGTTGAAGTCTCTGGATTCTATGGTGCAATTATTGGTTCACTGTGGCTCATGCTCGTGACAGCACCAGTTGCCATTATTCTTTCTGTAAGTACTGCGTTGTACTTAGAGGAATATGCACGCAAAGGAAGAGTGACGGATTTTATTAAAATCAACATTTCTAACTTAGCGGGTGTACCTTCTGTCGTATTCGGTTTACTCGGTCTTGGTTTATTCGTTCGTGCGATGTCAATGGGGAACTCAGTACTTGCTGCAGGTTTAACACTCGCATTAATGATCTTACCGGTTATTGCAGTTGCCTCACAAGAAGCAATCAGAGCTGTACCAAGTTCAGTGCGAGAAGCATCGATTGGTATGGGTGCAACAAAGTGGCAAACCGTATCAAGAATTGTGCTGCCTGCTGCTATCCCTGGTATTATTACAGGTATAATCCTTGCATTATCTCGTGCAATCGGTGAAACAGCGCCGCTCGTTGTAATCGGGGTACCGACGACATTGCTCAGAACACCATCATCTGTGATGGACCCGTTCCAGGCGATGCCAATGCAAATTTATTCGTGGGTTAAAATGCCACAGCACGACTTCTCAGATCTCGCTGCAACTGGTATCATAGTACTATTAGCGATATTACTCGCAATGAACTCAGTCGCAATCTTTATACGTAACAAGTTTTCTAGAAAGTATTAATTGAAGGAGGATATTTATGACACCCGACACTAAAATAGAAACTAAAAACATCAAAAAGCAAAACATTGTAAGTTCAACGGATGCTGGCACTCTTTCAAATGATAATAGAAAGAACGTATTTTCATCTAAAAACTTTAATTTATGGTATGGCGATAACCATGCGTTACAAGATATTAACTTAGACTTTAAAGAAAATGATATCTCTGCAATTATTGGACCATCAGGTTGTGGTAAATCAACATTTGTTAAATCATTAAATAGAATGGTTGAACTCGTTCCAATCGTTAGAACGGAAGGTCAAATCATCTATAAAGATCGTGACATTTTTGAAAAATCTTTTACAAAAGAAGAGTTAAGAACTAAAGTTGGTATGGTATTCCAAAAACCTAACCCATTCCCGAAATCAATCTATGATAACGTTGCTTATGGACCACGTGTTCATGGTATTAAAAAGAAAAAAATTCTTGATGAAGTTGTAGAATCTTCATTACGCGATGCTGCAATTTGGGACGAATTAAAAGATCGATTACATGAAAATGCTTATGGATTATCTGGTGGTCAGCAACAGCGTGTATGTATTGCACGTGCATTAGCAATTGAGCCAGATGTTATTTTAATGGATGAACCAACGAGTGCATTAGACCCAATTTCAACGATTAAAGTTGAGGATTTAATGAAAGAACTTAAAAAGAACTACAGTATCATCGTTGTGACACATAACATGCAACAAGCAGCACGTGTCTCAGACACGACTGCATTCTTCTATGAAGGTTATGTCGTTGAGCACGATGACACAAATGTAATTTTTGAGAATCCTAACGATAAGCGTACGGAAGATTACGTATCAGGTAGGTTCGGTTAAATATGGTGCCTAGACAAGAATTCACTCGAGAAATGGCTGAATTACATGATTCAGTCATTGAGTTAGGCGTTCTTGTTAATGAACGCCTTGTCGGTTGTGTAGATACAATACAAAACGAAGATGCGAAGACTGCGCGACGTAAAATTAAAGAAGGCGAAAAAATTATTGAACTTGAAAGAGCAATCAATAATAAATCGATTAATATCATTACGAAACAACAGCCTGTTGCAACCGATTTAAGAGTCATTATTTCAAGCATAAAGGTCTCTTATGAGTTGCTTCGAATCAGTGAAAACATCAGTAACTTGTACAAAGTCAGAAAACGTACGATTATCGATAATGATAAGTTGATTATTCGCTTAAGAACGATGGAAAAACTTGCACATTTGATGTTAGTCGATGTAAAAACAGCATATGACGAACAAGATATCGCTTTGCTAAAAGAAATTATCGATCGAGATAGTGATATTGATGCATTGTTTGTTCAAATCACAACGTCAGACGTGTTCGATATGCCGGATTCATTCATTACTGGTCAATCTCAACTCGCTGCGAAATATTTAGAGCGTATTGGTGACCATATTAAAAGTATTTCATATCAAGTGCATTTTGTTTTAACAGCAGATCACTTAAAATAGTAACTTCGGTGCATACCGAAGTTTTTTCTTTTTTTATATTCTGATAATATAGATATAACTATGAAAAGTGGAGATGTCGTGATGAGTAAGAAACTTTATAGAAAAGAAATGATCCAAACATTAAAATCAATCGATAACGATAAGCGCGCTCAAGATGAAGAAGTGCTGATGGATAGTCTCATCGATTTTGTTTTAGAAAAAGGTTATAAGTCAGTGGGGCTTATCATATCGATGCCGCATGAAATCAACACGGACATTGCGATCAATGTATTAAATGAGCATGGTGTTAACGTATATAGTCCAGCTTGTGATTATGCGACGAAAACGATGCACTTTTATCGGATGCATAACAGTGAAGATAAAAAGCAAGATGAGAAGGGTATTCCAGTGCCTAACAATCTAAAGAAAAGTTTTGATGAAATGGAATTGGTTGTCGTTCCTGGGCTTATTTTTAGTGAAACCGGCTACCGTATTGGTTATGGTGGTGGCTACTACGATAAATTTTTAGCTGACTTCAAAGGAGATACAATCTCTATCGTGTTTGAAGAACAGTTAAAAAATGAAATTCCAATAGAATCTCATGATATTCCAGTGGACGCAATCATTACACCGAAACGACGTATTTCATCAAAGGAATTGAGACGCGATGAATAAGTGGAAAATTGCATATGAAGTGCTGAGGCACTCTAAATATTCGTATCACGCCTTCGATAAGTCCGGTGATGTGATATGGCTCATAAATAACAAAGATAAACTTGTGATGGGTATTTCAGGAGCCCTAAGAGAGACTTACAATGTCACGGACCAAGTATCCGGTCGATTGACGGATTTCAGTCGTTTTATCGGGTTTAAACCTACTGAAATAAAAATGATTTATCCGTCACCATCCGAAGAAAAGAGCAAAGAGACCATAGATGGTGTTAAAGTTGTTGAGCATTTAACAAATCAACCAGAAAAAATATTAAAGAGTTTATTTTATCGTTTTAATTATAAATATAAGCCAGATAAGGAAGATAAAGTCTATCAAAAACGAGTGAGCAGCAAACATCCACTTGAATCATACATGTTAAAGTTTACACCTGTGACGAGTGTGCTCTTGACTTTAAACTTAATTGTCTTCTTAATTGCGAGTTTAAGTATCTATTTCAATCAATCGTACTTTCTCGTAAACATATTGTCAGTCTCACATTATGAAGTCGTATCAGGTGAAATTTACCGTTTGCTCACGAGTAGTTTTTTACATATTTCAATTGAACACTTTTTGTTTAATATGTTTGCACTTTATATCATTGGTAAATTTGTAGAAGTCATATATGGAAAAATTACCTTGATGATCACCTATATTTTAACGGGTATACTCTCAAGTATGTTTAGCCTTATGTTTATTTCAGAAGGCATTATGCTTGGTGCGAGCGGATCTATATATGGTTTGCTTGGTCTACTCGTTGCACATATGATCATTCATAAGCACATCGATGTAAAGCGTGTTATTCAGCTTGCAGTAATTATCACGGTGCTATCCGTGTTCACGCATTTTTCATCAAACATCAATCACTTCGCACATTTTAGTGGGTTAATATATGGTATTATTTTTGGTATTTTTATCTATTTCAGAAAAGTGAATTTAAAAATCGTATTTCTAGTCATCGTCGTGTTTATTGTTTCTGTCATTCTAAATATCGTATTTATTTCATCACATGATTCGGTACCAGCGTTTGATACGCTCGCTGCTGAATATATTGAACAAGAACAATATGAGGAAGCATTAGACATTATTAATGAAGGTTTAAGACATGGTAATGAAAGTTACCAAACCTATGCTTCACTTGCTATATTAGCTGAGGTCACTGGTGACTATAACAAGCGCGATGAATTTTTACAAAAGAGTTTTGAACTCAATCCAACCAATGAACAAATTGCTAAAGAGAAGATTATTATGTTGAGAAGAGATAGTGAGCACGATGAAATCAGAACGATACTGTCTCGATTCGATATTGATAATATAGAAGATAAGGGATTGGAAATTATTGCGAGAGAATACGATGAATAAAGATTTAACGTATATCAATCGATTGTTATTGCGATATGGTATTTATGTCTATGATAAAAACGAAGAAACTAAAATAGAAATGATGAAACTTGAAATTCGAGAATTATATAGAAATCAATTGATATCGAAAGAAGAATTTATAGAGTCACTAACTATCTTAAGGAACCGAGGCGTTTAATATGAAGTATGTATTAACAGCAGATTTAGGTGGGACGAGTTGTAAGCTCGGAATATTTGATCAAGAATTAGAGTTGATCGAAAAGTGGAGAATACCAACAGGTATTAATAGTGAAACAGAACTATTAAAAGAAATTGCGACTTCATTCCAAAAACAGTTGGAAAAAATGGAGAGTAATGTAGATGAGTGTATCGGAATTGGCATCGGTGTGCCAGGACCAGTTAATTTTAAAGATGGTGTGGTCAATGGTGCCGTTAACCTCGGTTGGAAAGGTAAAGTCGATGTAAAAGGTATATTATCTAACCTAATGAATTTAGAAGTCATCGTGGATAATGATGCGAATTTAGCAGCACTTGGAGAGCAATACAAAGGAGCAGGTAAAAACTACAGCAACGTCGCAGTACTTACGATCGGTACAGGTGTTGGTGGCGGTATTATCTCAAACCGTGAGCTCATGCATGGATTTAAAGGTGCAAGTGGCGAAGTTGGTCATTTGAAAGTAGATCATACAGAACAGTTTCAATGTAACTGTGGTCACCGTGGTTGTTTAGAGACTGTTGCATCTGCAACAGGTATAGTGAATCTATGTTATGATTTTCAAAAAGACTTTCCTGAATCAATACTTTCAGAACTCATTGATGCCGGTACCTTATCAAGCCGTGATGTCATTACAGCGGCTGGTCAAAAAGATCCACTTGCATTAAAGGTACTGAATAAAGTCGGCTACTTCATTGCACTCGGATTAAGTTATATCGCGTCAGTTGTGAATCCATCGCATTTTGTTATCGGTGGTGGCGTTTCAGATGCAGGCCACATTTTGTTAGACTCAGTCATCTCTCAGTTTCCTACGGTCACATTTCCACCCGCAGCAGAAGGCATAAATATCGTGCTTGCTGAACTCGGTAATGATGCAGGAATATACGGTGCAGCACGACTCGTAGAACAATATATCAAATAAAAAAGGACCAAGCGCAGCTTGGTCCTTTTTACTATTAATTAATGAAAGTCCGGATATCCGAATGTAAATATCGTTGCAAGTGCGAAAAATCCAAATGTTAACACGGATGCAGCACTGAATAAAATCGCTAATATGTTCTTATTTCTAAGTGCCAATACAAATCCCCAACCCGCGATGATTGTAACAAGTAACATCAAAAGTGATGTTGCATTGACCCCGATGTGAATTGTCGTTCCAAAAAATTCAAATAATTCTCCTGTATCTATAAATGGCATTTAAATACCCCCTAATTTTTCTTTTTAAAATTAATGTTGGTTTCCGAAGCTTGGTTCTACAATAAATGTGCTGTAGAAACTAAATCCGGCAAAGAATAAAACGAGATATGCAAAAAATATATACAAGTAAGTACGTTCAGTTAAATTCATATAGGCAATAATGACAAAAAATAATGATTGGATGACCATGAATGCGGAAACAGCAAGCATGTCGCCGACATAAAATAAAACTGCAAATATTGCTGTCCAAAAGCCTAATGTTTTAACGTTTTTTGACATCATAGTAAACAAGTCCTTTCGTATGTATCTCACGCTTTTATAATCATATTCAATTATATATAACAAAATGAACATTGTAAATAGCACTTGTGCAACATCTGAAATTTATTCAGGATTTCAACAATTGAGTTCATATAGTACAAAAATTGAAAATATGTTGTCGATAAAAAATAAATCACCCGAAAAAAGGCTTATATAGAGTAGGGGGTGTATTTTTGAGACAAAATATAGAAAAAATTATCGTACATGCGAAGGAACAACATGCGAGTGATATCCATATTACTTTAGAAAGTTCATATGGTCTAGTCCGATTTAGAATTAAAGGAGAAATGGTAGATTACGATTACATTAAAACAAGTGAATATAACAAGATGATTAACTATTTAAAGTTTATGGCAGATCTAGACATTAATGAACATCGAATTCCACAGAGTGGAAAAACATTAATTACACATAATCAAGAATCTATCGCAGTACGAGTGAGTACACTCCCAATTGACATGATGAACGAAGTGATTGTTATTCGATTATTACTTTCTGAAAACCATTTAAAGCAACTCGAGTTGTTTCATGATGAAAAAGATATGATGTTTCTCCAAAACTATGTAAGTAAATCACAAGGATTAATATTATTTACAGGGCCAACGGGTGTCGGTAAGACGACGTTGATGTATCAGTTACTGACGAATGAAATCAATCAATCGAAAAAACAAATTATAAGCATAGAAGATCCAATTGAGTATGAATCTGATCATATGATTCAAGTTGAGATCAATGAAAAGACAGAGATGAATCATGAAAATATATTAAAAGGCGCTTTACGATGTGATCCAGACATTCTACTATTTGGAGAAATCCGCTCTAAAGAAGTCGCTGAATCATTAATTAAGGCAAGCTTATCAGGACACTTAGTATTATCGACGTTTCATAGTAAGTCTGCAATCGCAACGATCGAACGATTAAAGGATTATGGATTGTTTAAAGAAGAGATCAGACAAAGTGTCTCACTCATAATCAATCAGCGACTCATTCATACAGAGAATCGGTCATATCTCATCTACGAACACATCACGAATGATGATATATGCCAACTGTTAGATGGTGAATATCCATCATATGAAACGTTAAATGATAAGGTCGCCACATTATATAAAGAGAAGGTAATCGACCGAGATGTTTATGAAAAATATTCGAAACAATTCCAATAAACTTAAAAAGTATGATGTGCACTTTTTAGAGAACTTGGCTGATTTACTCGACAGTGGATTTACATTGACCAAATCGATTGAGTTTTTACTCGAGCAATATGACGTAATTGACAAAAAGACGAAAGAAGAATGTTTAACAGTAATTCATGATGCAGGTAAAATTAGCGATGTTTTAACCATTCTGAATTTTGAACGCACAGTCATCATGCAGGTTACATTTAGTGAACATCATGGTGAGGTATCGAAAGTGTTACGTGAAGCAGCACAGTTTTTGTTCACGAAGCGCACGATGGTCGAACGTGTGGTTAAGGCGATACAATACCCAGTCATTTTAAGCGTGATCTTTATCGGGATGTTGATCATCTTGAATTTTACAGTCATACCACAGTTTAAAATGCTTTATGAAAGTATGGGCAGTGAAGTTAGTGGTGCAGTTCTCGTCTTAACAACATTTATAGAAATGTTGCCGAGCATCATTCTAATCTCACTTATCATCTGTTTATTTTTAATCATCAATCTTTTCTTTTTCACGCGCGTCTTAACGATAGAGCGTAAGAACCGATTGTTGATGTCTATACCAGTCATAAAGAGTGTTTATATGAAAATACAGACATATAAACTTTCACGAGAGTTTGGCTACTTTATTTTAAACGGTATGGAAGTCAAGGCGATTATCGAATTGTTAAAGTCCCAGACAATCGATAACCAGATGAAATATGAATCGGAAATGCTTGAAACTCAGTTGCTTAGAGGGGAAACGCTGAGCCAAGCATTTCTATCATTGTTCATGATCGATAAGAAATTATCTGTATTCGTGAGTCATGGTGAACAAAATTCAACAGTTGGTAAGGAACTGATTACATTCAGTGAATATGTGTTAGGTCGACTGCTCATGGATATTGAGTTCGTCACCAAGCGTATACAACCGGTAATATTCGCCGTCCTGGGTGGACTGATTACATGTTTATATCTCGTAATCGTATTACCGATATTTCAAATGATGTCCCAAATATAATAGATAAGGGTTGATATGAATGAGAAAGTTATTTTTAAGAAAAATGAAAGATGAACAAGGTTTTACACTTGTTGAGATGTTACTCGTACTACTCGTTATCTCTGTGTTGATCATCTTAATCATTCCAAATATAGCAGCGCAGAGTGAGAATGTTCAAAACACAGGCTGTGAGGCACAAGTGCGTATGGTTCAAAGTCAGGTAGAAGCATATACATTGAATGAAGGGACACAACCTCAAACAATCAATGACTTAGTGCCGACTTACTTATCGTCGTCTCAAACAACATGTCAAAATGGTGATGAAATCGTCGTAACAAATGGCGAAGCATCGCGTCTTGAATAACGGTTTTTCATTGATGGAATCAATGCTAACTCTCTTTATAGTTAGCTTGATTTCCTTTGTTGTTATGATACAAATGCCAAGTAATTCAGGATCATTAGTCGATAGAGAAATAGAGAACATTCGATACTTCTTTCATAATGCACAGATCAGTGCGATAGAAAAAGGGGAGCGAAATGTCATTTTCGTCTATCAGGTTGCTAATGAGATTATGAGAATCAATAGCGATGGAACGATAGAAGAATCGATAGTACTCGAACAGTGCACAATTAAGACAAACAGCATGACGCGTTTTTCATATTTACCAAATGGAGATACAAATGCATTCGGTACGATTCGATTGAATTGTGCAAACAGTGACGTCAATTTTATATTCCAAATTCAAAAGGGGCGGTTCAGAGTTGAACAATGAAGGGTTTTTACTCATAGATACATTACTCGCAATCTTAACTTTTAGTATTATCGTGACAATACTCGTCCCTTCAATGATTGCACTTCATCAGACGGAAGCGTTGACTGAGCAAACACTGAAATTTAAAAGAGATATTTATATCACACTCATAAACAGTGAGGCCGTTCTATTTGATGACGAATTTTTTAATGCTGGAGTGATATGTCGTCATGAAGATATTGAAGTTTGTACGGAGTGATTCCGGTTTTACACTGATTGAAGCGATACTTTCGTTATTTACATTAGCTTTTATCCTCAGTTTTTTACCGATGCTTATAAAATTTTTTCATACCGATGATGTCATATATGATCTTGACTACGATTTATTCGTCATTGAATTGATGGAAACTTACCAAGACAGCGAAGCGGTTAGCACAAATTCTGGACAATCAATGATAAACTTCACAACTAAATCAAAAAACGTTAGCTATCGCTTGAACAATAATCGCGTCATTAAATCAATCGATGGTACTGGTTTTATTACAATGCTATTCAATGTGGACGCATTTATCATTACAGAATCAGAACACAGTATCCAACTTGAGATAATAGGGGGACAAATAGGAAATGAAACATATAGTTTTAAAAAATGATGGATTTGTCAGCATAACGATGTACATCTTTCTCGTCTATTTGTATCAAGTGTTCTACTATTACTATAATAAGATTATATATATCATTGAGATTCGTAAAAACTTAATCGAAATATACAATCAAAAACTAATTGAATTGATGGGATAGATGACTATGATACTAATCGGGTTTATGGGCAGTGGTAAATCTACCATTGCCAAACGTTTACATAATAATGACTTTTCATATATCGATATGGATCACTGGATCGAATCAAATGCACAACAATCGATTCCAGATATCTTTAATGCACACGGTGAAACTCATTTCAGAGAGTTAGAATACCATGCATTAAAAGAGACCCATGACTCATATGATTGCATTGCGACAGGTGGAGGCATCGTTACTTATACACCGTCATTTGATTTCTTAAAGTCTACGAAAAAGCCAATTGTTTGGCTCGATGCACCGATCGACAAATTACTCCATAGAATTTCTGGTGATACGAATCGACCACTGGCACAAAATAGACAAGATATCATAGCGCGTTACGAATCTAGACATGAACAATATAAATCATTAGCTGATATTAGAATTGATACGCGTAAACCAGTTGATGATTGTGTGAAAGAAATACTAGAGTTTCTAAAATGAGAGTCTTAGATTAAATAAACTTGAATGGAACACAACTTCACTTTATAATGAGAATAACAACTTCATATGCGATTGAACAATGCTCGAGAGAACGAGTCATCGTCGCCGAAGGAGCAAGCGTAAGCGAATCTCTCAGGCAAAAGAAAGGCATTGGGACGCATTCCTGGAGGGTAATCAACAGGGTAGCAGACGATTGCTATTCTGTTTATTTTTGTTTTAAGGAGGAACGGTATGAGTGATTTGAAGAAGACACCTTTGTTTGATGTCTATGAAGCATCTGGTGCAAAAGTAGTGGATTTTCATGGTTGGGCACTACCTGTTCAATTTTCAAGTATTAAAGAAGAACATGTAGCGGTGAGAGAAGCAGTCGGTATGTTTGATGTTTCCCATATGGGTGAGATCAAAGTAACAGGTCCTGAGGCAGAAGCGTTTTTAAATTATGCTTTAACGAACGATGTAACTAAACTGACAGACGATAAAGCACAGTACACGGTACTTGCAAATGAGCAGGGCGGTACAATTGATGACTTAGTTCTTTACAAAGTGGGAGAAAACGAATACCTACTTGTCGTTAACGCTGGAAACGTAGATAAGGATTTTGAAGTATTATCTGCGATTGAAGGATTTGATGCGAAGGTTGAGAATGTGAGCGCTGAGTTCGGTCAGTTAGCAATTCAAGGGCCACGTGCACGTTCAGTTGTACAGTTAGCTGTTGAAGAATCAATTGGTGACATGAAAATGTTTAACTTCAAGAGAAATATTCAAGTTGCTGGTTATGGCGTGATTCTTTCACAAAGTGGTTACACAGGGGAAGATGGATTTGAAATCTATTGTCGTGCCGAAGATACTGTTGGCTTATGGAACCACTTCATAGAAGCGGGTGTGACTCCGTGTGGACTTGGTGCACGTGACACATTAAGACTTGAAGGTGGGTTACCACTTCATGGTCAAGATCTAACTGAAGAGATTTCACCACTTGAAGCGAAGATTGGCTTTGCGGTAAAACTGAAAAAAGACAGTGACTTTGTTGGTAAACAAGCGCTTATTGAACAAAAAGAGAATGGTGTACCACGCACGCGTGCTGGTTTTGAAATATTAGAACGAGGTATTGCGCGTACGGGTTATGAAGTACTTGATTCTAAAGGTAACGTTATCGGTGAAGTAACAAGCGGAACGCAATCACCATCATCTAAACGTTCAATCGGATTTGCATTAGTTGATACAGATGCTTATGAATTAGACAAAGAGTTTTACATTAAAATTCGTAAAAATGAAGTGCGTGCACGTTTTGTTAGCACACCATTTCACAAATATAATTAGTTAGGAGCCTCAATATGAGTCATCGTTATTTACCATTAACAGAGCAAGACAAGAAAGAAATGTTAGAGACTATCGGCGTTGATAGTATCGAAGATTTATTTAGTGAGATTCCTGAAGATATTCGTTTCAAAGGCGAGCTAAACATTAAGCCGAAAAAAGATGAAACTTCTTTACTAAAAGAGCTTGGAAGAATTGCACGTAAGAACGTCACATCAGAAACACATGCATCATTCCTAGGTGCAGGTGTGTATGATCACTTCGTTCCGACTGTTGTTGACCATGTAATTTCTCGTTCAGAGTTTTACACAGCGTACACACCGTATCAACCAGAAATTTCACAGGGTGAATTACAAGCAATCTTTGAATTCCAAACATTAATTTCTGAACTGACTGGTATGCCAGTTGCGAACTCATCAATGTATGATGGCCCAACGGCATTTGCTGAAGCGGGAACAATGGCGGCAGGTGTAAGCAGAAAGAAAAAATTACTTGTGTCTAAAGGCGTTAACATTCAGTCTAGACAAATCATTCGTACGTATGGTGAAGCACAAGGTTTAGAAATCGTTGAGATCGATCTTGACGGTACAGTTACAGATTTAGAAAAACTTGATGCGGCATCAGACGAAGACACAGCTGCTGTAATGGTACAGTATCCAAACTTCTTCGGTTCAATTGAAGACCTTGAAGCAATCGAAAAAATTGCACATAAAAACAAAGGTTTATTCGTTATAAACTCTAATCCACTTGCATTAGGTATTTTAACGCCTCCAGGTGAGTTCGGCGCAGACATTGTTACTGGTGATACACAAGTGTTCGGTATTCCAGCACAATTCGGTGGACCACACTGTGGTTACTTCGCTGCTACGAAAAAATTAATGAGAAAAATGCCTGGTCGTCTTGTTGGTCAAACGACAGATGATGATGGTAACCGTGGATTTGTTTTAACTTTACAAGCACGTGAACAGCACATCCGTCGTGAAAAAGCGACAAGTAATATCTGTTCGAACCAAGCGCTTAACGCACTCGGTTCTTCAGTTGCGATGAGTGCATTAGGTAAGTATGGTCTCGTTGAGATGGCTGAGAATAATTTATCACTTGCGCATTATGCGAAAGATCAATTTTCTAGCAAAGGTTTTGACGTACTTGACGGTACAACTTTCAATGAATTCGTTGTTAAATTCAATGACAATGTAAACCTTCATGATGTAAACGAAACACTTGCAGATGATGGATTCATTGGTGGTTATGATTTAGGTAAAGTGGATGACAACTTCAAAAACCACATGCTTGTTGCTGTTACAGAGTTAAGAACAAAAGATGAAATTGATACATTTGTTGAAAGGTTAGGTGAGTTGAATGCTTAAGGGATCTTCACCATTAATTTTTGAAAGAAGCACTGCTGGCAGATTTGCCTATTCATTACCAACGTTAGAAGTTGAGAAAAAAGAACTTTCTTCAGTTGTTGATGATAAGTTTATCCGTAAAACAAAAGCTGAACTACCTGAAATTGCTGAACTTGACTTAATGAGACACTATACAGAGTTATCTAACCGTAACCACGGTGTGGATACTGGCTTCTATCCGTTAGGATCTTGTACGATGAAGTATAATCCTAAAATTAACGAGAGAGTTGCAAGAATTCCAGGTTTCGCGATGAGTCATCCATTACAAAATGACTCACAAATCCAAGGCTCACTTGAAATCGTTTATGATATGCAAGAGCACTTAAAAGAAATCACTGGTATGGATGAAATCTCATTACAACCAGCAGCAGGTGCACAAGGTGAATGGACAGCATTATTAATGATCAAAGCATTCCATGATTCAAACGGTGACACAGAGAGAACAGAAGTGATCGTGCCTGACTCAGCACACGGTACAAACCCAGCAAGTGCGGTTGTCGCAGGTCTTGACGTTGTTACAGTACGTTCAAATGACAAAGGACAAGTCGATATCGACCACTTAAAAGAAGTAGTCGGCGATAAAACATGTGCAATCATGTTAACGAACCCGAACACGTTAGGTATCTTTGAAGAAGAAATTATTGAAATCAGAGATATCGTTCACGGTGCTGGTGGTAAACTTTACTATGATGGTGCGAACTTAAACGCAATCATGTCAAAAGTACGCCCAGGAGATATGGGGTTTGACGCGGTTCACTTAAACTTACACAAAACATTCACAGGCCCACACGGTGGCGGTGGTCCAGGATCAGGTCCAATCGGAGTAAAATCAGATTTAGCACCGTTCTTACCAAGCCCGTTAATCGTTAAAGATGGCGATAACTATAAAGTAGAGCATGACGTACCACAATCAGTTGGACGTGTTAAAGCACACTTCGGTAACTTTGGTATATTCTTACGCGCGTATACGTACATCAGAACAATGGGTCCAGATGGACTTAAAGCTGTTTCAGATTATGCAGTATTAAATGCGAATTATATGATGCGTCGTCTAGAAGGCACGTACCATGTACCATATCCGCAACATTGTAAACACGAGTTCGTGTTAAGTGCGTCTGCACAGAAAAAACGTGGTGCACGTACGTTAGATATTGCGAAGCGTTTGCTTGATTTCGGTTACCATCCGCCGACAGTGTACTTCCCAACAAACGTTGAGGAATGTATGATGATCGAGCCGACTGAAACAGAAGCGAAAGAAACATTAGATGGATTTATCGATACGTTAATTCAAATCGATAAAGAAATCGATGAAAACTTAGATGTTGTGTTAGAAGCACCACATACGACAGTAATCGGTCGCTTAGATGAAACACAAGCAGCTAGAAACCCAGTTCTTCGATTTAGCTTAGAGGATATTAAGGAAGAGAAGTAATTTAAATATAATATTGTTGAGAATATAAGTACAATCAAAAAATTAACCTGCTTAGAATCCTAAATCAGATTCTAAGCAGTTTTTTTGTTAATGGGACTTTAAAATTTATTAATTAACCTTCAGCTCGCTTATGTCCTCGCGAAGGATTTAAGAAAATAAAAGAAATTATTATTACTGTAATTCCCCCAATAATATTTACAGTCATATAATAACCTGCGTCATAAATAATACCGTATAAAACAACAGCTAGAGGAACAACGGAGCTGCTTAGCACACCGAGATTTGAAAATACTCTGCCTTTCATATGATCCTCAGTTTCCTCATGAATAATTCTTATAAATGGCACATTAGCAATTGCAATAAAGAAATAGTTGAAAAATAACATAACAGATAGGAATATCATGTTTTGTACAAAATCCATGGATAAATATATCGGTAAAGGAAGTATAATCGTAATAAATCCATTAATGATGAAACACCATCTCATGACGGATACATGATTAACAATTTTCTTTCTATAAGATAAAAGGATACCAGCTGTAACCGTACCCAAGGCCATAATACCATTCACTAGACCTACAGTTATAGGACTAAAATTCAATTCATTAATCATCATTTTTTCAGGTAATATGGTATCACCAGCACTAAAGAAATTTATACCGATACCAGCAAAAATTACGATTCTTAGTATTGGTATACTCAGTAAATACTTGAACCCCTTTCGAATTTCAATGAAAAAGTTTTTGAGGACATTTTTATTTTTTAATTCAAGAATATCCTTTGGTTTTTGTTGTTGAAACAAGTCAAATTTTAACCAAAAATCAAGCATAAACGAGACAAATGATGCGACAACAAAAAGTAACAAAGTAACTTCTAGACTAAAAATACCAAAAATTAGTCCACCGAGTATTGGACCAAAAAATGCTGCAGATGATTGTATGCTTCCATTTAACCCAAACACTCTTTGGAGATTATCTACATTAAACAAGTTTGACATCGAAGCAGAGAAGGAATTGTTCACTAATGGTAGTATTAATGATCTAAAGAACGTTGTAACAAATATTGCTGTTAATGAGATACCGTGAAAGTAAACAAGGAGCAGTAATATGAATGTTAATAATGTGATGAGAAATTCCCCAGATAGCACAATTTTCTTTCGATCAAAGAAATCAGTTATTACACCTGCAAATGGGGTAACAATTAGAAATGTGATTGATGATATGGCTAAATTAATAGAGAAATAAAGTGCTGAACCTGTCTCATTTAATAAGTAGTATGAAATAGAAAATGTATATATCCCATTCCCAATAGTAAGCACAACGATACTAATGAGGTATATGTATAAATTACGGGATTCATTTTTTGTAAAATTATATGTTTTCTCCATTAATTCATCCCCTAGTTGACTATGTTTTTGATATATTCCATATCATCTTCTGAATTAAAGTAGTGACCACTCGTTTTATTTACTTTCAAGTGTAATTTTTCGTTATTATCTTGAGAAAATCGCTTTAAAAAAATTTGGACATCTGAAGAAGTTATGAATTTATCTTTCTCTCCATAAATAAATAATAAATTACCATTATAACTATTCAATAAGTGTACCAAACAGTTATTATATTTTTTAACCTTGTCTTTACTTATATTTTCAAAGTATGTTTTCTTGAAAGTTAACAATCTACTTAAATTTAAAATTGGTGATATCGCAACGATAGAATCAATTTTATTAATTAACCTATTACCGACGAATACGGATAAAATAGAACCATAACTTTCACCAACCAGAACAACTTTTTTCTTTTGATCAACAATAAGTTGTTCAATAAAAGATATTACTTGTTCAACCTCGGAATTAAACCAATCACCTTGAATTTTTTCCATGTATGATTCACCGAATAGAGTACTACCATAATAGTTTAATGAATATACAGTATAATTCAAAGATAAAAAATCCGATATAAGCGGGTTATACAGGTTTAAATCTGTGCTATTGGGACCTCCGTGCAAATAAATCAAGATTTTACTGTCATCTGAGTATGAATTTTTATTCATTATTCTATTATAGTATATAAATGTTTCATCATTAAGTACTAGATGTTCCACATTTAATGTTGAAGAAGTAATTTCATTGATATCTTCAATATTATCATAATAAATAAAAATAATATCAGTATTGTAGTTTTCAATACAAAGAACAAACTTATTCAAGAGCGCATTATATTTCAAAAAATTTATGGAAAAACCCTTAACTAATATATTGTGGTAGTATAAGTTTGCGTATTTGTTCAACCGAGAAATTATCCAATCATTACTTTTTCTTCTGGGTAGTTAATCTTTGAATTGTTTGATTTCTGCGCGAGTGCATATGCCAATGTCAATGGACCGAGACGACCGACGAGCATTGTGATTGAAACGATGATTTTACCACTGTTTGATAGATCTGGTGTCAGTCCCATCGTTAAACCGGCTGTACTGACTGCTGATACAGATTCAAAAAATACTTCTAGAAAATGCTCATTGAGCATGTCTTCGGTAATCGAGAGGGTTAATGTTAGCACGATTACAGCAACGATTGAACTGACGACGACTGCGAGTGCACGCATGACGGCTTCTAACGGAATCGCTCTATTAAACGCTTTGATTTGACCACCACCGCGAAATGTCGTTAACGTTGCGAGTAGGATGATGACAAATGTGTTTACTTTTATCCCACCGCCGGTACTACTTGATGCCGCACCAATAAACATTAAAATAATAATGATTAATTGTGTCGATGACAGCATCGTACCAACATCAACTGTATTGTAGCCAGCGCTTCGTGCAGTGACACTTTGGAATAAAGCGTGGTAGAACTGATTAAACAGTGACGTCGTCCCATTTTTTGTGTTAAACAGTTCAATTATAAAGATGGAGAGTGTACCAATTACGATCAGTGCCCCAGAAGCTGTTAATACAAGTTTTGTATGCAGCGTATAGCTACGCCATGATCTCTTGAAAATAATGTCGACGATGACAATAAATCCAAGACCACCGAAAATAATCATTAACATAATTGTCGTCGTGACGATGATGTCATCACTATACGTAGATAATCCATTATTGAATAATGTAAATCCTGCATTATTGAATGATGTTACCGCGTGAAACATTCCATTGTACAGTGCATTTGATAACGGCATATCATGAGAAAATCTAAATGTTAATATTGCCGTTGCTATGATTTCAAACACGAGTGCAATTGCGAGTATATAAATACTTAATCGAATAAGTCCACGCGTGGATACGGATTGTGTTGATTCTTGTAAAAATGCACGCTGCTTCATACCAATCTTTTTGCCAAGCAACAATGTAACGAGTACACCGAGCACCATAAAACCTAACCCACCAATTTGTACGAGAATCATGATGACGATCTGTCCAAATTGAGTGAAAGCTTCACCAGTGTCTACGACAGTCAATCCTGTAGAACTGACTGCTGATGTCGCAGTGAACAATGCATCTATAAAATTAATGTTATGACTACCATTTGATGATACTGGGAACATCAGTAATAATGTTCCAATCCCAATCGATATAAAGAAAAACATCACTATGACTCGTGCAGCTCCGATATTCGATGTCTTATTCATGTCTCTTGTTCCAATTTACGAAGTAGCTTTTTTTCACCAACGATGAGCAGGACGTCTTTTGGTTCGATGATGGCATCATGAATTGGTGAAATATCAACTGAGTCACCTTTTTTAATTGCGACGATTGTCATTTTTTTCTTTGTCATACCCATGAGCGACTGAACTGATTTGTTGTAAAAAGATTTCGGTGCTGCAATTTCAATGATGTCATATTCACGTGATAGGCGAATATGTTCTATTAAGTTACTGGAATCAAGATGGTGAGCAAGACGCTCTCCCATGTCTCGCTCTGGATAAACGACACGATCTGCACCGATTTTATTTAACATTTTACCGTGAAGGTCATCCTTTGCTTTTGTAATCACTGTATTTACTTCGATTTCTTTTAATAATAGTGTCACAAGTAGACTTGACTGAATATCTTCACCAATGGCGACGATAGCATGTTCATAATTTCGAATTCCCAACTCATTCAGCACATTTTCATCTGTTGCATCCGCTTGAACAGCGAGTGTTGCAGTCGACATAAATGGTTCTACTTTACTCATATCACGGTCAATAACCAGGACTTCATGTCCTTGATAGAGTAGTGTGTCGGCAACGCTTGAACCAAATCGACCTAGACCGATTACTACAAATTGTTTTTTCAATTCATTCACTCCAGTAAATATAGTGTACGTTACTTGCGATACATCCATTCTTCAGATTTATATTTTTCAATCAGCATTTGAATTCTTTTGTCATCCGATTCAGTTAAAACAAGTGGCTCTGTTTCAATCTCAAGTCCTTTTTCAAAGCCGAGCTTAAATGCTGGGTAGAGATTTTCAACTGTAAATTTCTTTTCACTTATATCATTTATTGCAACAGCAACTTCTTTAAACTGTGATTTCATTTTTTCTTTAAAGCGTTGGTTCGTATAATTAAACATATCAAATAGGTGATCGACATCGACGTCAAGTAAAATAGATCCGTGCTGCATAATGACACCATTTTGACGTGTTTGCGCACTGCCTGCAATTTTTTTACCTTCGACAACGAGCTCATACCAACTCGGTGTGTCAAAGCATACACTACTTCTAATATTCGTTAATGATTTCCTTTTCTCTTCTGTATCAGGTACGCTAAAGTACGCATCTAATCCAAGGTTCTTGAACCCTTCCAACAGTCCGCTAGAGATGATGCGGTAGCTTTCTGATACTGAATGTGGCATTCTTGGATGAGATTCTGAAACGACGATGCTATATGTCAATTCTTTATCGTGCAGGACGCCTCGACCACCTGTAAGTCTGCGCACCATCTGATAACCATATTCTTCTACTTTTTCTGTATCTATTTCTTTTTTAACTTTTTGAAAATATCCAAGTGATAAACTTGGTACTTGCCATTCGTATAATCGAATGACTGGTGGAATCTGGCCGTTGCGATGTTTTTCCATTAAAAGTTCATCAACTGCCATATTATAAAAGGCATCTTGCTTACCACTATTCAAATATACCCATTTTTCTCTCTGCATTTAAAACTCCTCCTAGTATTTCTTTGAAAATTGTATCATAAATCTTTATAATATATTTATGTGATTTATTGGAGAGGGTGTGAAACATTGGATACATGGCTCATCGTATTACTCGTATTAGCAGTAATTGTTATCTTAATCATTATTAATGGAATCTTAAATATGCGTAATGTCAAATCATTACCTGAAGAAGAATTTAAAAAGGATTTAAGAAAAGTACAGCTGATTGATTTACGTGAAAAAGAAAAGTATGAATATGGTCATATTATCGGTGCAAGAAATATACCGCTTATGAACTTACAACAACGCATTGGATCAATACGTAAGGACCAACCGGTTTACTTATATGATCAAACAGGACGTCTTTCAATTCGTGCTGCAAAAGTATTAAAGAAAAAAGGGCATAAAGATGTGTATATGCTTAAAAATGGCATTAGCAAATGGACTGGAAAAATTAAATCAAAGACAAGATAAAAAAATCTGAACCTATAGGTTCAGATTTTTTTATTTGTTCTTCTATTTTTATGTGTGCGTTTCGACTTTCTAAGTGCTCGCTTATACTTTCTCTGCGATTCTGTGAGAAAGAAAAAGTAGTAGATTAAGTAGCCGACGACACCGAGTACCATAATGAATATCAGTGAATTAAGTACCGCTGCTACGAAAAAGTCTAAGCTACCTATAATACCTATAACTATAATTAGACCGGCAAGAATTAATAATACTCGTTTCACTGTTCCACCTTCCTTACGAGACGATTAAACGAGTGGATCGCAACATCAACTTGGTCAGGTTGAGGTTCTTTCGTTGTTAACAATTGTAACCAAAGTCCAGGTAAAGCTAAATATTTTAGCACAGGAATATTTCTTAATTTATTCGTAATTTGAAGGACTTCAAATGAAAATCCTAGAACGAGTGGGATCAAAGCGATTCTATTTAAAATTCTCACATAAAGTGGTTCGTATGGTACAAACATGTACAATACAAAGCTCACGAGAACAGTAAACAAAATAAATGAGCTACCACAGCGATAGTGTAATCTTGATGCTTGCATCACATTATCTATTGTTAACGTATACCCATTTTCATATGCATTGATTACTTTATGTTCAGCACCATGGTATTGGAATAGTCGTTTGACCATCGGAGTTAGAGACAACACATAGATGTATCCGAGTAATACAACGAGTTTGAACATCGTTTCAATAAACACTTGTCCGAATGTACCAGTGACCCAACCGCCGAACATGTGCGCCACAAATGCTGGAATGAGCGTGAAAATAAACTGTCCGATTAAAAATGAAACGACGGCAACAACGACCGTAAAGAGTACCATCTTTGCTAAATTTTCTTTTTGTTTCTCTTCGGCAATTTTTGCGTCGTCTGCTGGATCTCTCTCATATCTATCTGCAGCAAAATCCATGTGCTTAGAACCATAAATTGCTGCTTCAATCAACGCGACATTTCCGCGTACGATTGGTATTTTCTTAAGTGTATTCACCCATTTTTTTGGTTGTTTTTCCATATGGAAATAATCGATGGATTGATCTGTTCTACGTATGGCAGTGACCATATGTTCCTTGTTTTGGAACATGACGCCTTCTGGTACAGCTTGGCCACCAAAAATATTCTTTGTCATCAGTGCATTCATCCTTAATATTTATTACTAAATTGATTTAGAGATTCAATCGCTTCGTTGACTTGATTGATATCGTTCGTTTCAACACCACGTCTTAGCAATTCGAGTGTTTCAACGAGTTCATTGTTCGTCGATTGGAAATCATCGAAATGTATTTCTTGTGATTCGCTTAGAGACATACCTTCTATTTCTGCTTGTAACTGAGTCACACTATTATTTATCGATTGAATATGTGTGTTTACAGTAGAGTAGGCAAGTGCGATACTATGCGTCTCTGTTTCATCAAGCACAGTTGCAATACTCGACAGTTCAGGAATAATTAAATCAATAAAAGTTTCAATTTGTGCATCATAACCGTCGCTCTCTGCTTCGGTCTGTTCATCATTATCATCTGCATTTAGTTCTGTTAAATATGCGCTTAAATAGTTGTGTTCTGATTGTAATAGCATCAACTCTTCATTTAGTGCATTGTGCGTTTGTTGATCTTCAGATGTCGCTTCGTTTTGACAAGCGCTTGCTATAATGAGCACGAATAATAGTCCGATGTATTTCATATAATGCTCCTTTACTAATCATTATTTTATATTACCACGTAAGGGTAGTGGGTTGGTATTAAAAAAGATTTAATGTAATATATTTAATGAGGTGATACAAATTGGATAAAATAAAAAAAGTGAGAGAAATTTTATCAGAAAAAGATTTAGATGCTGTATTGGTGATGAGCGCACACAACAGACGTTACTTATCAGATTTTACGGGTAGTGCTGGTTCTGTCATCGTGACTCAAGATGAAGCCATTTTAGTTTCAGACTTTAGATATAAAGCGCAAGGTCAAGAACAAGCAAAAAATCTGGATTTTGTACTTCAAAAAGGCGGTCACTTACCATTTGTGATCGAATTGTTAGAGGGTAAAGGCATTAAAAAATTAGGCTTTGAAGGCCATTTAACAACATATAATACATATGCTGAATTAGACAAATCATTTGAACTCACACCACTGACTGCTGAAATTGAGAAGATCAGAATGGTAAAATCTGATGATGAAGTTGCTGTCATTCAAAAAGCATGTGACATTGCAGATGAAACATACGAACATATCTTAACGTTTGTTAAAGCGGGCATGACTGAACTCGATGTGAAAAATGAACTCGAGCGCAAGATGCGTGAACTTGGTGCGTCTGGTGCGAGCTTTGACATTATCGTTGCGAGTGGTGCACGCGGTGCATTACCTCACGGTGTTGCAAGCGATAAAGTCATCGAAGACGGTGATATGGTTACACTTGATTTCGGTGCATTATACAATGGTTATATTTCAGATATTACACGTACGTTCGCTGTCGGTAAACCGAGTGATGAAATGAAAAAAGTGTATGATGTCGTGCTTGAGAGCCAGCTATTAGCATTAGAAAAAATCAAGCCGGGTATGAAAGCTTCAGAAGCTGACGCAGTATCACGCGATGTGATTGCTTCACATGGATATGGTGAGAACTTTGGACATTCATTAGGTCATGGTATTGGGTTAGAGGTCCATGAAGGCCCTGGTATTGCATCAAGCGTCGATACGATCATTGAAGAAGGTATGTGTATTACGATTGAGCCAGGTATTTACATCGATGGTGTTGGTGGTGTAAGAATTGAAGACGATTGCTTAGTGACGAAAGACGGTTTAAAACGATTGACGAATAGTAGCAAGGAATTGTTTATTCTTTAATCAAACATTTACCAATACGAATTAACACTTTATAATGGTAATATCTCATTTTAGGATAGTGGGGAATAATAATGATTTCAGTAAACGACTTTAAGACAGGTTTAACGATTGAAGTTGACGGTGGCATCTGGCGCGTCATGGACTTCCAACATGTAAAACCAGGTAAAGGTGCTGCATTTGTACGTTCTAAATTAAGAAATTTAAGAACCGGTGCGATTCAAGAGAAAACATTCCGTGGTGGGGAAAAAGTTGCGAGAGCGATGATTGAAAACAACAAGATGCAATATTTGTACGCAGATGGCGCAACGCACGTATTCATGGACAATAACTCTTACGAGCAAGTGGAAATACCAGCTGAGCAATTAGAAGATGAGTTAAACTACTTAAAAGAAAACATGAACGTTTCAATTATGAGTTACAACGGCGAAACGCTCGGCGTTGAATTACCAAAGTCTGTAGAGCTTGAGGTTGTTGAAACAGAGCCAGGTATTAAAGGTGACACGGCAACAGGGGCTACTAAGTCAGCAAAACTTGAGACTGGTTTAGAGATTCAAGTGCCTTTGTTTGTTAACCAAGGTGATGTGCTCGTGATTAGTACAACAGATGGAAGTTACGTTTCAAGAGCATAGTTGATTTTAAAAATTGAGTACATATGTACTCAATTTTTAATTTTAATCACATCATTTTAAACGTGATTTTATCAAAAATACATAATAGACTTGAAGATACAGAAAATTTTAAGTAAAATTAATTACAATATTTGAGCGACTAGGAGATATTCGAAATGAATCTAAATCATATCGATCAATTGATTGAAAAAATGAACAAGGCTTCTTTGTCTGAAGTAGAGTATAAAGACAAAGATGTTGAAATCAAATTAAAAAAGGCAGTAGCACCTACACAAGTACAAGCTCAGCCTGCTGTTCAACCCGCACCAGTGAAAGAAGAGGCGCCAACACCACAAGAACAACAGCCGAGTGGCAAGGTCATTAAAGCACCGATGGTCGGTACATTTTATAAGGCACCTTCACCAGAAGCTGAGGCTTTTGTGAAAGTAGGCGATAAAGTCAACAATGATACCGTTGTGTGCATTTTAGAGGCGATGAAGTTATTTAATGAAATCGAAGCTGAAATGAGCGGTGAGATCGTTGAGATTTTAATCGAAGATGGAGAAATGGTTGAGTACAATCAGCCGATGTTTATAATTCGATGATTAAAAAATTATTAGTGGCAAATCGTGGTGAAATTGCCGTTAGAATTATACGTGCGTGTGATGAACTTGGCATTGAGACAGTGAGTATTTATTCTGAAGCAGATCGTGAAAGTCTGCATAGAAAAATTGCAACGGAATCATACTGTATTGGTCCGAAACAGTCGAAGGACAGCTATCTAGATATGATCAGCATCATGACAATCGCAAAGTCGACGAATTGTGATGCGATTCATCCGGGTTACGGATTTTTAGCAGAAAATGATGATTTTGCTGAAATGTGTGAAGCGATGAATATCATTTTTGTCGGTCCGATGCCTGAAACGATTTCAACAATGGGTATTAAAGATGTGGCCAAGAAAACGATGCAAAAAGCAGGTGTTCCGACTGTACCAGGTAGTGACGGTATACTAAACTCTATTGAACATGCCAAAGAAGTTGCCGAAACGATTGGATACCCTGTGATCATTAAAGCGAGTCATGGTGGTGGCGGTAAAGGAATTCGCGTTGCCAGAAATGAAGAGGAATTAATCCAAGGGTATAAATTGACGACGAAAGAAGCACAAAGTGCCTTTGGCAATAGCAGTCTTTACATGGAAAAATATATTGAAAACTTTAGACATATTGAAATTCAAGTGCTCGGCGATTACTACGGTAATGTAATCCATTTGGGAGAACGTGACTGCACGGTTCAGCGACGCATGCAAAAGCTTGTCGAGGAAGCACCAAGCCCGATTATGACAGAAGAAAAGCGGGAAGAAATGGGGATTACGGCAGTAAACGCAGCACGCAGTATTCAATATATTGGTGCAGGAACGATTGAGTTTATTTATGATTTAAATGATGACAATTTTTATTTCATGGAAATGAACACGCGTATTCAAGTGGAACATCCTGTAACTGAAATGATTACAGGTGTTGACTTAATCAAGATGCAAATAAAAGTTGCAATGCGTGAAGAGATACCTTATAAACAAGAGGACATTACGTTTAGAGGTCATTCTATTGAGTTTAGAATCAATGCAGAAAACCCAGCGAAAAACTTCATGCCATCTGCAGGTAAGATTACTGATTTTCTAGCGCCTGGTGGCTATGGTATAAGACTTGATACCGCATGTTACTCTGGTTATACGATTCCACCATATTACGATTCAATGATTGCTAAGTTAATCGTTCATGGTGATAGTCGTGAAGAAGCGATAAACAGTGCACGTCGTGCGTTAAAAGAATTCACGATCAACGGTATTGATTCGACAATTCCGTTTCATCAAAAACTTTTAAATAACAAAAATTTCATAGAAAATAATTACAATACAAATTTCCTAGCGGAAAACGATGTAATGAACGAATCGTGATGATTAACATCACGATTTTTTTATTGAGTAACAAATTCAATATCGTGTTAAGTTTGGTATAATAAACAAGAGGTGATTGATATGAACTTACAGACAATCAATGAAAATTTAGGTCGCGTCGAAATTTCTCCGGAAGTCATTGAAGTTGTTGCGAGTATCGCAGCGACAGAAACGAAAGGCGTACACGCATTACAAAATAACTTTGCGAGTGGTAATTTTGAGAAGCTCGGGAAAAAGTACCGTGGAAAAGGTATTAAAGTGGATACGAAAAATGATACGATTTCTGTCAGTGTATATGTATCCTTATTTAGTCATGCGAATGTGCACAAAACTGCAGTAAAGATTCAAAAAAATATAACCAATTCAATCAAGAACATGACGAACTTTGAAGTGAAAGATGTCAATGTTCATATCATTAACATTAAATCATAAGATAGGGAAAATTATGAATAGACACGAACAGCGCAAGAAAATTTTTCAAATTATTTTTCAGTTAGAAGATTCAAAAGAGCTGATGGATTCAGTTAAATTTAAAGATGCATATAATGACTATGAATATGTAAAAACGGTGGTCGATTATTATGTGCAAAATAATGAATCTATCGATAATTCAATCAGTAGTTATCTGCAAAAGTTTACGATCGGTCGACTATCGAAAGTGGAACGCAGTTTGCTTCGAATGTCATTTTGTGAAATACTGCTCGATCATACACCGAAAAAGGTTGTCATTAATGAGACTGTAATTTTAGCAAAACTATATGGTGACAATGATAGTTTTAAGTTTATTAATGGTGTACTGAAGAGTTTTATCGACTCAGATCACCTAGATAAGTAAGGACGTTTTAAGATGCAGAATGATAAGTTTTTAAGTGTCAGTGTGATGACTCAATATATATCCAGAAAGTTTGAACAGGACCCTTATATGCAAACAGCATATGTGAAGGGTGAAGTGTCAAACGTCAATCATCATCGCTCCGGTCATGTATATTTCAGATTGAAAGATGCGGATGCGGTGATTAATTGTGCATTATTTAGCCGTAATAAGCGTGGTTTATCATTTGATTTAGAAGAAGGACAAAGCGTACTCGTTACGGGAAAAATTGGTGTGTATAAGCAACAGGGTAGCTATCAGCTTATCGTGACGCATGTTGAACTCGATGGACTGGGTCAATTGTTTGCAAAGCTCGAAAAAGATAGAAAAGAGCTTGAGTCAAACGGTTACTTTGATTTACAACATAAAAAACCAATTCCAGAATATCCAGAGAAAATTGGGATACTGACATCGATAAGTGGTGCTGTGAGAGGCGATATGTTAACGACGCTTGAACGTCGTTATCCACTTGCTCAAGCAACGATTATTGACACGCGTGTACAAGGTGTCGGCAGTATAGATTCTGTCATTAAGAATTTAAAGTATGCAGATTCGTTGGGGTTTGATGTGTTAATTCTGGCACGCGGTGGTGGTTCAATTGAAGACTTGTGGACATTCAATGAAAAAGAAGTTGCGCTGCAAGTATTCCATACGAGCACACCAATTATTACCGGTGTTGGACATGAGCCGGATACGACGCTCGTCGATTACGTGTCTGATTTAAGAGCGGCAACACCAACAGCAGCAATAGAGCGTGCGGTTAAAAATGTTGTGGATATTTTTGAACGTATTGAGACGTTTAAATTACACATGAACAAACGCATGCGAACAATTTTAGATCGGAAACATCAATTGTTGAAGCAAACGACTTCACACAAAATAGAACATCCATCTAATCTATATCAGTTCCAAAAGATTCATCTCGATCATTTAGTTGAAAAACTGATGCGGTCGATCGATTCAAACTTACACGACAAGAAGAAAGCATTGTCTTATGTCGAGCAAGGCTTGCTCTCTTTATCTCCGAAACGAGATATAAGACATTATTCAGAACGACTTGCAAATTTAAACGTTTCATTGAACCGTCAAACGGAGAAGAATATAGATAGTAAGAAAAAACAACATGAACATTTGTTACGATTATTGAACTCACTGAGTCCAACTGAAGTATTACTACGTGGCTATAGTTACACGGAAAAGCAAGGTGAAATCATTAAACGTATTGATCAAGTCGAAGTTGATGATGAAATTTCAACGACAGTAACGGACGGTATTATACGATCAACAGTGATAGGGGTGAATAAAAAGTGACGAAAGAAAAGACATTTGAAGAAAAAATTAAAACGTTAGAAGAAATCGTTGTCGAACTTGATAAGGATGATGTAACGTTAGAAAAGTCACTCGAACTTTATCAGCAGGGTGTTCAGTTAGCAAAAGATTGTGGACTGATTTTGAAAAATGCTGAGATGAAAGTCGAGGAGTTACATCATTTAGGAGAGGACGAATCTAGTGATGAATGATATTAAACAATCACTCGATGCTGTGGAGCGACTGATTATCACACATTTAAAAGATAATGACATTTCAGAAACAATTAAACGGGCAAGTATTTATTCGATTGAAGCCGGTGGGAAACGATTCCGTCCGACGATGGTGTTATCGACTTTAAAAGCACTTGGGTATCCACTTGAGCATGGTCATTCGACAGCCGCTGCAATAGAGATGATTCATACATACTCACTGATACACGATGATTTGCCTGCAATGGATGATGATGATTTAAGGCGTGGACAGCCGACAAATCATAAAGTATTTGGTGAAGCAACAGCAATACTTGCTGGTGATAACTTATTGACAGAGAGTGCTAGAGTCGTTATTTCTGATGACAATCTCTCAGATGATAAGAAGATTAAAGTACTTGGTGTTTTGCTAAAAAATGCAGGACAAAAAGGTATGATCAGTGGGCAGATGTTAGACATTGAAGGAGAGACGTCACCGATTACACTTGATGAGCTCGCTCAAATTCATAACTATAAAACAGGTGCGCTCATTCGTGCATGCATTGAGATGGCATGCATTATCGGAGAGGCGAGTGACGATGTTACAAATACATTAAACCGATATGCCACAGAAGTTGGCGTGTTATTTCAAATTCGTGATGACATACTCGACGTTGTCTCAAATGTTGAAGAACTTGGAAAAAATATTGGTAGTGATGTATCAAATAATAAGACGACGTATGTAAGCGAATATGGTCTCGAAGGCGCGTATGAGCAATTTGATACACTGTATGAAACAGCGATGGACCATCTGAAATCAATCGAAACTCTAATTTCCGTAGAACCACTCATGGCTATTCTAGAAAAATTAAAGATTAATCTATAAAGATAAAATAGTTATCGTAATTTTTTACAAGTTAAGATTACATGATTATTTTATTTTTTTGTATGGGTTGATTTGTTATAATTAAGTTTAGTAATTAAAAGGACGGATGGGAATGAATATTCACGAAATAACAAACCCTGATTTTTTAGAAGACATGAATACAGAACAATTAGAAAAGCTAAGTGCAGACATACGTGCTTTTCTTATAGAATCATGTTCAAAAACAGGTGGACATATCGGTGCAAATCTTGGCGTTGTAGAACTGACAATTGCCTTACACAAGCATTTTAACAGTCCAGAAGATAAAATTTTGTTTGATGTCGGACATCAGGCATATATTCATAAAATTTTAACAGGACGTATCAATGAATTCGATACGTTACGTCAATATAAAGGACTATGTGGATTTCCGAAGATGCGGGAATCAGAACACGATGTTTGGGAAGCCGGACATAGTTCGACGTCACTTTCGGCAGCGATGGGTATGGCGCTTGCTCGAGATATTAAAAAGGAAGATCATTATGTCGTACCAATTATTGGTGACGGTGCATTAACAGGTGGAATGGCGCTTGAAGCGTTAAATAATATCGGCTCCGAGCGGACGCCAATGATAATTATTCTTAATGATAATGAAATGAGTATCGCACCAAACGTCGGTGCAATGCACAATATGCTTGGACGTATTCGCTCGAATGTGAGCTATAATCGTGCCAAATATGATTTTGAAGAGATGATTGAGAATGTACCACAAGTGGGGGCTAAATTAAGAGATATCGTCGATCGCGTAAAAGACAGTTTTAAGTACTTATTTGTTGAAGGTGTATTCTTTGAAGAACTCGGCATCAAATATTTAGGACCAGTTGATGGTCATGATTACGAAGAGTTAGATACTGCATTAAAAAATGCGAAGGATTTTAAAGGGCCAGTACTCGTTCATGTCGTGACGAAAAAAGGTAAAGGTTATACACATGCAGAGACAGATGAAATCGGAACATGGCATGGGTTAGGACCATATAAGATCGAAACTGGAGAAGTACTTGGTGGTAAATCTACAGTCTCTTGGAGCGAGTTCGTTTCAAATACAGTGCTTTCACATGCACACGAAGACGAAAGAATCGTTGCTGTCACGCCAGCGATGCCGGTGGGCAGTAAGCTGACAAACTTTGCACGTACGTATCCTGAACGATTCTTTGATGTTGGTATTGCGGAGCAACACGCGATTACGATGAGTGCAGGTTTAGCAGCAGCAGGAATGAAACCATATTTGGCGATTTATTCTACGTTTTTACAACGTGGCTATGACCAATTATTACATGATGTCGATCGTCAAAATTTAAATGTATTTATCGGTATTGACAGGAGTGGGTTAGTAGGTGCTGATGGAGAAACACACCAAGGTATATTTGATATCAGTTTCATCACGCCGTTACCAAACATGGTCCTGATGATGCCAAAAGATGAAAGAGAAGCCAGCCAAATGATTGAACTTGCATTTAATCATGATGGTCCAATTGCGCTTAGATATCCGAGAGGTAATGTAAATGGCATCGATGACGAAGTCACTTATCCACCATTAGAACTCGGTAAATGGGAAAATATATCCGAAGGTGATGCACTGACAATCGTATCATTTGGCCCAACATTAGAACTCGTACAAGATGTGGCTGATGCATTTAAGAAAGAAAACATAAACATCAATGTGGTTAATGCACGATTTATTAAACCGATCGACGAATCAATGCTTCATGAACTCGGTCAGAAAAACCAACCGATTTTAGTTGTAGAAGAGAGTATGCTTGAAGGTGGACTTGGCAGCATGATTGGATCGTTTATGTTGGATAACAATTACAAAAATTCAATCGAACGTATCGGTATCGGTAATGAATACATCGAACATGGTAACGTCAATGAGTTACTCGATGATATTGGCATTTCATTTGATAACATTTATGCCAAAGCAAAAGAAATGGTAAACCAAGACAATGAAGAAAATTAGAGTTGATGAGTACATTCATTCTCACTTCAATATTGGAACCATTGATGAAATTCAGCGCTATATAATGGCTGGACAAGTTTTAAATAACAATGCGCCGATTTATAAACCGTCTGAAATGATTCATCCAGCAAAGGCAGATATACGTTTTCGTAATATGAAACAATATGTGTCACGTGGTGGGATTAAGCTCGAACATGCAATCAAAGAGTTTTCACTCGATCTCTCTAATAAATGTGTTATCGATATTGGAAGTTCTACGGGTGGCTTTACTGACTGTGCACTAAAACATCAAGCAGCACATGTATACGCCGTAGATGTTGGCACAAATCAACTTGATTACAAGTTAAGAATTGATCCGCGTGTAACTGTCATGGAACAGACAAACTTTAAGGGTACGGTGTATGAAGATTTTTCAGTACAGCCTGATTTAATCACAATTGATGTATCATTTACATCCATTGTGCCAATCATTAACCATATTAATAAATTATTTAACCACCAGTTTATACTGATTGGACTTATAAAGCCCCAATTCGAATCATATTTAGAAGAAGCTGAATCTGGTGGCATAATTACTTCCAAAGAAACACATATCAATGTCATTCAAAGAGTCGTTGATCATTTAGAAGAATGCGGTTATACCGTACTTGGGCTGAGACAATCACCAATTAAAGGAAGTAAAGGAAATATTGAATATTTAGTGTTTGCAGAATTCAAAAGCAATGATTATTCATCAATTTCTAATGAAATTATCATAAATACTGTATAATTTCACTTATAAGGGTACTTATAAGTGATTTTTTATGCATAAAAAGAATTTATATGTTATATTTGAATAAATATTCGTAACTAGGGGATGACAATATGTCCAATAAATCAATTAGACAAATTAAAATTAGAGAAATTATCAGTAACAACAAAATTGAAACGCAAGAAGAACTCGTGGATAAGTTAAATGAGTACAACTTTAATGTGACACAAGCGACCATTTCACGTGACATTAAAGAATTACAACTGATCAAAGTCCCGACACCAAACAGCACATATGTATACAGTTTACCGAAGGATAGAAAGTACCATCCACTTGAAAAGCTTGGACGCTACTTAATGGACTCTTTCGTCAAGTTAGACACAGCAAATAATTTACTTGTGCTTAAAACATTGCCTGGTAACGCGCAATCGATCGGTGCGATTATTGACCAGTTAGAATGGGAAGAAGTAATTGGAACGATCTGTGGAGATGACACATGCTTAATCATTTGTAAAGATGACGAATCACAACAGATAATTAAAGAAAAGATCTTTAATTTAATTTAGAAAACTAGCGGGTGTGTTCGAGTGTTATTGAATTTATCTATTAAGAACTTTGCAGTTTTAAAACATTTAGAGTTAGATTTCAATCAAGGTTTAACCGTCATTTCTGGTAGTTCAGGTGCCGGTAAATCGATGATAATTGAAACGATAAAATATTTATATGGTAAACGAGCATCGACGGATGATATCCGATATGATACAGACCGCTCGGTAATAGAAGGTGTATTTGACTTGCCTGAAACGGCAAAGTTGGATGCACTTTTTCGACGTCATGATATTCCAGTAGATGAGTTGTGTATCGTCAGACGAGAGATACTACCATCTCGTAAGAGCATGATTAAAATCAACTCAAAAGTTGTTACATTAACAGCACTTAGGGACATTATGAATGAAGTGATGATTATTCACTCGCAAGGCAGTCACTTGACGATGCTCGATAACAAGCGTCAACGCTACTATTTAGATAAATTTATTGAACTTGAAGCGCTAGACGACTACAAAAAGTATGTAGAGAGCTATCAATCCTTTAAACAAGTCCACAATAAGTTGCTTGATCTTGAGCAAAAGAATAAGACACGCATCGAACAGATTGATATTTATAAATCGTATTTATCGGAAATCGAAGCACTTGAACTGGAAGAAAATAGTGAGGAGAGACTAGAAGAAGAACTTCATTATTTAAATAATTTCGAAAAGATCTCTATGAGTTTAGAAAACATTAAGGAGAAATTCTCTCAAGAAAATTCTCCGAACACGATGCTATTTGACATTCAAGAAAAACTGATGGACCTCGTGCCATTTGATCAAGACTATGAAGCTTATTTTAAAACGATAGAAGCTGCATATTATACGCTGAACGATTTAGAGCTAAAAGTTTCAGATAGCTTAAGCAGTATGGATTTTGATCGTACTCGATTAAATGAAATACAACAACAATTGCAAGAAATCAATCGTTTAAAAAGAAAACATAATAAGACATTCGATGAATTGATTGAATATAGAGAAGAGTTAAGGAATGACATTTACTCACTTGAAAATATTACAGAGTCAATGAGTAATCTCGTTAAAGAAAAGGATTGTCTCTATAATGAAACTGAAACATATGGAGAAAAATTACACGCATATCGCCTAAAGCATAAGCATCAGTTAGAAGAAAAAGTGATTGAGATATTAAAAACACTGGATATCACACATGCACGATTTGAAATTGATGTCACAAGAGGTAAGTTCAGTTCGAGCGGTATATCTCAAATTACATTTAATTTTTCACCAAATTTAGGTGAACCATTAAAACCACTAAATGATGTCGCTTCTGGTGGTGAACTATCCCGTGTCATGTTATCGTTCCAGACGATTTTCTCTCAGTATAATGATCATTCGTTGCTCATCTTAGATGAAATCGATTCAGGAGTAAGTGGTGTTGTTGCGAGTAAGATGGCGACGCGTATGAAACAGATATCAGAACATATGCAAACAATCGTCATTAGTCATTTAGCACAAACGGTTGCGAGTGCAGACCATCATTTGTTCGTGGATAAGACAGTTGAAGATAATCGTACTGTTTCTGTTGCTAAATATTTAGGGCATGATGATCATATTGAAGAAATTGCTAGAATATTAAGCGGCAATAACATTACAGATGAGGCGAGGCAGAATGCTTTGTCATTGATTGAAAAATTCTAAAAACTTAAATATGATACTGAGATATAATATAAAAAAGCATGCTTAACTCCTAGGCGGGTAGCGTCTGCAGTGAGACTACAGGCTCACGCGACGCCCCAGGAAAGTAAGCATGCTTTTTTAATATGGGTTAATTATTCTTTTTTCTTAAAGATTCCTTTAAACGCTTATGTTTATTTTCTCGATTCATGATATAACCGGCAACAAACCATATACCGAGCATCATAAGAATTACACCGATAATAAACTGCATATATACGACAGTGAAGGGATCATTGATGATTCCAAACATACTATCTCGAATGAGTTTTATACCAATACCTGCAATGATTACTGGAATAACAAGGAGCATTAAGGCTATAAACTTTTTCATTGTGTACACCTCTTTAAATATTATAAACAATCATAGGTTACACGTAAAATAATTTGCAATTCATGAATTTTTAGAATATTCCACGTTTAATAGAATATATATAAATTTATTTAGACTTATGTATAATGTGTGTAAGGAGGTCATTGAATGAAATTTAATGAATATATCAGTGTCACATCTACACAAATGATAGCGCTTTCGGTTTGTAAAGCCGCAGACATGGACGTATTGAACCCATTGTATCAACTCTATCAAGAGAGCACCATGACGTTTCATTTAGTAGATGACCAAGAAAAATTAGTGCATTTGTTAGAATCTTTAGATGCATCACTCATACAAAGCGATAGAATTAAAATTCATCACGCAGCGTCTGATGTTGAGGCTGCTGAAATTGCTGTTGGATTAGTCGCTTCTAATGAAGCACACATGCTGATGAAGGGCATGGTTTCAACATCTGTTATTCTTAAAGAAGTATTAAACAAAAAACACAATCTTATTGAAAAACCTGTACTTAGTCATGTTGCACTGTTTGATCTTCCGAATTATGACAAAGCTGTCTTAATTACAGATTGTGCAATGAATATTGCACCGACTGTCGAACAGAAAAAAGCAATCATTGAAAATGCGGTTGAAGTTGGACATAAGATAGGTATGAAGACGCCAAAAGTTGCGCTTCTTAGTGCAGTTGAAAAAGTGAATCCAAAAATTCAATCGACAGTGGATGCCGATGAATTGAAAACTCATTTTAATAACAATGAAGATTTAGTAATTGATGGTCCATTGCAATATGATCTTGCGATTTCTAAGTCTGCTGCGGAAATTAAGGGGCTGGATAGTCCAGTTGCTGGTGATGCAGATATTTTGATTGCACCAGCACTAGATGCAGGTAATGTGCTTTATAAGTCACTCGTGTACTCCGCAAATGCAAAAGTTGCAGCGATGATTGTTGGTGCAAAAGTACCAATCGTTTTAACATCACGTGCGGATTCAAGTGAAGTGAAATATTTATCGATTAAATTAGCAATGAATAATATATAAAATCAATCTTAAAATATAAAGGAGAATGAACAATGATTTTTGAAAAAATGGAACACCACGATTATGAACAGTTAGTATTTTGCCAAGACAAAGCGACTGGATTAAAAGCGATTATTTGTATTCACGATACGACGCTTGGTCCAGCACTTGGTGGTACGCGTTTTTGGAACTATGAAACGGAAGAAGAAGCAATCACAGATGTACTTCGTTTAGCACGTGGTATGACTTATAAAAATGCTGCTGCTGGATTAAATATCGGTGGGGGTAAAGCGGTGATTATCGGAGATCCTAAAGAAATTAAATCAGAAGAATTATTTAGAGCTTTTGGTCGCTTTGTACACAGCTTAAACGGACGCTACATTACAGCAGAAGACGTTAATACGACAGTACAAGATATGGACAATATCTACTTAGAAACACCATATGTAACGGGTATTAGTGAGTCTTATGGTTCAAGTGGTAACCCATCTCCGAAAACTGCATTAGGTGTTTACATGGCGATGAAACGCACAGCACAAGAAGTGTTTGGTACAGATTCATTAAAAAATCGTACAATTGCTGTTCAAGGTGTCGGTACAGTTGCATATGCAGTGTGTGAGTACTTACACAAAGAAGGTGCAAAATTAATCGTTACAGATATTAATGAAGAAGCTGTTCAACGTGCAGTGGATAACTTTGGTGCAGAAGCTGTTGGTGTTGATGACATCTATGATGTTGAAGCTGATATCTATTCACCATGTGCGCTTGGTGCAACTTTAAATGATGACACGATTCCTCGTTTAAAAGTTAAAGCGGTATGTGGTGCTGCAAATAACCAACTTGCATCGACACAAAAGCATTCTGAAATGTTAGAAGAACGTGGGATTTTATATGCACCAGATTTCGTTGTAAACAGCGGTGGTGTTATCAACGTATCTGATGAGCTTGAAGGTTACGACGAAGAGCGTGCTGTACACAAAGTTAAAGGGATCTACAAGCAAATGGGTAAAATCTTTGATATTGCAAAACGCGATAATATCTCAACTGCATTTGCAGCGAACAAACTTGCTGAAGAACGTTTAGAAGCAATGAAAAATGTAAAATCTAAATTTTTACAAAATCCGATGCACACACTTTCTAGGAGGTAATTCCTTTGGGGATTCATATACTTGTCTTAAACCTGGGTTCAACATCGACAAAAGTCGCAATTTTTGAAAATAAAACATGTCTATTTGAGTCGACGCTCAGACATCCGACAGAAGTGACATCTCTAGAACTGATCGATCAGACAGAACAAAGATATGATGCGATTATGGCATTTTTTAAAGACAATAACTTTGATATTCAAAATATCGATATTGTCTCTGCACGCGGTGGCTTGTTAAAACCTGTTGCCGGTGGTACGTATGAGATCAATGACAAAATGATGGAAGATTTAACGTCTGAAAAGTTTGGCAAGCACGCATCTAATTTAAGCGGTATTATTGCCCATCGCATCAAGGAAACAATCGGTGTGAGTGCAGTGATTACAGACCCAGTTGTCGTCGATGAACTGCTTGAAGAAGTTCGCATGACAGGTATTAAAGGTATCGAAAGAAAATCAATTTTCCATGCGCTGAATCAAAAAGCGGTGGCGCGTAAATTTGCAGAAACAATCAATAAAAACTATGAAGATCTTAATGTAATCGTTGCACATATGGGTGGTGGCATTACAGTAGGTGCACATAGAAAAGGTAAAGTCATCGATGTGAACGACGGTCTTGCTGGTGAAGGTCCATTAAGCCCGACACGCAGTGGTTCAATCCCGAATGACTTGATGATCAAACATGTGTTATCGAACAACCTATCATATGATGATGCATATAAGTTACTGACAAGAGAAGGTGGATTTGTATCTCTAGCGAATACACAAGATGCGTTAGAACTTGAGAACAAAGCACTATCAGGGGACAAATATGCGGAACAAATCTATTCAGTGCTAGCGATACAGTTAGCAAAAGAAGTTGCATCACGTGCCGCTGTGTTAAAAGGTGAAGTCGACCAGATTATCTTTACCGGTGGACTAGCTTACAGCAAATACTTGATGGAACTCGTAAAACCGTATATTTCATTTATTGCAGACATTACTGTTTACCCTGGTGAAGAGGAAATGCAAGCACTGGCAGAAGGTGCGTATCGCGTGTACATGAAAGAAGAAGAAGCAAAGATCTATGAATAGGAGGCAGTTATATTGGCTCATAATTATGATTTAGTCATATTAGGTGGCGGAACGGCAGGTTATGTTGCAGCAATTAAAGCGAGTAAAAACGGATTGAAGACGGCGATTGTTGAGAGTAAAAAACTCGGTGGTACATGTCTCCACAACGGATGTATCCCTACGAAGTCAATGTTAAAATCAGCAGAAGTCATTACTTACATGAAAGATGCAGAAAAATACGGTGTGGACAGTTACACACCGTCATTTTCAATTGAAAATATCGTCAACCGAAAAAATGCCGTTGTCGATCAAATGTTCAAAGGTGTTCAAGGATTGATGAAGAAAAATGGTGTAGATGTATTTGAAGGCTACGGACGTATTCTTGGCCCATCTATTTTCTCACCGATGGCAGGTACTGTTGCTGTTGAAAACCCAAATGATGAAGAAGCAGAAGCTGAAATACTAATTAACAACAACGTGTTAATTGCAACAGGTTCTAAACCACGTGAGTTACCATTCTTACCATTTGACGGAAACGTTGTGCTCTCAAGTGACCATATGATGAATTTAGAAGCGATTCCAGAAAACCTTGCGATTATCGGAGGCGGGGTTATCGGTTTAGAATTCGCATCATTAATGACGGATTTAGGTGCGAATGTCACTGTCATTGAAGCCGGTAAATCATTGATTCCAGCAGAAGATAAAGACGTCTCAAAACGCCTTCAAAAAGCATTAGCAGACAAAGGCGTTGCGTTCCATATTGGACTTGGTTTATCTGAAGATACGGTAAAAGTAGAAGAGAGTAGTGTATCGATCACGTTTGAAGAAGAGACAAAACAATTCGATAAAGTACTTGTTTCAATTGGAAGAAGTCCAAACACTGAAGACATTGGACTGAACAACACGAAAATTGAAACGAACAATGGCTTCATCGTGACGAATGAATTTTACCAGACGAAAGACAAACATATCTATGCAGTAGGTGATGTGATCGGTAATCTTCAATTGGCACACGTGGCTACTAAAGAAGGATTGATTGCAGTAGATCATATGGCAGATCAATCGCCAATTACGCTTGATTACAACACAGTACCAAAGTGTATTTACACACAACCAGAAGTTGCTTCAGTCGGTATGAATGAAGCACAGATTAAGGAATCGGGTGTACCATACATTAAAAAGAAAGTGGCATTTGGTGCGGTTGGTAAAGCTGTGATCGCTGGTGGCGGTAATGGTTTCGGTAAGATGTACGTTGAAAAAGAAACAGGATCTATTCTTGGCGTGACGATGATTGGTCCAAGTGTTACGGAGTTAATAAATGAAGCTGCACTCGCAAAATTCGTTGATGCTTCTGCACTTGAACTCGGTACAAGCGTTCATGCACACCCTTCAATTGGTGAAATTTTAATGGAACTTGGTCTTGATGCAGCAGGCGTAGGGATTCACGTATAAAGGAGGAAATAGTCGATGATGGATTATAAAGAGGCGGGACTTAGCCCGGATGATTTAAAAGAAATGTATCGTTATATGCTACTTGCACGTAAGCTAGATGAGCGCATGTGGTTGCTTAACCGTGCGGGTAAATTACCATTCGTTATTTCTTGTCAAGGACAGGAAGCGACTCAAGTGGGTATTGGTTTTGCGCTGGATAAGGCAAACGATATCATCAGCCCGTATTATAGAGATTTAGCATTGGTGACTTACTTTGGTATTACGCCAGAAGAAACGATGTTATCTGCATTTGCTAAAGAAGGCGACATCAACAGTGGTGGTAAACAAATGCCATCACACTTCGGTAAAAAAGAAGCAAACGTACTCACGCAAGGTTCATGTGTGGCAACACAGGTGTTACATGCGGTTGGTACAGCATTTAAATTCAAAGTGGACAATGAACCACATATTGCACTGACGACACTCGGTGAAGGTTCATCAAACCAAGGTGACTTCCACGAAGGATTGAACTTTGCTGGTACACATGATTTACCATTCATTTGTATTATTGAGAACAACAAATATGCGATTAGTACACCAACTGACTTGCAGTACGGTGCAGAGAAGTTATCTGATCGTGCGATTGGTTACGGTATGCATGGTGAACAGATCGATGGAAATGACCCGATTGCGGTTTATGCATCTGTTAAAAAAGCGCGTGAGCGTGCAGTGAACAATGAAGGTGCAAGTTTAATCGAAGCTTTGAGCACACGATTAACAGCACACTCTTCGGATGATAACCACAACTTATATCGTACGAAAGAAGATATCGAAGCGATGAAAGAAGAAGATTGTATTAAATTATTTAGAGTATATATGCTTGAAAATAACATTGTAGACGAAAAGTGGATGGAAGCAATTGATGCTGAGCTTAAAAAAGTTGTCCAAGAAGCGACGAAAAAAGCGGAAGCAGCACCGTATCCAGCACCAGAAGATGCACTGAAAAATGTCTATGAGGAGGTTAACTAATCATGGCAAAAATGACATATTTACAAGCGATTACAGATGCGCTTGATTACGAAATGGGCAAGGATGAAAATGTCTTTATTTTCGGTGAAGATGTTGGATATAAAGGTGGCGTATTTGGTGTCACAGTAGGACTTCAAGAAAAATACGGAAAGTGGAGATGTTTAGATTCACCACTTGCTGAGAGCAACATCGTCGGTATGTGCCTTGGTGCAGCGATGATGGGTAAGCGTCCAGTTGCTGAAATTCAGTTTGCTGAATACATCTTACCTGCAACGAACCAAATTTTAAACGAAGCAGCAAAAATCCGCTATCGTTCAAATGGAGACTGGAATGCACCGATGGTCATTCGTGCACCATTTGGTGGGGGTATTCACGGTGCATTGTATCACTCGCAATCAATCGAAACGATCTTCGCTTCAACGCCTGGATTAAAAGTTGTTATTCCTTCATCTCCAGCAGATGCAAAAGGGTTACTGATCTCAGCGATTCGTGATAACGATCCAGTATTATTCTTCGAACATAAAAAAGCATACCGCTTGCTGAAAGAAGAAGTGCCTGAAGGTGAACATACTGTAGAAATCGGTAAGGCTGATGTGAAACGTGAAGGTGACGACATTACGATCATCACTTACGGCTTAATGGTGAACTATGCACTTCAAGCTGCTGAGCGTTTAAAAGAAGTTGGCTATGAGGCAGAAATTGTCGACTTGCGTACGGTCTATCCGTTAGATAAAGAAACAATCATCAATGCCACTAAGAAAACAGGAAAAGTATTACTTGTGACTGAAGATAACTTAGAAGGTTCAATTATGAGTGAAGTGTCTGCAATCATCGGTGAAAATTGCCTGTATGATTTAGATGCACCAATTATGCGTCTTGCTGGTCCAGACGTACCTGCAATGCCATATTCACCACCGATGGAAGACTTCTTTATGGTCAATCCTGAAAAGATTTACGACAAGATGAAAGAACTAGCTGAACACTAGGAGGTCAATGTAATGGAAGAAATTAAAATGCCCAAACTTGGTGAAAGTGTAACCGAAGGTACCATCGAAAAGTGGTTAGTCTCGCCAGGAGACACGGTCGAGGAATACGATCCGATTTGTGAAGTTATTTCTGACAAAGTTACAGCAGAAGTACCTTCAGTATTCGCCGGTACAATTAAAGAACTCATCGCGCAAGAGGGTGACACAATCGAAGTCGGCGGTGTCATCTGTACGATTGAAACTGAAGGTGGAAGTGCATCATCAGAGACGCCATCAGTCGATAAAAAAGAAGATGTAGAGTCTGTGGCTGCACCGACTAAAGAAGCTGCCGTAGAAGAGAAATCTGAAGGTGCTTCAGAAGAAACAAAACATGTCACACAACAGGTGGAGAAACCAGAAAACGCAAGAATTTCTCCAGTTGTGATGCGACTCGCAAGTGAAAACAATGTGGATCTAAATCAAGTGTCTGGAACAGGATTTGAAGGACGCATTACGAAAAAAGATATTCTTAAGTTCATTGAAGAAGGTCCAAAATCTGCACCTGTTCAAGAAGAACCAAAAGCACCTGAAACAACAACAACTGAAAAAGCAGCACCTACACAAACAGCATCTGCGCCTTCAGCGGGTGAAGAAATCCCAGTAGCAGGCGTGCGTAAGGCAATTGCTGCCAAGATGGTTCAATCGAGCACTGAAATTCCACATGCATGGTTAATGATGGAAGTCGATGCAACGAACTTGGTGAAAGTGCGTACACATCATAAAGAATCATTTAAGAAAAAAGAAGGGTTCAACTTAACATTCTTCAGCTTCTTCGTAAAAGCCGTTGCAGAAGCAGTGAAAGAATATCCAATTATGAACAGTTCTTGGCAAGGTGATAAAATCATTGTGAACAAAGACATCAATGTATCTATCGCTGTTGCTGGCGACGATAAGCTATATGTTCCAGTCATTAAAAATGCGGATGACTTATCAATCAAAGGTGTCGCAAAACAAGTATCAGAACTTGCAAACCTCGGTCGTAACCATAAGTTAACTTCTGCTCATATGAGTGGTGGAACGATTACAGTAAATAATACTGGTGCGTTTGGTTCAATCCAAAGCATGGGTATTATCAATCACCCACAAGCAGCGATTTTACAAGTGGAATCGATCGTTAAACGTCCGGTAATTATTGACGGAATGATAGCACAACGCGATATGGTAAACCTATGTCTATCCATTGATCATCGTATTTTAGATGGACTTGTTGCGGGTAACTTCTTAAAGCTTGTTAAAGAGAAAATCGAAAACATGAGTATTGAGAGCAGCTCAATCTACTAACTTTACTTTTTTCTCATTCATATATAGAATTTAATAGAGACTATTAAAACCTTATTATTTAATATAATAAGGTTTTTTATAAAAGGAGTATTTTGTATGGAAATGGATTTTCAAATGTACATGAACGATATCGTTACAAACGCACGCAATGATATGGATGAAGCAGGCTATACTCAAATGCGTACAGTTGAAGACGTGAAGAATCATCTGTCAAAAGATGGGACATCGGTCGTATTCGTTAACTCGGTGTGTGGTTGTGCAGGCGGTATTGCACGTCCAGCTGCAAAACATGCAACAGCATTCGACCATTTACCGGATCAGTTATTAACAGTTTTCGCCGGACAAGATAAAGAAGCAACAGAAGCAGTGCGTGAGCTCGCACCAGACTTTATTCCATCTTCACCGTCGTTTATGTTGTTTAAAGATGGTAAAATTGTTGATATGATCGAGCGTCACAATATCGAAGGTCATGAAACGATGAGCGTCATTACAGATTTACAATCATGGTTTATGGAGCACGGAAAAGAAGTATAAATAAAAAAGAGGTCATTATGACCTCTTTTTAATGCTACATAGTCGTTAACATACTTAATCCAAACAATAATCCAGATACGACGATTAAAAAGACCATTGCCCAAATGATTATTCGTTGTACTCTTTTGTTTTGCATGAAATCATCCTCAAAAAAATTTACTTTATACATTATATACTACCACAAATAGCCATTCAAGAAAGGTGTAAAAATATGAATAAACAACGATTGATTGACACACTCTTAACACTTGTTCAAATTAATTCAGAATCTGGTGATGAACGACTGATTGCAGATCATCTCGTAAAGGAATTAAAAGGTTTAAACATTGATGTAATTGAGGATAGCTCTCAAATAGAAACGGGTTACGGTGCAGGGAATCTATTCGCTAAAGTTCCAGGTACACTTGATGTAGAACCCGTATGCTTCATGGTACATATGGACACTGTAAAACCAGGTAATAATGTAAAACCAGTTGTTGATGATACATATATTAAATCTGACGGCACAACAATTTTAGGTGCAGACGATAAAGCAGGTATCGCTGCATTAATCGAAACAATTCGTGTCTTACAAGAAGAAAATATTCAACATGGTGATATCGAAATCATCATCACTGTCGGTGAAGAAACAGGTCTAGTTGGTGCAAAAGCATTTGACACAACTCAAATTAAATCTAAATTTGGCTATGCAATCGATGCGCCAGGTTTGGTAGGATCAGTTGTAACACAAGCACCGACTCAAAGTAAAATCGATGTCGACATCCACGGCAAGACAGCACATGCTGGCGTTGCACCAGAACTCGGTGTGAGTGCAATTGAAATTGCAGCGCGTGCAATTGCGAATATGAAACTCGGCAGAATCAATGAAGAAACAACAGCAAACATCGGTAAAATTACTGGTGGTGACTCAACCAACGTTGTGACAGAACATGTTGAATTAAAAGCAGAAGCGCGCAGCTTAGTAATGGAAAAATTAAATGCTCAAGTCGAACATATGAAAACTGTTTTTACAGAAACAGCAGCAGAAATGGGTGGACAAGTAACATTCAATGAACGCAATGTGTATGCGCCGATTAATGTCAGTCCAGATCGTGAAGTGATCACAACAGTTGTCGATGCAATCAATAATATCGGTCGCACACCAGAACTCGTCAGCTTAGGTGGCGGGAGTGATGGAAATATATTCTCAGAAAAGGGTATTGAAACAGTAATACTCGGACTGGGCTATGAAGAAATTCATACGAAACAAGAGCGCATGCCAATCAGTGAACTAGTTAAAATTACAGAACTTATCATTGAACTTATTCAAGTACAAGCAAAAAAGGAGAAATAAACATGCAATATGATATTGGTGTAGTTGGACTAGGTGTCATGGGTGCTAATATTTCTAAAAATATATCTAAAAATGGATTTAAAGTGACGACGTTTGATTTCTTTGATGAAGTTAAAGTTGCGAGAGAATCAGAGTTAAATGAGTATGATGTACATATTTCAGATACAATCGAAAACTTTGTGCATCAACTCGCTTCTCCAAAAATTATTTTAATGCTTGTAAAAAGTGGGGAAGTGACGGATAACACAATCGATCGATTAGTTCAGCTTTTAGATGAAGGCGATATTTTAATTGATGGTGGGAATGAAACATACACAAATACCGATCGACGCAGTAAAGCATTAAAAGAACAAGGCGTTCATTACATCGGCATGGGTGTGAGTGGCGGTGAAGAAGGTGCACTAAATGGACCTGCATTAATGCCTGGCGGCGATAAAGAAGCCTACGATAAAGTCTCATACATCTTCAACCAAATCGCAGCTGTGGCTGATGATGGCAGACCGAGTGTGTCGTATATCGGACCAGAAGGTAGCGGACATTATGTAAAAATGGTACACAATGGTATTGAATATGCGGATATGGAACTCATCAGTGAAGCGTATTACTTCATGAAGTATGGATTGAATATGTCCAATCAAGAAATCAGTGATGTCTTCCATGAATGGAATAAAGGCGAACTCAACAGCTATCTGATTGAGATTACGTCAGAGATTCTTAAATTCAAAAATGAAGATGGCGAATATGTCATCGATTTAATACTTGATCGAGCAGGTCAAAAAGGTACGGGTAAATGGACAGGCATTGAAGCATTATCACTCGGCATACCATTATCAATGATTACAGATAGTGTGTTTATGAGATGTTTATCGAGCTTAATCGATGAAAGACGACGTATTTCAGATGTGTATAAAAATGAAGTGAAGATAATAGAAGAAGATAAAGAAACTTTATTAGAATCATTAAGACGTGCACTGTACTTAAGTAAAATACTCGCTTATCAACAAGGGTTTAGATTACTTCAAGAAGCAAGTGATGCACACAACTGGGAATTAAAACTTGGTGAAATATCTATGATTTGGAGAAAAGGGTGTATCATTCGAGCACAGTTTTTAGAAAAGATTAACCAGGCTTACATAGAAAATCCTGAACTCGATAACTTAATATTGGATGACTATTTTAAAACAATTGTTGAAAAATATCAGCAAGATTTAAGAGTGATTGCTGTGACTGCGATCCAACATAGCATCCCTATGTCAGTATTTAATAGTGCGATTTCTTATTTTGATAGTATTACAAAAGCACGAACGAGTGCGAATATGATACAAGCACAACGTGATTATTTTGGTGCACATACGTATGAGCGATTGGATAAGGAAGGCAGCTTCCATACGAATTGGTTTTAACTAAAATACTAAATAAAAGATATTGCTCTAATGTACTACCTTTTAATGTTACAGATGAACAGAAACATCTGTAACATTAAGAGGTTTTTTTATGAAATAAATACTGTTTAGTTGAAGATACTTAATGGTAACAATATTATAAATATGTATAAATATACTGAAATATTATTTATTATGAAAAATTTTATTGTAAAATAACTTTTCTCGTGTTATTCTATAAGAACAATTATTAAGGGGGCGTAAAATGATGAAAGAAGATAAACTAGGTATTGTAAGTGTTTTAGTTGCTTTTCTCTTAGTTGTTTCATTTGTGTTTAGCGATAGCAGTGTTATGGCCGACGTGAATACCTCTCAAGATATATCCAACGTTAAGGAAATCATCAAGTAATCGAACAAAACGAACCCACATCCGATTATCCATGGCGTATTTGGAAATATTTACCTAATATACTGAACGAAGGTCCACATTTGTACTACCGTGAAAATGTCCCGTTCCACAATTTAAATGGAGTAAACTATATTTGTTACGAGGGGTATCTACAATCAGATGATACACCAGGACCATATGTTACTTACTCCGGCTACATTTATAGATGTGGTGCAAATCATCCGATTCCTAGTAAACTAGATTCTGCAGAAGGGGATGTCTAATATGATTAAAAGAATTTTAGTGGTGTTTATATTAAGTTTTATTGCAATTACACTCAGTTATAAAGACATTAACGCAGATGAAATGAATTCAAATCATCAGATTTATTTCAGTACAACTATAGAAGTTCCTATTGAAGATGGGTATGGTTATATACCGGATAGGATATGGGTGACTAGAGGTGAATATTCAGGTTATATTTTTAGACTCTACTATGAGATCACTCGAGACTATACGTATTTGGCGACATATGGTGGAACACTTTACAGGAACGTTGCCCCTTTACGTCATGAGACGGTGATAATAAATGAATAAATTTAGATCAAACAAAGTTGTTCTATTATTCCTAGTACTAGCTACAGTTCTTCTAGTCGCTTGTAATGATTCTTCCAACGATACAGAGGAAGAAACGACTGACGAAAGTAGAGAGGAGAATAACCTATTCGTCGGTAACCGCTATGCAATTATACCGTTTATTGAAATTCCAGCAGAAGAAAAACCTTTTGAAAATGCAGAACCTCAAAAAAGCAATTCAACCATTTATGAGTTTAAATCAAATAATGAGGTTGATGTCCACTTTTACAACGATACATTTCGTGGTGAGTATAATTTCACTGGAAATCAAATGTCGATGGAGATCTATGATGAAAATGATAGACCTATAGTTACCTTTGCTCTCGAGAATGTTCAACAACTTGAGCATAATCCGATTGTAATTACTACGGAGTATCTTGACTTTAGACGTAATGGGAATGGCCAATTTGAGAACAGCTATACGATGAGTCCGGGTACATATCCTACGTTTATTGAGATGGAAGATAGGGATTGATAGTACAAGTTAGTTGTATAAAATTTATGGTGTACTTTTAAGGTTGATGTGTTTACTCTAAAGATTATTAATGGAAAAATTCTGTTGTAAACTGTGGAGCAATAATAATTATGAACATAAAAAACTGAGATTCTGATGTATTCGAATCTCAGTTTATTTATATTATTTAACTGTTAATTCACATGACTTCTGGTTAAAAAAGTGAGCAATTTATTGATGGACTTTTATTCGTATATCGGTTGCCAAACGATAAACTTTGTTTCTGGTGCATCAAAATTATATCTTGATTTTAACACTTCGATCGAGAAATTTGCGTTTAATTCGCGGTTTGTTTTAAAACGCCATCTGCGGTAGACATATTTGTACACGTCAGGTATCGCTGTCGTCAACGGGCCATGACTTTCAAAAATTACGAACTGACTCGACTCTGTATATGTTTCATCAAATGGTGCTTCATATGTAGATGAGACACCCACAAAGAGTTCAATCTTGCCTTCAATGTAACGCTCATGTAGTATAAGTCCTTTTACTTCGCCGTTGTTGTATTCTAAGATCTCATCGAGAATATCGTGCTTCTCAAGTTCATTTAATAGCCATGTCTTTTTCTCTGGTCCATAGCTATTTACATCGAATGTTTCAAAAATACCGACCATTCTAAAGCTTGGAATATAACGTGTCGTTGAAGGTAGGTTCGGTGCATCTGTCGGCACAACTTCAAATGATATGCTGTTCGTTACATTCAATGTTTTATAATTCTTTTCGACATCGTATGCAGATATGCCAAACTCCTTTTGAAATATCTCTTTGAAATGATCCACATCACGATAGCCATAGTATTTGATGATATCAACCATCCTTCGATGTCCTTCATAGAGCTCATAAGCGATTTCAGACAGTCGTCTTTTCGTTTGATATTCGAGCGGTGTTGACCCGACGAGTGAAGAAAAGATCGTATTGAATGATTTATGTTCAACACCAAGCAATTTCAACTCGTGTTCAAAATCAATCTCTTCTCTTAAATTGTCTTCAATAAAGACGATGAATTTTTCAATAAATTTTACAGTCTCCATATAATCCTCTTTCTATACATCCCACCATTTATAGCCATCACGCTGTGCGAGCAGTTGGCTTTTAACAGGTCCAAGTGAACCTGAACGATAATTCGGGAATGGTGCGATATCCGTTTCCCATGTGTTAATAACTGGATCCACGATGTGCCAAGCGAGCATTAATTCATCTAAATGCGTGAAGTTCGTTGAATCCCCATTTAAACAATCATATATCAAATTTTCATATGCATCAACGTTCGCCACTTCTTCAGCAGTTTCTACGGTATACGATAAGTTCACAGTTTTTGTGTCGTTTAGTCTTGAATCGTTCTTTACATTTAAGTGTAGTGAGATACTTTCGTCAGGCTGAATATTGATAACCAATAAGTTTTTAGCGAGTTCATGATGCGTGTCATCCATATGATATAAGTTACGCGGTACTTCTTTAAACTCAACGACAATTTGTGTTCGCTTATCTTTCATACTTTTACCAGTACGCACATAGAATGGTACGCCAGCCCATCTAAAGTTATCGATGTACAGCCGCGCTGCGATGAATGTTGGTGTGTTAGAATCATCTGCAACGTTTTTCTCGTCGCGATAGGCGATAACGGGTTCACCATGTACTGTCCCTTCATCATATTGACCACGGATAAAATTCGATTTGATTTCTTCAGGTTTATAACGTCTGATGCTTTTTAGCACTTTTACTTTTTCTAATCGAATATCTTCACTGCTAAGTGTTGAAGGTGGTTCCATAGCGAGTAGGGATACCATCTGTAACATGTGGTTTTGGAACATATCACGAACGACACCGCTCTGATCATAGTAGTTTCCCCGATCAAGTACGCCGAGTGATTCTGATGATGTGATCTGTACATTTGAAATATAATGATTGTTCCAAAGCGGTTCGAACATCGAGTTACTGAAGCGAATGACTTCGATGTTTTGTACCATTTCTTTACCTAAATAGTGATCGATTCTGTATATTTCAGATTCATCAAATGTTGTTGAAATGGCTTCGCTTAACGCTGTTGCACTTTCTAAGTCTTTACCGAATGGTTTTTCAATAATAAGACGTTTGAAGCCATTTGTCTCTGTAATTTTAGAATCTCGTAATCGGTCACTTACGGTTGAAAATGTTGAAGGTGGTAGGGCAAAGTAAAACAGTCGATTACCTTCTGTTTGATAGCTGTTTTCATGTTCACGTACAGTTTTATTTAAGCGTATAAAGTCATCGAGATTATCATTATCTACTTGTTGGTAATAGACATGAGATAAAAATTCATCTATTTTATCGTATGAAGTAATTTTATCGTGTGCTTGAATGGATGCTTTAACGATTTCTTTATATTCATCATTCGATATATCTTTTCTTCCAATTGGAATGAACACGAATTGCTCTGAAAGTGATCCTTCTTGGAACAGATGAAAGATTGAAGGTATTAATTTACGCTTACTTAAGTCACCTGTTGAACCAAAAAGTAAAATTGTTGCTGGAATTGGATTGTGTCTCATCTTCGTCTTCCTTTTTTTAGATAATTTAATTATTCCACTTGGAATACAAAAATACAATAGAATGAACTATGCTATAATTATGTAATTAATTAGGATGGAATGTGATATTATGAAACTTCAGATACTTGGATCTGGTGCTGGATTGCCGTCAAAAAATCGGCACACACAATGTATTATTTTAGACCTTGTTGATGAGATAAATCAATACTATTGTGTCGATGCATCAGAAGGCATGCAACATCAGATGTTGCATACAAACATTAAACCTTCAAAAATTAAAAATCTCTTTATAACACATCTTCACGGGGACCATATTTACGGGTTACCTGGATTTTTATCGTCTAGAGATCATCAAGGTGGAAAAGATATTCCACTGATGATTTATGGTCCGAAAGGACTTAAAAATTGGCTCGATGTCACGCTTGAAACGTCACGCTCACATATTTCATACCCACTCGAAATTATCGAAGTGGCGCCGAACCAAACATTCAACGTTGATAATATGACGATTGAAGTGATATCGATGCAACACAACATCGAATGCTACGGCTATATATTTACAGAACGTACAGAAAAGGGCGAGTTACTCGTCAGTAAACTACGTGATATTGGTATTACCCCTGGTCCAATTTATAAAGAAATAAAAGAGAGTAATACTTTTCTCCATGATGGTAAAGTGTATGACACAAATGATTTTCTCGGTCCCGAAAAAATAGGGCGTAAAGTTATTATACACGGTGATACTCGAGTCATCACAGATAATGACTACAAAGAAAAGTTAGATGGCGCGGATATTATCGTTCACGAGAGCACATATCTAGATGGTGAAATAGAAAAAGCACATCAGTATCACCATTCGGAACTATCTGAAGTGCTTTCTAATTTTAAGTCAATCGATTTCGGTCGGTTGTTGATCACGCATATTAGCAATCGCTATGAAAGTGATGATCTTATACTGATTCAAGAACGTTATAGAGATGAATGTATCTTTGCTTCAGACTTTATGGAAATTACCATCCCACGTAAGTCGTAAGGAATTCTTCAATTTTCTTTTTATATGTTTTCGGATTGCGGTTATAACTTTCTACGTGACCGCCACGCTCAGGATACCAAGATACTTTGGGTCCTTTTTTTAATTCATATAGGCGTTTCGTCTGATCAACAGTGATGAATTTATCTGGTTTTGAATGGATGAAAAATATCGGTTGCTCTATCTTATGAACGACAGCTTCTGGATTGACAGCATCGACAGAAAACTTGCTTCTAAAATGGAAGAACACATTTGCTACTTTTAGCACGATTGGTGCGAGTAATTTTGATTTCTGGTTAAAGATGGATAACAGTTGTTGTTCAAACGTTGAGAATGATGCGTTTGAGATATAAAACTTCGCACGGTTTGAAAGTTCACCTGCGTAGAGTAACATCGTTGCAGCACCCATCGATTCCCCATGTACACCGACTTCAATATCTTGACCAGCACTGAAGTCATCAATTAAGTAGTCGATGACAGATTCTAAGTCGAATTTCTCATAGTAACCATATGTCGATGTTAAACCGCCACTATCTCCATGACGTCTCGCATCGAATATGACACAGTTATATCCCATGTCAGTAAATAGGTTAACGTATTTAACCATACTGATTTTATTTTCAGTCACACCGTGACAAATGACGACCCATTTATTCGTCTCATTCGGCGTAATAAATATCGTATTTAACTTATAGCCAAATTTTGAATCGATATCGACCACTTCTTGTGGTAACTTTTTAAACGCATTGATATCCATGCGCTTCGCACGTGTCTCTCGTCGAATGATGACTTCGACATCGCGCAGTTTAAAAAATAACACCTGTTGTGTGACATAATAGCTTAGGCCAACAATACCAATAAACATGAGAGAAATAAGTCCGCTTAAGAAATATGCAATTTTTCTCATGGTCTGTGTTCCTCATACTTTAAAATATTCAACTGTTTATAAAGATCATCATATTCAGATGCATCTAGCGATGATGCATTGTTAAATGCTGTGACATTCTCTTTTAGCTGTTCAAGTGAACTAACGCCATTTACAATGACTGCATTATGATACTTTAAAAAGCTGTAAGACAGCTCAGTTAAACTGTCGTACTTTTCTTGTAGAGTAGATAGTTGATTAACTAATTCATCTTTATTAATGCCAAGAACACCACCTTTATGTTTTTTAGATAGTACTTCTAAGTACTTATCTGTCAGCAAACCTTGCATCAATGGTCCGCGCGCAAGCATGACAATGTCATCTTGAATCATGTCTAACGTTTCAAGTGGACGATTGTCTAAAATATTAAACTGACTCATCAGTGTGCTGATATTACTATTTTTTGCATAGTAGTCGATGACATTTAATCGAATTGAAGAGATGCCATAACTTTTAATGATGCCTTCTTGCTTTAGCGATTCGAATGCTTCGATTGTTTCGTCTTTATTGTCTTCAATCGTTCCGCCATGCAATTGATACAGGTCAATGGATGAGACGTTCAGTCTTTGTAATGAATCCTTTACACTTTCAATAATGTGTTTTTTACTCGGATTCCAACCGATTTGTTCTCGTTTCATTTCATTGAACTTGTTGCCGACTTTTGTTCCAACAGTGAAATTATATTGAGAACGGTATTTCGATAAAATTTCTCCAACAACTTTTTCATTGTCTCCAAACTGGTATAAGTCAGCCGTATCAAAATAATTGATGCCGACAGAAAGCGCATATTCGATAATGGCTTCGACTTCTATTTTATTGTCTAATGGAAGATTCATCATCCCAAGTGAGAACTGTGAAATGGGTTGTTGATCTTTCGTATGAATGATTTTCATAAGTGACCTCCTACGTAACTTCATGAATATTATAGCAACAACACGTGTATAATAAAAATATCTGCCCTTGAAATTTTGCAGTAGATTTTTTAAAAATGAGGTAATCTAATGGATGAATTATATGAGCAATTAGTTGAACAAAACATTGTTTTCGATGGTAATGTAATACGTGTTGAAAATAACAAAGTTCGCCTGCCGAATGGCAAAGAAGCGAGTCGAGAAGTTGTATATCATCGCGGCGCAGTTTGCGTAATTGCAGTTGTTGATGATTATATGTATTTCGTAAAGCAATTCAGAGTTGCACCAAATGAGACTTTGCTTGAAGTGCCAGCCGGGAAAATTGAGGTCGATGAAGCGCCAAAAGTCACAGTTGTTAAAGAATTAAAAGAGGAAATCGGAGGCGTATGTAGCGATGTCAGTAATGTTCATCAGTTCTATGTTTCACCAGGATTTTCTGATGAACTTGTCTATTTATATGTTGCTCACGATGTGAAGCTGGAAGAACAAGCCCTTGAAGAAGATGAGTTTTTAGAAATTGAGAAAGTACATGTAAATGATTTACCCGCTCTATTACAATCCGGACGTGTGCGGGATGCGAAGACAATCATTGCAATACAACATGTACTTTTAAACAGTTAACAACAATGTAATTGATGCACTATATCTGTTATAATTGTTATGAATATTTTAGGACGGGGTGTAAGGATGGAAACGAGAATACAATCAATTAAAAAAGCATTGCAAGATGCTAAATATAAACTTACACCACAGCGTGAAGTGACGGTCCGCGTGTTGCTAGAAAACGAAGAGGAACACCTAACAGCTGAGAATATATTCATGATGGTAAAGGATAAGTACCCTGATATTGGCTTGGCAACAGTGTATCGTACATTGGAACTGCTCAGTGAGTTACGAATCGTTGAAAAGATTCACTTTGGAGATAATGTGAGTCGATACGACCTGTATAAAGAAGGTTCAGCACACTTTCATCACCACTTAGTATGCACAAACTGTGGATTCGTTGAAGAGATTGAAGAATATCTTTTACGGGAAGTAGAAGAAAAAATTAGAAAAGAATATCAGTTTGAAATAACAGATAATAAACTAATTTTTAATGGAATTTGTAGAAGGTGCAGAACGGACATAGAGGGAAAAGATGATTAAAGATCATTTAATTGATGAATACGTGTTGTTTCTCACTGTAGAAAAAGGATTAAGTCAGACGTCTATTGATGCATATAAAACAGACTTAAGACAATATCAAGTCTATATAGAAAATAAAAATATAATAGATATCAATAAGATCAGTACCGATGTCATTATTGGGTTTTTGAAACAGCTTTCAGATGATGGTAAAAGTAAAAAAACAATGAGTCGAATGCAATCAACGATTAAAAATTTCCATCAATTTTTGATGAATGAGCAAGCGATGACACACAATCCGACGATTAAACTTTCAAGTATTAAACAAGAGACGACAATCCCTGAATATTTAACAGTCGACGAAATGAATCGGTTGCTTGAGACGCCTGACAACACACCGGCAGGTATTCGTGACCAACTCATTATGGAAGTTCTATACGCGTGCGGCTTACGTGTCAGTGAAGTCATAGCACTTAAAACTGATGATTTAAATTTGGATATGGGATTTATCAAAGTAACGGGTAAAGGTAGTAAGGAAAGAATCGTGCCTGTTACTGATTTTGTGAGCCGATTAATCAAGGATTATATATCTGGCGTGCGATTGGATTTGTTAAAAGAATTAAATACAAATCAGTTGTTTTTAACGAATCGAGGAAAGGGTTTTACACGCCAAGGCTTATGGAAAATGATTAAAAAGTATGCGCTGATTTCAGGTATTAATAAGGCGATTACACCGCATACGTTTAGGCATTCATTTGCAACGCATCTCATTGAAAATGGTGCGGATTTAAGAGCAGTCCAAGAACTGTTAGGTCACACAGATATAAATACAACACAAATTTACACTCAAATATCGAATGTCAAAATAAGAGAGATGTACAAAACGTATCATCCAAGAAATTGAAAGTAGGAGTGATTATTATTTTTAAACGTATACATTTAGTCGTTTTAGATTCAGTAGGAATAGGGGAACAACCGGATGCTGATCAGTTTGGCGACATCGGTGCGCATACTCTAAAACACACGCTAGAAGCACACCCTGTTGAATTACCTAATTTAACAACACTTGGTCTAGGTTGTATTGAAGAATTACCAGGGATTGAATGCCCAGATCAAACACATGGGTTCTATAGCAAAATGATGGAGCAATCAAACGGTAAAGATACGATGACAGGACATTGGGAAATTGCAGGTTTAAACATTCAAGAAGCATTTAAAACATATCCGGATGGTTTTCCAAAATCATTAATCGATAAGATTGAAGCACACACTGGTCGTAAAGTCGTCGGTAACATTCCAGCGAGTGGAACTGAAATTATTAAGGATTATGGTGAACATCAGATGGAGACGGGTGATTTAATCATCTACACATCCAATGACCCAGTGATTCAAATCGCTGCACATGAAGAGATTATTCCGTTGGAAGAACTCTATGAAATTTGTGAGTTTGTGCGTAAGGAAACATTAAATCCAGAATATATCGTCGGTCGAGTCATTGCACGGCCGTTTATCGGCAGCAATAAGGATAACTTTGAACGAACTGCAAACCGTAAGGATTATGCACTATCACCACCAGAACCGACGGTACTTGATGCACTTAAAAACGATGGTAAAGATGTCATCGCCATTGGTAAAATTTCTGATATTTTTAATGAACAAGGGATTACAAAGTCCGTTAAGACGAAAAGCAATGATGATGGTGTGAATCAGTTATTGACTGTGATGAAGGAAGACTTCCATGGCATTTCATTTTTAAATCTTGTCGACTTTGATGCGATGTATGGACATCGTCGTAACCCGGAAGGGTATAGTGAGGCACTTGCAGCTTTTGATGAACGTCTGCCTGAAATTATTGATTCATTAAGAGAAGATGATTTACTTATCATTACAGCCGACCACGGGAACGATCCAACATATAAAGGTACCGACCATACGAGAGAGTTTGTACCATTGTTGATGACTTCTAAACGCAAACTCAATTATCGTGAGCTTGAGAATAGTAATACGTTCAGTGACGTTGCAGCAACAATTGCTTATAACTTTAATATAGAGTTGAATACAACAGGTGTCAGTAAGTTAAAGGAGATTTTAAATGAGACGAAATAAATATGTCGTATTTATTTTACTATGTATTTTCGCCATCGTATGGGGCGTTGCATACTGGGTATTCATCGCTTAAATAGAAGAAGTCATCATTCTCTGACTTGAATCAAGAATGATGACTTCTTTTTTGACGCAGTCTTAACGCCTCCTCGCGGGCTTGATTTACTGATGTTCGATCTCGTACGAGATGTTTATGGACGATGTTGTGATGCGTGACGTGATTTTCATATATGGACGCTATGAATGCATGTTCTTCTATGTGTTGACCGTGTTGTATATACAGCATATTCAGCATGGATTCAGTTAATGGAATATTCGGTGGTTTAAAAGGAACGTGATTCAAGATATCAGCCAGTCGATGATTTAAAAATGCTTTAGTCTGTTCAGTAAGTCCTAAATCATCTAGATTATAGTGCTGTTCTTCCAACAATTCTATTGCTTTTGAGTAACACTTTTTTGCACCTGTTAAGTTTCCGCGTCGATAATGGTATTCGCCCGTCGAAATTTGAATGAGAAACACTTCAGCATCTACTTTGCTGAAATTGCCATTTGACTTCCAGTAATCCTCTGCGATTTCATGGCATTCAAAGTAATCTTGTTTTATAATTAGTTCATTGTAAAAGTCCGTTAAATACTTTTGTTCCATACGACAACCTCCTAACTGAAACGTGGTGAAAAGATGTTTGATTACAAAGTAAAACTCGATGTGTTTCAAGGGCCACTCGATTTATTACTCTATTTAATAAAAGAACTTGAAATTGATATATACGACATTCCAATGAAAGTGTTATCCAAGCAGTATATGGATTACATCGCTTCAATGAAAGCACTTGAAATCAATGTCGCAAGTGAATATTTAGTCATGGCGAGTGAATTGTTAAAGATAAAGAGTAAAATGCTCTTACCAGAGCCACCGATCAGTGATGAAGGTGACCCGCGAGACGAACTCGTCGGTCAACTGCTTGAGTATCAAAACTATAAAGCGTATGCTGAATCACTTGAATCACTCATGGCCTCTCAAAGTAAAATTATGACAAAGGCGCCACAGGAAATGCAAGAAATAGACATAGCGTCATCGACTTTGAATGTAGATATTCAAGATTTGATTCATGCATTTAATAAGATGGAACAACGCATTAAAATGAAAGAGGAAGCGTCGTTCGTCATACACCGTGATACGATGAGTCACGAGGAAGCATCGGACTACTTAAATAGACAATTTAATTATAAACATCAGATGAGCTTACATGAAGTATTTGAGACCTTAGAAGGTAGACATCGAATTGTTACAGTGTTTATTGTTGTATTAGAACATATTAAAAATCATGTAATTACGATCGGTAGACGGGATGATGACACGATTGTTTTAGAAAGGCCAGCATAATGAAAAAAATAGATATTGTAGAAGGCTTGCTTTATATCGCCGGTGATAGTGGGATAAGAGAAGAATTGTTGTTGAACCATGTACCGCTCACTTTAACTGAATTAAAACAACTGGTTGATTCTTACGACAAGCCACATTTACAAATTAAAAAGTATGGAGATAAATACTTTTTACAAACAACTGAAGCACTAGAACCGTATCATTTTGATATGGTGAAAGTGGAAAATAAATCGAGGTTATCACAAGCATCACTGGAAGTACTTGCGATCATTGCGTATAACCAACCGGTTTCACGTGCAGAAATTGAAGGACTTCGTGGTGTAAATTCCGATGGACCAATTGATACGTTAACAAATCGAGACTTAGTATATAAAAAAGAAGTTAAAGAACAGCGATACTTTCATTATTTGACGACCAATTACTTTTTAGAAGTGTTTGGCTTGGAAAGTTTAGATGACTTACCACATCGTAATGGCGCGTCAGAAAAAGATGAGATTGACCTATTTTTTAAACATTTAAAGGATGAGGCATAATGGAAAGATTACAAAAAGTAATCGCAAAAAGCGGCGTAGCATCAAGGCGCAAGGCTGAAGAGATGATTGAAAAAGGTCTGGTTACTGTAAATGGTGAAACGATTACCAGCATGGGTGTGAAAGTCAGTGAGAAAGATATCATTGAAGTTGAAGGCGTACCATTAACGAAAGAAGAGAAAGTATATATTTTATACTATAAACCGGTGGGTGAAATCTCGTCTGTTGGTGATGACCGAGACAGACGCAGTGTTACGGATACATTTGAAATGTTTGAAGAGCGTATTTACCCAGTCGGTCGTTTGGATTACGATACATCAGGTGTGCTCCTGATGACAAATGATGGTGACTTTACACAGATGATGACACATCCAAAATATGAAATTACAAAGACATATCGAGTAAAAGTTGACGGCATTTTAAAAAGAGAACAGCAGCGTCAATTTATGCGTGGGATTAAGCTTGAAGATGGTATGACTGCACCATGTAAAATCAAGGTGATCCGCGATAAAAATGACAGAAACATGATTTTAGATGTCACATTACATGAAGGAAGAAACCGTCAGGTGAGGCGTATGTTTGAATACTTCGATTTAAAAGTTGTTAAACTGACACGGACGCACTTTGATTTTCTGACACTAGACGGATTATCTGAAGGTGAGTATCGTTTTATTAAACCGCATGAAGTGAAAAAGCTCATTCATAATGCATCACAATCATAAATGTCAAAATACTGTCAAATCATTAACAGTGTTTAGATGATATAATTTTAATTAAAAGTATGTAAAGGTGATATATATGAAGAAAGGTACAAGAAAAGTTGTTCGAATTACGACTCTTGTTTTGATCACAGCTCTAATTGGCGTGACTTTATACTTTAATTTAAGCAGTGATACACAGATTGTGGAAGTCGGTGATGACTATATTGATTTTGAATTAGAGACACTTGATGGTGATGTCGTTAAGGTTTCTGATTTACTTGAAAATCAAGGTGTTATATTGAACTTCTGGGGGACTTGGTGTAAACCATGTCGTGAAGAAATGCCGGATCTCAATGACCTGTACAATGAATTTGACCGTGAGGTTGAAGTGATTGCAGTAAACGTTAGAGAAAGTAATCAACAGATCAATCAATTTTTAAGCAGTCTTCCAGAAGAAATGGATTTTACGATTGCACTTGACCGTGAACGTGATGTAACGAGAGCATATAATATTGGACCGATGCCGACGACAATCGCAATCAATCAAGATGGTGTTGTCATTAAAAAACAAGAGACTCAATTATCACGGGAAGACATTGTTGCATTTATAGAGGCGGCTCAAGAGTAATGACTCATTAAGGAGACAAATGAAATGGCGCTAAAAGAAATAAAGTGTAGTTCATGTGGTCATGTCAACCCTGCTGGCACACAGCTCTGTCAGTCATGTGGTAAATTGATCAATGAAGACTACGATAAGAAAAAAATTAAAGATGTTATGAGATATGACGGTTCAGCTGTCCGTTCTAAAGTTCGTTCTCAAACGCTTTATGATAAGATATGGAACTTCTTTACATCAATTAGAAACGGTGTTATTATCATCGCCCTGATTTCAATTGCAGCAGCAATTGGAACGATTTTCCCGCAGGAGTACTTTATTCCTGTCGGTGCTGATCCAGAGCAACATTATCAAGAACACTATGGTACGCTAGGCTATTTATATTACCAATTAGGCTTACATAATTTATATTCATCATGGTGGTTCTTGATTTTAAATGGACTGCTCGCATTATCTATCATTGCAGCAAGTATCGATAGAGGGGTGCCGTTGTTTAAAACCCTTTATAAACAACATGTAAAAAAACATGATAGTTTCTTTAAACGTCAGCGATTATATTCAATTCAAGAGACGACGATTGAAGATGATAAAGTCAGTTCAATTGTTTCGAAATTGAAAAAGATGCGCTATAAAGTAAGGACTGATGGAGAAAACTACATGTTTGAAAAAGGGAGATTCTCTAGATGGGGCCCTTATATCAATCATAGTGGTTTAATACTGATTTTATTCGGAAGTATGCTGCGATTTTTCCCAGGATTGTATATCGACGAAATCATTTATGTTTCTGAGGGTGAAACTGTTGCAATTCCGACAACAGAAAATGAATTCTATATAGAAAATAATCGCTTCATTGTGGAAAACTATGATCAAGAAGAACATGATGTTTTCTCAGATGCATTGATGAATGCAGTGGTCACACAAAATTTCCAAACAGATGTGAGCATTTATAGAAACCTCAATCAAAACGTTGTTGGTTCTCGACCTGATTTAGAAAAAGTTGATGACTATAGCATTCAAGTGAACCACCCATACCGGTTTGATGGGTATGAGATATTCCAATCGAGTTTTGACTCTTCACAATTAAGATCGATGACATTCTTCTTAGAAGATGCTGATGGTGAACAGGTTGGTGATCCATTTGTTGTTGATTTAAGAACTCCAGATGAAACGTACAACATCACGGATGACATCGTGATTGATATGCGAGCATATTCACCCGATTTCTTAGAAATTGCTGACAATGGTACGCTTGTATCGCAGACACCAGTTCCGAGAAACCCAGCGTTTGTCTTTGAAGTAAACGAACAAGGTGAAGATCCGGAAAGAAGTTTTATTCGAATTATGGGTAGTACACCAATTACTGATAATAACGAGTACAACATCCGATTCCTTGAAGCAGAAGATCAAGTCGCTTCTGTACTCACATTGAAAAAAGATTTAACAATGCCATTCTTTGCGGTCGGTTTTGTAATATTCTTATTTGGACTGTTTATCGGTTCCTATATCAATCATCGTCGTATTTGGATAAAAAATGATACTGCATTTAAACTTGCAGCACATACGAACAAAAACTACTTTGGCCTAAAGAAAGAATTGAACAAAGTATTAGAATCAGAAGATATTGAACAAGTTGAAGATAAGTTTGTAATAGAACAGACTAAAAAAGATAAATAGAGATAGGAGACTTATGATGGACACACAACTCGTATCGTTAAGCGGTACATTGCTATACACCGCCTTTGTATTACTCATAATAGCGATTATTCCGATTGCCATGAGTATGAAAACAGAAAAGAAAAGAGCATGGAATATAGGTTTCACAATGGTAATCGTGTCATTCATCCTAATGCTAGGGTACATTGTGTTTAGATGGATCGGTCAAGGACATGCACCTGTTTCTAACATGTATGAATTTATCGTCGTGTTTGCAATTATGATTATTGGTGGATTAATCATTACCTATTTCTATTTCAAAACACGTACACTCGCTTTATTTACAATACCTATCGTGTTGTTACTCATTGCATATGGAAGTATGTTCACTAGAGAAGCATCACCACTTATTCCTGCATTGCAGAGTAACTGGTTATTCATCCATGTATTTACTGTAACATTTGCATACGGGATACTGTCGATGAGTGCGGTTGCAGGTTTAATTTATTTACTAAAAGTTATCGAACCGAAAGAAAAATCGAAGCGTGCATTTGCGCTTGAGTCATTGATGGCTGGTATTGTCGTTGTCATTTCATTTATCATCATGACAGTTGTTATGACAGGTATCGTTGGCTATCAAGACGATTACTACTATGTGGATCGGCAAGGTAATGAACAAGTTGCAGAATATAATTTACCTGCGCTCATCGTCTTTAGAGATGCAATACCGGTAGAGCACGTTGGAGAAAACAATTACGAACCGACAGAACATATGATGACAGGTGTGGAATTACCGCCGGTCATAAATTCTCAATCACTCAATACAGTCATTTGGTCATTCATCGTTGGTTTAATCGTCTATGGTATTGTTCGTTTGAGCATTAGACAGCGCATTATTACATTGATTAAGCCATTAACAAGAAAAGTTAACTTAGAATTAATGGATGAAATCGGATACCGTTCGGTTATTATTGGTTTTCCACTATTCGCACTCGGTGGTATATTCTTCGCTGCGATTTGGGCACAGATTGCATGGAGTAGATTCTGGGGCTGGGATCCAAAAGAAACTTTTGCATTCATTACATTTATGTTCTACACGATATTCTTGCACCTACGATTAAATCGTGGATACGAGGGAGAAAAATCAGCGTGGCTTGCAATTTTAGGTTTCTTACTCATATTGTTTAACTTAATTGCAATCAATTTACTTGTTGCAGGATTGCATTCATACGCATAATTGAGAGGTGAATCATAAATGACACAAAAGATATTGATTGTCGATGATGAAGAGCGTATTCGCAAATTAATTCGACTCTATTTAGAAAGAGAAGAGTCATATGAGTTGTTTGAATCGGGTGATGGTAAAGAAGCATTAAATATGGCACTAGAAATGGATTTTGATTGTATCTTGCTCGATTTAATGTTGCCAGGTATGGATGGCATTGAAGTTGCGGAAACGTTGCGCAAAACTAAGTCAACACCGATTATTATGCTGACTGCTAAAGGCGAAGAAAATAATCGTGTTGAAGGATTTGAATCTGGTGCAGACGACTATATTGTCAAACCATTTTCTCCACGAGAAGTCGTATTGCGTGTCAAAGCAATATTAAAACGTTCTTCTGAAACAGCATTTATAAAGACAGATAGCACAGCAAAAGATGTGATTGTTTATGATGAGTTAACGATCGATAATGACGCACATAAAGTAACAACAAACGGTGTGAAAATAAATCTAACACCGAAAGAGTATGAGTTGTTGCTGTTTCTAGCACGTACACCGGACAAAGTGTTTGAGCGTGCGGAACTATTAAAAGAAGTATGGAAATATGACTTTTATGGTGACTTAAGAACCGTTGATACACATATCAAACGCTTGAGAGAAAAACTCAATAAAGTATCACCTGAGGCAAGTCAAATGATACAAACGGTTTGGGGTATCGGTTATAAATTTGAGGTAAAAGAATAATGCGGTTTTTTAATAGTGTTGTAACGAAACTGTGGTTAACTATTATTTTAATAGTTACTACAGTTTTAGTTATATTAACGATAATTTTATCTTTTTACTTTCGGAATTTTATGATGAATAATTTGGATAATGAGTTATCTAGAGAGATGAATCGCGTTCAGGAATTCATGTTGACAGAGCATTATGTCGAGGGCTTTGAATCCGTTGCTTTACTAGAGGATAATACGATAATCTATATCGACGGACAGATGATTTCGAATCATTCAGACCTTGATAGAGAGATCTTTACAATGATTTTAGAGGAGACGCCTGAAGGTGATTCATTTATATTAAGTGATATTCAAGAGAGAGATTACTTAGTTAAATTATCCTCATTAGGCAATTATTTTTCAGACGATGTTGCAGTGATCATGTACCGTGATTTAGAACCAGTTAAAGAGTCATTACGAGCGATTGTTTCTATCTTCGTATTGAGTGCATTGATACTCAACCTGATTACAACTGTTTTTGCATTTTATCTGATACACAAACTGACGTCACCACTCATCCGTTTAAAAGAAGCGTCTTATCGCGTGTTAAAAGAACCAAACCTTGTCGTTCCTATAAAATCGAGAGATGAACTCGGTGAACTCACACTCGCGTTTAATCGAATGAATAGAAACATATCAAAGAATATTGAAGCATTGACGAACGAAAAGAATTTGAGAGAAACTATTTTTAGTTCTATCCATGAAGGTATATTGTATTTTGATCACGATAAAAACCTATTATATTCTAATCAACCAGGTCAATATATTTACGATAAAAGAAATCAAGAAGGCGCAGAAGGTCTCTCTAATTTATTCGAAAACATCAACTTTATGATTGATAATAAAACGAGTGAGGAAGGCCAGATTACTTTTGATGATGAGCATTATCATGTAACGTCTATCCCGATTTCAAATGTAGACATTACGGATGGACTTGTTATCGTATTTAGAAATGTCACAGAAGAAGTGAACATGCAAAGAACACGCAGTGACTTTATCTCTACGGTGTCTCATGAACTAAAAACACCGATGGTGATGCTGACCGGATATTCTGAAGCCTTGTTAGATGATGTGGTAACGGATCCGAAAGAAGTAAAAGAGATGATTTCAGTTATTAAAGATGAATCCGAACGCATGAATCACATGGTGAATGAGTTGCTACAGCTGCAACAACTTGAGCAAGGTCAGAGCAGCTTAAACATATCTTCTTACAATGTTCTCGATCTCTTTAAACAGATAGAAAAGACGTTTAGTTTAGAAATTGAGTCGAATGGTTTAAATCTCGTTATCGATGTTGAAGAATCACTTGAATCACTGTTTGACTATGATAAAATGATACAAGTCTTGGTGAATTTGGTAGACAATGCCATTCGTTATACACGGGAAGGTGATGAGATCAGATTCACCGGTCGTGAAGAAGCGGATGAAATTGTATTAATAATCAGTGATACAGGCACTGGTATATCAAAGAAAAATCAAAAGCATATTTTTGAACGATTTTATAAAGTAGATGAAGCGCGTACACGTGGTAAACATGGTACAGGGTTAGGACTTTATATCGTTTCACAAATTATCAAACAACATCAAGGCACGATTGAAGTAGATAGTGAACTGAACAAAGGCACATCGTTCATCATTCGGTTGCCTAAAGAGAGGGAAAACGTTCATGAAACGTTCTAGTGTGAAGACATTAACGTTGATCAGTATACTCGGAACGATTAGTTTTATACTGATGTTAATCCAAGTACCATTACCATTCTTACCGCCGTTTTTAACGGTTGATTTATCAGATGTCCCTGCATTTATTGGGTTTATTTTGTTTGGCTGGATACCTGGACTTGCAATCATCGGTTTAAAAATATTAATATATGGCATTTTGATATCGAGCGAGCCTGTCGGTCCAATCGCCAACTTACTGGCGTCATTATCGATGCTCGTACCCGTATATTTTATCTACTTAAAAAATAAAACGACAAAAGGATTAATAATCGGTTTTGTCGTAGGTATTCTATCATTGACAGTGATGATGAGTCTATTAAATTATTTCGTCTTCTTGCCAGCGTATGGCGCAATTGTCGATCTGACAGATATTGTTGAGAATGTACGCATGATAGTCGCAGCAAGTATCATTCCTTTTAACATCGTTAAAGGATTGATCATTGCCATTGTTTCATATTTTGTCTATATCAAATTAATTCCAAAATTAAAATCAGTGCTAAAATAGCACTGATTTGTTTTTACTCATATTTTAACGGATCACCATCAAATGGTTCGTCCGCAATTTTAATTGAATCTGTTGGACAGCCATCAAAAGCATCTTCAAGATCTTCATGTAACTCTTCAGGTACGGCCATTGTCCCTTGGTTATCATCTAATATTACATACGCAATGCCATCATCATCATAATCATAAATATCCGGTGCTGCCGCACCGCACGCACCGCATGCAATACAAGTGTCCATATCAACAATTGTATATTTTTTCATGGGTTTCACCTCTTCACTTCGACTTTACTGAATTTATTGTAATGCTAATCAGTTAAACATTCAAATACTTTCCACTCAAATAGAATGGAATCATACAAACGACGGATAAAAAAATAGATATACTTTAAAAGTACACAAAAAAGTATTATAATATTACAATAGTTGTATACATAAGATATTAAAAGGATGTGAAAAATTCGTGAAACGATCAGATAGACATAAAACAAATAGAGAGAGCCAAGATCATGATTTAGAAAAGACGCGAGAAAACATGAAACCGCAGTCTGACGAGGACAAAGCACGCTCGAATAGTGTCAAAAATGATAAGTTAGAACAGGGTAAAAAGTTTGTAAGTACAAAGCTATCAGCATATAATACGCAATTAAAAAAAGAGAACAAAATTCTCAAGGAAAAATTCACGAATTTTCGTAGTGGAAATCGTGAGCAGAATGACAATCAGGATCGGAAACGACCGATTATTCCAATTATTGTAACAGGTATACTATTGTTGCCAATTACAATACTGCTTGCATTCTTACTCATCACGAATTTCTTGCCGGATGAAACAGACACGAACCGCATCGCATCAAATGACGCGACTGAAGATACCGAAGAAGAATCTACAGATGAAGAGATAGACACAGAAGATTCAGAGACGACATCTGATGAGACTGATGTAGCGACTGACGATGAAGAAGATGAAGAATCAACAGATGTTGCTGAAGAAATACCAGAGCAAACAGAAGAACCAGAGATTCAAACGACAGCTGATTATTCATCAGCACAAAGACAACAACTTCAACGTGCTGCACAAAATGCAGTGAATGAAAAGAATGCTGAGCTTGCTGAAAGAAGAGAACAAGAAGCATTAGCACGTCAACGAGCAGCTGAAGAAGAAGCCAGAAGACAAGCACAAGCACAAGCGCAGCAAGAGCAAGAACAAGAACAAGAACAAGAACAAGAGCAAGAAAATGAAGAAGAAACAAAAGATACTGATTCAGAAGAAACACCATCAGCAGGTGGTCAAGTGCATACTGTAACTGGTGAAGATAACTTATATAGAATCGCTATTCAATATTATGGTGATGGTTCGGCTGCGAACATTCAGAGAATCAGAGAAGCGAATGGTATTTCAGGCGACAATCTAGAAGTTGGCCAAACATTGACAATTCCATAAGGTTTAGAAAGGTGACAAAATGACTTATATTGAGACGATAATTATCGGTGCAGGACCATGTGGTTTAGCTACAGCAATCGACTTACAAGACGCCGATAAGGATTACTTAGTTATAGAAAAAGGTAATGTCGTCAATACGATTTACCATTATCCAACACATCAGACGTTCTTTTCATCGAGTGACAAACTCGGAATCGGTGATATTCCTTTTATCACGGTGGAGAAAAAACCAGTGCGCAATCAAGCACTCGTTTACTATAGAGAAGTTGCCAGTCGATATGACTTGAACATCAATCTCTATGAAGAAGTGTTGTCCGGAGAAAAAAACGATGATCTGTTTCATTTGAAAACGACTAAAGGTGAATACACGTGTAAGTATCTTGTGCTTGCGACTGGTTATTATTTCCAGCATAACGAGTTACATGCACCAGGAGCTCATTTAGAAAAAGTGCATCACTACTTTAAAGAAGCACATCCATACTTTAAACAAAATGTACTGGTGATCGGTGGTAAAAACTCGAGCGTCGATGCTGCAATTGAACTCGAACATGCAGGAGCGAATGTCACGGTTATCTATCGTGGTAGTGAGTATTCGCCAAGCATTAAACCATGGATATTGCCTGAGTTTGAATCGTTAGTAAAACACGGTAAAATTCAAATGAAGTTCGACACAGATGTTGATGAAATTACTGAAGACACTGTTACCCTTCGAGGGCCAGATGGACTCGTGACAATCGATAATGATTTTGTTTTTGCTATGATTGGATATCACCCTGACTATACATTTATGGAATCTTTTGGCATACAGATTAATGAAACGCCTTACGGTGTTGGACCGTCATATGATGAGACGACGATGGAAACGAATGTTGAGAATTTGTATATATCTGGAGTAATCGCAGCGGGTAATGATGCGAATACAATCTTCATTGAAAATGGTAAATTCCATGGTGGATTAATTACGAAAGATATTATCAATAAAGAATCAGTAAAATTAAAGCAAAGATAAATTAAAAGAGCACTTAACTCCTAGGAGTTAAGTGCACTTTTATATTACTTTTATATTTAAATGGAATTCATTTCTATTTCTCAAAAATTGCTCTGATTTCTTCATCATTGTCAATATTGGAAAGAGCAAGGGTGAGTGCGATGCGTGCTTTTTGTGCATTTTGTCCGTTGCTGAAAATCACGCCGCGCATTCCTAAATTATAGCCGCCACCTTCATAACCATAATATTTTCCAACAACACCATTAAATGCGCGTGACACAATGACTATTTTCATTCCTGCGTCTATACAAGCGTTTAATCCTTCTAGAGCGGATGGTGGCATGTTTCCTTGTCCAAGCGCCTCTAAAACTAGTCCATCATATTTTGCATCAAGTAAAGCGTTAAACAATGTGTTCTCTATACCCGCATACGCTTTTATAATCCCAACTTTAATATCTGGATTAAATATATCCAAGTGATCTTGTTCATAGAGTTCATGGTGATATGTCACTTTATCTTTAGTAATAAAGCCTAGCGGACCTCTATTAGGACTTTGGAACGTCGCGATATTAGAAGTATGCGTCTTTGTGACATAGCGTGCCGCATGAATTTCATCATTAAAAACAACGAGTGTGCCTCGGTTTTCTGAACTTGATTCAGATGCAACACGAATGGCTGAAATATAGTTATACAGCCCGTCTGAACCAATTTCGTTTGATGAACGCATTGCACCTGTGATGACAACGGGTGATGGTACATTTAGTGTTAGATCTAAGAAATACGCTGTTTCTTCTAACGTGTCCGTACCATGTGTAATCACAAAGCCATCGTATTCATTTTGGTTCTCTTCAATTATTTCTCTCAGATGTTGCATATCTTCGAGTGTTATATGTGGTGATGGCTTTTGAATCGGGTAAACTTCATCGAGTTCTGTACCGAGTGTCACGCCATCTTGATATGTTAATGGATTCTTTTCATTCGTCGTCACGACGCCGTCATGTGACGACATGCTGATCGTCCCACCAGTATGTATTGCTAAAATCCGTTTCATGAAATCCCTCCTAGGAATCTTTTCCGTGCGTATATATGATAAAATAAACTGAAATCAAATAGCAAGGTAGGTATTGGAATGGTTGGTAAAATAAATATTGCAATTGATGGTCCTGCTGCTGCAGGTAAAAGTACAATATCAAAAAAAGTGGCCGAGCATTTTAACTATATCTATATAGATACTGGTGCGATGTATCGTGCGGTCACATTACATACACTAAGAAATGGCATGGATGTGCTGGATGACTTATCTCTTCTAGACATACGATTAACGCCATTACCTGACCAAAAGGTGTTTGTTAATGATGAAGATGTGACTGCTGAAATCAGAAGCATGGAAGTCAATCAAAATGTCAGTCGTGTGTCTAGCTTACAGGTGGTTAGAGAGTTTTTAGTAAGCATGCAACGTGAGATTGCCAAAGACAAAGGTGTTGTGATGGATGGTCGTGATATAGGAACGACTGTTTTACCGGAATCTGAACTAAAGATCTATATGAACGCTTCACCTGAAGTGCGTGCAGAACGTCGATTTATCGAAGAACAGAAAAAAGGAATTGAAATCGACATGCGTACGCTCACTGAGCAGATTAGAAAGCGTGATGAACAAGATAAAAACCGAGCATTATCTCCGCTCAGAAAATCTGAAGATGCGATATTTTTAGATACTTCTTACATGAGTATTGAAGAAGTTACATCAAAAATAATCCATCTAGCAGAAGACACAATCAGAGGTGAAAGGTAATGTTTTATACTATTATAAAAAACATCGTTAAAATTGCATTTTATATTCGATTTAAAATAACAGTGAACGGTTCAGAGAACATTCCAAAAGATGGCTCTGTTATTATTGCATCATCCCATAAATCTGAGCTAGATCCACCACTTATTGGTGTTACAATTAAGCGTGAACTTGCATTTTTTGCGAAGGAGGAGTTATTCAAAATTCCCGTCCTAGGATTCATTATTAAAAATTTAAATGCATTTCCTGTATCACGAGGAAAATCTGATCGTGCAGCATTGAAAAAGTCAGTCGAGGTACTTGAAGAAGGGAACATGTTGCTGATCTTCCCAGAAGGTACGCGCAGTAAAACAGATGAACTCGGTGACTTTCAAGAAGGTGCGAGTTTTATTGCAATGAAATCAAAAGCACAAATTGTCCCGACAGCTATTACAGGAAAGTACAACCGTAAGGAAGGTGTTACAATCACTTACGGAAAACCAATCGATGTCCCTTCACTTGCTGAAGGTGGCATGAAACGTAAAGAACTTACCCAGTTGATGCGCGAAGAAATTTCAAAGTTAATCGAAAAGTAAATTTCCGCATATTTAATCTTTTGTAATCAAATGATTAAGAAATCATAAATTATTCGTTAATTGTCTGAATTTACTTGACAAAACTTCATATTTATAAGAAGTTTATATATATCATTCTATTTATGGATAGCCATTGGAGGAGCCGACATGCTGATAGAGAACTTAAACGAAGAAAATGAAGAGAACATTGTAGACAACGATACGACTGAAGACAACGAGAAAGAAGAAGAGAAAAAGGATGAAGTTGAAGCTGTTGAGAGCACTGAGTCAACGGAGGAACTTCCATTTAACATCGATGACGTTGTCACAGGAACTGTATATAAAATTGAAGATAAATTTATAAAAGCTCACATCGATGGTACTGATTTTGAAGGTATCGTTCCGATTAGTCAGCTTACAAATCAACGCATTGAAAAACCAGAAGAAGTTGTAAACATCGATGATCAGATTTCAGGCGTTGTTATTAAGGTTGAAAATGAGGAAAATCGTCAAAACGTGATTCTTTCAATTAGAAAATTAGAAGAAACAAAGGTTTATGAATCACTTGAAGAAAAGAAAAATAACGATGAAACTATTACTGGTAAAGTAACTGAAGTCGTTAAAGCTGGTTTAGTACTTGATGTTGGTGTGCGTGGTTTCATTCCTGCATCACTCATTTCAGACTCATTTGTTGAAGATTTGGAACAATTTGCGGATCAAGAGTTAGAAGTAAAAATTGAAGAAATTGAATTCGATAAAAACCGCGTCATCCTAAACAGAAAACGCATCGTTGAAAGCGAAAAGAATGAGAATAAAAAAGCACAACTTGAATCATTAAATGTTGGAGATATTGTTGAAGGTACAGTTGTACGTACGACAAACTTCGGTGCATTTGTTGATTTAGGTAACATTGATGGTCTTGTGCATATTTCTCAGCTGAGTTATTCACGTGTTGAAAAAGTTGAAGATGCTGTTGAAATCGGACAAAAAGTTGAAGTGAAAATCTTAGATATTAAACCTGAAGAAGAACGCGTTAGCTTGTCGATTAAACAAGCGGGTCAAAGCCCATTTACATCGTTTGTTGAGCAACATGCTCAAGATGATGTGTTAGACGGTGTCGTTAAACGTTTAGTTGACTTTGGTGCCTTTGTTGAAGTTGCACCGGGTGTTGAAGGATTAGTTCACGTTTCTGAAATTAGCTATGATCACGTCAATGTACCAAGTGATGTGCTTGAAGTGAATCAAGAAATTCAAGTCAAAATTTTATCGATTAATGAAGAAGAAGAAAAGATTTCTTTATCAATCAAAGCGACTCAGGAACAAGCTGATCGTCCAAAGCAACAGGCTAGACCGAAAAAAGAATCAACACCTAAAGTGTACTCAGATGATTCAAATTCTGATGAACCAACACTAGGTGATTTGTTCGGAGATAAGTTTAAGGACTTCAAAGGTTAATCGATACATTGTCTCATGATAGAAAAATCAATATATGATAATATTAAGAGCGATATAAATCGCTCTTTTATTTTGTGAAAAAGGAGGGTTATGCCAATGCATAGACCATCGATTGCAGTGGTCGGACGTCCCAATGTAGGGAAGTCTACACTGTTCAACCGTATTATCGGAGAAAGAAAAGCGATTGTAGAAGATACACCTGGAGTCACACGTGACAGACTCTATGGCAGTGGTGAATGGTTAAATTATGAATTCAATGTCATTGATACAGGTGGTATAGAAATCGAAGATGCGCCATTCCAAGTACAAATTAAAATGCAAGCTGAAATCGCAATATTAGAATCAGACGTCATACTCATGATTTGTAACGGTAGAGAAGGTGTGACAGACGACGATCGATTTGTCGCACGACTACTACAAAAGTCAGGTAAACCCGTCATTCTTGTCGTGAATAAGATTGATAATTTTGAAATGCGTAATGATATCTATGACTTTTATGAACTCGGATTAGGTGACCCTTACCCAGTTTCAGGATCACACGGTCTCGGCTTAGGTGATGTGCTGGATGTCGCAATAGATCACGTTAAAATGTTAGATTTAGGTGAGGCAGTTGATGATTCAGTAAAAGTGTCATTAATTGGACGACCAAATGTCGGAAAATCTAGCCTAATCAATGCTATATTAGGTGAAGAACGTGTTATTGTATCGGATATTGAAGGTACAACACGTGATGCAATTGATACAAAATACACTGTAGATGGTGAAGAATACACGCTGATTGACACAGCGGGTATGCGTAAACGAGGAAAGATTTACGAAGCAACTGAGAAATATTCTATTTTAAGAGCACGACGTGCCATTGAACGCTCTGATGTTGTACTTGTCATCCTAGATGGTGAACGTGGTATTATTGAACAAGATAAACGTGTCGCAGGTCTTGCACATGAAGAAGGTAGAGCAATCGTCATCGTTGTTAATAAATGGGATGCTGTAGAAAAAGACGACAAAACGATGAAGAAATTTGAAGATGAAATTCGCAATGCATTTCAATTTTTGGATTATGCGCCAATTACGTTCGTATCAGCAAAGACAAAATCTCGTTTGAACACGGTATTTCCACTCATTCGTCAAGTGGATGAGTCGCATAAAAAACGCATACCTTCAAGCACATTAAACGAAGTTATCGTGGATAGTGTAAGCATGAATCCAACACCAACTGATAAAGGCCGGAGATTAAATATATTCTACGGTACACAAGTCAGTGTTGCACCACCGACGTTTGTATTGTTTGTAAATGATACAGAATTGCTACACTTTAGTTATAAGCGCTATATTGAAAACCAGTTTAGACGCGCTTTTGATTTTACAGGTACACCTATCCATATAATGGGTAGAAAAAGAAATTAGGAGGTCGCTCAGTGAAAGTCTCAATAATCGGTACTGGAAGTTTCGGAACAAGTCTATCTGTTGTTATTGATGATAATAATAATGACACGCTGATGTATGGACGAAATCAAGAAGTCGTAGATGAGATCAACAATGAACACACGAATTCACAATATTTAAAAGAAGTGGTCTTACCTTCTAATATTAGAGCAACAACATCTTTAGAGGATGCATTAGTTCATGCTGAATTAATCGTTTTAGCGGTACCAGTTAATGCAATGCGTCCTGTTTGTCGTGAGATAAACCGTCTAAATCAAACACACAAAAAAAAGTTAATCCTCGTTCATATTGCGAAAGGTCTAGAACTTAATACAAATATGTTTGTGTCGGACGTTATTGTAGAAGAAATCGATGCAGCATATATTGATTCTTTATCAGTATTATCTGGTCCTTCACACGCAGAGGAAGTAGCGCTTCGTCAACCATCAACCGTTGTACTCGCATCAAAGTATCCGACAGATTTACGTAAAATACAAGATGTGTTCATGAATCGGTATTTTAGAGTCTACACGAGTGATGATATCATTGGCGTAGAAATCGGTGGGGCACTTAAAAATATTATCGCCTTGTCAATCGGACTGCTTCACGGACTTGGATTTGGTGATAACACGAAAGCCGCTACAATTACACGTGGTCTTCAAGAAATCACAAGACTCGGTACAAAAATAGGTGCAGATCCGCTTACATTTTTAGGTTTAACTGGAATCGGGGATTTAATCGTTACAGCAACGAGTATGCATTCCAGAAATTATCGCTGTGGTATTATGCTCTCAAGTGGCATGTCGTTAGAAGAAGCACAAGCTGAGATGGGAATGGTTGTTGAAGGCGTAAATACGACAAAAGCCGCATATGCTTTATCTCAAAAATATAATGTAGAAATGCCGATTACGAATGTCTTATATCATTATTTGTTCCATGGTATTTCACAGGAAGAAGCATTTACTAAGTTAATGATGAGAGATAAAACAGGCGAGACAGAAGAGTTAAGAGAAATATTAAATGAACAAGTTGAAAGGTAAATTAATATGTTTGATATAGCAAGATTAGATTTAATGTGGATTTCTTTTTATTCGTTAGGTGCGATGACAGTCGCAGCAGTTCTTATATATGTTGCACGTTTTGTAATTAAAAATAGAGTGATATCGATTATTATGTCGATCGTTGCATGGATATTGTTGATCATTGCATTCTTACTGATGATTCCTGTTATTGGTGGTAGTTCCCATGCCTAGATGGTATAGCGTACTAACTTTACTACTTGTATTCTTTTTAAGTGGTTGTTTATATCCTGAATCAGAACGTCAGGCAAACACGCCACCGGATGAGACTCAGATTAATCAAGTCCAGCAGGCAATTGAACAATATCAAGAAAACACAGATGGTTTATTGCCCATAAAAACAATCGAAGCTCCCGATGAATACATGAAATATCAGATTGAATTTGAGCGCTTGGTCCCGAATTATATATCTGATCGTCCTACAAATTCATTTGAAGCTGGTGGCACGTATCAGTACGTAATCATTGATGCAGAAGAAGACCCTCAAGTAAAACTTGCAGATTTAGAGTTGTTTGAGGCGCTGCGTAGTTTACAACTGCGAATACAAGGTATGGGGCCACATGTTGAACTCGGTGAACAGATTGGGCCAAATGTGTATGCCTTAGATTTAGAGTATTATGAGTTAGATGAGAATCCAACGGTGAGAAGCCCATATACTGATAATTTGTTAAACGTCTACTATTCAGGCGGGCAACAATGGGTGATCGATTATCGATCAGATATTGGACATATTATAAATGATCAGGAATTAACATTTGAAACCGGTGATGATGTACGTGAGATTTTATACGAATATACACCGATAGTCCCTGTCTTTTCACCAGAAATTACAGTTGATGAAAATAACGAACCAATTTTTATGACGAACCAACATAAAAACCGATAGAAATTATACAAAATTCATTAAAAACTGATTGCAGTGCCGTTTTCATTGTGTTAAAGTCATATCATAATGATGATTCTATCATTGTTGCACTTAAGGAGGTGTGTTCATTGAATAAAACAGATTTAATCAATGCAGTAAGTGAAAAAACTGGTTTAACTAAAAAAGATGCAGGTGCATCTGTAGATGCAGTATTTGAATCGATTCAAGACGCTTTAAAAAATGGTGATAAGGTTCAACTTATCGGTTTCGGTAACTTTGAAGTACGTGAGCGTTCAGCAAGAAAAGGACGTAATCCACAATCAGGTGAGGAAATTGAAATCGCTGCTTCTAAAGTTCCTGCATTCAAAGCAGGTAAAGCACTTAAAGATGCAGTAAAATAATTAATCAACTAGGCCTAACCTTGTGTTAGGTCTATTAATTTATATAGGTGGATTGTCCATGAGCTTTTTAGAACATAAAGTAAAGACAGCACTTAAACATAACTCTGAATATTTAATGCCTTTTAACGCTGATATATTATCAACAATCGAACATTCTCGGATGACCGATAAGTATCGTAAAACAGTAGATGCTGTAGTGTTATTTAATTGGGCATTATTGCATTTAGATGTTAAGCCGAAAGAATCAGATCGTGAACAGCATGTGCTCGTCGGTGATTACTTGCTTGCAGAGTTTTACAAGTTAGTCATCGAAGATAATCAATTAACTGTTCTAAATGATATGATGGAAATTTCTAAACAAATACATAATAAGAAATCACGATATCTATCAGAGAATTGTAATATAGAAAAGAGTCAATTGGATGCACTTTTATATGCACCATTACATTACTTAGTTGAACATTTCTTTTTATCTAAAGATGTTAAGCGTGCGACAGAGCGCCACGTACAACAATTGATGCAGGACAAGATGACTTTACGATTAAAGGAAGTGATGTAAGTGTCACAAGAAAACAAGATACAAAACCTTTTTAATTCAATTTCAGCAGACTATGACAAATTAAACAATGTGATCAGTCTGAATCAACATAAATTATGGCGCAACAAAACAATGAAGCACATGCATCTGAAGAATGAAGATATCATCTTAGACCTTTGTTGTGGAACGGGTGATTGGTCGATTCAAATGGCAGAAGAAAATGACAAGGTTGAAGTTGTTGGTGTCGATTTTAGTGAGAATATGTTAGAGGTGGCTAAACACAGAACAGCTCACCTTAAGAATATTTCTTTAATGCAGGGTGATGCAATGAATCTTGATTTTCCAGATGCATCCTTCGATTTTGTAACCATTGGTTTCGGATTAAGAAATCTTCCGGATTACGCGCTTGGTTTACGGGAAATGTATCGCGTGCTTAAACCGGGAGGTACACTAGTCATTCTTGAAACGTCACAACCGAAAAATAACTTTATCAGATTAGGATTTAATTTTTACTTTGGTAATATCATGCCTAAACTCGGTGGACTTCTCGTTGGCAAAGAAGAAGAATACAAGTGGTTATATGAGTCCACGCGTAATTTCCCATCAAAAGAAAAATTGTCAAGAATGATTGAACAAACAGGATTCACATTCGTAAAGTGCTTAAGTCATACACTCGGGACTGCAGCAACACACATTGCAACTAAACCACTAGAAAAGGAATTGGGACAATGAGCTTAAATGCATTTTTGTCTGATGATTTTAAAGCGGTTCAATCAATAATAGAATCTGAAATATCACCTGACAAAGTCTTAATAAAAAAGAAAAGCTATGAGCTGTTCCTATATGGTGGGAAAAAAATTAGACCAACCTTTACATTACTCGTAGGTAAACTTGGCGATAAAAAATACACGCAAGATATTTTAAAAATTGCTGCAAGCTTAGAATTAATACACATGGCCACATTGGTTCATGATGATATTATCGATGACAGTGATGTAAGACGTGGTCACATAACCGTCTATTATTCAGAAGGATACAACCAAGCGATTTTAACTGGTAATTATTTATTATCTATCGCTTTAAAACTTTCCAGTGAAGTCAACAACATGGAATTGCACCGTGTATACGCACAAGCGATTCAAACGATTGTTGAAGGTGAACTCAATCAGTTCGAACAACAGTTTAAAGCAGATATAACAAAAGAAGAATATTTTGAAAAAACATATCGAAAAACAGCACTGCTTATAGAAACAAGTGTTGCTCTCGGTGCAATCGCAAGTCATTTGCAGCATGAACTAAAAGAAAAGTTAATGCGATATGCATATCATATCGGTATGAGTTTTCAAATTATTGATGATTGTTTGGATTTTATCGGCTTAGAATCAGAAATCGGTAAGCCTAAATTTTCTGACCTGAAAAATGGTCACTATACTTTACCAGTCATATTGTTGAGAGATAAAGATCCATCATTTCATGAACAACTGCATCGATATTCTAAGCAATTGATTCAAGTAGACGATATAATTAATGCGGTACTTGATTCAGATGTGATCGATGAGGCATTAAGTGTCAGCAATCAACATATCAATGATGCAATTGTGGCAATTGAAAGTATTGATGATGAAATTAAGCACTATCTCATCGAATTTGCTGAAAAGTTACAAAAACGTATTTCATAATATAAAATAATCATGGTAAACTGATAATAGCAACATATAAAAAGGGAGTTTGGAAAATGGAAAAGACTTTTTTAATGATTAAGCCTGATGGTGTTCAAAGAAATTTAATCGGTACAATTGTATCTCGATTAGAAAACAAAGGATTTAAAATTGTTGGTGCAAAGTTAATGGTTGTATCTGAAGACCTTGCAAAAACACATTACGGTGAGCACAGCGAAAGACCATTCTTCGGGGAACTTGTTGATTTCATTACTTCTGGTCCAGTTTTTGCAATGGTATTAGAAGGTGAGAACGCAATTAAAGTTGCACGTACAGTTGTTGGTGCGACGAACCCAAGTGAAGCTGATCCAGGAACAATTCGCGGTGACTTCGGTATGTCAGTCGCGAAGAATATTATTCACGGTTCAGATTCACCAGAAAGTGCAGAACGCGAAATCGGATTATTCTTTGATGAATCAGAGCTTGTTGAATACGATTCAAATAATTCAAACTGGGTGTACTAAAATAAACAGCTGAGTCTATTGCTCAGCTTTTTTTAATTATAAATTGTTTAGAGGTGGTAGCATTGAAAATCTCAACGGATTATAAAACAGATAATTATAATATTTATGTTGAAGATAACGCATTGAATAAATATTTAACAGAATACACAGCTCGCTATTCGTCAGTTTTTTATCTTGTTGATTCTCATGTCTATCAATTACATCAAGACATATTACTGTCATCGATTGATGCACCAATATTACTTTCACCGGGTGAGTCATGTAAGACGGTAGAGAGCTACGCAAGGACAATCGAAGAATTGATTGAGCGTGGCATTAAAAGAAATAGTCTCATCGTTGCAATTGGCGGCGGAGCAACAGGGGACTTAGCTGGTTTTATTGCTGCGACAATTTTGCGCGGTGTGGATTATATTCACGTGCCGACGACAGTTCTCGCACATGATTCTGCTGTCGGTGGTAAGACGGCAATCAATGTACCGAGTGGTAAAAATTTAATCGGTAGTTTTTACCGACCACAGTGCGTCATTATGGATACGCTATTTTTTAATACATTGCCAGATGATGAACTGTTGAGTGGTTATGCAGAAGTTTTTAAACATGCGATGTTAAACAGTGAAGAGGAAGCAGACAGGCTGATGACACTGCACAATAAGGCGATTGATATAGATCGATTATCTGAGAGTATCGAAATGGGTATAAAAACGAAATTACGGTTTGTGAACAAAGATGAACATGAATCGAATGAGAGACGTTACTTAAATCTAGGACACACACTCGGTCATGCTCTAGAATTGAATAATAAGCTATTTCATGGACACGCAGTGATGTTTGGGATGTTGTATGCGCTTTATGTTTCTAATCAGTTAAATCAGAAAGATATTTTCGATGTGAGTAGATACGCAACTTATTTTCAATCCATCGGTCTTGATTTTTCAAAAATTGAAGATACAGCCTTTGAAGATCTTTTAAAATACTTACTTAAAGATAAAAAGAATACAACAGAAAATTTAATTTCTTTCGTACTTCTCTCTAATTACGGAGAATGCTATGTTAAAGACCTTTCGATTGAAGAAGTGAAAAAGTACTATACGACATTTAATGAAATGTTAATTAAGGATGTATGAGTATGTCAGAAATAACAAAACTGATTGACGAGATCAATGAAAAGCAAATCGTAGATGAAACACATGTTTCTAATATAACTGATGCCCTGACACAATATACGTCAGAATCTGACTTCGTCGAGCTGTTTCAGCTGGGTGATGCGCTGATGTCGTTCGGTCATATTTATGATGCTGAAAAGATTTTTGAATACTTACATGAAAATGGCGAACATGATGATGATATTGTCGCGTTTTTAACGGATATCTATATTACGGATAATAGACTAGACGATGCGCTGAGTTTGATTAACAGTGCACCAAAAACAGTCGTGACGCTAATGATCAAAGCAGAGATTTTCCAACAGCTGAATATGCCGGATATCAGTTTTAATTTACTTCATGAGGCACGTAAGCTCGGTGATGATGTCATCATAGATTTTGCCATCGCTGAACTTCATAACTATGAGGGGAATATTGTGGATGCTGAAGAGGCATATACAAAAGTGTTAGAAAAAGAAACAGAAGTTAATGGCGTTTATATTCATCTTAGACTAGCTAAACTTTATCTGCTTCAAATGAATCATGAGAAAGCACTTGAACACTATGATTTAGTTGAAGAAGAACATTTTCAGAACGAAGACTTACATGACAAGGCGCTTGCCGCATCATTGAATGAGCAATATGAAATGGCCAAAACACTGTTTACTCGCGTCATTAACAATGAACCGCATATGATGCAGGCCTATATCAATCTTGCTGATATTCATGAAAAAGAGAATGAAATAGAGTCAGCGATCAATGTCATTAAAAGTTATCTCGTACAAGATGATCAAAATGCGATGATGTATTCAAAGCTCGGCACACTTCATTTCAAAATAGACGAAGTTTCTGAAGCAATAGAAACACTCTCTAGAAGTATACAAATCGATGGTTCATATCAGGAATCGATTACGAGAATATTGGAAATCTTACTTCTATCTGGTCGCACTGAACAGTTAGATCAGTTTGAGGAATATATTGATACCGATGAACTCGTGGCAGAAAACATATATTTGTTAGCAAAAGTAGCTGCAGAAAATGAATCTTATGATGATGCTGAGAGACTTTATGAACGTGCTTATGAACACCTGTCACATTCTGTTCTGTTTATGACAGATTATTATTACTTTCTGTTAGAAATTGCTTCAAAAGAAAGTTATAGTGTACTTAATCAGTTAATATTATTAGAGCCTGATAATATTGAATGGGTACACGAAAAGGAGAGGTTGGCGCTTGAGAGGGATTAAAGTCAGAAGAGATTTTCTCAACTACGTTTTGCATCATTATGAATTTAAAGACCGCGTTGCAGTATGGGTAATTAACTTCATCAAATCCCATCCAACACTTATTCAAAGTGTCCGCTTTGTTGAAACATCTGGCATTAAAAAATCACTTAGAATTTCTACTAAAGAAACAGGTCGGCCATCGCTTATTTTAAACAAAGGACCGTTAGTCATATCGGACGGAGAAACAATATTTCATGAACTCCGTTTTAATCTAGACGAATTGTTCTTACTTGAGTTTAATTTTGAATACGATGATGACAAATATTTAGAAATGATGCACAGAGAGCGAAAAAGACTGGATATCGTAACGCGAGAAGATTTATTACGGCAAATTGACGATGCGCTAGATATTCAAGATCAAGAGCGATTCCATGCATTGACTATGGAGTTAAAATTACTAGAAGAAAAGAGTAGGTAAAATGTTTTATAATCCTTCAGATTTGTCGATATTAAAGGACGAGTTTGAGTATATTGATACTGCTATTATTCCACTTCAAAAAATCGACATGAATGGTGATGCGAAAATTCATGCGAACAATATTGAGTTGATTCAGATGATCACGATGCAACTCGAGCGTCAATTCAGAGGACGCTTGTTTATCACGCCGAGCATTTCAATTGTGAATGATGATCTAACGGCGGCAAACAATTATCGAGAGCAGTTACAGAACTATGGGTTTAAAAATATTGTCTTCTTATGTGACAAGTCATATAAGATCGAAGGTGAAGTCTTACACTTTAATCAAATTCCAATTGAAAGCATGTCACAAGATATGAAAATGGAAATGGTTAACGATGAAGTGAAGACTGTTATGAAGGCAATTATCCAGATTTGGAATAAGTAGTGTAAAATGTGTCTATATTTTGAGATTGTTTGTTTTTATTTGATGATAGTATATTGACCGTCTATATTTAATAAGATAAAATTGATATGTCTTAGTATATAATATGTATATTGCTCTACGAGGAGGGAAGCACGGATGACACAACGAGTGACACGTCGTCAATTTTTAAATTATGCATTGATGGGAACAGGATCATTTATGGTTGCAGGTATTACATTACCAATGGCACGCTTTGCAATCGACCCATTATTTGCAGCCGGTGCAGATGGAGATTTCATTCAAACGAGTATTAGAATGGATGAAATAACAGATGAACCAGTAAAGGTTGACTTTACATTTGAACAAAAAGATGGATGGTATGAAAGTGAAGTCTCAGACTTTGCTTGGGTTTATAGAGATGGTGACAATATCATCGCATTCTCACCAGTTTGTAAACATTTAGGCTGTACAGTAACTTGGGGTGGAGACACTTCAAATCCAGACATGTTCTTCTGTCCATGCCATAATGGATATTATACAAAAGATGGAAATAATGTTCCGGGTACACCACCGCGTGGTCCGTTAGATCAGTTCGAAGTAGCTGATAGTGATGGATACTTAGCACTAGGTGCACTTGGCGCAAATAAATTAGTAGGATAGGAGGGTATACCATTGTTCAATAAAATTTATGATTGGATAGATGACCGTATTGATATCAATCCGATATGGCGAGACATCGCGGATCACGAAGTGCCAGAGCACGTGAACCCTGGGTACCACTTCTCAGCATTCGTCTATTGTTTTGGTGGACTTACATTCTTTCTTGTAGTGATTCAAATCTTATCGGGTATGTTTTTAACGATGTACTATGTACCTGATATTGTAAATGCATGGCATTCTGTTTACTACCTTCAAAATGATGTAGCTGCAGGTATGATTGTTAGAGGTATGCACCATTGGGGTGCAAGTTTAACAGTTGTAATGATGTTCTTACATACACTTCGTGTATTCTTCACAGGAGCATATAAGGCGCCAAGGGAACTTAACTGGGTAGTCGGTGTACTACTATTTGCAGTTATTTTAGGTCTCGCATTTACTGGGTACTTATTACCTTGGGATATGAAAGCTTTATTCGCAACGCGTGTTGGTTTAGATATCGCTGAATCAGTACCGTTTGTTGGTGAATGGATTAAAACGTTATTAGCTGGTGATGCAACGATTATCGGTGCACAGACATTAACACGATTCTTTGCAATTCATGTGTTCTTCTTGCCAGCAGCATTATTCATCTTGCTCGCATTGCACTTTATTATGATTCGTAAGCAAGGTATTTCAGGACCACTATAAGAGATAATTTGGAGGTAGACTTATATGAAACGTGGAAAAGGTTTGACTTTCGTCGGCGACTCACGTATACAAAAGTATGATAAGCCGAGATTAAGTCGTGATTATTCAGAATTCCCTGGTCGTACCGAAGAATTCTGGCCTGACTTCCTTCTTAAAGAATGGATGACAGGTGCTGTGTTTTTAATCGGTTTCCTTTGTTTAACGGTTGCACACCCTGCGCCGCTAGAACGAATGGCTGACCCAACAGATACTGGATATGTGCCATTACCTGACTGGTATTTCCTATTCCTTTATCAAATCTTAAAATACACATATGCATCAGGACCATTTAACGTCATTGGTGCAGTAATAATGCCAGGTATTGCATTTAGTGCGCTTTTACTTGCACCATGGTTAGATACAAATAAAGAAAGACATTGGTTAAAGCGACCAATCGCTTCAAGCATGATGATCTTAGCAGTCGGACTTATCTTCTATACAACATGGGAGTCGGTTGCATATCACGATTGGGAGCAACAAAATCAGCAAGGTCAAATTGTCTTCTCTAACTTAGATGCAGATGATCCAGTATTCCAGGAGTTAGTTCGTACAAACTGTACAAGTTGTCACGGTGGTGAATTAACAGGTGGTTCAGGACCTGAGTTAATTGAAAAAGAAATGTCAGTCGAACATGTTTCTGCATTCGTTACAAACGGTTCAGAGAACATGCCTGCTTTCGAGGACACATTAACTGAAGAAGAAATTCAAGCAATTTCAGAATTCATTGCTAACTTAGAATTAACTGCAGCTGAATAATAAACAACATGGAGTCCTTCTTAAAAGGACTCCTTTCTTTTGAGGTGACACATGAACTTCTTCTACAAGCTAATGTTCAATCGAATATTTTTAATATTACTCCTTATTGGCAACTTTATTGGTACAGTATATGGTTATTATTGGTATCGAGGACAGCTGTCACAGACAGAATGGTACTTTATCCCGTTTGTGCCAGACAGTCCGACTGCAACACTATTTTTATGTATTTCAATCTTACTGTTGTTGTTAAATAAAAAATCTGGCTTGATTGATGCACTTGCATTTACAACGTTGATTAAATATGGCGTATGGGCAGTGGTCATGAATTTTATTACGTTTATTGAAATTGGCACGGTAACAAATATCGGTTTGATGTTGATTGCTTCGCACGGCATCATGGCAATACAAGCATTTTTATTTTTACCACACTTTGAAGTGAAAACATGGCATATTTACGTTACAGCTTTTTGGCTATTCCATAATGACGTCATTGATTATGTTTACAGACAGTATCCTGTTTATGGTAATTTACAACATTATTTTGAACATATTGGTTACTTTGCATTTTGGCTAACAATTATTGTCCTAGTATTATTGATGACAATCGTTACTAGAAATAAGGAAAATCTCAATAATAATCGTTTAAACAATCATTCTAATTGACTATAAAAAATGTAATCAGTAAAATTATAAGTAAGATAGAAGACAAAAGGAGACGTTTAAGTGGAAGGTTTATTTCAGTATATAATTTATTTTGCGATCATTTTCATCATTCCAATGTTTGCACAATTTAACGTAAAATCTACGTTTAACAAGTATTCTAAAGTAAGATCAACGAGTGGTAAGACCGGCGCAGAAGTTGCGCGTATCATTCTAGAAGAGAATGGGATATATGATGTTCAGGTAGAACGTGGCCGTGGGTTTTTAAGTGATCACTATGATCCACGTGCGAAGGTTATTCGCTTATCACCTGACAACTACGATAAACCGACTGTTGCTGGTACAGCAGTTGCAGCACACGAAGTCGGGCACGCAATTCAACATGCAACTGGCTATGCTTTCTTAAACTTCCGTTCTGCACTTTTTCCACTTGCGAATATCGGTAGTAACTTTGGTATGCTACTTGTACTTGCTGGTATTATTATTACAGGTATGATGCAAACAGGTGGAGACTTTGGTGTTTATGTATTATGGGCAGGTATCGGATTGTTCGCATTTGCTGTATTATTCCAAGTCGTTACATTACCTGTTGAATTCGATGCTTCAAGTCGAGCAATGAAGCAAATTCAATCGTTAAACTTAGTGAACGAAAAAGAATACAGACATTCGAAGAAGGTGTTAAATGCAGCAGCCATGACATACGTTGCTGCGACTGCAGTCGCGATCGCAGAACTTGTTCGATTAATATTAATTGCACGTTCACAAAATTAATTTATAAGAAGTTTTTGCTAGGACATATGTCCTAGCTTTTTTTATTTGTGCTTTTGTTTTATGAAATAAGCATGATTATTGATAATATATAAGATGAAGAATAGAGGAGGCTACATGATGAAAATTGGTATAACATGTTATCCAAGTATTGGTGGTAGCGGTATTGTTGCGACTGAACTAGGACTACAGCTAGCAAAACGTGATCATGAAATTCATTTTATTGCATCAGAAACACCATATCGGTTAAATGATGCATCTCATAATATATATACACATCGCATTGATGTGACATCATATAATGTATTTAAATATCCACCTTACGATATTACGTTAGCGAACAAAATAGCGAATGTCATTGACGAATATGAGTTAGATGTCATTCACATGCATTATGCAGTGCCACATGCGATATGCGGCATATTAGCAAAACAAATTGCAAAAAGAGATATAAAAATAGTGACGACATTACATGGAACGGATATTACGATACTTGGGCAAGACCTCTCTTTAAAATCAGCAATAAAGTTCGGTATTGAAGAGTCTGATGTTACAACATCAGTATCTGATAGCTTAAAGCGTGATACTTATGAATTAATTAATCCAGAGGTAGATATTCAAACGATTTTTAACTTCATTGATGAAGAAAAGTTTAATTATTTAGATGCAAGCATCAGAAAAGAGATGCGTCAAAGATACCATATCGATGAGGGCACAACCGTGGTCATTCATGCGAGTAATTTTAGAGAAATAAAACGCATCGATGATATTTTACGTGCATTTAAGCTCGCTTCTGAACAAGTAGATATGATATTAGTGCTTGCTGGTGATGGTCCTTTATCTTCAAAAATGAAAGCTTTAGCAACTGAATTAGAAATTAGACATAAAGTATTGTTTGTCGGTCAACAGCCGCACATTGGCATGTATTACTTAATGAGTGATATCTTTATGTTACTCAGCGAAAAAGAAAGTTTTGGGTTATCACTGTTAGAAGCGATGAACTGTGGTCTCGTACCCATTGGGTCAAATGCAGGTGGTATTCCTGAAGTCATCAAACATGAAGAAACGGGATTTATCGTTGATGTTCACGATTATAAAAAAGCAAGTGAATATATGGTAAAGCTATCTAGAGATAATGCGCTAAGAGATCATTTAAAACATGCTGCACTACGTGATGTGGGGGAACGCTTTAATTCTACTAAGATTATTGATCAGTATGAAGTAATGTATAAACAGCTATTGGGTGATTAAAATGACACAAGTGTTTGATAATGGAAAAATTGTAATACAAGTACTGAATCGAAATAATTATGAAGGTTATTTTGTCGGTGGTTGTGTTAGAGACTATTTGTTAAAGCGAAAAATTAAAGATGTTGATATTACGACGAATGCAACGCCAGATGTGATTGAGCAGTTGTTTAAAAAAACCATTGATGTTGGCAAGGAACATGGAACAATCATCGTCGTAATGAATGGCGAACCGATTGAAGTCACGACGTATCGTTCAGAATCCGAGTATTCAGATCGATTAGATGATGATTTAAAACACCGTGATTTCACGATGAATGCGATTGCGATGAACGAGGAACTTGTCGTATATGATCCATATGAAGGACAAGCAGATATTAAAAATCAATTGATTAAAACTGTCGGTTTTGCCAAAGAACGCTTTGAAGAAGATGCTCTCCGCATGTTACGTGCACTACGGTTTAGCACACAGTTGAAGTTTCAAATTCATCATTCAACATTTGAAGCAATCATACAACATGCATCATCGATACAACATGTTTCAATTGAACGCATTATGTCTGAAATTAAGAAGATGTATGAATCGAATCATATCAATCAAAATAAACAACAAATTATCGACTCATCTTTATTTAATTTCATGCCTGTCTTTAAACAGTTTAATCAAGAACTATATCTCAATTTTAAGACGAATAACTTTCCTGAAGAAATTGCGACTCAAATATATTTTGAACATGTTGATGTTGAAAGATTGACTGAATTACGTATATCAAATGATGAGATTAATGAAATAAAGTTGATTTTAAAAATATTAATGCATCATCAATCATATAAAGATGCACGCATTCTAAGCTATGATTTTGAAAAATCACTACTTGAACGCAGTTTGAAATTAATTAACGAAAACCAAGTGATACTTTCTACAGATACAACAAATCTGGAATTCGCCATCAGTATCTCTGATGATTTACCGATAAAGAGTATCAAAGATTTAGCAATTAATGGGCGAGATATTATGGCTATTACGAATAGAGGTCCAGGTCCATGGTTAAAAGAAACATTACAGAAAATAGTCTATTTAGTCGTTACCGATCAACTTGAAAACACAACTGAACAGTTAAATGAATGGGTGTCACAACATGTCAAAGATTAAACAAGATGTTCTAAATGCATTAGAAAAAGAAAGCTATATCTCGGGAGGACAAATTGCTAAAGATTTGAATATATCTCGTACGAGTGTATGGAAAGCGATTGAATCGTTAAGAAAAAATGGTTATGAAATTAAAGCAGTGACGAATAAAGGCTATCAACTTGTGCAAACACCAAATAAGATCGATGGTACTTTAATAGAGAGTATCGTGAAGAAACATCAGTTTGTAGATCATGTGTTTTATTTAGAAACAGTGGATTCCACACAGACGTATGCGATGCAAAAACTGCGTGAACTTGATGATACTTTCATTGTCGTTGCGAGTGAACAACAAAAGGGTAGAGGTCGCTTTAATCGTTCTTGGGTGTCTCCAAAACAATCAGGTCTGTATATGTCGATTGTCTTTAAACCTCAGCTTCCCTTAACTGAAATAGGAAAGTTTAACTATCATATTTCTCTTGCTATACAACGTGCAGTCAGTAGAGTGACCAATGTAGAAGCAAGAATAAAATGGCCAAATGACATTTACGTCGGCGAAAAAAAACTGTGTGGGTTTTTAACTGAGATTATTTCTGAATCCAATCTCATCGATTCAATTATCTGTGGTATCGGTATCAATCTATTTGACTCAGAGCATCTTAAAGATGTCCAAACTGCAGTATCTCTTGAAGGTGCAGGAGAATCTGAAATAAATATTGAAGATTTTTTTAATGAACTGATTCGTTCGTTGAAAGAAGCGTATGTCGATTTCAAAAATAATCGATTTAATGAGATACTAGATGAATGGATTGAACATGCAAATATCTTTGAAAGAGAACTGACGATAAATTCATATAATGAGTCATATCGAGCAAAAGCACTATCCATCGATGAGAATGGATTTTTAGATGTGCTGGATAGCGATGGTACGATTAGAAAGGTAATCAGTGCCGATATCGAACTCAATTAGGAGAATGACATGCTACATAAAACATTCGCAGTAATCGATTTAGAAACGACTGGAAACAATAGAATAACAGATCATATCTTACAAATCAGTGTCGTCTTTGTTAAAGATAATGCTATTGTGGATACATCGACACATTTTCTTTCTGATGCAGATAAAATTCCTTTATTTGTTGAAGAGTTAACTCGCATTACGATGGCAGATCTAATCGGACAGCCAAAATTTAAAGATATCGCGCATGACTTGTTTAATAAATTGAGTGATTGCGTCATCGTAGCGCACAATATACACTTCGATGTGACTTTCTTAAAAGACGCATTTGCGAAAGAGGGGCTAGATTTCAAGCCGAAGTGGACGTTAGATACTGTAGAGATGAGTCAAATCGTTTATCCTAAAATTGATAAACACCAACTCAACAATGTTGCAAATGAATTAGGTATTCCTCTTAAAAACGCGCATCGTGCAGATGATGATGCGCACGCTACTGCGCAGCTATTACTGAAGATCATACAGAAGTTATCTGTTTTACCAAAAGATATTTTGTTTCAACTCTATCATGAGAGTCGACAGCTGAGATTTGATTTTGATCGATTATTGTTCAGCATCTATGAAACGAATCAAACGAACGATACTTCGAAGTTTGATCAGGTGGGTCAACTGTACTTAAAACAACTGGAGCATGAAACAGTCAATATATATAAGACGGACATAAAATCAGCATATGAAAAATATTTAGCACATCATCAGTTAGAATACCGAGAAATCCAGTTCGATATCATCAAAGATGTATATGAAAAGCTCATCAATGACGAAAATATTGCAATCGAAGCATATACTGGTGCAGGAAAGACAAGTGCCTATTTAATTGCGGCTGTTGTTTTCCATGCAGAAACAAAACGACCGGTATTGCTGAGTACATCTCGAAAAATATTACAAAATGAGTTGTTTGAAAATGCGTTTAGGCATGTGTTGGATGCGCTGGGTATGTATATCCCATTTATCAGTTTAAAAGGCAAGTCGAATTACATAAACTTAAATGCTGTTCAATATTTAATAGAGCAGCATTCAGAGAATAATGATTATGCGACGCTCAAGATGAAGTTAATCATTTGGCTCGCTGAATCTCAAACAGGAGACATGGATGATTTAAACTTAAAAGCGACAGAGAAAGTGTATTACGATCTTGCAACAATACATAAACCAGAATTAGATAAATACCACTTCAAACGAATGTTTACTGCTGTTAAAAACCATGGACTTATCATTACAAATCATTACTATATGGCAGATGTTTTAGTGATGTTTCCAAATATACATCATTTAATTATTGATGAAGCACATCAATTAGTTGATGCACTCATTGAAAAACATAAGACAAAGTTAACATTTTCATCGATGAAGTTTATGCTCAATCAAGTCGGGGCTTTATCTGATGAAAAACTGTTGTATCACTTATATGAAGGCACAGAAGATGTTTCGTACTATTTGTTAGAAGACATTATTGAACAACTTTCAATACATTTACATGACATTTTTGATGCCATCAATAATGATCAACTGGACGCTGCTGTTAAACATATCAATCTATCGCAACCATTGTTAACGCGTTTTTTAGCTACGATTAAGGATAAACCTGACTCAGATATTTTGTTTAATCATGTGTCGCATTATCAGATGCTTATCGATCGATTGATTGAAGGGATAATGGATAATCATATTCATATATCTAAACGCAATCACTTGCAACAAGTTAAAATTTCGCTCTTAAATCATCATGGACTTGATTACGAAGAATTATTCCAGCAAGTAACTTCAATGGTGTTATTGTCGGGTACGCTAGAAATCAATAATAAGTTTAAGCATATCGAATCAATATTTAGAAATCGCACGTATGAGACGAGGATTTTAACAGATGAATCCATGTTTAAAGAAACAAAATTGTTTGTTCCAAACGATATGCCAAAACTTGAATCGACAGATGAATATATAGAAAAACTCGTTGAATATGTTGCACTTTATGTTTCTGAAACGAATAAGAAACTGGTTGTTTTTATGACGAGCTATGAAGCGATTGAAAAAGCAGTGTTTTATTTAGAATCATTATCTGAACTTGAAGACTATGCAATTTTAAAACAGACAAAGCACGTCTCAGCGACAAAACTTCTCGGATCCTTTAAACAGATGAAGCATTCAATACTATTAGTTACGAGTGGCTTTACTGAAGGTGTAGATTTTGAACTCGATGGTGAAAAAGTAATTATGATGCAAAAGTTACCATTCAGATTTTACGATAAAAGTTCATCGTTTATGGATGAAGAATTACCGAGAGCTGTGTTTCAATTTAGACAGATTATCGGGCGAATGAATCGTGGAAATTCTAAACGTGGCATTATCATTGTATTTGATAAACGGATATTGTTTAGCAATTACAAAAATGCTTTTTTAAAGTATTTTCCAGCAGAAAATATCATCCACAGCTCAATTGAAACTTTCAAGAATACATTGACTGATTTATAATTAGATTATTAAACAATGAGGAGCGATAGTCATGCAGTTTTCAGATCGTGTAAAAAATATTACACCGAGCCAAACGATGGCGAGTAGTGCAAAAGCAGCAGCCTTAATTTTAGAAGGACATGATGTCGTCAATTTAACAGTCGGTGAGCCTGACTTTAATACACCGCCTGAAATTATAGAGTCGATTCATCAAGCAATGTTGGATGGTAAAAATAGATACTCAGCGGGCAGTGGTGTCAAAGAATTAAAAAAGAGTGTCCAAAGAAAGATGAAAAATGATCACGGGCTTGATTATGACTTAAATGAGATATTTATTGGTGTTGGTGCAAAGCATGTACTGTACAATGCGTTTCAATCGATTATTAATGAAGGTGATGAAGTTATTATTCCAGCGCCATTCTGGGTGAGTTATCCAGAGCATGTGAAGTTAGCTCAAGGTACGCCTGTTTTACTTCATACGAAAGAATCCAATGCATTTAAAGTGACTGTCGAAGAACTTGAGCGTGTCGTCACAGATAAAACACGTGCGATTATTCTAAATTCACCAAGTAACCCGACAGGGAGCGTTTATTCAAAAGAAGAAATTGATGCGCTTGCAAGCTATTTAGAAGATAAAGACATTTGGGTTGTGTCGGATGAAATTTATGAAAAATTGACATATGGTCAGACCCATCATTCTATTGCAGAAAGTTCTCCTGCAATGAAAGCAAAAACAATTGTAATCAATGGGCTGAGCAAGTCACATGCTATGACCGGCTTACGTATTGGCTATGCGTGTGCTGATGCACAAGTGATCAAACATATGACGGACATTGTATCGCATTCAACATCGAACGTGCCAACACCGATTCAATTTGGTTCTGTCACTGCTTTAGAACTCGGTGAAGACTATTTAGAGAGAAATAGACAATTGTTCAATAAACGCCGTGAATCTGGCTATAAATTAATAAAAGAGATTCCATATGTAGAATGTGTTAAACCAGAAGGGGCATTTTATTTCTTCCCGAATTTTAAAGAATGTGCAACACGCTGCGGGTTTGATTCTGTAGATGCAATGTGCGATGCTATACTAGAAGAAGTGCATGTTGCAGTTGTTGCTGGAAGTAGTTTTTCTGCACCAGATAACATCCGCATGAGCTATGCAACAAGTGAAGAAAAGTTCACTGAGGGAATGAAAAGAATTAAATCATTTGTAGAGACAAAATTAGAAGGAGTATCGCATGAAAACGACAATTAACCAATCGCCAAAACATTTAGGAGAAACAGTAACAATCGGTTGCTGGTTATTACAAAAAAGAGGAAACAACAACATACAGTTTTTACAACTTAGAGATGGCACAGGATTCATTCAAGGTGTCGTTGTAAAAGCTAATGACGAAGCATTATTTGAAGTAGCAAAAGATTTAACACAAGAATCATCGATGTATGTGACAGGTTTAATTAAAGAAGATGATCGTTCATCATTTGGCTACGAAATGGAAGTTACTGCGATTGAAGTCATTCAAAGAGCTGAAAACTATCCAATTACACCAAAAGAACATGGTCCAGAATTTTTACTCGACAACCGTCATCTATGGTTGCGTTCTAAAAGACAATTTGCTGTGATGAACATTCGTAACCAAATCATTAAAAGTACTTATGACTTTTTCTATGACAATGGATTTAAGAAAATTGATCCACCAATCTTAACGAGTTCTTCACCAGAAGGCACGACAGAATTGTTCCATACGAAATACTTTGATGAGGATGCTTATCTATCTCAAAGTGGTCAGCTCTATGCAGAAGCTGCTGCAATGGCGCATGGTAAAGTGTTTACTTTCGGTCCAACATTCAGAGCAGAAAAGTCTAAAACACGTCGTCACTTAATTGAGTTTTGGATGATCGAGCCTGAAATGGCATTCTATGATCATGAGGACAGCTTAAAAGTTCAAGAAGAGTACGTTACATACCTTGTACAAAACGTACTTGAACATTGTAAATTAGATTTAGAAATCCTAGATAGAGATGTTTCAGTTTTAGAAAAAATAAAAACACCGTTCCCACGCATCACGTATACAGACGCTATTGAGTTACTAAAAGAAAAAGGGTACACAGATATCGAGTGGGGTGACGATTTTGGAGCACCGCATGAAACAGAAATTGCGAACCATTTTGAGTTGCCTGTGTTTATTACGAACTATCCGAAAGAAATTAAATCATTCTATATGCCTGAAAATCCAGAAGATCCACGAACAGTACTCTGTGCAGATTTAATTGCACCAGAAGGCTATGGTGAGATCATCGGTGGTAGTGAAAGAATTAGTGACTATGATACGTTAAAAGAACGTATTGAAGCACATAACTTAGACTTAGATGCATATCAATGGTTCTTAGATTTAAGAAAATATGGTTCTGTACCACACTCAGGATTTGGACTAGGATTAGAACGAACAGTTGCATGGTTATCCGGTGTGAAGCATGTCAGAGAAACTGCACCGTTCCCACGTTTATTAAATCGCTTGTATCCATAATTAAATCGCCGCAAGGCGATTTTTTATTAAGGAGAGACACATGGAAAAGAAACTGATTGAACATATCAATATACAGATCAATAAAATATTGTTTGATGAATATAAACGGCTCGGTATCGATGAAGAAAGTCTTGTCCTACTATTAAAATTAATCGATTTATCGCAAGATAATTATTACCAACTCGATGTTGCACATTTGGAAGAGCGTACGACATTAAAACATCCACAAATTCTTTCAATTATTCAAAAGTTAATCGATAAGCAACTGATTGAAATGTCCACAGTTCGTCAGGATGGTAACTACACAGAGGTCATTGATATTAGTGGATTATACGACAGACTATATAATCTGTTGACCGCTACAGGTGAAGAAAATAAAAATGAGCTTGGTGAATTATTTAGTTATATCGAACAGCTCTACGGTCGTACGTTAAGTGGCGCGGAATACCAGCGTTTAAAAAGTTGGTTGGAGCAGGATGGAAAAGATCCGGCAGCAATTAAAGAAGCTGTGGATCTTGCCTACACGAACCAAATCACATCGTTGCAATACGTTGAACGCGTGTTACAAAATACCAAGACTAGAGACCAATCTAAATCGGATGAATTGCCGATGATGGAATGGCTGAAAGGCGATAACATAAATGATTAGCAATAAAAAAACACTAGAAATGTTGTCTGTAATCGACGAAATGTTTCCAGATGCAGAGTGTGAACTGACCCACGATAACCCATTTGAATTAACGATAGCCGTGCTGATGTCTGCGCAATGCACAGACAATATGGTGAATCGTGTTACAAAAGATTTATTCAAAAAATATAAAACACCACAAGATTATTTGGATGTATCACTAGAAGAACTGCAAAATGATATACGTTCGATTGGTCTTTATCGCAATAAAGCAAAAAATATTCAGAGCTTGTGCCGAGACCTTATCGACAAATTTAATGGTGAGGTGCCGGGAAATTACGATGATTTAGTTGGACTTGCAGGCGTCGGGCGCAAGACCGCAAACGTGGTGTTGTCCGTCGCGTTTGATGTACCTAGAATCGCAGTAGATACACATGTAGAACGCGTTGCGAAACGACTGGGTATCGCGCGCTATAAAGATTCGGTTCTAGAAGTAGAAAAGACTTTGATGCGAAAAATTCCAGATTCAATGTGGAGTAAAACGCACCATCAATTAATATTCTTCGGTAGATATCATTGTACGGCACGCGCACCTAAATGTGCAGATTGTCCGTTATTGCAAGAATGTCGTGAAGGTAAGAAGCGAATGAAAGCACGATGAATGAAGAGTTTCTTGATATTTTGAATCAATCATGGGATCACTTGCTCGAAGATTCAACGGTTGATGCAGATAAATACATTATGATAATGGATCAATTGATTGAGGAAAGTGATTCATCTGTTATTCCGATAAATTATGATGAACGCGTCGAGTACATAAAAGCACAGCCTACACGGTATCACGCACGTGTTCAATTAAGAGAATTAATCGATGAATTTATAAAAAAGTATGCCGTGTGGAAGGTTAAGCAGGCGTAGGAATCTAAGTTTCTGTTTGTCTTGCCAATGAGACTCGCTCTTAGGCGAGCAAATTGATTTGACGGACTATGAGATGTGCTCACTGGCTTGCAAATGGATTTACGTTCCTATGAGACTTACTCACTGACACGCAGATTGATTTGCGTTCCAATGAGAGTTGCTCACGGACAGGCAGATTGATTTGCGTTCCAATGAGACTCGCTCACAGACACGCAGATTGATTTGTGTTCCAATGAGAGTTGCTCACAGACACGCAGATTAGTTTGCGTTCCAATGAGAGTTGCTCACAGACACGCAGATTAGTTTGCGTGCCAATGAAACTTGCTCACAGACACGCAGATTAGTTTGCGTTCCAATGAAACTTGCTCACTGACACGCAGATCGATTTGCGTTCCAATGAAACTTGCTCACTGACACGCAGATTGTTTTGCGTTCCATTGAAACATGCTCACTGACCACACAAATAAATTACGTGCCCTTGAGCATCGCTCATAGGCACGTAATCAACTTCTAATCAAACCTATTCAACATTGACTTCAATTTCACTATTTTGCCATCTGACACTCTCTGGCATCGTAAAGTCTTCACCATTGTACGATGATACATTCGCCATGACATCCCTAAAGAACCACTGTGGCATGATCTGTTCGTTACCGCCAACGAATGATGATTCACCATCCGGTCTATCTTCGTGGAAGCCCATCCATACACTCATTGTGTATTCTGGTGTGTATCCGACAATCCACGCATCTTTACCGGAGTTATTTGGTAAATTAAGCTCATTCGCGTGTGCTGTATCATAAGACGTTGTTCCTGTCTTACCTGCAAGGTTTAACCCATTGATATAAGCATTTGCAGCTGTTCCGTAACTATAGAACGTATGCTTCATCATATCGGTCATCATATAAGCCGTGTAATCTTCCATCGCTTGGTGTGTTTCATTTTCGAATTCAAACGATTGCTCATCCAATGTGACTATTGAGCGAATGGCATGGCTTTCACCGTACTCCCCGTTGTTACCGAATGTACGGTAAGCTTCTGCCATTTCTCTCGGACTAAATCGAGACTCTGATCCACCAAGTACATCATTAAAATTCACTTCATAATTCCCATCACCAATATGAGAGTAGTTCAGTCCAACTTCTGATGCAAAGTTCATGACACCTTCTGTACCAACTTCATCGACGACTTGTTCAAATATTTTTACTGACGGGATATTAAAACTTCTCAACACCGATGTTCGCATCGTCACGTTACCGTGGTTCTGGCCATCATAATTATATATCATGCCGTCAGTTCCAACTGGTGAGTATGATTCCTCATCTTGTATTAAATGTCCCGTACCTAACTGTAAATATTCGATAGCTGGTGCATATGAGAGAAATGGTTTCATTGTAGATCCAACATTGCGTGCGTATGTGGCCATGTTATGTTTGACGATTTCTCTATAATCACGACCACCTGAAACGGCTGCGACACCACCAGTTTTAGTATCGAGTAAAATCGCACCCATATCAAAGTTATCTGATGCAAATTTTTCGCCACTAAAATACTGTCTATTATTGGTAATGTTGTACATGCGTAATTGAGCATCAACATTCATATTTGTATAGATATCGACACCGCTTGCTAATACGTCTCCACTCGACATTTCACCAAATGCATCGCTGTTATCAATTTCTTCACGAATCAGATCGATATAAGCGGCATACTCTGGATTATCAGGTTCTGAATCGATGCGTTCTTCCTCAGTTCTTGGAACTAGATTAGCAGTAATATCAATTGCAAGTGCTTCTTCATATTGTTCATCGCTAATTCTGCCGTGATAATTCATCAGATAAAGTACCGTATGGGCACGATTGATGCCACTTTCTGAATCGATATATAAATTGTAAATATTAGGCAATTGAGGTAAACCAGCAAGATAGGCTGTCTCCGCTAAATTTAATTCGTGAAGTTCCTTATTGAAATAATACATACTCGCTGTTCTGATACCGTAAATCCCATCGGAATAATATATTTTATTTAAATACATTTCTAAAATGTCATCTTTTGTGTATTCCTGTTCAAGTCGGTATGCTAAATACGCTTCTTGTGCTTTACGTTCGAGCGACTTATCATCCGTTAGAAACACACGCTTAACGACCTGTTGAGTAATTGTTGATCCACCTTCTGCACCGAAACCACTTTGAAAGTTTCGAATGACGGATGCACCAAGACGAATGAAGTCAATCGCGCCGTGATCATAAAATCTATTATCTTCAACGGCTAAAACAGCATCTTTCACATCATCTGGTAATGACTCAATCTCAATGAGTTCACGCGGTTGTTCTTGATGAATTTCAAAAACAAAATTATTATTGACGTCAAAGACGCGAGAGGGGACCGGATCATTAAGTTTCTCATCGGTAAATGTTGGTGCATTTGATGAATAGTAAGCAAATAAAAACGTACCAAACATTAATAGTATAAGACCTAATAATATTGAAATTAAAAATGCACGTTTTAAGATGGTTACATAATTAAATTTATGTTTACTTGTACGTTGATTGTTCGTACTTTCGTTATTTTCTGTCATGAAATCTCCTACTTAAAAAATAATTCGTCGACAGCAGCAAGATAATCTACTCTCGGATTTAATCGAATCGGCACTGTAATACTTGATTCTTTTATATCGGCATATGGAATAGACTTGCGGCCACCTTGTTTAAAAATCATCCAATGTTTATAAAATTCTTTGAACGGATAAACAAATGTTTCCCCGTAAGCAGTAAATCGGACGATAAGAAATACGATACCACCATGGGATTCACAATCGTGCATGTGATCGACTTGGTGTTCGTGGATGTTAATCATCGGAAATCTTGTTTTGTTGCGAGTTTCTTTTGCTTCAAAATCAATGTACTTGCCACGATAAATACCGTTGAAGTCGCTCGTTGATGGTGTTTTAAAATATGCTTCATCAATTTTCGCACGATTTCTAGCAGGATAATCAACATGGACAATTTGTATTGGTGTCGGTTTTTTATGGATGACTGCGATGTCAGAATTTAAATAGTATGTATTTGTCACATCAAGATCTTTCTCTAAAGTCATACCACGCGCACTATAATCAGTATTAGATTTATCTTTAGACTTATCATTTAGTCCGTGCATATGCTGATTAGCATTGCGTTTTACACCTGTTGGATATTTCATAATAAAACCTAATTTCTATTGTATATTTCACAGAATGTATTTAGTGTTGTATGTAATGCTGTAAACTATCATAATTATATGAGGTGAAGACATGATGTCAAGAAAATATAATTATACTCACTATTTTAAACTACTCGATGAAGTCAATCAAAGATATGCACGTATGCGCGATGGTTATCAGTATGACTTTAAACGAGAAATTGAACCTTTTTTACAATCTTCTGTTAAAATTATAGATGATATACTTCAAGTACGTACAGATGAACGTTTCACTGAGCCGAGCAAAGAAAAGCTGATTTCTACGTTTAACGAAGTGATTATGAGCTGTCATGCAGAACGTATGAGTTTGAAGCTGTTTACGGAACAGACGAAGTATATTAATGTATGGTTGAAACATATTGAATCAAATAGGTTATAATAATAGTAATAGTTTAACTTGAATAATTGAGGTATACTACTTATAATGTTAAAGACTACTTAACTCTGAAAAGTAATTAAGAAAATGATCTGGTAGGTGAGACAATTGAATGAAAATACTTTGAAGTTATCCGCTAAAGATATTTTCGAAAAAGAGTTTGAGAAATCAATCCGTGGTTTTAAGCCGATTGAAGTAGATAGTTTCTTAGATGATGTGATTAGTGACTATCAAAAAATGGCTGACATGAATAGCAATGTAAAAAGACTAGAAGAAGAAAATGTTCGACTGAAAAAAGAAGTTGAAGAATTACGAATAAGAATTGCGACAAATTCAAAATCGAAAGATTCTCATACACAAAATAGTCAAATTGATATTTTAAAGCGTTTAAGCAACTTAGAGAAAAAAGTGTTTGGACAAACAAAAGTGAATTAATTTTTTATTAATTATATAGACGGTATTCTGATAATCGCTATGCTGAATTTTTCAGTGTAGAGGAAAGTCCATGCTCACACGTTTCTGAGATGAGCGTAGTGTTCGTGCTTGACGAAACAATAAGTCAAGGCAGTTCGTTTGATACGACTGACGGCTGCGAAATAACCTAAGTGTGTAAACATATGGTTAGATTAGCTATAAAAGTGCCACAGTGACGGAGCTTTTATAGAAATATAAAAGGTGGAACGCGGTAAACCCCTCGAGTGAGCAATCCAAATTAGGTAGGAGCACTTTCTAAAAGGAATTCAACGGATAGAAAGATATTACTTTGTAATATAGACAGATGATTATCACCAATGTGCGAGTGTGACTAGTACACGTTTGCAGCACAGCGGTACAGAACATGGCTTATAGAATAACCGTAACTAGACAGCACCCAATTATTTTGGGTGCTATTTTTCTTTTCATTAAATTGTATTAAGACATTGAATCAATTGTATCGTTTAAATCCATGATTGCTGCCGCATCATCAGCAGCCTTAAAACTTTCTAGAGAATGTTCATAATGGAATTTTGCAACACTCGATTGATCTTGTTCGTTAAAGCAGTCTGCAAGCACTCTGTGTGCACAACCAATGGCCACATGATCATCCGTTCTTAACGCATGGTCTAGCGCGCCGTATCCCATTTCGACTGCCTTTTGCAGTTCGCCTTCAATCTTATAAACTTCTGCAAATTCATAAAAGTTAGCGGAGACAAATAAGTCATTGTCGTCTTTATCTTTTATAATATCAAGTTCATATCCAATGTAGCGCTTCGCGTTATCGACATCGTGTCGCATGCGGTATACCATGCCAATCTGATGATATGCTATCGCTTTATCTTCATCTGTTGAAGCGCGTGCTAGTAATTGTTCATACACATCGATTGCATCATCATAGCGTTCGGTAAACGCGTAGAGATAGCCGACACCATTCAACACGGACTCGTAATCCTTGTCATTCAGTTCATCATTTAATAGTTCTTGATATAGTGCTTCAGCTTCTTTATATTTTCCTAAATCTACATATTCGAATGCTTTTGTAATCTTAGACACTTTCTCACCTTCTAACGTTTTTATTTATTATAACAAATGGTCGAACAGGTCTATATAAAGTATACTTAACGAATAGATGTGGAGGTATTATTATGGAATTTAAATTACTCGCGAATACGCCGATGGGACTCGAGCGTATTGTGGCTGATGAAATAGAGTCTTTAGGGTATCAGACGACCCTTGAAAATGGTCGTGTGTACTTTAATGGAGATAAGCAAGCAATCATTAAAACGAATTTAATGCTACGCACAGCAGACCGAATTCGAATAATTATCGGTGATTTTCATGTGAATACATTCGATGATTTATTTGAAATGACAAAAGCACTCAATTGGTCAGACATATTAGATGCAAATGCAAACTTCCCAGTAACAGGTCGAAGTCATAAATCAACGCTATATAGTGTGCCTGATGTTCAACGTATCGTTAAGAAAGCAATCGTGGAACATTTAAAAGATGCATATGACGTACCTGGCCGACTGGCTGAAGATGGACCACGCTTTAAAGTGGATGTAAACATTTTAAAAGATCGCGCGTTAATTACGCTCGATACGAGTGGCGATGCGCTCCATAAACGTGGATATAGACTGGGTCAAGGTGATGCACCAATAAAAGAGACACTGGCTGCGAGCATGCTTCATATAGCGAAATATAATGGTAACAATACATTGGTTGATCCGTTTGTCGGTTCAGGCACGATAGCGATTGAAGCTGCGATGATGGCCATCAATATGGCACCGGGATTAAATCGTGAATTTGATGCAGAGTTTTGGTCACTGTTTGAATCATCAGCATGGGATGATATGCGTATGCAACTTGATAATGAAGTTGATTACGACAAAGACGTCCGAATCCTTGCTAGTGATATTGATCCACGTATGATTGAAATCGCAAGGGAGAATGCTGAAGAAATAGGTATTGATAGTTATATAGACTTTTCAGTTCAAGATATTCATGATCTAGAAATCAACGAAGACAACGTTCAAATCGTCACAAACCCACCTTATGGAGAACGTATAGGCGAGGCAAAAGCTGTTGAAAAAATGTATCGTAAAATTGGTCAATTACTCCAAGAGAATCCGACATTAAATGTGTATTTAATGACTTCCAATAAGGAATTTGAAGAAATTGTCGGTAAGCGTGCGACAAAGCGTCGAAAACTATTCAATGGTTATATCGAAACGACGTTTTATCAGTACTGGGGTAAAATTAGGAAATAGGTTAAATGCATATTTTTGTGCATTTAATAAAAAGATGTGTATAATAGTGCATGTGTTTAGTTAATGTATTGTTTCATACAATAATCGTAAGGAGGTTGATGATATGGATAATAAAAAGTATATCGTGATTAAAGCAGATATTATAAATTCTAGACAATCTAAGGATCGTAACGCTGTACAAAAGTCTCTTTCTAAAGTTTTAAAAACGATAAATGAAACATTTAGTGAATCTATAGCATCTAGATTTATGATTACATCAGGTGATGGTTTTCAGGGCTTGATGACAAGTGGGAAACATTTCTTTGATATCATTCAATTGTTAGAATCATCCGTAGCACCACTAAAGTTAAGATTTGGTATTGGTGTAGGGGAGGTCGCAACAGATATTGATGAAAGTAATTCTGCAATCATAGATGGTCCGAGTTATCATTATGCCGATGAAATGTTAACACGCGTCGAAGAAATAGAAGATCAATATTCATCAATTTCAACAAACATCTTACTTAAATCAAACACTGAACCTGATGAGCTATTAAATGCACTCTTGAGTATGAGATATGTTGTACGTTCATCTTGGACAACACGACAACACGAGGTCATTGCAGCATTTGTACAGATGAATGAAAAGCAATACGAAACTGCAGCAAAGTTAAAGGTCAATCAATCGACTGTGAGTCGCGCACTAAAAAGCACGGACTATTATTCTGTAAAATCGGCTGAAATTGCATTGATCAACCACATTGAAGGTACACTGCTATGACGATGACAATAACAATCCTCTTATTTTTAATTGCTCACATCATCGCTGATTTTTACTTACAGTCGACCCGTCTGGCAAACGATAAGCAAAAGTATATAGGCGCGCTTGTTCAACACATTATCATCTACAGTATCGTGATGTTAATCTTTAGTGCTTTCTTCTCTAATCTTACATATCTTATGTTAGGTCTCGGCTTAGCAGTCGTTCATGCACTCATTGATTATTGTAAGTTTTTATATAGTCGAAACAGACAACTCACTAAAGCAAATCATATCCAATTATTTATGTTTGATCAGGCACTCCATGTATTGACAATAATCGGCCTTATTACTATTTTCTATCATTCATTTACACTTGAATCAGCATGGTTTAATAATGTTGTCTCATTTATCGATACAACTTATCTATTCAGTGCTAACGTTGCATTGCAGTGGATACTCGCAGTGCTTCTAAGCATAAAACCAGCAAGTATCGTCGTGAAGATGTCACTTGGTTACTTTGAACCGAAAGAACTTCAAAAAGATAACCCTGGTATTATTCAAGCGGGAGAATTTATTGGGATTTTAGAACGAGTAATTATACTTGTTTTACTTGCCACAGGTTCATATGCAGCCATCGGTTTTGTACTCACTGCCAAATCGATTGCACGCTATAACAAAATAGCCGAAGAACCTAAATTTGCAGAATACTATTTAATTGGTACCCTAGTAAGTACATTATTTGTACTAATCATATATCAGTTAATTTTTTATTGATTACATTTTTAGATGAGTTAGGAAGAAAAAAATGAAAAACGAAGAAACACTGGATATCTTGTATAAATTAAGAAAAGAAATATTACGATCTGATAATGATGATTTAAAGTCTCAAATTGACCATGCGATTGACAAAACGTATCGTGACCAATTGTCTTTTAGTTTTATTGGCCATTATTCTGCAGGTAAATCATCACTCATCAACTATTTACTTGACTCTGAAATACTGCCGTCTTCACCGGTACCAACAACGTCAAACACAGTGGCCGTTGAGATCAGTGAAAAAGAAGAGATTAAAGCATTCGTGAATCAGTATCAGTATGTAAATTTAGAGAACTACGAGCAATTAAGAGATATCAACGCACAGGATGTTGATATTCAGTCTATTTTATTGCGCGTAAAAAATGACAATTTCAAATTAAATACTGTCTTGCAAGATACACCAGGTGTGGACTCAAGAACAAAATCACACAGTCTGTCGATGCATCGCTTTTTACTAAACAGTGATTACATATTTTTCACAGTTGAGTATAACCATGTTGAGAGTGAAAAAAACTTATCGCTTTTAAAAGAGCTGGTAGATTTAAATATACCAGTCTCATTTATTATCAACCAAGTCGATAAACACAACGATGAAGAACTTTCTTTCGAGATGTTTTTATCACGAGTGAAGAACACATTAGCGAATTGGGACATAGAGCTAGATAGAATCTTTACAACATCTATATATGAGTCAGAACATAACCAAGTCGATGAACTACTTAAGCATATTCAAGATGTTGAAGCAGCGCGTGATGCATACCAAGATAAATATCATCAGCGCATTGTTCAAAATATAGAACAAAAACAACTCAGTTATTTAAACGATAAGTTGGAGAATCAACTGACCGAAGCTGACAACGATGTTGAAGTTGAAGATGTGACAAGTACATATATTGAAGAACAATTGAAAAAGTTAGAACAAGATAGGCATGAGGATACAATTAACACGATTCATCAAGATGATGATACGCTTATTTCTCATGTTAAAACCTTAGCAAAAGACATTGTAAAAAATGCATATTTATTTCCACACGCTGTAAAAGCACCCATTACGAATCATTTGAAAATACGATCAGGTGATATTCAAGTTAAAGGACTGTTTGGTAAAAAGAAAAAGTTAGATCAACTATTTTTAGATACTGAACAAACACTTGATGGTGCATTACAAAATGTGTTAAAAACACAGATTGATACACCAGTGAACTCGATGTTAATGGATGCTGGATTAGTGGGACAATCTTTTAAGTTTAATTGGGACAAATCGCACGACAGATCAGAAATTACAACGCTGTCGAATGACTATATTTTGAACTATATGGACACTTTAAAATCGGAAATTATGCGTGAAGTAACATCTCAAGTCGTCGCGCATATCGATTCTATGGATAAAAAAGCGACATCTTCAAATAACGACTACAACATCGATAATCGAATTAATATATATAACGAAATGAAAGAAACTGAGTATTTAAAGCAATCCGTCGTTACGAAACAATATCGACATTTCCACGTGAGACTAAAGGAAGAATTAGAGCAGCTCACTTTTAGTGAAGCAGTATCAATTGATTTTGTCACACTCGACCAAGAAGAAGAGGTTGAACAAGAAAAAACTTATTCAAATGAATCTACGAAATCCGTTGAATTTTATGAAAACTTGAGAGACGTACTTAAAGATAATGATAGGTATCATGCATATCATTCAGTCATTGCCGATAAAATTTCTCGACTTCATAACAATAAGACGAACTTAAGTATTTTCGGTGGGTTCAGTGCGGGTAAGACAACATTCATCAATGCCTTAATGCAAAACAGAATGTTAAAAACGAGTCCAAACCCAACGACTGCGACGATTACTGAGATTAACGATCAATCATCTTCTGTTGTCTATAAATCAAAAGACGATGTCATAAATATGCTAAAAGTTATTACAAACCAAAGTTACGACAAGTTAGATCAATATGTGAAGTGGTTAAAGAAAAACATTTCTGATATAAAAGAAATGCATAAACCATTTGCCCGTGGACTGATAGAGAAGCATGATGAATATGAACCGTTGTTAGGTCTGACAGTAGATGAGGATACAGATAGGATTGCAGAGAAAATAGCGAGTGATATCGATGCTACGTTTATTCATAAGGCGAGTGTACGAATCGATTCAGCATTTACTGAAAACTTTAACATCATCGATTCTCCAGGTATTAACTCGATTAACCAGCGTCACACGAACGAGACGAAAGATATCATCTCAAATAGTGATCAAATCGTTTACGTGTCATACTATAACCATGTATTTAGTAGCTCTGATGAAGACTTCCTCAACTATATTAAATCGATTAAAGGCCAAGATTTTCCGATTGTATTTATTATCAATGCGATTGATTTAATGAAGAGTGAAACAGAGTTAGATAAAGTCATTCAATACATGAAAAATGCATTAAGACAGCTGGATATTCCACATACAATTTTACCTGTCTCATCCATGCGTGCACTCACTTCTTATGATGATGACTTCAATAAGGCGAAACAGACGATTATTGAGTTAGCAAATGCGCACAAAGAGTCACACCAATTGAAGAGTTTGGAAGTACTTTATCAGCAAACGTTAGAGTCCGTGAAGAGTAATTTGAATCTATATGAGAATCAAGAAGTAGAATTGAATCGAATTCAAACGACACGTAAGGAAAGCATTGAACAGCTAGAATCACTTCACTTAATGTCTCTGGAGAAAATAACAGATGTTGAAATCGATATGTTACTTAACCATATAGAGAAACTATTGTCATTAAAACTATATGATTATTTAAAATCTCAGCTTAGCGTTAGTGAAATGGATGATAAACGCTACATCACGAAACATGTGACGGCACTTAAGCAGGGGATTGAACAGTTTATTTATATTCAAGTGGCGACGTCATTTAACAGCGTATATCGCCGTGCAGATGAAGAGATATCCAAACTGACAAGTAACATCAACACATTGCTAACGGAGAGTAATACAGTTGAAACATTATCTATCGAATCGTCGTCTTGGGAAGATGTTTCAATAATTTTAGATGAACAAGTGTTGACACAGTATGAAAAGCCATTGTATCAATCAAGACATCACTTTAAACAATTTAACGACATGTTACTACAGCTTGCTGAAGCGATTGCGAAAGATGTATCTAATGACACATTAAAAGAAAAAATGCATTCTAAAATGCATGATTACTTACAGATACAACAATCACAATTTAATGAACAAAAGGAACATTTGATCCTAGCGTTAGAACGTCCAATTGAACGCATATCAGACGCGCACTATCAGAACGATAAAATCTTATACAAACAACTAAAGGAGATTACTCATGACACGTAAATATTTGATTATCGATGGTATGGCACTCTTGTTCCGACACTTTTTCGCAACGAGTTTTAAAGAACAATATATGTATAATTCTAAAAACATCGCGACAAATGGTATTCAAGGTGTCGTCAGACACATGTTTAAATTGATTTCAATGACCAATCCGTCACACGTAATTGTCGTCTGGGATATGGGTGCGCACACGATTCGTAATGAGTGGTTTAATGGTTATAAGAAAAACAGACCGCTTCCACCAGAACAGCTGGTTCCACAGTTCGATCATGTGAAAGAAGTGATACATGCACTCGGCATTCGCCAAATCGGTGCAGAGGGCTATGAGGCAGATGATATTATCGGAACGCTTACACGAATCATTGATAATGCAATTATCGTTAGTGGTGATCGTGACTTACTCCAAATTTTAGATGAGAATAAGAATAATGAGCTGTGGCTCACTAAAAAAGGTTTTACAGAATATAACATATATGACTTTGATCGATTCGTAGAAGAATATGGTGTCCTACCTGAACAATTTGTCGATGTAAAAGCATTGATGGGGGACCCTGGGGATGGTTACTTTGGCGTCAGTGGCGTTGGAGAGAAGACAGCGCTTAAATTGATTAAAAAGTATCAAAGTATCGAAGGTATCATTTCTCATATGGATGAATTAACACCGCGCATGAGAGAGAAAATAGAAAATGACTTTGAATCATTAAACATGAGTCTAAAACTTGCTGCATTGATCACGAATGTTCCAATTCCAATTAAGGAGATTTTAGAGCAAAGTGCGTACACAGTCGATATCGCCCACATAAAAGAACAACTCGATCGCTTTGAGCTCACCATTTCGAGTCGATATATGGATTCGCTCATATTTGGTGAATTAAATGGCTAAAGTGTATATAGACGCCGCAGCACGAACGGAGCCAACACTTGCTGCAAGTGCTGGCGTTATCATTGACGGTGATGAAAAATTTACGTTGAGTCATTGTCTCGGAGCCGTAGACAATCATGAAGCAGAATGGCACGCATTGATATATGCTCTCAATTTTTGCCAATCAAAAGGGATTACTCAAGTCATCGTCTATACTGATTCAAAAATAATTGTCGATAGTATAGAGAAACGATTTGTTAAAAACAAGGTCTTTAAACCGTTTCTCCAACAAGTACTCCAACTTGAACATGACTTTACATTAATGATTGTGTCTCATCTTGCTAGAAAAAATAATGCAGAAGCAGATCATCTTGCGAAACAACAACTGTTTGAATGTTTAAAAGCATTGAATACATGATTATAGGTTGTCATTCTTTAAAAGAATGGTTAATTTTTGTATACTTATTTAAGGAGGAAAACATATGAGAGAATATGCGATTACTCAGATTAATAAGTTGGAGCAACGCTATTGTAAAAATTGTTTGATAAAACAAACGTTGCGTCGTGAGAAAAGTAAAACTGAAGCACATCAATTTTGTATATCTGAATGTTCAGTCGGTCAAAAAATTCAAAAGTATGGTAACCAATTAAATTAGAGGAGAGTCAAAATGAGAGTTTTACAAATAGATGCAACACCGAATCCGGATTCAATGAAGTTAACACTTGATTTTGATAAGGAAGGTAGTCGTTCTTCAACTTATGATCGAGTAGAAGAGGATAATCCTAAGTTTATCAATGATCTATTGCAAATAGAAGGTGTGAGAAGTTTATTTCACGCAATCAACTTTGTCACTGTCGATAAGAAACCAGACTATGAATGGGAGCAACTCATTGATCAAGTGGTAGACACAATCGACAATCAAGAATAGAAAGGAGTTATTTCACATGAATGCATACGAACAACATATGAAAGAGCTCGCAGTGCCAATGCGTAAAGAATTAACAGACCAAGGTTTTCTTGAATTGACGACAGAAGATAACGTCAATGATTTTATGAAAAATGTCGATGATGATGCAACGACATTTGTGATGGTAAACAGCATCTGTGGCTGTGCTGCAGGTATCGCACGACCGGCTGCGGTGACTGTTGCCTCTCAAAATCCAATTAAACCAGACCATTTGGTTACAGTATTTGCAGGCCAAGATAAAGAAGCAACAGAATCGATGCGTGAATTCATCATGCAAGCGCCATCGAGCCCATCTTTTGCATTATTTAAAGGACAAAATCTCGTACATTTTATACCGAGATCAAATATAGAAGGTAGAGAAATCGAAGATTTGATGGAAGACATCAAAGAATCGTTCGATTCTCATTGCTCATAAAAAAAGGAAAGGCCGCGGCCTTTCCTTAAATATTATCGGTTAAACGTACGATTCAATTTTCTAGTCGAAAATGCATAAAAAGATAAAGTAACCGACAAGAAATGTTAAACCAACAGTAAACATGATTTCCATAACAACATCTCCTAGACTCAAGTAATTAATACTATTATAATTCATTAATAATAGAAAGAAAAGGGGCCATTACTATGAATAACTTCGATAAGGTATATCACGAGTTACTTGAACGTGTTAGAGACACTGGTTCTAAGAAATCAGACCGTACAGGAACTGGAACGACGTCACTATTTGGTCATCAGATGCGCTTTGATTTATCTGAGGGGTTTCCACTGCTGACAACGAAAAAAGTCTTTTTCAAACTCGTTGCGACAGAACTAATTTGGTTTATGCGAGGCGACACAAACATCAAATATTTACTTGAGTATAATAATAATATTTGGAATGAGTGGGCATTTAAGCGCTATGTGGAAAGTGACGAATATCATGGTCCGGATATGACAGACTTTGGTCGTCGCGCTCTTATAGATGAATCATTTAACGAAGATTACAAACGTGAGATGGATCAGTTTAAACAAAATATTTTAAACGATGAAGTGTTTGCAGAGAAATTTGGAACGCTCGGTAATGTTTATGGTAAGCAATGGCGCCATTGGGAAGGTCCGGATGGAAAAATCGTAGACCAATTGAAAAACGTTGTCGAAGCGATTAAAACGAATCCTTATTCAAGACGACACATCGTAAGTGCTTGGAACCCATCTGAAATTGAAACAATGGCATTGCCGCCATGTCATTCATTATTCCAGTTCTATGTCAGTGATAATAAGCTCAGCTTACAGCTCTACCAGCGCAGCGCAGATATATTTTTAGGTGTACCATTTAATATCGCAAGTTATAGTCTATTATTAATACTCGTTGCGAGAGAATGTGGCCTAGAAGTGGGCGATTATGTGCATACGATTGGAGACGCGCACATTTATAATAACCACGCCGATGCGGTTGAAACACAGTTATCAAGAACGAGCTTTAAACCACCAACGATTAAAATCAATTCAGATAAATCAATGTTTGATTTAGAATACGAAGATTTTGAAGTGGTTGATTATGAAAGTCACGGCTATATTTCTGCACCAATCGCTGTCTAGGAGGAACGTAACATGGTATCACTTATCGTTGCACACGCGAAACAAAATGTTATCGGTTTTAAAAATAAAATGCCATGGCATTTACCGAACGACTTGAAACATGTAAAAGCATTAACGACCGGACAGACAATTGTTATGGGACGAAAGACATACGACTCTCTCGGTCGAGCACTTCCGAATCGCACGAATGTTGTCTTATCTAGAAATACAGATCTTGAGTATTCAGATGCGACAGTTATTCACTCTGTTGAAGATATTAAAAATCTTCCAGGGAAAGTGTTTATTTTCGGTGGGGCAAATATTTACAGAGAAACACGTGATATCGTGGATGAGATGTTTATCACGTCGATTGAAGAGGTATTTGCAGGAGACACCTTTTTTCCAGAATACGACTTGGAAGAATGGACTGTTATATCACGAGAAAAGGGCGAGGTAGATCAGAAAAACATCTATCCTCATGAATACTTACACTTAAAACGGAAGTGATTGGCATGAATATATGGAAATATTTGTTTGTCATTTTATTGGTAATCAACGTCGCTGTTGTCGGATACATTTACTATTTACTCTCCGGTAACTATGAAGTTCCAGAAGCAAGGGAGCAAACATTTGCACCGACAGGTATCGAATTCATTTTAGATAATTCGACGATTCAAAATATATTGGATGAAGCAATTGTGGATGATAACTTATCAATTACTGTGACAAATGAAGATATCGAAGTAAGAAGTGTGAACACGATCTATGGAAATGAAGTAGTGACGACATTCAATCTTGAACCATTGACTTATGGTGAATACGTCACATTTCGTGTTCAAAACATAGATATTGCTGGTTTCCCACTGTCTCAAGATATGTTATACACTATGATCATTGAAAATAGTTCATTACCTGAGGGAATACAATTCAGTAGAGAACAATACGCATTAATATTTGATACGGATTTAATTACAAACAATCTTGTTGTAAACGATTTAAATCTAGTCAATATCGATTATGAAAATAACGCATGGTACTTTAACATGAATTACTATTAGAGGTGAAGATATGGAGCAAGCGACATTAGCGGGTGGATGTTTCTGGTGTTTAGTGAAACCGTTTGACGAGTGGCTAGGTATTAAATCTGTCACAAGTGGTTATTCGAACGGTGAAAAGGAAAATCCAACATATGAAGAAGTATCAACAGGAACAACAGGGCATGTTGAAGCTGTGAGAATTGAGTTTGATCCAAACGTTATGAGTTATGAAGAAGTTTTGAGAGTATTTTTTAAGACGTTTGATCCAACGGATATTGAAGGTCAATTTGGTGATCGTGGATCACATTACATGCCAGCGATTTTTTATCATGATGATGAGCAAAAAGAAGTGGCTGAATCTGTAATAAAAGATTTAGACAGTCAAAATATATTTAATGGTCCGATTAATACGCCAGTACTTCCATTTAAGAATTTTTACATGGCGGAAGATTACCACCAAGACTTCTATAAGAAAAATAGTGGACATTACAATGCCTATTTTAAAGGGTCAGGCCGTAAAGGTTTTATAGAGAACGTGTGGGGTGAAAAATAATGGTCAAAAAATCATTGGATGAACTGACGCCATTGGAGCGTCAAGTGATGAAAGAAAACGGCACAGAAGCACCATTTCAAAATGAATACTTCAACCATTTTGAAGATGGAATATATGTCGATAAATTAAGTGGAAAACCGTTGTTTACGTCTCTGGACAAATTTGATAGTGACTGTGGTTGGCCGAGTTTCTCTAAAACAATCGATGATTACGTATCTGAACATTTTGATGATAGCTTCGGAATGAGAAGAACGGAAGTACGGAGTGATAGTTCAGATAGTCACTTAGGTCATGTGTTCAATGATGGTCCAACTGAACTCGGTGGATTGCGCTATTGTATCAATTCAGCTGCAATTCAATTTGTACCGAAAGATGAGATGGAAGCGCATGGATATGGTGATATGTTAAAGATATTTGAGGCTAAAGCCTAGTTTGGAGAATTTTATGAAAGAATATTCTTTTTATCAGTTTATGAAAAATCGAGTAAATGAAAAATCTGATATCGGTAAGTTTGCTGAAGAAATTATTGCAGATTCATTATTTCCTAAGTATTCAAAAGATTATAATGAAATCAGTGATTATTTAGAGAAAAACCCATATGATGGTCTTTCGTTAGAAATATTCGATGATGCTTTTGAGTCTTATAAAAATTGGTTAATTCATTAAAATAATAAGGAGCGGTTGGATGAGTGTTCATATTAATGCAAAAGCGGGAGATATCGCAGATACGGTATTGTTACCAGGAGATCCGCTTAGAGCAAAATTTATTGCTGAAAACTTTTTAGAAGATGTTACACAATTTAATGATGTACGAAACATGTTTGGCTTCACAGGAACTTATAAAGGAAAGCGTATTTCTGTTATGGGCAGCGGTATGGGTGTGCCATCTATTTCTATATATATCAATGAGTTGATGAATGAATATGGCGTTAAGAATATCGTGCGTGTGGGTACATGTGGTGCAATTCAAAAAGATGTAAAAGTAAGAGATGTAATTATTGCACAAAGTGCTTCAACGGATTCAAGTCAAAATCGTAAGTTGTTTGGCAGCGAAATTGACTATGCACCGACTTCAGACTTTGATTTGCTACTATCAAGTTATAACGAAGCGAAAAGACGCGGTATTGATGTGAGAGTTGGTAATATCTTTACAGCGGATTCTTTTTATGATGCGAAAGAGAACAATGCACAACTTGCTGATTATGGTGTACTTGCTGTTGAAATGGAAAGTTCTGCATTATTTACAATTGCTAAAAAATATGATGCACGTGCGTTAACAATACTTACAGTGAGCGACCATATCTTAACGGGTGAAGCAACTTCGAGTGAAGAAAGACAGACAACATTCAATGAAATGATGGAAATTGCATTGGATGCAGTGCTCCCTTTTGTAGGTGAGTAAACATCTGTGTTGGAAAAATTTCTAAAATCTTGATACGCTAACTATATAAACTTGAAATTAGGTGAAGAAATGATAGAGCAAATCCGTAACAGAAAATCAGAAAGGCGCAAAAAATTCCTATTTTTACCGCTCATCGTGTTATCGGTAATTATTATCACTGCTGCGCTTACGACGTTAACTTTATATGCTCAATCAGATTCAAATACGAGCGATTATGAAGAGTTTGAACAGTTTTTCCAAATCTACGACACATTATCAGAAGAGTACTATGAAGATATAGACCAGGATGCTTTGGTTGAATCTGCAATCAGAGGACTCATCGAAGGACTCGATGATCCGTATACAGAGTATATGGATGCTTCAGAGACGGAAGAATTTTATGAATCCGTAACTGGCGACTTCGAAGGAATCGGTGCAGAGGTGCGTCAAGAAGGGAGTTACATTGTTGTCGTATCTCCGATGAGAGGTTCTCCCGCAGAAGCTGCTGGTATAGAACCTGGTGATATGATTACAGCAGTTGATGGCGAATCAATTGAAGGTTGGACAGCAAACGAAGCTGTGCAGTTAATTCGTGGTGAAAAAGGTACAGATGTTACGTTAACGGTCATCCGTGGTAACAATGCACCGACTGATATTACGATTACGCGTGATACGATTCATGTGGAAAGTGTGACATATGAAGCATATGATGATATTGCACATGTGAGTATCAACCGATTCCAAGAAGGTACGACTGATGAGTTCGCAGATGCATTAGATGAAGCTGCTGAAAATGGCAACACAAATCTCGTACTTGATTTTAGATACAATCCAGGCGGATTGTTAAATGAAGCAGTGAATATGATCAATCAGTTTGTGGACCGAAATACGGAAGTTCTCATTCTTGAAGAAGGTAATGGACAACAAGTATCGTTGACGACAACATTTAACAAAAATGATAGTACAGATTCATTTGAAAATATTTATATTATGATTAACGAAGGTTCAGCAAGTGCATCAGAAGTTGTTACCGGTGCATTACAAGACTTGATAGATGTTGAAGTTGTTGGTGTAAAATCATTTGGTAAAGGAACCGTGCAAACGACTGAACAATTTAGCAATCAATCATTGCTGAAATTCACACATTCAAAATGGTTAACACCGAACGGAACTTGGGTGCATGATGAAGGTATTGAGCCTGATGTTGAATTAATCAATCCTGATTTTTATCGTGTGACTATTTTAAATCCAGATGACTTGTTTGCTGAAGGCCAAGAGAATGAAACAATTATTTCACTAAAAGTGGCACTTGACGCACTGGGATATGAAATTGACGAAATCAATGAGACATTCGATAGTAACTTAACTGAGCAAGTGGAAGCTTTCCAAGAAGACAATGACTTAGAAGTTACTGGTGTTGTGACGGGTGAAACAACTGATACACTCGTTTCTGAATTACGTGCATTCATTTTGGATCATGATGCACAGTTAGATTATTTAATCGATTACATTAATGGAGAATATACTGCTGAAGAAATTGAAGCAATTGCTGATGAAAATGCACAGTATATTGAGATGATAGATTTACATGAAGAGATGGAAAATTCAGAAGATGTAGAATAATTGTGTAACACACAGACATGCTTTTAATCATTTGTCTGTGTGTTTTTTTATTGTTAAAAATTAATAATTAGTATAAAGTTATTGAAGTAAGTATGTTTTTGGAGGGTACTATGGATAATCAATCGAAAACAGTTGTGTTAACTGGTGGCGGCACAGTCGGTCACGTCATGCTGAACAAGCTACTGATACCAGAATTTATAAATAAAGGCTACACACCAGTCTATATTGGCTCAAAAAATGGTCTTGAAAAAGAAATGATAAGTGAACTAAATATAGCGTATAAACAAATCTCAAGCGGTAAGCTTAGACGTTATTTGTCGCTTGAAAATGTTCTCGATATTTTCCGTGTTGGCAAAGGGGTTATTGATTCATTCCTACATTTGAGAAAAATAAAGCCACGCTTTGTTTTTTCTAAAGGTGGATTTGTCAGCGTACCTGTTGTCATCGCAGCACGGTTATTAAATATACCAGTGTACATCCATGAATCGGATTTAACGCCTGGACTAGCAAATAAGATTGCAGCAAAATTTGCAACAGAAATATATGTGACGTTTAGAATTACAACACAGTTTTTACCTGAAAATAAAACGCATTTTTTAGGCCCTGTCATACGTCAAGATTTACGTGTCGATAAAAGTGAAAGTGGCTATCAGCTAACAGGGTTTAATCATGAGAAACCTGTGATGCTCGTAATGGGAGGTTCTCAAGGTGCGCGGGTTATCAATGAATTAATTAGAAGTAATATAGATATTTTGACTAAAACACATCAGATCATCCACCTGTGTGGAAAAGGGAATTTAGACCCTTCGATTGATCACAATGATTACAGACAATATGAATTTGTTACGTCTGAACTTGCAGCGTTATTATCCATTGCGGATATCGTCGTCGGGCGAAGTGGTGCCAATGCTATATTTGAATATTTGCTCAGCAAGAAACCGATGATACTGATACCACTACCAGCTAGTCAAAGTCGTGGTGATCAAATTGAAAATGCACGATATTTTGAACAGCAACGCGTGGCGACAGTAATCAATGAAGATGAACTAAATATTGATACTTTGCAACAAGCGATACAGTATATTGACCATCATCGGGTCGAAATGGTCGGTAAAATGCAACAATATAAAGGTGGATTTACACCGCTAGAATTGGTAAACAGATTAACAGTAGCGAGGAGATAATGATGAAACAATCAAAAAAAATATCATTGTTTATTGTGTTTACACTAATTTTTGGTGTCATCGCAGTTTTTCATGAATCTCGACTCGGTCGATGGATTGACAATGAAGTTTACGAATTTATATATACGACAGAAAGCTTCATTACTACTGCACTAATGTTAGGCTTCACTCAAGTGGGTGAAGTACTGAGTATGGTATTACTATCATTAATTGTCATTGCAATTTTAATGCTTTATCGATTAAACTTTCATACATTATTTTTTGTTATTGCGATGACGCTATCTAGCATACTCATTCCTGTTCTTAAAAATAGTTTTGACAGAGAACGACCATCGATTTTACGTCTTATTGAAATTTCAGGCTTTAGTTTTCCAAGTGGTCATGCCATGGGTTCAACCATATTCTTTGGAAGTTTAATGACGATATTTAAGCATACTGATATCAACTATAAAGCATTGATAATGAGTCTTTGTGCGGCATTCATCGTAATGATATCATCATCTCGCGTTTATTTAGGCGTACATTATCCAACGGATATCATTGCTGGTATAATTGCTGGGCTAGCTGTACTTACGTTCACAAGTATCGTTATGCATAAAGAATTAAAAGCGAGTCCATATTCATTGTAATTGACTGACACAGAAATTATTTAACTGAATGAAAGGGTGTGTTGGTAATGGTAGTGAACATTTTTGAGACGATTACATTAGAGAATGATCGATTGAAACTCATTCCAATGCAACTATCTCATGCGAAAGAATTACATCAGATTAACCATGAGAGTATTTGGTCATACATGCTTTTTCAAGCGACGACAGAATCCCTTATGGAAGAATGGATTCAAAGTGCAATTGAACTTAGAAACCAATTGAAAAGTATACCATTTATCGTCATATTAAAATCTTCAGGCGAAGTCATGGGCAGCACCCGAATCCAACATATCGATTATGAGCGTCAAAGCTGTGAAATTGGTGCAACGTGGTTTGGAACGAAAGCACAGCGTACATTCGTTAATTCAGATAGCAAATTTCTCTTGTTAGAATATTGCTTTGAAGTGCTTAAAGTGATGCGTGTGCAAATTAGAGCAGATGAACGCAACGAACGCAGTAATCGTGCAATAGAAAGACTCGGATTTACGAAAGAGGGCGTCATCCGTAAGGAGCGTCGTCTTCACGGTGTCCCGAGAAACATTGTTGTGTATTCTATTCTTGACGAGGAATGGCCAGAAGTAAAAACGAATTTAATGATTAAACAGCAAAGCTATATGAAAGATACGCCCGATGAAACGGTCGTATAACTGTTAACTAGGACAATGTCCTAGTTTTTTCTATATAGTAAATCACATATCAAACAATGCTATTTTCTTATTTATATTTTTTCTTAATGGCATTGATGATATGATAATAATAATAAAAAGACTAAGGGACGATTTAAATGAAACAAATTCTAATTGTTGAAGATGAAATGAACCTCGCTAGATTCTTAGAGTTAGAGCTTAAGTATGAAGGATATGAAATTACACTTGTAGATAATGGTCAAGATGGACTGGATACTGCATTAGCTCAAGATTTCGATTTAATTCTACTTGATTTAATGTTACCCAAAATAAATGGCCTAGAAGTGTGTCGTCGTATCCGCAAGACGAAGCAAACACCGATTATCATAATTACCGCTAAAGGAGAAACATTCGATAAAGTGGTTGGTTTAGACTATGGTGCGGATGACTACATCGTTAAACCGTTCGAAATCGAAGAGTTACTGGCTCGTATTCGTGTAAACTTGAGACGTACATCACAAGTTGAAGATACACAAGAAACAGTCAGTTTACACGATATAGTCGTCGATGAATCGGCATACACCGTAACGATCGACAATAAACAGGTTAATCTAACGAAAACTGAGCATGAATTACTATACTTACTGCTTAAAAATTCTGATATTGTGCTTCAGAGAGAAACGATTTTACAGCACATCTGGGGTTATGAAAACGAAGTAGAAACGAATGTCGTTGATGTTTACATTCGTTATCTAAGAAATAAATTGAAACCTTTTGGTAAAGATAAATTAATTGAAACTGTGAGAGGCGTCGGGTATGTGATTCGCTCATGATCAATACCAAATCATTAAAAAACAGATGGTTAGTCCTGTCGACTTTTATCATTTCAATTACATATGTATTGTTCGCCTCACTCTTGATATATTTCACGAGTATATATTTACAAGAACAAGAATTTAACTCCGTTGATCGTGCAATGGATGAGCTAGAGACGTTATTTACAACGGAACCATATAACACGATTAAAAACTCAGATATTTATACGAGTTTATATGATCGTCAAAAGATGATTCTGTATTCTAGCAGTGGGGAAGAAGTCTATTCCAGAACAACCGGTATTCCAGGTGATGTCGTGCCTGAATTTAAAACGACGAATCGACAAACTGTGGAAAACTGGGAATATCAAGGAGAATCTTATTTGGTAAGCCGTGCACCAATTACTTCTCCTTTTTATGATGGCTATTTAACTGTTATACATCCATTAGAACCATATAAAGCTGTTATTAGCATGATGGCATATATCGCGATTGTTATCGGCTTTGCATTTGTCATCTTAACTATGGTTATCAGTTATTTCTTCTCAATCCAAATGGTACGACCAATTGAAAGCATTGCAAGACAGTTAAAGCATGTTGAACAAAATGGTTTTAGCGAACGCCTTGTAGAAAATACTGGCGCACAGGAAACCGATTATATGGTTCAAGCATTCAATTCAATGATGAGCACACTTGAAGACTCCTTTAACCAACAGAAACAATTTGTTGAAGATGCTTCACATGAACTGAGAACACCATTGCAAATTATCCATGGGCACTTAAATCTTATCTCTAGATGGGGTAAGGATAAGCCTGAGGTACTGGATGAATCTTTAAGCATTTCAATTGATGAGTTGAAAAGAATTAACAAACTGGTTGAAGAGTTGTTACAGCTCACAAAAAATGATGGCGAAGCATTTTTGGAATTAGAAGAAATTGAAGTAAACACAGAACTTACAAACCGTGTACTAGCTTTTAAACATGTCAATCCAGATTATAAATTTGAACTTAATTTGAGCGACTCTGATATTTACTTCAATATCAATCGTCATCACTTCGATCAGCTGCTCACTATTTTTATTGATAATGCAATCAAATATGATAAATTAAGAAAGCATATTGAATTATTTACAGAAAGAACAAACGATTCAATAATCATAAAAATAAAAGATAATGGTATGGGTGTTCCGAAGCAAGATATCGATTCTATTTTTGACCGTTTTTATCGTGTAGATAAGTCAAGAAGTAGGCAAGAAGGCGGGAATGGACTTGGTTTATCAATTGCTAAAAAAATAATTCATACATATAAAGGAACTGTGCATGCTGAAAGTGAAGAGGGCAAATATACGATTATCGTTATTGAATTCAAACTTTAGTCGGATTACCTTTAATTCGTAATATTATAGTGATAAAATAATAGTTAATCATTAAAATTTATAAGAGGGTGTCATTATGCAAGATAAACAGGTTGAAAATGCACCGATTACTTTTGGTACGAATCTTGGATACATTCTTGATTTACATGATATGTATATTAAAGATCCAACAAGTGTATCAGAAGAAATGCAGTTGCTATTCTCTGAAATTGGAAGTACAGGATCAGGCACTGTTCTAACACAAGACGCTGATCAGAACAAAGTAAAAGGATTGATTCGTCTCGTTGATAACATCCGCTTATATGGACATTTACAAGCAGATATCTATCCGCTGTTTAAGCCGAAGTTTGAAGATTTACCTAGCATTATTATCGAAGAATATGGGCTCACGCCTGAAGACTTAAAGAAATTTGATGCTGGACTCGTGAGTCAACATTTAAAAGATCGTTATAGCAATGCTTATGAAGCAATTACTGAGTTAACAAAATTGTATACAGGTCCTATCGCATATGAATATATGCATATTACAGATTTAAAAGAACGCGATTGGATCAAAAAAGAAATCGAAACTGCTGAAGAAAATCCTCTTTCTGATGATGAAAAGCTAGAGCTATTCACAATGCTTGCAAAAGTAGAAGGTTTTGAAAAATATCTTCATAAGAATTTTGTTGGTGCAAAACGCTTCTCTATAGAGGGTGTAGATGTCATTGTTCCGATGCTCGAACACTTGCTTCGATTGATGGCAGATGAAGGTATACCACATATGCAAATTGGTATGGCCCACAGAGGGCGTTTAAATGTACTCACTCACATTTTAAACAAGCCATACACGATGATGTTAAGCGAGTTCATGCATCAAGATCCGTTAAAAATGTTACCGGATGACGGTTCATTTGCTGTAACTCAAGGTTGGCACAAAGATGTGAAGTACCATTTAGGTGCAAAGAAAACACGTGATGACAATAAGATTGAACAGACAGTAACATTAGCGAATAATCCATCACACTTAGAAGTCGTCGGACCTGTTGTACTCGGTAAAACACGTGCACAACAAGAAACGACAAATAGTGCTGGACCTGCATCGTATGACCATAACAAAGCACTGGCTGTTTTAATTCACGGTGACTCAGCAATGCCAGGTCAAGGTGTTGTCTATGAAACATTAAACCTATCACGTTTAGAAGGCTATAAAGTCGGTGGTTCTATACACATCGTTGCGAATAACCGTATCGGCTTTACAACAGATGAAGCAGATTCACGCTCAACTGTATATTCAACAAGTAACGCATCAGGGTTTGATGTGCCAGTACTTCACGTAAATGCGGATAACCCAGAAGCTGCAATTCAAACATTGCGATTTGCACTGAAATACCGTCAAAAGTTCAACAAAGACATCATTATCGATGTGATCGGTTACCGTCGTCACGGACATAACGAAATGGATGAGCCGACGCCGACGAACCCATTGCTATATCAAGAAGTTAAAAAGCACGACACGATCGAAGAACTTTACGGTAAACAGCTTGTGGAAAATGAGACAATCACACAAGATCAATTTGACCAGACATTACAATCTGTCAACGATGAATTACGTGCAGCACAAGATAGTATTGATAAGGACGAAATGGTCGAGGATACAGATATGCTTGCACCAGAAGATATTTTAGCAGGACATGACAATGACGTTGAAGAGATGAGTTTTGAGCGTTTAAATGAAGTGAATGAAGCGATGCTTGAAACACCATCGGATTTTAATATGTTTAAAAAATTAAAGAATGTATTGGAAAAAAGACGTGAGCCTTTTACTGATAAAGAAAAACGTGTGGATTGGGCGCATGCTGAAGCACTCGCATTTGCTACTATCAATCAAGATGGCACACCGATTCGACTCAGTGGTCAAGACACTGAACGTGGTACATTCGCGCATCGACATGCAGTATTACATGACGTTGAAACAGGAGAAAAGCATTATCCATTGCATAATACACCAAATTCTAATGCATCATTCAACATCTATAACTCTCCATTAACTGAAGCTGCTGTTGTCGGTTATGAGTATGGATATAATATTGAAAATAATGATGCCATGGTCATTTGGGAAGCACAGTTTGGTGACTTTGCGAATATGGCACAGGTGTACTTTGATAACTTCGTCTTCTCGTCTCGTTCCAAATGGGGTGAGGCATCAGGTATTACGTTCTTATTACCGCATGCACAAGAAGGTCAGGGGCCAGAACACTCTTCTGCACGTTTAGAGAGATTTTTAGATCTCGCTGCAGAATCTAACATGACGGTCGCGAACCTAACTAGTACATCGAACTACTTCTACTTACTACGTCGTCAAGCGAAGTATTTAGGCACAGATAAAATGCGACCGCTCGTCATTATGTCACCGAAAAGCTTGCTAAGAAATCAACGTGTGGCTCAGCCAGTTGATGCATTTGTCGATGGGTCATTTAAAGAAATTATCGTAGATGAATATGACAAATCAAAAATATCTACAGTGTTGCTTTCAAGTGGTAAAATGGCAGTAGACTTAATGGATGCGATGGACAAGAACAAAGATGAGACAAAACTTCTCATTCGTCTTGAACAGTTGTATCCATTCCCAGATGAACAAATTAAAGAAATATTAGATGAACTTCCATCGTTAAAATTAATTCGATTTGTTCAAGAAGAACCTGAAAATATGGGGGCGTATCAATATGCATTGCCATTGATTCAAGAACTTGCACCATCTGATGTTGATGTAGAATATGTTGGCCGTATTAAGCGTGCTTCACCTGCTGAAGGTAGCAATGAAGCGTACAAAGCAATACAACAAAAAATTATCGATAATGCACTCGAATAATTAAGGAGAAATTTAAAAATGGCTGAAATTAAAATACCTGAACTTGCAGAGTCTATTACTGAAGGTACGATTGCCGAATGGGTTAAACAAGTCGGAGACCAAGTTGAACAAGGAGAAGTCCTGCTTGAATTAGAAACTGATAAAGTAAATGTCGAAGTCATCAGTGAGTCAGCAGGTGTACTTCAAGAAATTCGTGCGAACGAAGGCGACAATGTAAGTGTCGGTGACGTCGTTGCTGTTGTTGGTGAAGGTGATGCAAATCCTGCTGAATCTAAACCAGCTGAAGATCAAAAAGAATCTGAGGCACCATCAGAAAATAAAAAAGAAGATGCTCAAGAAGAAGTAAAAGAAGAAACGACAGATGACTCAGGTCGCATCGTTGCGACGCCATCAGCACGTAAATTAGCGCGTGAAAAAGGAATTGATCTTTCATCAATCAACGCATCAGATCCACGCGGTCTTGTACGTTCTCAAGATGTTGAGAATCATCAAAATCTACCGGCTCAACCGAAACAGGCTGAACAACCGAAACAAGAACAAAAACAACAAAACGTGAATCCAGAGAAACCAGTGGTTAGAGAGAAGATGTCACGTCGTCGTCAAACAATCGCTAAGCGTTTGCTTGAAGTATCACAATCCACTGCGATGTTAACGACATTCAATGAAATTGATATGACAAACGTGATGGAATTGAGAAAGCGCAAGAAAGAATCATTCCAAGAGCGCAACGATGGTGTGCGTTTAGGATTTATGTCCTTCTTCTCTAAAGCAGCAGTTGCCGCACTTAGAAAGTATCCTGCAGTCAATGCTGAAATTGAAGGAGACGAACTCGTCTACAAACAGTTCTATGATATAGGTATGGCGGTTTCAACTGAAGAGGGTCTCGTTGTCCCAGTGATTAGAAACGTAGATAGAAAGACGTTTGCTCAAATTGAAAGTGATATCGTTGATATGGCTACGAAAGCAAGAGATAAAAAACTTGGTCTTGATGACATGGTCGGCGGTTCATTCACAATCACAAACGGTGGTGTGTTTGGATCACTGATGTCAACGCCGATTATCAATGGTACTCAAGCGGGTATTCTCGGTATGCATACAATTCAAAAACGTCCGGTAGCCATGCCAGATGACAGCATCGAAATTAGACCGATGATGTATATTGCATTGAGTTATGATCATAGAATTATCGACGGTAAAGAAGCAGTCGGCTTCTTAAAAACGATAAAAGAATTGATCGAAAACCCAGAAGATTTACTTCTTGAGGGTTAATTATCCAATGATTTAGAAAAGTCTGAAAATTACCTTGACAAATAATTGTAGCTATCATATGATAGCTACAATTTTTAAATAGGAGGAAATGTATATTGAGTGAAAAATGGTTTAACAATCGTTCCACTGTCGTTACTGTAAAACACGTCGATGCTGATAAATATTTAGTATCGAATATGTTAACAGTCGGCAAGTCTTATCCGCTCGTTCATGAAACAGAAGAGTACTATTTTGTAGTCGATGATACAAAGAAGTTAGGGGGCTACTATAAGTCCTATTTTAATTCAAGAGAGGCGGATGATGTAATATGACAAAAGTTAGTACTAAGACAACGATCATCGTCGGCTTTATGCTATTTGCAATGTTCTTTGGTGCAGGTAACTTAATTTTCCCGCCAGCTCTTGGATTAGTTAGTGGCGAATATTTCTGGATTACTGTATTTGCATTTATTCTTACTGGTGTTGGTTTACCAATTCTGGCAACAATTGTTGGTTCACTTTCTAAAAGTGGATATAAAGATCTCCTCAAAAATATTCACCCAGCATATGCACTCGTATTTATGATTGTGTTGTATCTTGTAATCGGACCATTATTCGCGATTCCCAGAACCGCGACGGTGTCATATGAAATGTCCATCTTGCCATTCTTAGATGGTGCATCACAGCTAACTTTATTATTGTTTTCATTTGTATTCTTTTTAGCTTCATTTATTGTTGCTTTATATCCAGGTAAAATCACGAGCAGTATCGGAAAATATTTAACACCGATACTACTTACAGTGATTATTATTTTTATCATTGGTGGTTTCGTTGCGTATTGGGGTAATGATTACATGGTCATTGATGATTTACTCGATGGCAACTATTTTGGATATGGTTTTACTGAAGGGTACTTAACGCTTGATGCAATTGCTGCAATGGCGTTCTCAGTCATTGTGATTACATCTCTAAAGAAATACGGTGTATCAACGCAAAGAGATTTACTGACGAGTACAATTAAGTCTGGTACTGTCGCACTGATTTTACTCGGTACGATTTATGTTTCACTTGCATGGATCGGTAACAATGTTGTTCTCGATAGAACTTCATTTGAAGAGGGTACAAACTTAGGTACATATGTATTGACGTTTGTTTCAGGTGATATCTTTGGTGCATTTGGTACTGTACTTCTCGGTCTTGTCGTATTATCTGCATGTTTAACGACATCGATTGGACTGATCGTTGCGGTAAGTGAGTACTTTAATGAGATTTTCCCTAAAATTTCTTACAAAGTATTTGTAATCCTTACGACAATCGTTTCATTTGGACTTGCAAACCAAGGGTTGGAACAGATCATTGAAACAAGTTTACCGGTCTTGTTCTTCATATATCCGTTAGCAATATCATCTATTTTATTATTACTCTTAACATTCTTTGTGAAGAGTCCAAAACTATCTATTCAACTGTCAATACTGTTTGTATTTCTAATTACAGTGGTTACATTCATTCATAGACAAGAATGGGTTGAGCTTTCATTTGTTGAATCAATTCCGTTCTACGCGCAACAACTTGAATGGTTATTATTTGCAGTTGCTGGTTACCTCATCGGTTACTTCGCAGGCGATAAATCAAATCCTGTAGACTTCGGTGAAAAGGAACCACTTGAAGAACCAACAAATTCTTAAAAACAGTGTATTGAATATAAAAACAGTCGAGAATCTAAAATTAGATACTCGACTGTTTTAGTAATTTTATAAGTGGTTGTCTTCTTTAATCTGTAGTAATCTTGTTTTTAAATCTGCTTCCATCTGTTTCAATTCAGTTTCAGCTTGTTTACGTTTCTCAGAACCTTCACGTTGGATTTGTAATGTTTCTTCAATCGTTGTGACTAAGTTTTCTTGTGTGACTTTTAGTGTTTCAATGTCTACGATACCACGCTCATTTTCTCTCGCTGTACGCAGTGAGTTTGTCTTAAGCATTTCAGAGTTTTTCGTGAGTAATGTGTTCGTTGTATCTGTCACTGATTGCTGTGCTTTAGATGCTGATTCTTGACGAAGTAGGGTAAGTGCAATTGCCATTTGATTTTTCCACAATGGAATACTCGTCAAGATTGAACTTTGAATTTTCTCTGCAAGCGTCTGGTTAATGTTTTGAATCATACGAATTTGCGGTGCAGACTGAAGCGTCATTTGACGCGCGAGTTTTAGATCGTGGATTCTTTTTTCAAGACGGTTGATATACTGAAGCATATCGTTCACATCTTGGACATCCATCTGATTGCTTGTTTCCTCTGCTTTTTTTCGGAGCTCAGGAATCGTTTCGTTTTCCAACTCTTCTTTCTTTAATTCAGCCGCTGCAATATACATGTTGATCGCATCGAAATATTGTTTGTTCTCATCATATAAACGATCTAAGAAGAATACATCTTTTACCAATACCTCTTTTGCATGTTCTAACTGAATGCTTACACGGTCGACTTGAGAGGCAACACTTTGGTGTTTTGCAATCAATTCCTTCACTGATTTTTGGAATCTTTTAAAGAATCTCGATAAGAAATTTTGATTTTTGTTTGTCAGTTCATCAGGATCAACCATCTTTAGCATCTTCATTAAATCTTGTAACGTATCACCGATAGGACCGACATCTTTTGATTGAACTTCCTCCAACATCTGATGAGAAAATTTAGCAAGTGAACTTTGAGCATTTTCACCGTAACTAATTAACGCATTGTTATCTAAAGGGACGATTTTATCTTTGATTTCATTGATTTTCTTTAAGTCCGCTTCATTAAACTGTTCTTCGTATGTCGCAAGGACACTCTTTGAACTATCTTCAGTTTGTGTTAACTCTGGTTGTAATTGTAAGTCTTCTGATACATCTTCTTTTGCCTTAAGAAACGGATCGTTTAACAATTCATCTTTAATGTTTTTGCTCATTTTGCATCACCTTTTCTTTCTCATGTGTTTTTGTAGTTTTATTTAAGTTCACTTCTTCTTTGTGAAGCGTATTACCCAACTGTTTGATTTTTCTATCTCGTCTTTTTTTGACAACTTTTTTCTCGAGTTCAAGTGCTTGGTAGTCGCTCTTATTCATTATACTAACATCTGACTCGAGTGAACGCATTATTTCAAATAATGTGATGCGTGCTTCATGTAGTTTGACGCGCTCTTCCTTGGATTTACCAGGCATTTTGTAAAGATGCAAGTAATGTTCAACTGTATTGACCGCTGAATCTAAATGCGCATGATAAAACTGTTGAACACCGAAAAATCGTTTTGGATCATCTTCTACTGCATCATGAATCGTACTGACTAATCTATTTATATCATAGACGAGCTTTATATCCTTTAATGATCTTACATTGATATAACTCTTTTTTAATCGATTTACTTTAGTACGTGCTTCTTTCAATTGGTTTCGAATAAATGAATATTCACTGCGTGTTAATCCATATTCATTTAGTTGTTTATTAAATAAGAAGTTTTGTGATGGAATATATGCCGCTGTAAATCCACCCGCACCAATCAGTATATCTATGAAATTACTTATATCTAGTACAATGGAAGACGTTGTTGCTGTGATTATGCCAATGGGTAATGCAATCAACGTAGCAATCCAACTGGATTTACTTTCATCCATGTTAAAACACCTCTTTCAATCTCTCTTAAACTTCATTATAAATATAAATAGTTGAATTTAAAAGTTATTCGGTTATATAATGAAGCTCATAATCATTTAAATTGGTGGGAGAGCCATGTACACAATTAACATAATGAAAGCCGATTATGAAGGCTGGTGGTTATTCGATGATTGGCAAGAGCAAGTCATTGTCATTTATGAATTCTCAAATATCGATGAAATGCTTGAATTTTATCAACGATTAACACAACAAATGCATACGCATTTCTCGAGCTATCAAATAGGGAAATACAATATGATGACATTTTATAACTGTTGTGACGTTAGATACTGTGATGATTGTGATGATGATGTGCAAATGTATGTCAGTCCAGTCATGATGTATGGCAATGAGACGATAACAGATGAAACTTACTACAAAACTGAAAATTTAATTAATTTTTAATAAACATTGCATATTATACTTTCTTGATGTATAATACTAAATAGCAATAGACATTTTTGTATCACCAGCTTTACCGTCATACTGTATTGTATTACAAAAGGCTATGTGTGAAGTGTTTATTGAATATAGTCTTTGGAGGATTTTAACATGAAACAAGGTATCGTAAAATGGTTTAACGCAGAAAAAGGATTTGGATTTATCGAAATCGAAGGCGAGAATGACGTATTCGTTCACTTCTCAGCAATCAACCAAGATGGTTACAAATCACTTGACGAAGGTCAAGAAGTTGAATTTGAAGTAGTTGAAGGCGACCGCGGTCCACAGGCTGCTAACGTTTCTAAAATATAATTTTTAAGTATTCAACAAACAATTAGACACCTTACATTTGTAAGGTGTTTTATATTGTGCATAAAAAACGTCTTGGAATCTAAATAGATTCCAAGACCTTTTTATTTTTCTACACGTGTGAGAACTGTGCGTCATATAATGCTCTGTAATGACCATCTTTTTTCTCTAACAACGCTTCGTGTGTACCAACTTCTGTAATGCCTTGTTTCGTCACAACCATGATACGATCTGCATTTTTGATTGTTGCTAATCTATGCGCAATCACTAACGTCGTACGACCGACAGATAGTCGATTTAATGAAGTTTGGATAAATCGCTCTGTTTCAGTATCAAGTGCACTTGTCGCTTCATCAAGGATAAGAATCGGTGGGTTCTTCAAGAACATGCGCGCAATCGCAACACGTTGTTTCTGACCACCCGATAATTTCACACCGCGTTCACCAACAATCGTATCCAACTTTTTAGGGTAATTTTCTACTAACTCGCTGAGTTGGGCTTTATCTAGCGCTTCATAAATTTCCTCATCCGTTGCATCCGGTTTCCCATATGCAACATTCTCACGCAGCGTACCCGCAAATAAGAATACATCCTGTTGAACGATACCAATATTTTCACGTAAACTTTTCAAAGTGACATCTTTAATATCCATACCATCAATTGTGATACGACCGTTCTTCACGTCATAAAATCTAGGGAGTAGGGCACTGATTGTCGTTTTACCGGCACCACTTGGTCCAACAAATGCGATCGTCTCACCTGGATTGATATCAAACGATATGTTATTCAGAACGATCTTATCTTCATAACCAAACGTCACATTCTCATATTTGATTTCACCTTTAACATTCGTTAGTGGTCTGGCATCATCTCTCTCCTGAACTTCAGGGACCTCTCTAATTGTTTCTAAGAAATGCTTAAAACCTGCGATACCATTCGGATAAAGTTCAATGACCGCATTGATTTTCTCAAGTGGTTTAAATAATATATTTGAAATTAAAATAAATGCAGCAAACTCACCGTAAGTTAAATCACCAATCGTGACATAATATGCACCTGCTATTAAGATGAATACTGTCACAAGTCTCATTAACATATATGTACTCGAGTTGTTGAATGACATAATTTTATATGCCTTTAACTTCGTACGTCTGAACGCTTCGTTAATTTCTTTAAAGCTTTTCATTTCACGCGCTTCAGCTGCGAACGCTTGAACTAATCGTATGCCACCGATCTTATCTTCAATCATGTGGTTAAAATCAGAAACACGTCCAAACAACTCTCTAAAAGCAACGGTCATTCGTTTGTTAAAGTAAATTGCAATTGCTAAGATCAACGGCACAATAACAAATGAAATGATCGCAAGCTCAGGATGAATCCAGTACATAATACCAAATGCGCCTAGAAGCGTCATAATGGCTATAAATAAATCTTCTGGGCCGTGGTGCGCCATTTCACCTATATTCATTAAATCGTTCGTTAAACGTGTTAAAAGCTTTCCTGTTTTCGTGTTGTCAAAAAAGCTGTAAGACATCTTTTGAATATGACCATATAAATCACTTCTTATGTCTCTCTCAATATTGGTCCCTAACATATGCCCCCAATAAGTGACGACAAACTGAAGTATTGTATTAATCAGGTAAATCACAAGTAAACCGATTGCAGCAAGTATAATCCACTGCCAATTTCCAGTCGGTAAAAGATTATCAATAAAGGCACTGACTATGACTGGAAATGACAATTCTAAAAGACCGACAAGCACTGCGCTAACGAAGTCAATCGTAAACAGCCCTTTATACGGTCTATAATATGAAAAGAACTTTTTCAATTGTCCAACCCCTTTTTACATAATATTTTCTATTATACTATTTATTGAAAAGAAATTTCGAAAATATCACTCGGATTACACGGTTGACCAACATAAATTTTTCCAGTTTTCTTCGTTAAATTTTGTATGATACTAAATACCGTAATACCTTCAACTGTACCATCATCGTTTTGGATATGACGACAGATCGACATTGGTGAATTTTCATGGTCCGATAACCATGAATGGATCACATCTTCATCGATCAATTTATCATTTTCAATTGCATCATTCATTAACTGTTTAATACGATCAAGTCTTAAATAAGAATTGTCATTTTCAAGTGGCGTCAATTTAACATTCTTTTTAATTTCTTCACTATTAAAGTGATTCGTGTGGCACAATGCACCTGCATCAACAAACCCTTTACTCGTTACAAGATTTGGTGTGATTTCATTATTGATGAGTCTCTTTGTCTCTCCGTTATCTTGCGCCATGATGAAGTTACCTGCAGCAGAAACTTTTTCATCGCGAACGAGTGCATGTGCTTCATCAATATCTGTACAATTCAATATTTCTCTAAGCGCCAAATGAATAGGTAGACCTTCCTTATAATCTTGGATCATAAGTGCATTGAGTCCAATACCTAAGCCATGGCTGTTACTTCCGACCTTGGCTAAAATTCCCGCTTCTGTCACAGTGCGAATCGAATGATTCTTTCCTTCAATCTCAGCAAAGATTAAGCTTCCAGTTTGATCGCTCATCCAATCCCAGTTTTGTGCAATATATAAATCATTATCGTTGCCCTTACTATAGCTAAGAGAAGTACAGCCATCTTTAGAAGAGGTGAGGGCAATCTCACTCCGTGCATTCAGTGTTAAGATGTCATAAAAATCAACACCAGCACCTTTCGCGACACCTTCCATTTCTTCAAGTAAATGAGGAAAGTTTTTTTCTAAATAATTCATGAAAAACTTTCCTTTCTCGACAGCTTCTTTCCATGTAAAACCGTTGTTTTCCCTAAATAATCGTTCATATGAATTCAGACTGAGATGCACTTTATCTTTTGCAGAACTTCCATGCTGATATCCAATTTCACTCGGTGTTCCACTTAATGTAATCCGCTTCATCGTATCTCTCCTTCATTGTCTCTACGAATATTTATATCACAGTTCAATTTTATATACAAAGTTGTAAGTATATTGTTTAATCGTTTTTACAAAAGTAATCATGCTGTAATTTTATGTCATGAATATAGTTTATTTTTAATGTATAAAATGCCACATAATTATTGAAATCGTTTTCAGATATAGATATACTCGACTCATCACTATATGGAGGTATTACATAATGAAATTAAGTAAGCACCTAAAAACGTTAGCTTTAGCATCCGCTAGTTTAGTTTTGGTTTCGACTTTAAATCACGAAGATGTAAATGCACAAGAAGATGGTAGTTTGGTAATCGGATTATCGAGTGATATTTCATCGCTTGATCCACATCGTTCGAATGACGTTTATTCTTCACAAGTCAGATCACAAATATATGAGAGATTAATTGGTCATGATTTAGACATGAATCTCGTACCAATGCTTGCAACAGAATGGGAACAGGTAGATGATGTCACTTGGAATTTCAAACTTGAAGAGGGCGTAATGTTCCATGAAGGATCAGAATTGACATCAGAAGATGTTCAAGCGACTTTTGAACGTGTAAAGGATGAAGCAGTCGCTGCCGATGTTGCATTCCTATTTGAAATGATAGACGAAGTTGAAATTATTGATGATTATGAGTTCAACATTATTACTGAGTATCCTTTCGCACCTTTACTGAACCACTTATCTCACGTAACGGGTGGGATTATGAGTAAAGAATTATTAGATGCTGACTATCAGTATGCCATTGATAATGCCGGATTAGATATTACAGTCGAAGAGTATTACGAGCTTCGTGAAGAGGGTGGCGATGAGTATCAAGAAATTGTAGATGAGATTGGTATTGATCTAAACACTGTAACGAATGAAAGTCCTGACGGTACAGGTCCACTTAAATTCGTAAGCCGTGCACCAGGTGATAATGTCGTACTTGAAAGAAATGAAGATTATCGTGTTGAAGATTTAGCTTTTGAAGAAGTGACATTCACAGTAAACACTGAATCTGGTTCACGTATGGCTGAACTACAGACAGGTACTGCGCATGTATTGCATGCATTATCACCATCATCTGTGACTCAAGTTGAAACGACAGATGGGATGGAACTTTTATCAGTGGATGGACTTGGACTTTCATATATGACATATGATATTCGTAAAGAACCATTTGACGATCCTAAAGTAAGACAAGCGATTGCATATGCAGTCGATAGAGAGAGTATCGCAACGCACATCTATGAAGATAATGCGTCACCAGCAATCAGCCCATTAGCACCACCTGTATGGGGACATAACCCAGATGTTGATACGATTCAATATGATCCAGAATATGCGGCTGAGTTACTGAGTGAAACAGATGTTGCAGATGGATTTACGACAAGTCTTTGGGTTACGGATAACCAACAAGTTGTAGAGATGGCAACATTGATTCAAGAAAATCTAGCTGAGATTGGTATTGAAGTGAATATTGAATTGATGGACTTTGGTACATTATGGCAACGTACGGGAGATGGTGAACATGAAATGATGATTGTCGGTTGGACAACGTCAACGGCCGATGCGGACTACGGTACGTATTCACTGCTTCACACAGATAACCAAGGTGCAGCGGGTAACAGAACATTCATCTCAGATCCAGAACTTGATGACTTACTCGAACGTGGTCGAGGGGAATCAGATGAAGATTTAAGATATGAGATTTACACAGAGGCACAAAATTACTTAGTTGAAATCGCACCGATGACAAATATTATTCATGCGAAGAGCATCATTGCTTACAATTCGGATTTTGTGACAGGAGTAGAACTCTTCCCGAGTGGCTATATCAATCTAATGAATATTGAATTTGTAGAATAGCATAAAGAAACGGCTTTGGAATCTTTTAGGAAAATTCCAAGGCCGTTTTTAATTTGGTTTTCGATTTAGAATGCAAGCTGCCAATTCAAACGATTATTTTCATCCGAATTGGCAGAAATAATCAAACGTTGCCAATTCAACCCTTATTATCCTTATGAATTGGCAGGGAAATTAAAAACCTGCCAGTTCAAGTCATTTTCTAGGCTTGAATTGGCAGGCTTAATTAAATTTCATATATTATTTCGAAAGTACACCTGTATCTTGTAGATATTCTTCGTATGTTAGTTCCTTAGATACACTGCCTGCAGGAGACAAATCAATCACACGGTTGGCAATCGTATTAACGAACTCAAAGTCATGTGATGTAAAGATAATTGATCCTTTGAATCGTTTCAATCCATCATTGACCGCTGTAATACTCTCTAAGTCCAAGTGGTTTGTCGGTTCATCAAACAACAATACGTTTGATTTCGTCAACATCATCTTACTCATCATTGCACGGACTTTTTCTCCACCGGATAAAACCGATGCTTTTTTCTTTGCTTCTTCACCACTGAATAGCATACGTCCTAAGAATCCTCTTAAGAATGTTTCCGTTTGCTCATCTTCTGGTGCATATTGTCTTAACCATTCAACAAGTGAAAGGTTAACACCTTCGAAGTATTTTGAATTATCTTTCGGGAAATATGCCTGAGATGTAGTTACACCCCAACGTACTTCACCCGCGTCTGGTTTAATTTCACCAGCAAGTATACGGAGTAGGGTCGTACGACCAATTTCAGTGCCACCAATTAACACGGCCTTGTCGTATGGATTTACAACAAAGCTCACATTATCCAATACTTTTTGACCATCGATTGAATGCGTTAATCCTATGACCTGTAGTAACTCATTCCCAATCTCACGCTCTGGTGTAAATCCAATGAACGGATATTTACGTGACGATGGGCGGATATCATCCAGTTCAATCTTATCGAGCATTTTCTTACGGCTCGTTGCTTGTTTTGACTTTGATGCGTTCGCACTAAATCGTGCAATGAAGTCTTTAAGTTCCTTCATTTTTTCTTCTTTTTTCTTGTTTTGTTCTTGCGCCATCGATAGGGCAAGTTGACTTGATTGGTACCAGAAATCATAGTTACCAACGTATAATTGGATTTTCCCAAAGTCTAAGTCTGCAATATGTGTACATACGTTATTTAAAAAGTGTCTGTCGTGGCTGACAACAATAACTGTATTTTCAAAATCAATTAAGAAGTCTTCTAACCATTGAATCGCTTCTATATCTAGACCGTTCGTCGGCTCATCGAGTAATAACACATCAGGAGATCCAAACAAACTTTGTGCAAGTAACACTTTTACTTTTTGGTTGTTTTCAAGCTCACTCATGTTTTTATCGACTAAATCACTCTCAATACCTAAACCATGTAGTAAACTCTCCGCATCACTTTCAGCAGTCCAGCCACCCATTTCTCCATATTCTGCTTCAAGTTCAGCAGCACGAATGCCATCCTCATCAGAGAAATCTGGTTTCATATAAATCTCGTCTTTTTCTTTAGAGATTCTCCATAAATCTTCGTGACCCATCATCACAACATCGAGTACACGATGATCTTCATATCCGAAGTGATCCTGTTTTAATACAGCTAATCTCTCATCTGCACCCATAGATACATGGCCAGTCTGAGCGTCGAGATCACCTGACAAAATCTTTAAAAACGTTGATTTTCCTGCACCATTCGCCCCAATTAAACCGTAGCAGTTACCTGGTGTAAATTTAATGTTTACATCTTCAAATAATTTACGATCTCCAAATCTCAAACTTACATCTGTTACTTGTAACATTTAAACATTCTCCTAATCAAGTATTCTTAAAGAATATACCATATTTGTGGTAACATTAATATATATTGAGCATAGGGGATTCATATGGATACTCAAATTTTAAAATTCAAAGAACAGCTAGAAAACAGTAAGAAAATCGTCTTTTTAACAGGTGCCGGTATATCTGTGGCAAGTGGTATTCCAGACTTTCGTAGTATGGGCGGATTATTTGATGAAATAACTAAAGATGGATACTCTCCAGAGTACTTATTATCACACCAACATCTGGTTGATGATAAGGAAAGCTTTGCGAATTTTTATCAGAAGCGATTGTTACTAGCAAATAAAAAACCGAATGTCGCTCATACATTCATAGCTGAACTTGAACAATCAGGACAATCACTCGGTGTCGTCACTCAAAATATTGATGGCTTACATCGTGATGCAGGAAGTAATCATGTCGATGAATTACATGGCAGCTTAAACGATTACTATTGTATTGGTTGTAAGGCACAATACACAAAACGAAGAATTTTAGATGAGAAATTAAAGTATTGTACGAAATGTAATGATGTTTTGAGACCAGACATCGTACTTTATGGTGAAATGTTAGATGAGTTGACCGTATTATCTGCAGTCAATAAAATTTCAAGTGCAGATATGCTCATCGTCATCGGTTCATCACTCGTTGTACATCCAGCTGCATCCTTCATTGAATACTTTAATGATGATCACTTAATAATAATAAATAAAGATAAAACACCATATGATGAGCAAGCAAGTATTGTATTCAATACAGATGTTGTTGAAATTATAGAAAAAATAAACGAACTGAAAGAGAGTTAATATATGGAAAGATTATCAGGTAAGACACAATTTTTAACAGTTGAAAAAATAGAAGGGTCAACTTACTACTTAAAGTCTGATGAAGGTGAAACAATCAGAATGAATCGTTCGGTGTTAGACCGTGAAGTAGAAGTTGGTGAAGAATTAGTTGTATTTATATACCCAAATACACGTGGTGAATTATTTGCGACACCAGTCATTCCAGACGTAACAGTCGATAAGTTTGGCTATGCTGAAGTATCAGAGGTAAATCGTGACGGTGCTTATCTCAACATCGGCGCACCAAGAGATATTCTAATCCCATGGGTAGATTTACCAAAACTAAAGGAAGTTTGGCCACAATCTGGAGATAAGGTGTATGTAAAACTGCGCAGAGAAGGGGATAACCAACTGTTTGGTAAACTTGTACAAGAATCAGAAGTTGCTGAAAAGTTTACAAAAGTTGACGAAAAGTTGTATGAAGAACTTAATAATAAATGGTTAGAAGGGCGACCGTATAGACTGCTTAAAGTCGGCACATTTTTACTTACTGAAGAGGGCTATAAAGTATTCATTCATGAAAGCGAACGTCAGACAGAACCAAGGCTTGGAGAAAAAGTTAAGTTTAGAGTAATCGGTATGAATGAACAGGGTGAGATTAACGGTTCATTTAGACAAAAAGCATACCGTGCACGAGATGAAGATTCAGAGAAAATACTGGATTATATTACCCGTAATGGCGGCACAATGCCACTCACAGACAAGTCATCACCAGACGACATTTCAGAAGCATTTAATATATCTAAAGGTGCATTTAAACGTGCAATGGGTAAATTGATGAAAGAGGGCGTTGTTGTACAAGAAGACGGGCAAACTGTATTGAAAGAGGATAATAGTAATGCATAAACACTTAAATATTGAAGCAAAACGTGGGATCGGTATATTTACTATGTTCAGGCGAGTAGAAGTCCATATTAATGATGAACATGTAGAGACAATTCCATTGTTCGGAAAAAAAGAAGTAGAAATACCACATCCAGGCAGTCGCATGCAAGCAAGATTCTTTTCTAGCAAGTCAAAAGTAGTTCCAGTAAATCCAGGAGATGTCGTGACGATTCGCGAGTCATTCATCTATATGTTGATTACAATCGTGTTCTTTGCGCTGCTTGTTATAGAGTTGGTCACACCAATCGATATTCCATTGGCACCGCTTTGGATCACACTTGGTGCTGCCGCGTTGATTGGTAACACATTTGCTGGATACAATTACGCCGTCAGTGTAAAACGCAATGAAAATAGTTTAGCAAGTGAGATGTATGCGAAGAAATAGGGTTTTTGTTTCAATGAGCTATGGTCATTGGCGTGTAAATTGGTTTGCGTGTCAGTGAGCGAGTTTCATTGGAACGCAGATCAATCTGAGAGTCAGTGAGCGAGTTTCATTGGAACGCAAATCAATCTGCGTGTCCATGAACTCATCTCATAGACACATAAACGGAGATACTTGAAATAGACAAACTAAAGCTGCCTTGCATTTTCCATTATGGTGTAGTATTTGAAGAAAAATGCAAAACAGCTATGTAAAAACCAAAAGTATATTTAATTTCCTTTACTGATAAATATTTTTTCTGTGTCCGATATTGAAAATAATAATTTTAATTTGTTTGTCATCAATATCTGCAAGGATTCTGTAGTTACCAACTCGATATTTCCAGTAATCTTTCAAATTTCCTTTGAGAGCTTTTCCATGTTGCTTAGGATCGTTTGTATTGATTAAGTTTTTTTCAATCCATGAAATAATAATTTTTTGTTGGTTAGAGTCTATTCTTTTTAAGCTTTTGATTGCTTTTTTCGTATAAATAACCTGGTATGCCATAAGTTAAAAACCTAACGTTTTTTTCATCTCTTCGTGTGTTTGTGTTTCCTCGGTCATGTTTTCCTCATACTCTTGGATTGCTTTCATGTCTAACTCGTCTTCCATTTTTGATTCCAAGGTTTGTTTGAAAAGAGTTGATAGGGGAATACCATGGAGTTTGGCATACTCATTATAAAGTTTTTCTTCTTCCTCGTTTAATCTTACCGTAACTAAATTCATATCAATCACTCCTTTTTCCATGTATTACATTGTAATACATTTTACCATGAAATGGTCAATATAAAAAGTAATCTGAATATAATATAGAAAACTCAGTTACATAGATATCCTTATTTATATTTTCTCATAACGAAAAATTGAACAATTGGCTGTAAAACCATAGCTACAGCTAATATAACGAGCAATAGCACATTAAATGTATCATTGATTAATCGATCAGCGAACACAGCAATGAATATTATAAATATCAAAGTAAAGTAACTAATCATTGAACTTTTTTCTATAATTTTCTTTCCTAACTCTTCATCCTGATAAATCCCATTTTTTTCATCTTCATTTCCCCATATGATAGAAGTTAAGAAAAACACCATAAATGTTGCAGGCATTATTATTTCCATAAAACCTAATTCATCACCTACGATCACCCTGTAAATTAAATTGATGATCGTTAATAGAGTTACCGTACCAAACATAAGAGCACCGTGTTTTCTTGTGAATCCCATAACTCACCGCTCCTTTTCTGAAATAAATAAATTGTCGACCTTAATGTCTAAAGTGTCTGCAATATCGAAGGCTAGCTGAAGACTCGGATCATATTTGTTGTTCTCAATTGCATTGATCGTTTGCCTGCTTACACCACAATACTCTGCTAACTTCCCTTGAGAAATGTTTTTCTTTTCCCTGTATTCCTTGATTTTATTTTGCATATGGCATCACCTTCATTTATTGTGTAAAAGATATTTTACAACTTAATCATAAAATATAACAAGACATCTGTCAAACATCTTTGACATATTTATAACTTCATTATTTATTATGACTAATACCTTTCAGACTAAGCGAAACAAAAAAACAGCACCGAATCCTTTAAAAATCAAAGATTCCAATGCTGTTCCTCAAACAACTATATTTTTCTATTTATTAATCTCTTCAGTCAGTTTTTCCAACTCATCAACTAGACTTCCGATGTATGCAATCGTATCTTTCAATGGTTGATCTGTACTTACATCAACACCTGCCATTTTAGCAAGTTCTAATGGAGACTTCGTACCACCGCTTTTTAATACGTTGATCCAATCATCAACAGCAGGTTGTCCTTCTTCTTGGATTCTCTTATTCATTGCAGTTGCAATTGTTAAACCTGCTGAATACGTATACGGATAAAGACCCATGTAGTAGTGTGGTTGACGCATCCAAGTTAACTCTGCACCTTCTGTAATCGTGACATCGTCACCCCAGAACTCTTCAATCACTTGACGTTTCAACTTGTTTAACACGCTCGCATTAATTGTTTCATAATTATCAACGAGTTTATAGACTTCACGTTGGTACGCAGCTTCTAATAAGTGTGTCACACAGTTGTGATAATACGTACGTGAAATAATTGAACTGATGACCCAGCGTTTGAACTTCGGATCGTCTGAGTTTTTAAGCAAATGGTTCGCAACGAGTAACTCATTAATCGTACTTGGTGCTTCTACGAAGTACATTGAGCTTCTCGTATCAAAGATGTTTTGATTCGCATTTGCATTAAAGAAGTGTCCTGCATGTCCTAATTCATGTGCAAGTACAAAAACTTCTTCCATTAATGAAGTCCATGAAATCAAAATATATGGATGTGCACCGTATGGTGATGAACAGAATGCACCTGTTGATTTACCTTTGTTTTGAACGAAGTCAATCCAACGCTCATCATATGCACGGTTTACAATTTCTAAATACTCAGGGCCTAAAATGCTCAATGCTTCTTTAATATAAGTTTTAGACTCTTCAACACTGATTTCAGGCTCACTGTCAGGATCTAAAGAAATCTTTAAGTCTTCATATTTCATTTCATCTAAATTATGTTCTGATTTAAGTAACTTCGCATAGCGTCTCATATGTGGTGCTAAGTCACTCATGATTAAATCAATCTGTCTGTTATAAAGATCCTCCGACACATCTTGGCGGTGGAGTAGGTAGTCAATCACTGAATTATGACCACGTAAATCTGCTTGAGTTTTTTCTTGTTTCAAATGAATATCATATGTACCAGCAGTCGTATGTTGATATTCTGCTAATTTATCGTAGAATCCTCTGAAGGCCGCACGACGTGTATCCACATCTTGATGTGCTTCTAGACCACCTTCAAATGCTAAATAAGATAAAGGAATTTCTTTACCATTAACAGTGATCGTCCCAAAATCGATATCTAATAGTTTTGTTTTATTGTAAAGACCATATGGACCGCCGAATACAGTACCGAATGAAGCGAGTGTTTTTTCAACTTTTGCATCAAGTGTATATGGTTTATTTCTTAATAGATCATCTAAAAAGTTTGTATATTCTGGTTTAACTTCTTTAATTGCTTTAATGTGCGCATCTTCTTGCTGTAGCAATTCACTTTCTAAAAATGTTGATTCACTTCTAAAACGATTTAAAACGTTAGAAACCTTACCTTGAAGACGTTGTGCGTCTTCATCCGTTTGGTCGCTGCTCATGCGTAATGAAGCATATGTACCGATAGGTACAGCAAGTTCTGATAATGTTCTGAAGTGATCGATTGCTTCAACAGCCGAGTTCACGTCATTTAATTTACCTGAATATGATGATTCAAAGTCAGCAAGCGTTTCTAAAAACTTAACGATGCCTTGTTCACAAGCTTCGTCTGATTCAAACAAACTAGATAAATCCCATGTTAATGATTGATCAACGTCTTTTCTAAGTGGTAGTTGTGCCATAAATAAATACATCTCCTTAAATTTCGTATTTCGTAATATTAATTATACATTATGAGTTATGAAATAAAAGAGAAAAAGGCTAAGTATTCAGAAAATAATACATTACTTCCTATAATATATATTATGTAAACTTTTATATAATTCAAACATAAATTATTTGAATGTATTGTTTCATTTTTAGCTCTACGATAATTTAATCAATCATTCACTTTAATAATGATATGATTAGCTTAAAGAAACTTAATAAGGAGTCATTATATGCAAATTATTATAGTACTCGCAATACTCATACTCATTATCATCCAGTTCGTGCTATTTATACAACTCACTTTCAATAAGAAACAACACTTATTAAAACCAATCGGCGTCGTGTTTGTCTTAATTGCTGTACTCATGCTGATCTTCATCAGCGCATTTTATTGGTAACTGTATTTCAATCTCTCTCATATAATAAATAATTTTATTAAAATCCTCACAATATTCACGTATTGCAATCAGTGCCGCATACAAAGCAACATAAATAATGTGTTTTGTTTTCAATTGTTAGTATCACTTTATAGTGTAATAATAAAAATGAGATCCGTTTTTAACGAATCTCATATAATTATACTATCTATTCTTAATTTTTTGTATTGTTTCATGTAATGTATTCATCGGTTTATTGAGTGGTTTGATAAAATCACCGACATACTCATTCACAACGGCGTTAAAGCCTTTCTTAAACTGCAGCACACCGTAATCTTCTGCATCTTCAGTGAAGACGCCTGTTATTCCATAGAAGTTATAGATCGGCAGATTATGCTCGAGCGTGTACTTAATCATTTCCCACTGCATTAAATAACTGCCGGCAAAGTGACGGTACTCATTCGCTGTACCACCTGAGAGATACACAACTTCATGATCATTCACAAAATAGAAACCGCTCGCCAGGTTTAATGTATCACCATGAGTTTCTTTCAGACGTAAGCCCTCTTCATAGTTCTCACGTTTATTTTTAACCTGCACTTCAAAGTTTTCAATTTTACGCTGAACTTTTTCAACATTTACATTATCTTTCTCAAGTTCCTTATGCGCCTTTGCAAGATCTGCTTCAAGTTTTTTAAGATCCTTTTCATTAACAGAGTTATATTCATCAAGTTCAATATAGACAAGCGGCACGAGCACTTTATCTTTATAATACTTTTTACGCTCATAGTAAAAAGTATCATCACGGTCAAAGAAGTCCTTCATCTCAGACGTCTGATTCATAAAGTCTCTGAAGATATTTAACTCATCAAGCTCCAGGAAACGCATGCGCATTCCGTTCTTCAGCGCTTTTTTAATATTGCGCTTACGCAAGCTGTCCATATCATTGAGGAGCGTTTTCTCATCTTTACCTTCAACATTCAGAACAGACAGCCAGCGAATCTGGTGTCTGATATCAAAGCCGGTCGGATATCCGGTATGGCTGTAGCCCATATCCTGAAACGTATTAAACAGGTGCGTCTGGTCTTTATCCTCAAGAATTTCACCGTCGTGATTCCATACATTCAAGACTTCGTAAGGATCCACGCGCAGGCTGACCACTTTGCGCGGCTTTAAAAATTTCTCGAGTTCTGCAAAGAAAAACTTAACCAAACCCTCATTTGAATAGTCCATCACCGGCCCTCTGTTTGTGTATGCATAACGCATCACACGCATGAGCGGCGATAAAGTGACGAGACACGATGCCAGCACCTCACCGCTGTCATTTTTTACACCGACCAGGTACGTTTCCTTACCCGTCTCAACCTTCATTTGATAGTTCTCCACCATCTGTGTAAAGTGACTTTTGTTCTCCGACGTGTGCTGTTTAAATTCATCAAGAGTAAGCTCTGTAAATCGCATATTCATTCTCCCTACTGCGTTCAATTTAATTATGCTTCCATATTATAATATATTTCCGCTCTATATTAAACACTAACCTATAAGAGCCGCAATTAATTTATCCTGTCTATTATATCAGAAGTTTGGCGAATTATTTTTGTTATTTTTCACTTTCGCACATTTAAAGTCTTTTTAAAAACTTTTAAAAAAGATATAATAAGAATACTAGTTAAGGAGTGATATAAATGAGTATGAATATTCTTAATGTTCCAATCACATCCATTTCAAATCTTAAGCGTTCTCCAATGGAGGCATTTGAAAAAGCAAATAAAGAGAACACTGGGGTATATGTGTTCAACCGTGAAAAAGTTGTTGGTGTTATGCTAACTCAAAAACAATATGAGTCTTTAAATAATGAAATAGAAGAACTCTATGATCAAATGGCAGATTTAGTAGCTGAAAAAAGAGTTTTGTACGGTAATGTTGAAACATTCACTGACGAAGAAGTTCGAGGTAAAATAGCAAACGAACCTCCTATCATTGATGAAGATGATGGCTGGGAATAAATGCTTTATAAAATTCAATGGACTAAAAATTCAAAGAAAGATTACGAGGACCTTGACGGTAGTCAAAGAATCTTTGTCGATAAAGCCCTGAATCGAATCAGAAAAAATGGCATGGAAGCTGGTCACCCGCTACGTGGAGATTTGAAGCAATGTAATAAATTAAAGCATAAAAAAATGGGGCTCCGCATAATTTTTAGAGAAGTTAAAGGTAGTCTCCAAGTGATTCAAATTGTAGTGATAGGAAAACGAGATAATGACGGGGTTTATAAGACGGCTAAAAAACGATTAGATGAATAAGTCGAGTCCTACATATTAACACTTTTTTAGTACTTGTATATAGGACTCTTTCTTTAGTAGATGAGCAGTTGGAGGAATTATTAGTCTTATCCACTTATTGTAAGGTCGATTCTAGGAATGCTTCAAACTTCTCTTCCTCTTCAATGTCAGGCATATGATTACTATACTCTAAAGTTTTTAAAGTTCCGTTCGGCATTAAGTCAGCTGCTTCTTGACTAAACACATGCGGACACTGCGCGTCGTGCCTACCACAATAGATATAAGCTCTCACCGGCGTATGTTTTAGCTCTTCTCTCACATCATAATCCTTCAACTCATCCGTAAAATAATCAATCTTCGACATCAATGTTCTGCCGTTTTCTTTTCGCGTCAACATGTCATAATAAGCATCTTTGTTATATAGAGACATCATAATCCACTCTTTTGATAAAGTGCGTCGTTCTTCACGCGTTGCTTCAGGCGCTCTTAACTGTTCAAATATCTCTAACATTCTTTTATTGTTCGGATTCTTCTTAGAATATATACTGTCCGGATGATTCATATATTCTCCGGTTGCGCACAATCCACCCGCAATAATTTTCGTTAGTGCTTCAGAATACATCACCGCATACTTTAACGCTAGAAAACCACCGGTTGAATGTCCTGCGAAAGCCCACTGTTTTATGTCGAGTCCTTCTCTTACTGCTTCAATGTCATGAATTGCATCATCCATGCTGTATGTATATTCTTCCGTTTGATCGTCAGATTTCCCTGCGCCCCGCAAATTAATAATGTAAACTTTATATAGTTTACTCAATTGCTGTGACATCAAATTTCCTAAGCTGTTAAATTCACTATATAAATGTGTGAATATGAGTGATTCGCCCTCACCTCTTGTGAATACTTCAAAAGTGCCTCTAGATGATTCCACGAGTTTAGTTTCGAACATAATGGACCTGCCTTTGTTATTTAGATTTTCTTGATGTAGTTAATTACAGTGTGGAGTACGGATATAATGAAGATTACCTTCTATATAGATTGGGATTGTCGGAATAATATTTAAATAAAAGTAAACTGAGATCCGCCCTGTGGGCGGATCTCAGTTTTTTGATGGTTGTCGGTTGCTTATCGACTCCACAAGCGAACGATTACCCCGGAACCGGTTGCTAGCGCTTATGCCCTGCAATCAACCCGGCGCGCAGGTGCAGTGTGGAGTGTTCGGTCGAACTCATTGCGCGAATCACGCTCAACGTACCGTACTTTACTTTCAGCTGGTCCACCGTCTTCGTGAGATTTTCTTTTTTCTGTATATCATCAGTGTCATCAAACAGTGTCATCTGGGTGGTGCTGTCCGGGATAAAATTCGACAGTGACACACTGATTGTCCGGTACAGCTCAAATGGATCTGCAATTTTCTTGAGACGCTGCCAGATACCGTGCATAATTACGTCACTGTCATTTGTACCTTCCGAAATTGTGAATTGTTTCCTATACACCTGACCGTGCTTCGTCCCGTACGATACAGAAATTGTTTTCGCCAGATGATGGCTGAGCCGCAGGCGGTGTGATACTTCATCGACGTGCTCGAGCAGCACGACATACGTATCCTGAAATTTATAGTCCTTCATTAAAATTTGACTCTTCGCAATTGACGGTGAATGCACCACGTGCTTATTGCGAATTTCACTAAAATCAATGCCGTTCGCATGCAGATGCCAATCGACACCGATGATTCCAAAATCACGTTTCAAAAAGTTCGGAGTATAATGTGCCAAATCACCGATTGTAAAGATTCCGCGCTCATTCAGTTTCTTCTCACTTCTCGTGTTAATGCCCCAGAACTTACTAAGTGGTGCAATCGGCCATAGTTTTTCCGGCACGTCATGATAGCGCCATTCCGCAATCCCGTCCGGCTGTTTCTTCGCTTCGATATCAAGCGACACTTTACTGAGGAGTATATTATCCCCAATCCCAACCGACGAGTGGATATTCGTCTCAGCGTAAATCTCATCTTTTAGCAATTTCGCCAAAGCATACGGGCTTTTCGCAAACAGATGATAGCTCTCCGTCACATCCATGAAGAACTCATCCACCGAATACTGATGAAAATCTTCCGGTGCGACATACTGCAGTGCAATCTCTGAAATCCGCTGCGAGTAATCCAAATAAATACGCATTGACGGATTAATAATGAATATATCTTTTCGACTTGGTATTTCAAAAAGTCTCGAACCTGTCTTAATGCCGAGCTCTTTAAGCGGCGGTGTCGCAGCCAGCACAACTGAACCGGTACTCTTCGTGTCCCCGACTACCGCGAGTTTCGTTGTTAATGGATCGAGCCCTTTTAAAATACACGAGACACTTGCAAAGAAGCTTTTTAAGTCGACGCACAACACATCCCGATGCGGACAAATATAATAGTTATACATCTGTTTACCTCTCAAATTATCGAACGTACGTTCGTATTTAAGATCATTATATATCATTTTTAGTTAGATTTCATCATTAAAGTTTATGAAGATGATATGATTTTTATTGGGTTTCTTCACGCAGTACATGGACGAACGTACTTGATGACTCAAAATCACCGATACTTGTATTAATTCGCACATCAAATTCTACGATCATATTTATATTGAATTTTGATTTGTCTACCATCATCTTAAATGGGTATTTAAGCAAGCTGTTCGGTTCGATTTCAACACTATGATTCACATTAAAGCGATCGAGTTTAAGTGCTCTCCCCTTCTCTCTGACACCCATAAGTGAAATATCTAATTTGTTTATTGTTACGTCCTGAGCTGATGAATTAAACTCAATGATGCCCTTTATCGGAACTCCGAGTTCGATTGTGTTTGTTTCACCTTCGATCAATAATGACAAACCTGGTATATTACATTGTAAATACGTGTACATCGCTATCCCTCTTATTCACTGAAGCATATAATTAATTGTAACTTATTAAAATTTATAGTACCATTTTTGAACAGGGAGGGGATGTCATGTTAAAGCGTTTTATACCAATATTGGTAATTATGTTTATGACAACTATATTTTTTACTCAACACACACAAGCTGTGTCAGAGTGGGATGAAGCAGTGACAGTATATGGTGCTGCATTAGAAAATGATCAAAACTTACAAACACAAACGGCTGAGGTTCTCGGTGTTGAGGACAATGATATTATCAGTTATGTGTATAGAGAAGACAGCATGAGATATTTAAACCAAGACTATGCAAATAACATATTGAAATCGAGTATCCGAATTCAACAGCGCAATGAAGGTCATGGATTAGATCTAACAATTAATGAAGAAATGGGCCGCATTACACAGATTACACCACAGATGTATCAGAATGCTTTAATCACATCAGGTATTACGGATGCAGTCGTTGTAATCGGGGCTGCTGAAGATGTAACGGGTGAAAGTGCCTTAGCTGGTATTTACAAAGCGTTTGCCGAACAAGGTGAAGAAGTGAATGAAGAATACACACAAAACGCGCAGCAAGAATTAAATGTAATCAACAACATTACACAGCAAAATATTAATGTTGATGGATTTTCACAAGAACAATTGAACAAGATGATTACTGAAATTAAAATCAATATCATCGATGAAGGTGGAGATCTATCAGAAGAGCAAATTAGAAATATCGTAAATGATCAGATGGAAAGAAACGGTTTGGATGGTATTTTAACTGAAACTCAGGTGAATAATATCATCAACATCGTTATACAAATTCAAAACTCTGGAATCTTCCAAAGTGAAGAAGCAAATCGCTTATTGGATAGTTCACGTGACTTAGTCAATCAAATCACTTCAAGTGATGCATTTGATCAAGCAAAAGAACAAGCTGCTCAGATTGGTAAAGAGATTCAAGAGTCCGGTGTATGGCAGAACTTCTTAAATGCACTGCAAGACTTTATCGACTTAATTTTAAACTTCTTTAGATCAAATTAATTTTAAACCCAACTATTCATGAGAGAATAGTTGGGCTTTTTATTTAGATAAAAAAAGACCCTTCTCTTAAGAAGGATCTTTCAACACATCTTGATACGCATCGATGACGACACCAAATGATGCTTCATCGACCATAAACGAACCATTCATATATTTTGCTGTTGGACGTACCGGTTTTAACTCAACACTCTCGTGTTCATTTTCTGACTTGAGTTCAATAATAGCATCACCAGGCACCATAAACGATTTTATAACGCGATGTGGTTTCATCTTAATCTCTTTATACAACATCGTACCCACTTGTGCACGATTTGCAGCTTCAATCGTATCGAGTGCAGTTTTCTTCACAGCACCGCGTTGTGTCACTGTAATCAATGCGTTTGGTTCTTGAACGATATGCGCACCGACAATATTGTCATCTGGTTTCACATTCATTGATTTTATACCCTGACCTCTTAACCCTGTCGGTCCAACTTGAGATAAATTAAAACGTAAAGTCATACCTTTAGCCGTGACAAACACGATATCTTCATCCATTGATGATGTTATTTCAATCGACACAATCTCATCTTCTGGTTTTACTTTCATCGCAACGATTGGTCTGCGTATTCGAACGGCTTCCAAGTCTTTTAACTTCGTATGCTTAATCGAACCACCACGTGTTGCCATAAATACTGATAGTTCTTCATCAAATGATTCAATTGCCCGTGCTTGTATCACGCGTTCATCACTATCCAATTGGAAGTTCATGCTGATGTGTTGACCACCATCTTTCCAACGGATTTCGGGCAACTCATGCACTGGAATAATCATGTACTTTCCTTTATTTGTGAATAGCAACAGCTGTGCAAGCGTATGTGATTCTGCTTTATATAACACATAGTCGGAATCTTTCTTACCAAGTTCACCAGGCACAGATGCATTGTAACTACGCAAGCTCGTGCGTTTTACATAACCTTCATTTGTCACTGTAATCATCGTCTCTTCTTTCGGCACGATGACTTCCTTATCGAGTTCAATTGCTTCAATTTGTTCTTCAATCACTGAACGTCTCGGATTGTCATATTTTTTACGCACTTGACGAAGTTCAGTTTTAATCACTTTTAATAACTCTTTTTCATCAGATAAAACTTCTTTTAACTGATTGATTGTGTACTCCAGCTCACTGCTTTCATTTTCAAGCTCGACAATATCCGTATTTGTTAAACGATAAAGTTGCAACATAACGATTGCTTCGGCTTGTTGCTCAGTAAAATCAAACGCTTCAATCAAGTTTTCTTTTGCATGTTTCTTATTATCTGATTCACGGATGACTCGAATGACTTCATCTAAAATCGATAATACCTTCATCAACCCTTGAATAATATGCATGCGTTTTTCTGCAGCATTTAAGTCATAACGACTACGACGTGTCACGACGTCTTTTTGGTGTTCGATATAGCTCTTTAATATTTCAATGATGCCGAGCTGTTTCGGTGCACGATCACTAATTGCTACCATGTTGAAGTGATAGTTCACTTGAAGATCAGTTTTCTTTAACAAGTAGTTAATGATACCTTCCACTTGCGCATCTTTACGCGTTTCAATGACGATTCTTAAACCTTGTCTGTCCGATTCATCTCGCACTTCGATAATACCTTCAACACGTCGATCTGCACGCACTTCATCCATGCGTTTTACGAGCATTGCCTTATTCACATCAAATGGAATCTCTTCGATGATGATGTGTGTTTTACCACCACGCACATCTTCCGTTCTAATTTTACTGCGAATAATAATCTTGCCTCGACCTGTTTCGTACGCTTGTTTAATGCCTTTCTTCCCTTGTATAATCCCACCTGTTGGGAAGTCAGGACCAGGCACGATGTTCATCAGTTCATCGACAGTAACCGATGGTTTATCGATAATCTTCAAAGTCGCATCAATAATTTCGCTTAAATGATGCGGCGGAATATCCGTTGCATAACCCGCTGAAATACCTGTTGATCCGTTAACCAGTAAATTAGGAAATCGAGCCGGGAGTACCGTCGGTTCTACTTCTGTATCATCGTAGTTGTTGACGAATTGCACGGTATCTTTATTGATATCTTTTAATAATTCATTGGAAATCTCAGCTAACTTCGCTTCTGTGTAACGCATTGCAGCGGGTGGATCTCCATCCACACTACCCTTGTTACCATGCATCATGATTAATTCCTGACGCATCTTCCACTCTTGAGATAAGCGCACCATCGCATCATACACACTGGAGTCACCATGTGGATGATACTTACCGATCACGTCACCGGCAGTTCGTGCACTTTTTCTGAATTGCTTTTCAAATGTATTACCTTCGCGATACATCGAGTAAAGAATACGACGTTGAACTGGTTTTAAACCATCTCGAACATCCGGTATCGCACGATCTTGAATCACATATTTACTGTAGCGTCCAAAGCGTTCACCGAGGACATCTTCAAGTTTTAAGTTTTGAATGATTTCACTCAATGATTTCACCACTTTCTAAAATACTCGGATCTTCTTCTAATGTAAAACTAACATGAGATTCAATCCATTTACGACGCATCTCAACGTTATCGCCCATCAGTGTCGTGATGCGTTTTAATGACAGTGCCTCATCATCAATGCTCACTTTAATCAATGTGCGTGTGTTCGGGTCCATTGTCGTTTCCCAAAGCTGAGCCGGCATCATCTCACCGAGACCTTTGTAACGCTGAAGTTCAACACCTTTGCCCATCTCAGCCATTGCTTTTTGCAATTCATCTTCTGTCCATACATAGCGAATCTCTTGTTTCTTACCAGAACCTTTTTTCAATTGATATAAAGGCGGCATCGCAATGTAAATCTTACCTGCAGCAAATAATGGTCGCATGTAGTTAAAGAAAAATGTTAAAAGCAATACTTGAATATGCGCACCATCCGTATCTGCATCGGTCATAATAATAACTTTGTCATAGTTCGAGTTTTCAACATTAAAATCATTACCGACACCCGCACCGATCGTATGGATGATTGTATTGATTTCTTCATTTTTAAAAATATCTTCAAATTTTGCTTTTTCAGTGTTGATGACTTTACCTCTAAGTGGCAGGATCGCTTGAAACTTACGATCACGTCCCTGTTTCGCTGAACCACCAGCAGAATCCCCTTCGACAAGAAAGAGTTCGTTTTTCGTGGCATCTTTACTCTGTGCCGGTGTTAACTTACCACTGAGCAGCGTGTCACGTTTTTTATTCTTTTTACCGTTTCTTGCTTCTTCTCGTGCTTTACGCGCGGTTTCACGCACATCTCTTGCACGAATTGCTTTTTTAACGAGCTGTTGTGATAACGGACTGTTTTCTTCAAGGAAATATGGCAGCTGCTCACTGATCATTTGGTCGACAGCAAGACGTGCTTCACTCGTGCCCAATTTACTCTTCGTCTGACCTTCGAACTGCAGTAAATGTTCTGGAATGTTCACGGATAAAACAACAGTCAATCCTTCACGAATATCGTTACCCTCAAGGTTTTTCTCCTTTGATTTTAACGCGTTGATTTTGCGAGCATACTCATTGAACACTTTCGTAAATCCGGTCTTGAAGCCAACTTCATGCGTTCCTCCGTCTTTCGTTCGAACGTTGTTGACGAAGGACAATATCGTTTCTGAATATTGATCATTAAATTGGAAGCTGATATTTACTTCTATTTCATTCACTGTACTGTTAAAATTAACTGTACGACCAATCGTCGACTTCCCCTCATTTAAGAAAGCAACGAATGCATTTAATCCATCATCATATTGGAATATCTCACTAACTGGTTCTTCAGCACGATTATCCGTAACTTCGATTTTTAATCCGCTTTGTAAAAAGGCAGACTCTCGTAAACGCTCAACAATCGTTTCATAGTTGAAACTAATTCCGCTCTTAAAAATAGTACTGTCGGGTTTAAAAGTCACCTCAGTACCTGTCTTTCTCGTTTTTCCAGTCTTCTTCAACTGGCTATTTAATTGACCACCATTATGGAATGAAATCTCATGGATGGCACCATCTCTAAATATTCTAACTTCTAACCACTCGCTCAGTGCATTGACAACAGAAGCACCGACACCGTGTAAACCACCAGCTGTTTTGTAGCCACCAGTACCGAATTTACCTCCGGCATGAAGTACTGTAAAAATTACTTCTGCTGTTGATTTTTTTGAGGCATGCATACCCGTTGGCATACCACGTGCATTATCGACGATTGTTATACTTCCATCTTTGTTCAATGTAACTTTAATTTCATCACCGTACCCATTAATGATTTCGTCAATGGCATTATCAGTGATTTCATATACTAAATGATGTAATCCACGTGTGTCCGTTGATCCGATATACATACCCGGACGTTTACGAACCGCATCAAGACCCTCCAATATTTGGATCGAGTCATCTGAATAATTATGTTGCTCTGACATGTAGACCTCCTACAAACATACGTTCGTTATTATTATAGCAAAAAATCTAACATTATGATAATCGCAAATAATCATAACATAAATTTTTTCAACTCAAAAGTTTACATAATAATATTATTATAACCTATTTTGTTTCTACTACTTAAACTTTATGCTTTATGATAATATGTTAGTACCTGATAATAAAGGAGGTATATCATTGATAGAAATTATTTTGCTACTCATTGTCAGTTATTTAATTGGTTCAATACCATTTAGCTTAATCATTGGTAAATTCTTTTTTAACAAAGATCTCAGACGTCATGGTAGTGGAAATTTAGGTGCTTCAAATGCATTCAGAATTCTTGGAAAAAAAGCGGGTATCGTCATTCTCGTGTTAGATCTTTTTAAAGGAACAATACCTGTACTTTTAGGATATTGGTTGGCACCGGAGTATTTTCATGTATTTTTATTTGGATTAGCCGCAGCTATTGGTCATGTCTTTTCTATTTTTATAAAATTTCAAGGTGGTAAAGCTGTCGCAACGAGCGGTGGTGCTGTACTTGGCTTTAATCCAATATTGTTTCTTGTATTATTATCAGCATTCCTTCTCACGCTAAAACTAACTAAATATGTTTCTGTTGCGAGTAGTGTTGCTGCAATCACTTTTGTTATTGCGTCGCTGTTCCTTCAAGATTGGTTAATGATTATTCTATCAATTCTTGTGGCCATACTTGTCATAACGAAACATATTTCTAACTTTAAACGAATTAAAGCAGGCACTGAACACAAAATTAAGTTTATGTAATTAAGAGCAGGAATACCTGCTCTTTTTATATTTCTTGAATTATATTTAATGAACTACTGCGTTGACAATGACCGCTATCCATTGATCAATGACTCAAAAGAACCCTGCCAATACAGCAGAGTTCTATACTATATATAATTTTTAATTATCTAGAAAGGTCCGAGTTCGATCATTTGGGCGAGCACGACAAATCCTGCACCAACGACAACGAGTATTATAAAGAGCGGCAACAGCCACTTCACCCACTTCATATACGATACCCCGGCCATCGACAGTGATGCGAGCAGGACACCGAACGTCGGTATGATTACGTTTGATAATCCGTCACCGAGCTGGAATGCAATGACTGCAGTTTGACGTGTCACACCGAGTAAATCTGACAAAGGTATCATGATCGGCATTGTCAGTGCGGCTTGACCTGATCCTGACGGCACAAGCAGGTTAATAAATAACTGCGTGATGAACATCCCGACAGCAGCAAGCTCGACCGGTAAACCGTCAAGTAAGTTCGCTGAGTAGTACAGCATAACGTCAAGCAAATCACTACGCTGCATCACTTCAACAATCGCAAGTGCGAAACCGACAACGAGTGCACCTGTTGAGATATCTTTCACACCCTGTACAAATCCGTCACCAATTGCGTTTGGATGTAAGCGACAGATAACACCCATCGCGACACCGGCAAACAGAATCACTGCCCCAATCTGCTGCAGGCCCCATCCAAATAATGCGACACCAGTCACTAAACTTAAAATAGCCACAACGAAAACTGACAGTGCAGCCGCGTGTGTCCGGGACATTTTGAAATCCCAATTGATATCCTGATTATCTTCCGGTGAATAGTTACCGTAGTCACCAAGCGCCGGATTCTTCTTGACGCGCCGCGCATAAATCATAATGTACGAGACAACAATTACATAAAACGTAATGAAAATAGGTATACGGAATTCCCATCCTGACATGTAAGGGAGCTCTGCAATCTCCTGCGCTACTCCGACTGTATATGGGTTTAAGATCGCAGAAGTAAATCCAACGGCAAGTGCCCCTAAAAACACAACCGCTACTGCAGTAATCGCATCATAACGGAGCGCAATCATCACCGGAATAATTAATGGCAGGTACACAATCGACGATTCCGCTGTACCGATTAATGAGCCAAGTAACCCAAAATATAAGACAAGCACCGGAATAATTAAAATAGCTGAGTCTTTAAACACCACTACAATCTTTTTGATAAAAGAATCAAGTGCGCCGGTCTTCTTCATGATACCGATTGCGCCACCGAAGATGAAAATGGTAAACACAATCGCAGCACCATTCATTAAACCTTCGTGGAAGCTTGTGAAAATATCGAAGAAACCTAAAATCGTACGATCTGTAAATTCGAAAGAATTGTTAACGAGGACGGTTCTACCGTCTACTTCTTCCCGCTCGTATTGACCAGAGGGTAAAATATATGTAAGTATGGCCACGATAATCGTAAATGAGAATAACATCGTAAAAGGGTTCAACGACTTATTATCATTACTGTTATCCGGCTGAACTTCGTTCATAGAAGATTTATCTAAATTGTTCGTCATATCTAACCTCCTGAGTGATAGTGGTTTATCAAATATAACATATATTAGAAACGGATTAAGATTAAATTGGAATTTATGCAAAAATAATACATTTACAGATTGATATAGTCCATCTGTAAATGTATTAGATATATTCTTATTCCATCAACGCATTCAGTGATTTTGCAGAATCTACGTCAATGCCGAGTTTTTCTAGCGTCATGCCGATATCGAAGTAATCGCGATTTAACAACACGCCTGTCAGCTGGATGACCGAATCCATCGTTGGTGTATCGACACCGATTGTATCACCGATACTCGCCCAGAGCACCAAACCGTTCGAGACGTCTTCTGTAATATAGCGATTTTCTAAATTTGTAGGGCCGAGCAGGTCTTTCAACAACGGTGACGTATGGTACTGCTCGAGCAATGTTTTACCGTCTTCGAAATAGCCTGAACGCACGCTTCGCGCTGACTTATCCAGCACTTCAAAGCCGAGTTTCGCACATATTTCCTGACGCTCTTTATCAATACTGTGCACAACATTAATCGTGTGCTCGGTCATTCCCTGGCTGTATAGGTAAAACGAGTCACCCGCATAGTCAATCCGTCCGGCATTTAATATACTCGGGCCCGGATGGCTCTCGGGATTCCCGTTATTCAATACGACTTCAACAATATTTTTAGCCGGCACCAGGTAGTCGTACATCTTTGATAAAACGTCCAGCATCGCACCTGTGTCCGCCGCAGGATATGCACTGAACAGGTTATGTTTATTGTGGCCGAAAATCGTCGCCGCATTCTTCTCTCTGTCATAGCGTGATGCATATGTGAGGCTCATCGACTCTCCCACCAAAACATTTGTATGCACGTTCATTTTATCCATCGTGTTTCTAAATCTAAGCGCACCCATAGCAGCAGCACTGTTAATATAAATCAGCTGCCCTTCTTCAAGACTCGGAATAATTTCGCGCGCAACATCTTCAATAGCCGTTGCGGGTATCGTCAGCATAATGACATCCTGATCTTTTACTGCCTCGGCTGGATCCACAGTAAACTTATGAAATGTGACTGATTTACCATTTAAATCAGCCGTGTTCTTCTCTCTTAAATTGTCGAGTCCTTTGGAATATCCCTGACTATGGTAAATTGTTACCTCATGGCCGCGCTCTGTCATCTCAAGCGCCGCGGATACACCACCGTTACCGGCACCACATATTGCTATTTTCAGTGTCATACAAGATTCCCCTCCGATAGAAAAAGCGTGTATTGAATGTATCAATACACGCTTACATATTAAAACTTATGCTTTTAGTTTATCACGTAATACCATTTGGAGTATACCACCATGACGATAATAATCGACTTCAACATCAGAGTCAAAGCGCACTTTAACTTTGAATGATTTCTTCTCGCCATCTGGGCTCTCTGCTACGACTTCTACCGTCTCTCCAGGTTTAACACCTTCATCGATTTGAATATCAAATGATTCGTCACCTTTTAATCCGTGAGTCTCAGCATCTTCACCATCTAAAAATTCAAGTGGTAATACACCCATGAATACTAAGTTTGAACGGTGGATTCTTTCGTAACTTGCTGCAATAACAGCCTTAACGCCTAAAAGGTTTGTACCTTTCGCAGCCCAGTCACGACTTGATCCCATACCGTAGTCTTCGCCGGCAATAACAACAAGTCCTGTACCGTCTTCTTGATATTTTAATGATGCGTCATAAACACTCATCACTTCACCAGTTGGCCAATACGTCGTGTATCCACCCTCTGTACCTGGTGCAATTTCATTACGAATACGAATGTTTGCAAACGTACCACGTACCATCACTTCATGGTTACCACGTCTTGATCCGTATGAGTTAAAGTCTCGTGGTGAAACACCTTGCTCAATCAACCATTTACCAGCTGGTGTATCTTTACCGATTGCACCAGCTGGTGAAATATGGTCAGTTGTCACTGAATCACCAAGTTTTAGCAACACTTTCAAGTCATCCAATGGCTGAACCGTGCTCGGTTCAGGTGATAGGTCTTCAAAGAATGAAGGGTTTTGAATATATGTTGATTCATCATTGAAGTCATAAGAAGGATTATCCGTCGTTTCAATCGCATTCCATGTTTCATTCGAATCAAAGATATTTGCATATTCCTTCTTGAACAATTCAGGTGTTACCGTTTCATGAACAGCCTTTTTAATTTCATCTTGTGATGGCCAAATTTCATGAAGATAAACATCATTACCTTCGCTATCTGTACCAATCGGTTCTTTTTGCAAGTCGATATCCACTGTCCCAGCAAGTGCATAAGCAACAACAAGTGGTGGTGATGCTAAGTAGTTTGCTTTAACGAGTGGGTGAATACGACCTTCAAAGTTACGGTTACCAGAAAGTACTGATGAAACAAGTAAGTCTTCATCAACAACAGCTTTCGTAATTTCAGGCTTTAATGGACCAGAGTTACCGATACATGTCGTACAACCATATCCAACATGTTGGAATCCAAGTGTATCTAAATATTGTTGCACACCAGAGTCCTCTAGATAGCCTGTTACAACTTTAGAACCCGGAGCGAGTGACGTTTTAACATGTTTAGGCACAGACAATCCTTTTTCTACAGCTTTTTTCGCAAGTAAACCTGCACCAAGCATAACGTACGGGTTTGACGTGTTCGTACAAGACGTGATCGCAGCGATGACTAGGTCACCTGTTTTAATCTCGCCTTTTGAACCGTCAGCATAATCAACTGTCGCAACTTTATCAAATTCGCTTTTATCTAGACCATGTCCGTGGTTACCACTTTTAGCTGTGACAGATTTACGATACTCTTTTTTCATATCCGGTAAGTAAATTAAATCTTGTGGACGTTTCGGTCCAGCAAGTGCTGGTTTGACAGTTTTCAAATCTAACTCAATTACATCTGTATACACTGGCTCATCATCTGGTGAGAAGAACATATCGTTTTCTTTTAAATATGCTTCAACCACTTTGATATGGTCTTCTGAACGACCAGTTAAACGCATGTAATCTAATGTTTCATCATCCACTGGGAAGAATCCACACGTTGCACCATATTCTGGTGCCATGTTTGAAATTGTCGCTCTGTCAGCAAGTGGTAAGTTTGTGACACCATCACCGAAGAACTCAACGAATTTGCCGACAACACCCTTTTTACGCAGTAATTCTGTAACGTGTAGTGCTAAATCAGTCGCAGTTGCACCTTCAGGTAATGCATTTTTCAAACGCACACCGATTACTTCAGGCGAAGGCATATATGATGGTTGACCAAGCATTCCTGCTTCTGCTTCAATACCACCGACACCCCATCCTAGTACACCCATACCATTAACCATCGTCGTATGTGAGTCTGTACCGACTAGTGTATCTGGGTAAGCCACTAAACCTTCATCTTCATCTCTCACATGAACAACATTTGCTAAGTACTCGATGTTCACTTGGTGAACGATACCTGTTGCTGGTGGTACTGCTTGGTAGTTATCAAATGCTTTTGTTGCCCATCTTAAAAATTCGTAACGTTCGTTGTTTCGTGCGAATTCTAATTCCATATTGCGTTGTAATGCTGTGTGAGTACCGTACTCATCGACTTGTACTGAGTGGTCGATAACGAGATCTACAGGCACTTCAGGGTTAATTTTTTGAACGTCCCCACCTGCTTCACTCATCGCTTTACGAAGTGATGCCAAGTCTACGACAGCTGGAACACCTGTGAAGTCTTGAAGTACAACACGTGATGGTTTAAAAGGTACTTCATTTCCTTCCAAGTTTCCGTCCGCCCATGCCGCTAACGTATCCACATGATTTTTGTTAATTACAGTGCCATCGTACTGACGAATGACAGATTCTAATAATACACGAATTGAGTAAGGTAACTTTTTGATCGATTCGCTACCATTTGTTACTGCATCTTTCAAACTGTAAAAAGTGTAGTCTTTGCCGTCTACTGTTAATGTTTTCGTCGCCAAATCTTTTACTGTTTTACTCATTAAGCTTCCGCCTCCTAATATCTCTCATACACTTATTGTATATGTAATCATCATGTATATCAATTCAATCATTCGCTATAATCATTCAAATATTCACTATATTACGATAAGTAAATCTTATCTATAAAAATTTAAAGGTAAAGTTATGATTATTTCAAGTATTAAAATCGTTTAAAGGTTTTGTTAAATTATAAAATACTTCTTGCATTTTCAATTAATATAAGTACAATTCTCTTGTAAGCATAAATAAGTGTAAATTTTTTCATTAGGAGGCAACTTATGTTACAAGAGTTAAAAGAATTTTTGATGCGTGGAAACGTCATCGACCTTGCTGTAGCCGTTGTTATCGCCACTGCGTTCGGTAACATTGTCAATGCATTAGTAGAACACATCATTATGCCAGCTGTAGCGCTTATCTTCGGTGACACTGATTTCACATCCGATTGGGTATGGAACGGTATCACTTACGGTATGTTCATTCAAGCAGTCATTGATTTCTTAATCATTGGTACTTCTGTATTTGTCTTTATTAAAGTATTTAACAAATTGACTGGTGGCAAGTTTGAAGCGGAAGAAGAAGAGGAAGAAGAAGACGAACAAACAGTGCTTCTCAGAGAAATTAGAGATTCACTTCGTCGTCCATAATTCCAATTTTACGTTTAATATTTAACCCGAGTATTCATTTTAATAGAAATGAATACTCGGGTTTTATTGTTCTCTTACATCTTATTATTAAAATGTTGTTTAACTGTACTGATAAAGTACAGACTACCGGTTACAAGTAACAGATCACCATCAAAGTCTTCAATATATTGAATATAATCTTCAACCTGCTCTTTATCGATATGGTTAGATAACTGGTAGAGTTGCGTAATAGGCATCTTTTTAAAGAAATCAAACTCAGTAATAATCATGCGATTTGCGAATGTCTCTAATATATTCAACATTTTCTGAACTGGCTTCCCTTTTATTGCAGAAAACATGACTGTAATGTCCCGATTGGGATATGTTTCTTGCATCGTTTTCTTCAATACTTCCATCGCTTCAATGTTATGTGCACCATCGATGATGATCAGTGGATTTTCTTGAATTACTTCGATACGGCCTGCCCAAGTTGTCTCTTCAATGGCATAGATCATTTTATTTAGATCTAAATCTACCCATCCGCGTTGCATTAAATCCAACAAACTTGATATGGCAAGTGCCGCATTTTCTTGCTGATGTTTTCCAATCATCTTAAGTTTTATATCATGAAAATCATAATTCAAATATTGAAAATCAAACTCGTCACCATTTTGGATAAGTACGATATCGCGCGACATCTCAATCGCTTTTGACTCTTGGTTATGCAACACATGATTGATGTAATTCTTACATGTAGAATCTTGTACATTAAATGCGAGCGGTACTTTTGGTTTAATAATCGCTGATTTGTCCTTCGTAATTTCAAGCAACGTATCACCGAGAATATCCACATGATCAAGCCCTATGCTCGTCAAAATCGTCATGATCGGTTTAAATACATTCGTTGAATCGTATGCGACGCCAAGACCCGCTTCAACGATGACAAAATCAACAGGGTTGATCTTGCCAAAGTATTGAAACATCATCAGTGTGATGACTTCAAATTCCGTTGCTTCACCAAGGCTAGTCTCATTAGATAATTCCTCTACAATCGGTCTGACACGCGTTGCGAGTACTGAGATTTCTTTATCAGAAATAGGTTGACCATTCAATGAAATGCGTTCATTGAAACGCTCGATGTAAGGCGATGTAAATGTGCCGACTGAATAACCATTTGCAACAAGTGCATTTCTTAAGTATGCGACGGTTGAACCTTTCCCATTTGTACCACCCACGTGAATTCCTTCGATATTGTTCTCAGGATGGTTCAATCGTCCGAGCATATACTCCATTCGCTTTAGTCCCGGTTTTATCCCAAATTTTCCTAAACTATGGATCCACTCAATACTCTCTTGATAGTTCATGTTATAACCTACTTTTTAGTGTAGTCAAACGCGTGTTGACCTCTTCATATTGTGCAGTATATCTGTCACGCTTTTGTCTTTCTTCTTCAACGACAGCCTCAGGTGCTTTACTTGTGAATTTCTCATTATTTAGCTTTCCATTCACACGCTTTAATTCGCCATCTAAACGCTTCAACTCTTTCTCGAGACGTGCAACTTCTTCCTCGAAATTGATGAGTCCAGCGAGTGGAAGAATGACAGTCACGTCCGATAACACATCTGTTTTCGTCTCTTCTTCAAGCGTTACTTTTTCAGTGATTACAAGTGATTCAGGATTCGTGAAACGCGTAATATAATGACTGTTCGCTTCAATGCGTGATTTTAGAGACTCATCTTTTACTTCGATATGAATATCAATTGGTTTAGAGAGTGGTGTGTTTACTTCATTTCTTGTCTGTCTCACTGATTTAATAATCTCAACAAGTGTCGCCATCTCTTTTTTAGCAGATTGTTCTGACAGAGACTCATCTACCTTCGGCCATTCACTCACAACAATCGATGCTTCACCATTGATTTGCTGATAAATTTCTTCAGTTACAAACGGCATAAATGGATGCAACATTTTTAGAATTTTATCGAGCGTATAGAGGAGTACTGAACGTGTCATTTGCTGTTCCTGTCCAGTGCCTTGTGCCATCGGTATTTTAGCCATTTCGATATACCAATCACAGAATTCATCCCAGATGAAGTTGTAAAGGACACGACCAGCTTCAGAGAATTCATACTTATCAGAAAGTCGCGTTACCGCATCTATCGTTTCATTCAAACGAGTCAGAATCCACTTGTCAGCCAGTGATTTCTCACCGCTGAGATCAATATCATCCATCGTAAAGTTATCACCGATATTGATTAAACTAAAACGCGAAGCATTCCAAATCTTATTGATAAAGTTCCAAACAGATTCGACCCGCTCATTAGAGAATTTTATGTCTTGACCTGGTGTTGAGCCTGTAGCTAAGTAATAACGCAGTGCGTCTGCACCATAGTCTTCAATCACATCGAGTGGATCGACACCGTTACCAAGAGATTTAGACATCTTACGGTTTTGATCGTCCCGTACTAAACCATGTAACAATACATCATCAAATGGTTTTTGACCCGTCTGTTCCAGAGAAGAGAAAATCATGCGTGCCACCCAGAAGAAGATGATGTCATAGCCCGTAACTAGAACATTTGTCGGGAAGAATTTTTTCATATCTTCAGTGTCATCTGGCCATCCGAGTGTGGAAAATGGCCATAGCGCACTAGAGAACCATGTATCTAAAACATCTTCATCCTGTGTCCAGTTTTCCAAGTCTTCAGGTGGTGTTTCACCAACGTAAATCTCCCCTGTTTCATTGTGATACCACGCTGGAATCTGATGTCCCCACCACAATTGGCGTGAAATCACCCAGTCTTTTATATCTTTCATCCAACGACTGAATGTACCTTCAAAGCGTTCAGGAACAAATTTAATTGCTTGGTCGGTATCTTGGTTTTCTAGCGCCTTCTCAGCAAGTGGGTCCATGCGTACAAACCACTGTGTTGATAAGTATGGTTCAACGATGGCATTTGAACGCTCCGAGTGACCAACCGAATGGACATGTGACTCTATTTTGATCATGTGACCCGCTGCTTCTAAATCTTTAACGAGTTGTTTACGACATTCGAAACGATCCAATCCTTCATATTGTCCACCGAGTTCATTAATGCTGCCGTCCTCATGCATCACATTGATACGCTCTAAATTGTGTGTCTCCCCTAAAACGAAGTCATTGGGGTCATGTGCAGGCGTAACTTTCATTACACCTGTACCGAATTCCATATCGACGTAACGGTCAGCAATGATCGGTAACTTTCGTCCGACGATTGGTAAGATGGCATACTTTCCGATAAGATCTTTGTAGCGATCATCTTCAGGGTTTACGACGATTGCTGTATCACCTAACATCGTTTCAGGTCGCGTCGTCGCGATTTCTACATGACCACCATCTTCAAGTTCATATTTAACATGATAGAAGTTACCTTCAACTTCTTTATGAATGACTTCAATATCACTCAGTGCAGTTTGAGTTGAAGGGTCCCAGTTGATGATGTACTCACCACGGTAAATTAATCCCTTATTATATAAATCAACGAAAATTTTATTTACCGCTTTAGACAGCCCCTCATCTAACGTAAAACGCTCACGGCTATAATCTAGTCCGAGTCCAAACTTTGCCCAAGATTCACGAATGAAACTTGCATACTCTTCTTTCCATTTCCACGTTTGTTCCAAAAATTCTTCACGTGTTAAGTCTTTTATTTCTATACCTTCTTTGCGCAGTCTTTCCGCAACTTTTGCTTGTGTTGCAATGCCTGCATGGTCCATGCCTGGAAGGAAAAGTACTTCGTAGCCTTGAAGGCGTTTCATACGCGTGATGATATCTTGTAATGTGTTGTCCCATGCGTGTCCAAGATGCAGTTTCCCCGTCACGTTTGGTGGCGGAATAACAACTGTAAATGGTTCTTTATCGCTTGAGACGTCTGCTTTAAAGTAACCAGCTTCTAGCCAACGCTCATATTTCCCTTGTTCAACTTCTTTTGGATTATACTTTGTAGACATATCCATAACTTTCATCCTCTCATAAAACAATATAAAAAAACTTCCATCCCTAAACACATAGGACGAAAGTTTCCGCGGTACCACCTAAATTTAATACATGATCGTATTACAACTCAATGCATAATTAACGCTTATGTCACGTCTTTTCCTACTTCATTCAGAAAAGATTGATCATAGATTACATTCAGATTTTGATATCGATATGTTTGCACCACCACATATTCTCTAAGTTCCAATCAAACCTTACTCTTCTATGCTTCTATATAAAGTTAAAATTATAATAATACATTTAGTCAACTTTTGCAATTGCTAGTTATGTCTTTCTGCCTTTTTACGCGTCCACTTCAAATACCAACTGACCATTGGTGCAACGAGTAAAATAATAAAAAATATTCTAAAGAGATGATACGTGGAAATCATTGCAATATCGCTGCCCATCTCACTCGCAACAATGATAATTTGTCCGATACCACCCGGTGCAGCCGATAGGAATAAGTTGTTGAAGTTGTGAGTAGTAAACATCATATAAATGACAACGATTATTAACGTACCAATGATTAATAGTACATTATGTAACAGCATCGCCATCATTGTTTTCGTATTTAATTCTGTAATTAATGATCTAATTTGAATACCAATCTTAATCCCAAATAATATTTGTGCGGCATACATAAGTTCCATATCCATTGTAAAATCAATTTCTGTCGTAAAGTTCCATATGACGCTTGCTAAAACCGGACCGATAATGATCGGTGCAGCAAAGTTAATTTTAGATAAAAAGTACGTGATAATCAGTGCCACTACAATAAGTATTGCATTGCTTAACGGACCGAGCGTCGTAAATGGTGCGATTGATTCCATAACAGCAGATGGATCACTATTATTTTCTGTAAAAAAGGAAGCGATGAATGGAACGAAAACGACAACTAAAATAATGCGAGACGTCTGTGTAATGGTAACGAGTAACAAATCTGCGCGTTTGTCCTCTTCAGCCATGACAAGCATTTGAGAAAGTGCACCTGGAATTGACGATAAAATTGCAGTTTCAATCGTACTTCCAGTCAATCGTTTGAATATTAATGCTAGACCAATGCTCAGCAGTACGACGAAGATTGTAATCAAGACGATGTTGAATGCATCATCAAGTAATTCAGAAAGAGAGTCCTTTCTAAATGACGAACCGATTTCCAGTCCAATTATCAATAACCCAACACTTTGTAACCATGTTGGGTATTTGAAGTCGTTCGAAATAAACTTCGTATATAATACGGCGGTTATAAGCGCACCGAATAGGTACGGCAACACCATGCCGAACCAATCGAGCATTATGGATACGGCCAGTGAGATTAGAATTAATATGATTATATTCGCAATATCTCTTTTTCTCATCTCTTCGACTCCAGACATTAAAGAAAAAAGGACTAGCGTGAACTAGTCCGAATAGAAAATATTATTGACCTGAGTAATACTCAGCCATGAAAGCTAAATCTTCATCACTAATTTGATCAGTAGAATATTCAGGCATTGCACCTGGTCCTTCTCTTACTGCAGTTTCAAATGTATCAACATCTAAACCTAAAATGCTTGGTCCCATAGAACCAGTTAAATCTTGTCCGTGACATGATGCACAGTTGTCACGAGCAAATGCGATTGCATCGAATTCACCGCTTACTGCTTCCTCATCTGATTCAGCAACTTCTTCTGTTCCAGAATCTCCGCCAGCACCAGCAGTGTTCTCACCGCCACCTAAATCTCCACCTGGACTAATATGATAGATTAGTATTGGTAATAAAATTACAACACTAGCAATGACCATCATCCAGATCACTGGGTTTCCGAAACTTCCTTTTGAACCCATATTAACCATTGGTCTACCTTGTCCATCGGCAAATATTTTTTCTTCATCCTTTTTGCCTTGCAGTGCAATTTCTTTATCTGTTAAAGGTCTACGATTAGACATAGCTCATCCTCCAAATCAACATCATTTACTTCATTATACATGAAATAAACACAATATGAATAGCAAAATTCATGAAATCATCATTTAGTTTAAAATATCATTCAGCGCTGCGTCAAATGCAGCAATTGTTTTCTCAATGTCAGCTTCTGTATGTTTTGTTGACAAGAACATGCCTTCGAATTGAGCTGGTGCTAAATATACACCATGTGATAATAACGCTTTGAATAATCGACCGTATAATGCCAAATCACTGCTATTTGCCTGTTCAAAATTTTGTACAGGACCGCCGTTCAAGAAGAAGCCAATCATTGAACCTGCTCGATTTATCGTCAGAGGTACATTATGTTTAGAAAATACATCTGTTAAACCGCGTTCCAATAAGTCACCTAAATGATTAAAGTGATCATAACTCTTTTCATCAAGTTGAGACAACGTTGATATCCCGGCTTGCATTGCAATTGGGTTACCACTCAATGTACCTGCTTGGTAGACGCTGCCGAGAGGCGCGATGTGATTCATAATTTCACGTTTACCACCGTAACAGCCGACTGGTAAACCACCACCGATGACTTTACCTAAACACGTAAGGTCTGGCGTAATTCCAAAGTAACCTTGTGCACTATTGTAACCGACTCTAAATCCAGTCATAACTTCATCAAAAATAAGCACTGTGCCATTTTCATTCGTTATATCACGCACAAATTGTAAGAAATTATCGACAGGTGGTACCACACCCATGTTTCCAGCCACTGGCTCAACGATAACGGCTGCTATTTCAAAACCAAACTTATCGAATGCGACTTGTAAACTTTCTTTATCGTTGTAAGGCACAGTAATCGTATTTTGAGCAATCCCTTCAGGAACACCTGGAGAATCTGGTAAGCCAAGCGTTGCCACACCACTACCTGCTTTGATTAGTAGTGAATCACTATGGCCATGATAGCATCCTTCAAATTTAAGAATTTTATCGCGTCCTGTGTAACCGCGTGCTAAACGCAAAGCTGCAAGTGTTGCTTCAGTACCTGAAGATACCATTCTTAACATTTCTATTGATGGCACACGCTCGATGACAAGTTCTGCGAGTTTATTTTCAAGTGCAGTTGGCGCACCAAAACTCGTTCCTTTTTTCGCAGTTTCTGTCACATCTTCTATGACTTTATCGTCTGCATGTCCTAGAATTAGTGGACCATAACTTAGCACATAATCGATATATTCGTTACCGTCTACATCATAGATGCGTGCACCTTCACCACGATCGATAAACACAGGGTCACCTCCGACCGCTTTAAATGCACGCACAGGCGAGTTCACACCACCAGGCATTAAATCAACTGCTTTTTCATAAAGTGCTTTTGATTGTTCATTCATTGTTATACTCTCCTCTATCAATCATCGAACATACTTCTTTCGCGAAATACGTAATAATTAAATCGGCACCTGCACGCTTCATGGAATCGAGCTGTTCTATAATGACTGATTTGTCTAACAAACCAGCTTCAATCGCATTGACTGTCATCGCATACTCACCACTAACATTATAAGCAACAATTGGGATATTTGTATCGTTTCTCACATCTCGAATGATATCTAAATAGCTCAGTGCAGGCTTGACAATCATCATATCTGCACCTTCATTTAAATCACTGTGAAGTTCGCGATTTGCCTCAAGTCGGTTTGCTGGGTCCATTTGATACGTGCGTCGATCACCGAACGAAGGTGTGCTCTCTGCTGCATCACGAAATGGACCGTAAAACTTAGATGCGTATTTAATACCGTAGCTCATAATTGGTACGTGAGCGAAACCTGCTTCATCTAACCCTTGTCTAATTTCAACGACAAAACCATCCATCATATTTGATGGTGCAATAATATCAGCACCCGCTTGTGCTTGAGAAACAGCCGTTTTCACGAGTAATGGTAGCGTTGAATCATTATCCACATCTTTTGTTTCTGGATGTATCAACCCACAGTGACCATGATCTGTGTATTCACATAAACAAGTATCTAAAATGACGATTAGGTCTGGATATAATTTTTTACTGAGTTTACATGCTTCTTGTACGATACCATCTGGATCATATGCCCCACTACCGACAGCATCTTTGTGATTTGGTATTCCAAAGAAGATAACGGATTTTATGCCGAGTTCATATACTTCTTTTAACTCTTTTTCGAGTAGATTTAAAGATATCTGATAAACACCCTTCATACTCGACACTTCTTTTTTTATATCTGGTGCTTCTACAACAAATATCGGATAGATTAAATCTGACTTTCTCAAATGTGTTTCTCTCACTAAATCTCGCATATAAGACGATGTTCTTAATTTTCTATGTCTATCAAATTGCATTAGGACACCTCTAAAAGTTTACATAATAATTTTATTGTTTCTTCATTCGTATGGACATCTGGATAGCTAGATTTAAACCCGTATGATTCCAGTACACTATTTGTGACTGGACCGATGCAAACGAGAATTTTATCGTTTAATATTTCTCGCATTTCATCTGTCATCAGCGGATTTTCCATTATTGCACGCACAGCACTAGGCGAAGCAAATGTTAATGCGTCAGCACGATGTAAATTGTCGAACAAATAATGAATCGACTCGATATTATCTACCGGTCGATATAAATCAATTGAAGTGACATCACACGCTTTTCCGCGTAAATAATTTTCCAATTTCGGACGTCGATTTTGACTTGCTGGATAGAGAATCTTTAATCCCTTCTCCACTGGAAACTTATCGATAAAGCCTTCTTGTGAAAAGACTTCACTTTCAAAATTTGGTTCGATATCATGTGTTTTTAACTCATGACTTGTTTTACTGCCAATCGATGCGATATTTTTAACCTTAACTCTGTCCATAAAAGGTACGAAATATTCAACTGCATTCCGACTCGTAAATATGATCCAATCAAATGATTCTTTTAAAACGATTTTATCAAACGATAAAATTTCCGTTTTAATTACAGGTAACCACCATAAATCTAGCATGTTGTTATCATTCAAAGCATCACTGTGTGTACCCGTTATAAAGACGACTGGCTTACGCTTCATCATTGATTTCATCTAACAGTGCTTTTGCGCCAATTTTCTCCATCTCATCTGCAACGATATTACCCAGTTCAACGGGATTGTCATGTGATTTTTTAACGACGTATTTGACTGTGCCTTCATTGTCCATAATCAGACCAGTCAAATACAATTCTTCATCTTCAAATGTTGCATAACCGCCGATTGGCACATGACAACTTCCATCCATACGATTCAAGAACGTACGTTCAGCAGTGACACATGTGCGGTCTTCTGCATTCTCTAATGTTTTCAACATGTCTAGTAATTCTCTATTTTCTTTTCGTACCTCAACACCGAGTGCACCTTGAGCAACTGCAGGAATAAATTCTTCAGGACTAAAATACTCCGTTACGATATCTTCCCAACCCATGCGCTTAATACCTGCTGCAGCTAAAATAATTGCACCGTATTCGCCATCTCTCATCTTACCAAGACGTGTATTAATGTTTCCACGTATCCATTTGACTTCAATATCATCTCTTAAACCAAGCAGTTGTGCTTTTCTTCTTAAACTACTCGTTCCAACAACACTGCCTGCAGGTAGATCTTTAAATAAAACGTGATCCGTCGATACAAATGCATCCCGCATATCTTCACGCGGTGGTACGCAAGCAATGGTCAAATCTTCGTGTAATTCACTTGGAACATCTTTCATACTGTGAATGGCAATATCGATTTCACCATCTAATAAAGCCTGTTCAATTTCTTTTATAAACAAACCTTTTCCGCCCACTTTAGAAAGTTGGACATCGAGTATTTTATCGCCTTTTGTGACGATTTCTTTTATTTCAATTTCGACGTCTGGATACGCTGCTTTGACAGTATCTAAAAACTGATTTGCTTGTGTCAATGCAAGCTCACTGCGACGTGAGCCAACTACGATTTTCTTCATTGTTTATCTCCAATCTAGTTAATTGAACATTTAAAGTACGGTCGTTAGTACCTTCTCTAGTTTTTTCTTTTCTTCCTCTTTCAGTTCATGCACGCGTTCTTCAATGTTAAACATCTTCTCAATTTCTGCGAGTTGTAGTTTACGATTCGGTTGATCAGCTAATTCTTTCGTGTACATGATCGGATCTTTTAACATCTGATTGATGATGCTCTTCATATGTTTAGAAATGACTTTCTTTTCTCGCTCATTTAAATCCGATAGTTTTCTGTTCAAACTCTCAAACGTTGATTCTTGTATATCCAGTGCACGTGAACGCATGGCTTGTATCACCGGTACGACACCGAGCATTTTTATCCATTCTTTAAATGTATCCATCGCTTCAACTATCATCGCTTCAATTTTCTTCGCTTCATTTTTACGGAGCGCAAGGTTTTCATCGATAATATGTTCCAAATCATCTACGTTAAACAGTGTAACATGCGCCAATTCTGAAATTTCTGGTTCAATATCTCTTGGCAATGCTATATCCATTAACATCAGTGGATTTGTGTTATCCCTTTTACTATTCAGCATATCCTTAGTAATTACGAAATCTTCTGCTGCAGTCGATGACACAACGATATCGGCGTCTACAAGTAATTCCTCAATATCGTTTAACGAAGCACTCTGATAACCAAATTGTCCCGCAAGTTTGGCCGCATTTTCCACTGTACGATTTAATACGATAACATTTTTTGCACCAGTCGCACTGAGGTTTAATAATGATTGCTCTGCCATATCACCTGCACCGACGACAAGAATTCGTGAATCTGTTAATTCTTTAACTTGTGATTTAATATGTTCTATTGCTGCATAAGATATAGACACTGAGTTCTTTGAAATTTCTGTCTCATGATGACCGCGTTTTGCAATCGTAATGGCATTTTGAAACAGTCGATTAAAAACAGTACCTGTCGTGCCTTCTACTTGTGCCAGTAAAAACGCATCGCGAATTTGGCCAAGTATTTGTGTCTCACCTAATACCATCGAATCGAGTCCAGCTGTCACTCGGAACAAATGCTCGATTGCATCATCTTCTGTACGCACCGTGGTAATGCGTTTAATCGCTTCAATGTCTAATCCAAAATAATTTGCTAAAAATTGTTGGCTATAATATTTTCCTGTATGTAGTTGATCTGCGACAACATACACTTCAGTTCGGTTACACGTCGATAAGAGACATGCTTCAAGTATACTTTTTTGTGTACGCAATGTATGTAATGCATCGGAAAGTTGTGAATCTTGAAATGAAACTTTTTCGCGTTCATCAACACTCGCTTGTTTATAATTCACACTTAGCGCAATGACGTACATAAAATCACTCCTTTAAATATGTTTCTATTTTATCAAAGAAAAAATGAAAACTGCATGTAAAATATGTCTAAGAACATACTAAACATGCAGTTTTCACAATTTGTCTATTTTTACTCTATGATGTTACTGATTACATCCAACACTTTATCCATATTTTTCTTATCAACAGATGAAAACGGAAGGATTACATCATTCGGATCAAAATCAATCTTCTCTTTTATAATTTTTATATGTTTGTCGACTTTTGAACGTGGTATTTTATCCATCTTCGTGCATACGACCAATACTGGCAATTGATAGTGCTTTAAAAAGTTGTACATCATCACATCATCTTGAGTTGGAGGATGTCTTAAATCGATGAGTTGAATAACAGCTGCCAACGGCTCACGTTCGGTAATATATTCCTCGATGAATTTGCCCCATTTTTCACGATCTTTTTTCGATTGTTTTGCATAGCCATACCCGGGGACATCGACGAAGATGAATTGATCATCGATATTAAAAAAGTTTAATGTCACGGTTTTACCTGGTTTCGAGGAAGTTCTAGCCAAACTCTTTCTACCAACAATTGTATTTATAAAAGAAGATTTCCCGACATTTGACCGACCACTTAAAGCGATTTCTGGTAGATTCATTTCTGGATATTGCTTGCTAGATACTGCGGATATAATTATATCTACGTTATTCGGGTTAATTTTCATATATTCACCTCTCCATACTTAAAAAGCTGTCTAAATGTTATTTAGACAGCTCATCTATTTAAGCACTTTTCTTAGGATTTAAATCAATTTGTTTACCCTCTTTGTCGAATAGCAATGGTGTTTCATCATTTTCAATTGTACCTCTGACAATTTTAATTGATGCAATATCATTATTTGATGGGACATCAAACATAATATCTACCATGCGTTCTTCGATAATCGAACGTAAACCGCGTGCACCAGTTTTACGCTCAATAGCGAGTTCACTAATTGCGTCGAGTGCATCGTTGTCAAATTCCAATTCAACATCATCAAGTTCTAGCATCTTCTTATACTGTTTAACAAGTGCATTTTTCGGCTCAGTTAAAATCGCTTTTAATGATTCAACATCAAGCTCTTCTAAGTGAGAGATAATTGGTACGCGACCGATAAATTCAGGTATTAAACCATAAGCTTGCAAGTCATCTGGACGTACTTTTGATAATATTTCATCACGATCGACTTTTTCACCGCTACCAAAACCAATCACTTTACTACCTAGACGACGTGAAATGATTTCTTCCATACCATCGAATGCACCGCCGAGGATAAATAGAATGTTTGTCGTATCAATTTGAATTGTCTCTTGATTTGGATGCTTACGTCCGCCTTGAGGTGGTACGTTTGCAGTTGTGCCTTCAAGAATTTTTAACAATGCTTGTTGTACACCTTCACCACTGACGTCACGTGTGATTGACGTATTCTCACTCTTACGTGCAATTTTATCGATTTCATCGACATAAATAATACCTTTTTCAGCACGATCAACATCATAATCGGCTGCTTGAATTAAACGAAGTAGAATATTTTCTACATCGTCACCTACATATCCTGCTTCTGTTAAGCTCGTTGCATCTGCAATCGCAAATGGTACATTGAGTGTTCTAGCAAGCGTTTGAGCAAGTAGTGTTTTACCACTTCCTGTCGGACCGATTAAGGCAATGTTACTTTTAGAGATTTCAACATCGTCATCGACTTGTTGATTGACTCTCTTATAGTGGTTATATACAGCGACACTGAGTGCACGCTTCGCCTTTTCTTGACCGATAACATAATCATCTAATCTCTCAAGAATTTCCTTCGGTTTTGGAATTTCTTCTAATGTATATGAACGCTCATGCTTAAACTCTTCTTCTAACATTTCGCGACATGTGTCTACACATTCGTTACAGATGTACACACCGCTACCTGCAAATAACTTCTTTACTTGTTCTTCCGTCTTACCACAGAAGGAACATGTATAATTTGAATTTTCATCGTTAAATTTAAACACATGAACACCTCTTTTTCATTCTACAAATCATACAATATCACATGCTACTTTTCAAACAATATGCACACAATAAATGCCCTGTAACATACGCTACAGAGCATCGTTTTAATTACTGTTCACGTGAATCTACTAATAATGAAACAACCTTTTGTAATCTTAAGTCATCTTTTAACATCGAAAGATCACCGAGCGTGCGTTTGATATCTTCAACACTCATGTTAAACTGCGTCGCCATCTTTTCAGCTTCTGCATTTAACTCCTCGTCAGTCACTTCGAAGTTTTCATCTATTGCAATTTGTTTTAATGTAAGGTTCGTTTTCACACGTTTTCTCGCATCATCTTTCATTTGCTCACGAAGTGCTTTCTCATCTTGACCAGAGAATTGTTGATACATTTCAAAGTTTAAGCCTTGTTGTGCTAAGTTTTGAGAAAATTCTTGAACCATCCGATCTGTTTCATTCTTTACCATCACTTCAGGAATATCTACCTCTGAATTATCTGATGCAAGCATGATCAAATCTTCTCTTAACTTGTTATCGCGCGCAGTTTCTTTTTCTGCTTGTAAATCTTTAAGCACTGATTCGCGGAGTTCTTCTACTGAAGAAACATCCTTATCTAATTCTTTTAATAGTTCTTCATCAAGCTCCGGTACTTCCTTCGCTTTGATTGAATGCACTTTAACTTTAAACGTTGCTTCTTTACCAGCTAAATGCTCTGCATGGTAGTCCTCAGGGAATGTCACGAGAACATCTTTTTCATCATCAACTTTTAAGCCAAGCATGCCTTCTTCGAATCCAGGAATGAAGTTACCAGAACCGATTTCTAATTCATAATCTTCTGCTTTTCCACCATCGAATGCTTCACCATCAACGTAACCATCGAAATCAAATTTTACGAGGTCGCCATTTTCGATTTCGCCATCTTCTTTGATGACCATATCAGAATGTGACTCTAACATTGCGTTGATTTCGTTCTCAACATCTTCATCAGTTACTTCTGTATCTAATTCGTCTACTTTTAATCCTTTGTATTCACCGAGCTTAACCTCAGGTTCGATTTGGATTTTCGCAGTAAGAACGACATCTTTACCGCGTTCGATTTCTTCGATATCAATTTCAGGTTGATCAATTGGATTGATATCTTCTGCATCGATAGCTTTTCTATAAGCATCTGGCAATACGAAGTCCAAAGCATCCTGATAAAGTGATTCTACACCAAAACGACTTTCGAACATTTTGCGTGGAATCTTACCTTTTCTGAATCCTGGTAAGGATACATCTTTAGATACTTTCTTAAATGCTTCGTCTAATCCTTTCTCAAAGTCTTCACTTGGTACTGTAAATGTTAACGTACCTTCATTACCTTCATGTTTTTCCCATTTTTGAGTCATCAAAATTCCTCCATCAATACTAATACTTTTATTCAACTTAAACATTATAACATATGGTATTGCTAATACAACCATGAGGATTACATGTGTTTTTTAATCCATTCGAGAACACTTTCGTCAGTTTCATAATCATGTGGGATATTGACCATTTCTAATCCTAAATTAACAAATCCATTGACCAATTCAGCATCATCAAACGGTGGATCAAACGGATATACTTGCATTAATACACCGATGACAAATGCATCCATAACATCGACTAAATCAGGAGCTTGTGATTCTATTTTATCGTTTACTGCTTGGCGTACACCACCGCCGAGACGTGTTTCTTCAAGTACTGGCAATTCTCTAGGTGTAACTGTCAACGCGTGATCATCTTTTGATACTTCTAGTGATTCATTGTCATCAATCGTCTTCAAATATATTAACATCATCGTGATCACCATATTGCTTGATGTACTTGGTATCAAATCACGTACTAATTCTCGATAACTATCTGTCTCTTGTTCTATAATCTTTTTAAGAAAATTTAGTTTGTGCTCATCAGAATACTTAATGAATGTTTCGTTATCAATTAAATCATCAATCACTTCTTTTTTCTTAAGCTTAGTTAATCTTTCACGCTGCGTGTCTTCAATTGCGTGCGTTGCATCCTGTCGTATTTCTTGAATCATCATTCGAAATCGATGCGGAATGTCTTCACGCATTAGGTGATTGGAGAAATCAATAATTTCCTCGTAGCGTTTATCCTCTAACATCGCTTTTAACATGTATTCGGTGTTGTCTTCATAGTTACCTTCACCTTCATGCATGCGTTCCAATGCATAGTTAACGACGATAAAATACAAACGTTCGTGCATCAGCGACTCGTAATAGTAAATGACAAGTGTGTCATCTGGTGTATTCAACTTCTTATACTGCCGAAATCCCTTAATAAATTCCTCGTATTTTTTATCAGCATATAGCGCTTTTAAATCTCTTTCAAACTTCGCTTTAAATTTTGGATGAGACTGCATACTATGATTTGTAGAGTGCATCGATAATCAGTGCACTCCAAGTCTCGTAATTATCCAAATCCCCGAATGCTTTAGGGTCTACCCAATCTATGCGAAGTGTGTCAGATTCTACAGCTGATATATGTTCACTTTTAACATCGACCTTAAACACGACACCGATATGTACTTGCCCTACCTCATTCGTATCATCATTGATTAGCCCCAGAGTTTGCATGCCGACAACATCATCCTGATGTAAACCAACTTCTTCTTCCAATTCTCGATATGTGTTCTCTAACATTTGATCTTCAAATTTACCAGCATTGCTGAAGTCATTCATATGACCACCGACACCGATTGACATGTTGCCATGTAAGCGTGTTTCACCACCACCAGAAAGACGCTCATATACGAGCACTTCATTACGCTCATTCACGAGCAGACAATAACTGACGAGTTGTTTAAAAGTCGGATCCTCTTCCATATCACCACGACGCTTTGTTTCGTACGTATCCAACGTCTTTTCAATCGCTTTGAATTTAGGCTCTTGGTCACTTAAAAAACCATGGAATGCATTGCTTTCATCGTTAAATAACACATCTCGTTTAACAACGAGTATCATTTCATCAAACTTATTCATATAAAAAACTCCTTTAAAGCATTCATTACATCTATTATACATATTCAACTGTCAGAGGATGTATTATAAATTATTTTATTCGTGAAATACCGTTTGGTTGACTATGAGCTACTCTCATTGGCGTGCAAATCCGTTTGGGTTACTATGAGCTACTCTCATTGGCGTGCAAATCCGTTTGGGTTACTATGAGCTACTCTCATTGGCGTGCAAATCCGTTTACGAGGCTATGAGCTACTCTCATTGACGTGCAAATCAATTTAACGGACTATGAGCTACTCTCATTGACACGCAAATCAATTTAACGGACTATGAGCTACTCTCATTGGCGTGCAAATCAATTTAACGGACTATGAGCTACTCTCATTGGCGTGCAAATCAATTTAACGGACTATGAGCTACTCTCATTGGCACGCAAATCAATTTAACGGACTATGAGCTACTCTCATTGGCGTGCAAATCAATTTAACGGACTATGAGCTACTCTCATTGGCGTGCAAATCAATTTAACGGACTATGAGCTACTCTCATTGGCACGCAAATTCATGTTAAAATGAATTAATAATAAACATAGAGAGGAACGTTCTATGAAAAAAGTATTTGCACCTATCATCTTGCTTTTCGGTGTTATTTTTTTTGCATCTGGTATCAGTTTCTTACAAGTGGATAACCAGACCGCATTATTCTCAGCATTCGTCGGTGCTGCATTGATTTTATATGCCTTTTATTTGTTTCGCCAAACGAGAAAAGGCGGTAAGAAAAATAGTCGTGATGAAATAATCGATAAAGTACGCGCACGCGTTGAATCGCAATACGATGAGGATGAAAGGAAAGATTAAAGTGATTGAAATAACAAATGGTTACGTATTTAATCCTGATATTAAGTCTTTCAAACAACAAACATTAACAATCAACTCAAATGAATCAGAAACAATCGATGCGCAAAATAAATACATTATTCCGGGACTTACAGACATGCATACGCACATCAGTCCTTTTTATGCGAAATACTATTTGCTTTCATCAATAACTAACGTAAGAAATACTGCAGGTATGTATGAACTCATCAACACGATTGATGAAGTTAGTCCAAATATTTACCCCACTTATAAGATGATCGACGGCAACCCAGGTCTATGGGGACCGAGTGGTGATGGTCACATTGCTACAAATGATATTGTGGAAGCAATGAACACTGTAAAAGAACTTCACGCACAAGGTGCAAAGTTTATAAAAGTATATGGGAATATTAAAACAGATGTTCTAGTTGCAGTTGTCATGCAAGCAAAACAACTCGGATTACAAGTCGCGGCTGACCTTATTCATGCACATGAACAAACCGATGCACTACATGCTGCAAAAGTTGGTGTGAAGTATTTAGAACACGCGTCAGGTATTATTCAATGTTTATATAGTGAATATGAGCCGGGTGACTTCGAAGAAATGTTCTTTTTACAAGATGTTGACATAGATTCTGACGTACTAGACGATACACTCGACGAACTAAAATCACGGGATATTGTACTCGTGCCTACATTATCACTGTACCGTAAAAATGCATTTGGAAAAATCACTGTCCCTAACACTAACCTTGTCGATAAAATTCGACAAGATCAAAACGTCACATTAGATGAAATGTTCGAGAAACTAGAACCATCACGAACGTCAAATTATAAACGCTACGCCGAATGGGAATATGCAGTGATGAAAATCATCACAAAGCGCTATATCGATATGAGTGGGAAAGTCTATATCGGTACCGATGCACCTGCAGGATTTTGGAACTATCCTGGTTACAGCATGATTGAAGAGATGAATATCTTTAACGAACTGGGACTCTCTCCTAGTGAAGTTTTACATCGTGCTACTGTAATGCCAATGGAGGTAATCGGTAAACATGAGAACTACGTCATACTTAATAATAATCCACTAGATTCTTTTGATCACCTCATGGATATCTATGGCATCGTTCTAAACGGTAAATACTACGCTAAAGAAGAAATTGAATCACATACAATAGATGCAGCAGCCATTTACAAGAAATTTGAGTCATAGAACAACAAAAAGACCTTATTATCTACTTTTTTGAGATAATAAGGTCTATTATATTATTTACTGAAACTGATCAACAATATCAGACACATCGATATCAGATACTTCAGAGACGTGGTACATCTCATGATTTTCGAGCACTGCTTTCGTTGCTTCGACAGAATCGACATCAGATTCTACGACAATATAAGGCACATCAGGATACACCATAATGCCACCATCAGGTTGTATCGTGAATACTAAATTATCTTCAGATGTTGTTGCACGAATCTCAAACGTATTATCCGGATAAATATAAGAATTGTTTCTCAAGTCAGAGTTTACGTACTGTAAGTCACGTCTCACTTCGAATACTTCATCCTCAGCGACATCATCACCTTTAACTAACTTCCAAACTTTTGCAAAGTTTTCATTGTTTAAATTTTCAGTTTCAAAGTTTGTCGGTGAAAATACGATGCGATCAAGCGCATCTTCTGAAAGTTCTAGATTATTCGCAAGTAACGTTTCACTATCAAACTCGACCCCATTAGAAATCATACTCGAATATAAAGGAATGAACGGTGGATTTACAAACACGATAGCAACATCTTCATTGAAGCCGTAAACAACCTGTTCATTTATTTTATTCGGTAACACAAGGTAAAATTCCATGCCTTCTGGAACTTCAGCAAATTCATCAAATTGCGTCGTTTTAACTAAATATTGATTCGGATAAAACTTCGGCATTTCGACTTGGTATTGATCATCCAAATACTGCGTTGTATTATTTTCAAGTCCATAAATATCAAACAAGTAATTTTCTACTGCAGAATGTTGTGTAAATGCAGCAAATAATTTCTGTCCGAGTTGTGGGTCTACTTCTTCCTCGTCTTCTTCATCTTCCTCGTCTTCTTCATCTACAACAGTATCTTCGTCTTCTTCCTCTTCTTCAGATACTTCCTCATCAACATCTTCTTCAACTTCTTCATCCTCTTGCGCATAAGCGACATTCTCTAGAAATTCGTTTTCAGCAGCAATAAAAGTCGCGGTACCTAGAGACAACACAGCAAGTATAGATAATGTTTTCTTCATAAGTTAATCACCTTTTTATGTTATTACAATTGTTGTTATTATATATGATGGGTTAATTCTTTGACAATTAATCAAAATAGCATAAAAATACCACAGACGTTTTGAGCGTATGTGGCTATGCGCATTCAATACTTTTTACAACTACTATTATACATTATATTTCCAAAAAATTATAGACTGATATATATTATTAAGTCGTAGTATAATGCCTTACGGGGGGAATGACGATGAAAAAATCATTTGAACAAGAAGTTAATCATCTAGAGAATATGGTTAATTTTATTAATAATTATTTCAATAAAATAACACGGCATAGAGCATCTCAAACAGCCGAAATAATAGAGTCGCGAGCAGAGATGGTTGAGAGTTATTCCAACGTTGTTGACTATGAAGACGGAGACATCATGGACTTCATGTCTGAATTGCCAAATATCCGTATCAAAGAAATGCAGTTTACACGTACTTCAGAGTTACTTGAATTCCTCCAGTCAATCATTAACAAACCGTACTTCGGAAAACTAATTATTGATAATGAAGAAGTGTACATCGGCAACATGACATTTAGAGATGATGATCACAATATACTGATATATGATTGGCGAACACCAGTTGCTGGATTGTTCTATGAAAATATTATTGGACAACTATCTTATAAAGTACCGAACGGGGAAACGATTGAAGCGAATGTTTCAGAACGCAGACAATTTATAATCGAAAATTCTAAACTACTAAATATGTTTGATAGTGATATGTATATCGGAGATGAAGTGCTGCAGCGCTTATTAACAGATACATCTCAAACAAAACTTAAGAATATCGTCACGACGATTCAAGCAGAGCAAAACGTCATTATTCGTCAACCATTGGCACAAGATACACTCGTCTTTGGTCCGCCAGGAAGCGGTAAAACGTCACTTGCAATGCAACGCATTGCCTATTTACTCTACCATCATAGAGACTCATTATCCGCAGATAAAATTCTGTTGCTCAACCCAAATGAAGTATTCAATGACTATCTTTCAGATGTATTACCAGAGCTAGGAGAAGACAATGTAGAGAGCTCAACTTTCTTTACCATTAAAAATAAAATACCTTACTTGCGTAGCAGAAAATTTGAAGGCTTAACAGAAAACATGAGACGGTTGGAAATTGAAGATCACACGAGCTATAAATATAAAAATAGTATGTTCTATTTAGAACATCTTGAAGAATACCTCTTCAATCTTACACACAAAAATATGTACTTTAGAACACTGATGTCAGATGAAGGTGCTCTTATCAGTAGAGAACAACTCAAACATGATTTTTATCAGTATGCAAATAGTGTAAACATCCGTGCTCGTATCTTTGATATGCGTAAAAAGCTCATTAAAATGGTAAACAACCGCGTTAAATTGAAGACACAATCACTCTATAATGAAATGAAAGAAAGCGACAAATACATCGGCGAAGATCATGAGCTAAAACAAGAAGCTCATAAAAAGGCCGTTAAAATGTACAAAAAAGTACATCGTATGATTCTGCACTATCGTTTCGTTCATATCGAAAACATCTATATCAACTCATTGACACACAAGAACACAAGATTAGAAACCATTGATTCTATTAAACAAAATAACTATAAGTATGAAGACCTTGGACCAATGTTACTTATAATCATGTACATCACAGATGTCCGTGATACCCATATCAGACATGTCCTTGTCGATGAAGTCCAAGACTACTCAAACGTTCAGTTCAAAGCATTAAAAACATATTTTTCACGTGCAACATTTACGAGCCTTGGTGACTTAAACCAACGCTTACATCTGGCAGCAATCGATCCTTTAAATCTTAAGAATCAAGTGCAAAAATATTTAGTTCAATCGTATCGTTCGACAAATCAAATCAACGAATATTTAAATACAATAAAGCCAAACTCGATTGAATCTGTCTCAGTAGATGGTGACGAAGTTCAACATATAAACTACACAGATTTAATTCAATCAATTGAATCGATTATTACAAACAATGATAACCAAATTGCAATCATCACACCTTCAAGAGAACTGAGCACGGAAATCTATGAACAAATTAAAGATAAACATCCGACTTTTAAACATTTACAAGATGAAGATACGATCTACAATCGAAATCATTTGATACTTCCCTACTATTTAGCAAAGGGATTTGAGTTCAATACCGTCATTGTTGTTGATAGCGATGAATATAGTGACAGACAGAATGTACACTATGTATTAGCTTCGCGCGCCACACGTCATTTATACTTGTTGAACAAGCAGTGAGATAATCATAAGTGGTGTAAACAATAAGATGCCAACGTTGATTGGATTAAACTTGAATTTACTTTTGTACAATAGATAGCTTGTAATAACAAATAGTATTGCTGAAAGAATAATGATCATTTCATGATTAATAGAAAAGTTTAAATACATGATTGAAAAATATAGGAGCGCAATAATAACAAATGCTGTTGATAAGTATATGTTGACCCTGTTCATTGTTGTCGCTCCTTTCCTTAATTCTTTATAATAATTATGGTAAATTATAGCACAGTAAATATTGTTAAAATGGTGTTTGACATCGATCAAATAGTTGAGTTATAATAAATCTTGTCGATTAAATGATGTCCTGGTAGCTCAGCTGGATAGAGCAATAGCCTTCTAAGCTATCGGTCGGGGGTTCGAATCCCTCCCAGGACGTAAATTTTCTTAAATATTAAACCGTTAAATCCTCTCTACTTTGGATTTAACGGTTTTTTATTATTCTAAATTCAATATTTAATTATCAGATTATAATAATTTAAGCGTTGTAAATTTAATACAATTAATGAATATCATATACATATTATACATTAAAGTTTCATGAGGAATAGATATTAAATAACTTAATTATTTTTATATTTCATTAAAATCTAGAAACCATTATATTAATCACCAGATAAACTTTAAAGATATAAACACGATAGAATCAACATTGTGAACGATTACATATTACCAAAAAGTTGTAGAATTATACACGTGTGATTTTAATCATACTAAGGTCGTATAATGACACAGTTTCGAGTTGTAATCATTGATTTAAATCTAAATAGATGTATAATTATGATTATCAATAGAGTTCGAATTGCTTTGATCAGCTCTAACGTAGAAACGATTGTCACGTTACACTTGGATCAATGCGAAGCTTTTAAATACACTTTGAAAGGTTGATAATTTTGAAAAGCAAATATTCATTATTTAAGTCATCACTAGCACTTGCAACTATTGCAGCTGGTTTAACTTTAGCTGCACCTGCACTCGCTCAAGAAGATGATGGATCAGCAGAATCAGAGCCAAAGGTAACTGAATTCGAAAGAGCTTTTGAAGAACAAACGAGAGCACCTGCAGTAGAAACAGAAACTGAGTTAAACGTTGAAGTCGTTGCAGAAGGACTTGACGTAGTATGGGGTATGGTTGAATTTGATGAAGATCGTATCTTAGTCACTCAAAGAGACACTGGCGAATTACTACTTGTAAATATTGTAGATGGTACTGTTTCAGATCCAATCGAAGGTACACCTGAAATTAACAATGAAGGTCAAGGTGGTTTGCTCGATTTAGCACTAGCTCCTGACTTTGAAGAGTCAAGAATGGTTTACATGACATTTGCTCAAGATGTCGATGATGGTACATTAACAGCTGTTGCTAGAGGTGTATTATCAGAAGATGAGTCTCAATTAGAAGATCTTGAAGTGATCTTCCAAGCTGAACCAGGATATGATGGTACATTACACTATGGTGGACGTATCGTCTTTAACGAAGAAGGAAACATTTTTGTTACAACTGGTGAACGTTCAGATGACCCAATTCGTGAACGTGCACAAGATTTAGATGCTTATCTTGGTAAGGTCATTCATATTACACCAGAAGGTGAACCTGTAGATACTAACCCATTCATCGATGATGAAGAAGCTTTAGATGGTATTTATACTTATGGTCACCGTAACATCCAAGGTATCGACTTCCATCCAGAAACGAATGATTTATGGATTGTTGAGTTTGGACCACAAGCTGGTGACGAACTTAACATTATCGAGCCAGGTAACAACTACGGTTGGCCAGTCGTTTCTTATGGTATCGAGTATTCTGGTGAATTAATCAACGATGGTATTTCAGAACATGAAGCACAAGGATTTGTTGAACCGAGATACTACTGGGATCCAACATCAGCACCAAGTGGTATGATGTTCTACGATAACGATGCAATTCCTGAATGGGAGAACAACCTATTCATCGGTGGTTTAGCACCAAACTATGTTTTACGTATGGTCATTGAAGGCGATACAATTGTTGGTGAAGAGCGTCTATTAACAGAAGAAGGCGAACGCTTCCGTGATGTATTAGTTACTTCTGACGGTAAACTTATTGCCGGTACTGATAGTGGTAAGATTTATGTAATTACTGCTGCAGATGGTGGCGAAGCTGTCGAAGATGATGACGATTCTGAAGATGTAGATACTGAAGAGGACGTTGATACTGAAGATGATGTAGATAATGAGGAAGACGTAGACACTGAAGAAGATGCAGATACTGAAGAAGATGCAGATACTGGAGAAGATGCAGATACTGAAGAAGATGCAGATACTGAAGAAGACGCTGATACTGATGAAGATACAGAAGAAGATGCAGATGCTGAAGAAGACGCTGATGCTGAAGAAGATGCGGACGCTGAAGAAGATGTAGAAGAAGAGGATGCAGAGTAATTTAACTCCCCCACTTTTAGATCTTAAACAATAATAAAGCTGAGACCTTAAATTATTTTTGGTCTCAGCTTTTTTTGTGTCAGATTTTATTAAGCTCCATCTAAAAGTCTCATGTTTTCAAGACCGAATAAATCGATACCGAATTGTACAAGTACTGACAAGACAATCGCCCACAATGCTGTACCTAAAGAAACGTATATAAACGTCTGCCGTTTTGGTATATTCATTGAAATTGCAATGATTGCAACGATATGTGATCCCAACAGTATTGGACCTAGCAATGCTGCACCAACTAATCCATATTTCTCAAATGTATTCGTAACACGTTTCGTAGACTTTGTTCTTTTTCGTTTGTTCAACCATTCCTTAATCTGTGAAGCAAACACAACTGCGAGCAACAGCGTTACAATATTTCCAAACATGCCCACGATAAATGATATGACAGGATTTGCACCAGTCAGTATTGCTATAGGAACTGCAAACGATGCCTCAATCCAAGGTATACTTGCGAGCAACATGAGGGCGAAGTAAAAAACGAGTTGATCCATCTAAAGCTCCTCTCATTAAAAATAAAAAGTCATCTAAAAAGATGACTTTTAAAACACCTATTTTGAAACTGTAAGTAGTTCTAGCTCTTTATTTGTAAGTTCTAGCTTCTTTGAAACGAACATATACATCTGATCGTTTCTTTGCAAATCGAAAATAGTTAGTGCCTTTTCGACGTTCATAAAGTATAACTCGAGATGATTTAATCGTTTATTTGCCAAGGCAATTTGATAATAGAAGTCACCAAGTGACACCATTGAATTATATTTATGAGATTGTTCTATCGCTTTAGAAATCAGTTCAAGTATCTCTTCATACTTTTGTTGATTAAAGTATATATTAGATAAGTTTAAAATTAAATAATTGTGTAATTCCAATAATTCAAATGACATGCTATTATTCTGGATCAGTTCATCGTAATCCGACATACATTCATCCAATAAGACCTTCGCCTCATCATGACGCTCTTGATTCATTAAGAAATTAGAATAACTCATCTTTACACGAATTTTTTGTGTCGTCGTTCTTAAACTTTCTTCACCGATAGTAATGTTAAGTGCATTAAGAATGAGTGATTCTGCTTTTTCAAAATTATCTTCGACGTAATACACAACCAGTGCTTTGTGCCATTGTAAATATTGATTAAAGAACTCATCTGTATTATTAAAATTTTCTAACTCATGTTTAATAATATAATTCAATGTTTCATAATCTCGTCTTGATTTGATTCTATTGATAATTTCTCTTAATTCATCAAATTCAATATCTTGGACATTGCCATGAAACGCATTGTCTTGTCCGTACAAATAACTCATGCTCGTATCTAACTTTTCGCTTAATAGAAATAATGTATGAGAAGAAGGATTGTCGTTATTCGTCCCCTTTTCAATATTACTAATTTGAGCTTGCGTGCAAATACCCTCAGCAAGCTTGGCTTGCGTGAAACCTTTAGCAAGACGAGCTTTCTTGATGCGTGCACCTAAAATCTTGTTGTTCTTATCAGCCATGGTCATCACCTTTTCAATTTATGGATATCATTATGTAATATAAATAATTATACTACTATAGGAATCAATTTACAAATAATAAATTTAGTTATAAAAGTCATGGAAATTTCTCTTTAATATTTGAGTTATTTAATAATAGTTAAAATTTTATATAATTGTTAGTTGCTACTAAATTGTCTTACTTTTTGAAACAAAAAAACTCCGATAACAACTTTCTATCGGAGTTTTAAATGATAGATCCTTGCAATTTCATGATCGCTTAATTTTCTCTCTTTTCTTCCCACAGTCTCGTTCGCTCTTCAAAACTAACTTCTTTATGCACTTGGTGTAACATCCATATATAGCCAAAATCATCACTAAATATTGCATTAGATACACCATAATCTTCTAAAGCTGTGACCGGCTGAATTTCTTTACATCCATTACGTATCGCCTTATTAAATGTTTCGTTGATATCAGGTACCATAATGTTAAACCAAATTGGTTTTGGATCATCTGCCTTCGGTGCCTTTAAATCAAAGTCTGGATTTTCATCTAGCATGTGAAAGCGTACGTCATACAAAGAGAAGACTACTTCATTTTCACCTTTTGGAAAATCTGTCAACCTCAATGCGTTCGATCTCAAAAATTTTTTCATATAATTACAGTGCTTTTAAGCTATCTGTAACAACCATATCAATCTCTACACCGATCATAATCAAAATACTCCTTTTTAAAGATTCATATCATTCATTTGGTTGCATAACCGCAAAGTAATTGTCTTCATCATCTGCAAAATTAAATACTTTACCAGTAGGCATTTCGACAAGGTCACCGACAGTAATCTGTTTGTTCTTAAATTCTTGATATAAACCTTCGACGTCATCTGTAATAAACATCAATGACGGTGTACCCAAATTTAATTCTGGTGACATCTTAGCTATCACTGCTTTGTCATGCAATACGATACTTGTTTCAGATTCTTTTGTTGGAGCTATTTCAATCCAACGTATGTCACCCTCTATTTGGTCATCAATTAGGCTAAAGCCAGATTTTTCTGTCCAAAATGCTTTTGCTGCGTCTAAGTTTTTTACATACACCATGACTTGTCCAAGATTTTTAAACATTTTAATCTCCCCAGTTAAATTTAATATATCTAAATAAAAACAAAAATAACTCCGATAACACATTTGCTATAGGAGTTTAGTTGAATTAGTATATTTGATTCAAATCATATTCTTCGACAACATTATGTCTACGATTAAAGAAAGTAAGATGATCTTTTACAGTATCAAGCACAGCATATGTCTCTTCGATATTACTTCTTGATCGTGAAATACTGCCTGGATTAATGCAAAACACCGACCCAATTCTTTCGACTTTAGCAACATGTGAGTGACCATATAATGCATACTTCGCCTGTTTTTCTTCTGCTTTTTTAGCGAGTATTTCTCTAGAATCACCTTTAATTTTATGCTTATGGCCATGAGTGTAGAAAATCTTAACATCATCCAAAAAGCCACTCATGGGATAATTCTCATCTTTGTCACAGTTCCCTCTTACACAGTGAAACATTTGCATTTCTTCATAGCTATATGGAAATTCACTATCACCTAAATGAATATTGATATCACATTTTTGTTCTTCATGTGCACTGCGACAAATTCTTTCCTCACCATGGTTATCACTAACTATAAGTACTCGCATGAATTATTCTCCTTTCAAAAGATTTAGCAGTGTTTGATCGTTTTGCAGTTTCTTTAAAGCATTGGCACGATGACTAATCTTGTTCTTATCTTCAAGACTAATCTCACCAAACTTCAAACCGTCAAGTGTTTCAAACAACGGATCATACCCAAAACCATTATGACCGATTAAACTAGTTAATATATTCCCTTCAATTGTTCCAGTAAACGTAATCGTTTGTTTATTTGGTATTGCTACAGCAATGACCGAAACAAATCGTGCACGTCTATTCGATTGGTCTTTCATATTTTCCAAAAGTTTTTTGTTATTTGCATCATCGCCTAAATCTCCAGCATATCTAGCCGAATAAACGCCTGGTTCTCCATTCAATACGTCAACTTCCAATCCAGAATCATCGCTAATGACTGGTAAGTTTAACAGCGTAGAAGCAGCTTCTGCTTTTAAAATGGCATTTTCTTCGAAAGTTGTACCCGTTTCATCCACATCGAAATCTGGCACTTTATCTTTAATACCGACAACGCTTATATTCAAATTTGAAAATATCTCTTTAAATTCACGAATCTTTCCTTTGTTGCCTGAAGCAACGACAATTTCATTCATAAGATCCCCTTATAATTCTATGACATTAAGCGAATATTTTTCATTTGGCAACCATTCATTTAGAATGCTTTCAAACGTTTTGCTTTCCGCTGTTAAATATACCTGTAAACGTGCAGTGACATTCATGCTATCATTGTACAAATCTTCATGACTTAAGATAAATTGAATGTCTTTTAAAGTTTCATTCGACGAATCAACGAATGTTTTAGAATGATTAAAATATTCCTCTAATGTTTCTCTTAACATTGGATAATGTGTACAACCTAAAATTATTGTATCTGCCGGTGTATCCTTATAACCATTAATTTCATTATCAATCGTCAACAAACTCTCTACTCTGTCATGATAACCACCAGATTCAATAAATGGCGCAAACGTTGAACACCCTTTACTAATCACGCGAATATCTGGATTAATTCTGTTGATTTCTTGTGCATAATAATTACTTTTCACTGTACTTTCTGTTGCAAGTAACAAAATTTGATTATTCGTCGTTGTACGTGATGCAAGACGAGCAGTTGGTTCTATTACACCAATCACAGGTATAGGATATCGTCGTTTAGCGACTTCAATTGCTGCAGCCGTTGCTGTATTACAAGCAAACACGATCATCTTCACACCCTGGTCGTATAAGAAATCAGTTGCTTTTAGGATGAATGTTTGAGCTTCTTCAAGTGTTTTATCGCCGTATGGGTATCCCTTCATATCAGCCACATATATAAAAGATTCATTTGATAATTCCCTAAGCAACGTTTGTGTAACTGTTAATCCACCGACACCTGAGTCCAATATACCTATGGGTTGATTGTTCAAATTAATCTTCCTTTACTCTTCAATATTCTGAAAGTTCGTCCATCTTCACTTTTACTGAATTTAATATTTCTTTTAACTGCTTCGATTCATCATTAGTTAAATGTTCAGTAACTTCCTTCATGTACTCGATACGTTTCTCAATGACTTGTCCGATTACATCATCAGCACGCTCTAAAACAAGAACGAGTACGATACGTTTATCTTTTTCATACTTTTCACGACGCACAAATCCACTGCGTTCTAACTTATCAACGATATCCGTCGTTGTTGAATGCGCAAGACCTAATCGCTTAGATAAATCACCGATTGTTATACCTTCCTTATCATTTGCGATTTGCAGTGCAATAAATTGTAGTGTAGATAAGTTATACTCCTTTAGTACCTCACGACCATATAAACGAACACGGTTTGAAATGATACGCATGGATCTTTCGATAGATTCAATCGATTCTTTATCTATTGTCATCGCCTCCAAAGATTGATGTTTTTCTATATTATAACGCAATTCGAAATAATTATTAGAAAAATTTCTATATTTGATAACTTTTTACTTAATTTTTTTGTGAAATTTATGCAAAAATGGGATATTCTCTGAATGAATCAGAGAACATCCCATTGCTTGTGCCAACTCAGAAAATCGTCGTGAGTAAGCACGACACCAATAAGTAATCGTATTTATCAATGTAAATCTTCTTTCTGTTTAAATCGTACTGAAATAGCTGTTGCAACGGCGAAGTAAACAAGCGCAACGATAATCACATGTAGAAAATCACCTGTATTATTATAATCCATCGGTGATGTAATTGTGTTAATGAGTAAATATGATGTGATCGAACCATCATGAATCAATGATTCTAGTGCTGATAGCAGCATACCAATTACATTTAATGCAAGAAGTACAGTAATTACAATGTTGGCCACCATTCGTCTCACAATCATCGTAATGCATAGTACGACAGCGACGAATGCCCAGTGTAAAAGGAATTGTCCAACTATTATTTTTATAAAGTTTAGTGGATCCCCAATATTAGTATTTTCAAAGAAAATCGCACGACCGACAAAATCTGTAAAAATCATAATGACGAACATGAGCAATGTAAACATTCCTAGCACGAGTAGCTTTGCAATAACTATTTGTACACGTGCATTTTCCATTGAGATAAAATTCTTATGGAAACCATTGTTATACTCACTCATATAGAACGATACTGTAAAGATACCGATATATAACATGACCCACGATGGTGATTGTGCCAAGATCATTTGCATATACTCACTTTGTGTGATGTCTACAACATTCTGACCACTGATTGGTGATATTGTTTCAAACTGTGCATTCATAAACGCTCCAAACATTTGAAATGCCATAAATACAACAAGTAGTATATACATCATCTTGTTCGTAAAGAATCTACTAAACTCCATTCGAATCATACTAATCATTAGAAACACCTACACTTTCTACGCCTGTACGCTCTAAGAAATATTGCTCCAGGCTCTGTTTATGTTTCGTAATTGAATGGATGCTTAATTCGTTCTTCGATAATAATTTGATCACCTGTTGCACTTCAACATGTGTATCAAATATATGGACGGATTTCGAATCCATAACTTTGTAAGTTTGCACATCAAGATATTGTTCTAAAACTGGCAGTACTTGTTTTATATCATCGACTTCTAATTCTATTCTTTCTTCACATGTCTCGAGCAGTTCATCACGTGATAAAATCTCAAGTATTTCTCCTTGATTAATCACTGCATATCGCGTTGCGATTTTAGATAACTCTTCGAGTATATGACTAGCAATAATTATCGTCATCCCTGACTTGTTTAGCTCCATAATTAAATGTCGAATATCGACGATTCCCTCAGGATCGAGTCCATTTATAGATTCGTCTAAAATCAAAATATCAGGATTACCTAACAAAGCTAAAGCGATACCGAGGCGCTGTTTCATCCCCATTGAGTAATTTTTTACTTTCACATCTTTGTCTTTCTCTAGACCAACTTGTGATAGAACTTTGTTTATATGTGTTTCTTTATCTTTTAAACCATAGCTGATAGCGATGAGTTCTAAGTTTCGATAACCACTATAATACGGATAAAGACCCGGTTGTTCAATGAGGACACCAATGCGTTCAAAGTACGTATGATTACTATCGACATCATGATTAAATAACCTGATGTCACCAGCTGTTGGATGAATAAATCCAGCAATCATCTTTAATAATGTGGACTTCCCCGCGCCATTTTTACCGATCAACCCGAATATGTCACCTTTGCGAATGCTGAAATTTGCATCGCTGACGGAATTTTTGTTGTTGTACGTTTTCGTTAACTGATTCACTTGTATCAGTATATCTGACATAATAACAACCTCCTCTTACTGACATATATTAAAGGAACCAGGTTAAATGAACGCTAAGGAAATATAAAGAAAGTTCAAAGCCTTTATTTGCTTAGTTTAAAGCCAATGCCCCACACGGTGTCTATATATGGCTCATCAGTCACTTCTTTTAATTTATGTCTAATATTACTCACGTGTACCGTCACTGTTTTATCTTCACCAATATACAACTCATCCCAAGCCATTTCATATAAATCTTCTTTTGAGAAAATGCGTGTCGGATTTTTAATCAACAGTTCTATAATTTTAAACTCCTTACGTGTGAAAACGATTGGTGTGTCGTCAATATGTATTTCTAACGTATCTGAATTTACTTTTAACTGCTTATGCTGATGCATCGTTTCTTTCATTTTGTTTGAACTGCGTTTTAATTGAACAGACACACGTGCGAGCAACTCTTCAATTTCAAATGGTTTCGTCATATAATCATCCGCCCCACGTTCAAACAGATCAAGTTTATGGTCAAGTTTGTCTTTTGCTGAAAGAATAATCACAGGTGTATCTGATTCTAACTCTTTTCTAAACTTTACAATCAGTTCTTCCCCTTTAAGGCCAGGCAACATTAAATCGAGAATGACCAAGTCAAATGTATTTTGGCTGAGATGCATGAGTCCTTCAGTACCTGAGTAAGCAGATGTAGTTTCATAGCCACTCGTAGTGAGCGTATCGGTGATGACTTTATTTATGTCTGAATCATCTTCTATTATTAGTATTTTATGCATCTTTAAACCTCCTATGTATCTAATCTCTTAAATGTTAAATGGATGCTGAACATTCCATTCTCAACAGTCGCATTCACTTTACCATTCATTTTAGTCATTAATGATTCGATGATCGATAAACCGAGTCCGGATGTTTGATCTGAACGAGATCGATCTGTTTTATAAAACTTTGTGAATAAATCTTTTGAATTTATTTCAGCACCGGGTACGATGGCATTTTTAAATGTGATTGTTACTTCTCTATCTTCCGTGTGATGTTGGATTTCTAATTCATCCTGACCATGATCAAAATAGTTTTTAATGACATTGTTAATCACCCGTTCTAATGCATGTGTATTTATAGATACCATAATTTTTTTGTCTGGTAAATTAATGATTGGTTCTGTACTGATCTTTTGGAAGTCATTATGAAATTCGAACAACTCACGGGTAATAAAAGGACTGATATCGATTGTTTCCAAGTCGAGTTCATAGTCCGGATTTTGCAGTTTCGTATATAAGAAGAGTTCATCCACCACCTTGTTAAGCTGCTTTACACGTGATGACGCCATCGTGATATATTCATTATCACTGCTCTGTCGACTTGCAAGTTGTAAATAACCATCAAGCGATGTGAGCGGTGTTCGAATGTCATGTGAGAGGCTGACAATGGTCTGGTTGATGACTTCATTTCTTTCTAAATAGTTCCTATCAAGTTCACGACTTGATTCTAGCAACGTGTTACAGTTTGCGACAAGATTCATAATTTCCTTCGGTCTAATATCAGTTTGAATGAATTTAAAAGATTGATGTTCTAAAACAAAATTGAGTTGTTCACTAATGTTTTTAATCTGACGCTTATAGTAAATCATATATATGGAACTAGCAACGAGTAATGCGAATAAAACGATGATGATGTAGATCATGATGGCCCTCCTTCTGTCGTACTTTTTAGTATATAACCATTATACTAAACGCAAGAATTAGACGATAAAAACAAAAAATCCCGAAACACTTTCGTGTTTCAGGATTACAGCAACAAATATTAGTTAACGACATGGTCACTTCCGAAGAATGATTTAAACATATGGAAGTTTGCTTCTCTTTGCATTGCAGCAATAGAAGTCGTTAATGGAATACCTTTTGGACATGCAGCGACACAGTTTTGTGACATACCACATTCTGCAACACCACCAACACCCATCAATGCATCAAGGCGTTCATCTTTGTTCATTGATCCAGTAGGATGCAAGTTGAATAAACGAACTTGTGAAATAGGTGCAGCACCCATAAAGTTTGATTTATCGTTGACGTTCGGACACACCTCTAAACATACACCACAAGTCATACATTTAGATAATTCATATGCCACTTGACGTTGTTTTTCTGGCATTCTCGGACCAGGTCCAAGATCATAAGTACCATCGATTGGTACCCAAGCACGTACGCGTTTTAAGCTATCGAACATTTGTGAACGATCCACTTGTAAGTCACGAATCACTGGGAATGTGCTCATTGGTTCCAATTTAATTGGTTGTTTAATTTGGTCGACTAGTGCAGTACACGATTGACGCGCCTTACCATTAATCACCATTGAACATGCGCCACAAACTTCTTCAAGACAACTTTGATCCCAAGTTACAGGGGCTACTTTGTCACCTTTAGAGTTTACCGGATTTCGTTGAATTTCCATCAATGCACTGATTACGTTCATATTCGGACGATATGGTACTTCAAATTCTTCCCAATATGAATCCGTTTCAGTACTTTCTTGGCGTTTGATCATCAGAGTAATTGTTTTGTTCTCTTCCATGATTTACTTACCTCCTTTTGATGCTGTCGAATAGTCACGTTTACGCGGTGGGATAAGACTTACATCGACGTCTTCATACTCAAAGCGCGGTGCTTCAAGTGGTCCCTGGTAATATGCTTTCGTTGTTTTTAACCATTCTTCATCATTACGTTCAGGGAAATCTGGCTTGTAATGCGCACCGCGTGATTCATTACGGTTCAACGCACCGATTGTAATCACTCGTGCTAATACGAGCATATTCCATAGCTGACGTGTAAAGAATGCTGCTTGGTTACTCCATCGTTTTGTATCACCGATATTAATGTTTTCATAACGTTTCATCAATTCGACAATCTTACGGTCTGTCTCTTCAAGCTTGTCATTAAATCTTACGACCGTTACGTTGTCTGTCATTAATTCTCCAAGTTCGCGGTGGATCAGATAAGCGTTTTCTTCACCGTTCATTGCAAGAATCTTATCGAACTTATCTTGTTCGATTTTTAACTGACGTTCGTAAATCGATTCATCGACATCATCGATGTGTTTATCTAGTGATTTCACATATTCGATTGCATTTGGTCCTGCAACCATACCACCGTAAATTGCAGATAGTAATGAGTTGGCACCTAAACGGTTACCACCATGCTGTGAATAATCACACTCACCAGCAGCAAATAGACCCGGTACATTCGTCATCTGATTGTAGTCAACATAAAGTCCACCCATTGAATAGTGTACAGCTGGGAAGATTTTCATCGGTACTTTACGTGGGTCATCACCCGTGAACTTCTCATAGATTTCGATAATACCACCGAGCTTAATGTCTAGTTCTTTTGGATCCTTATGAGACAGGTCTAAGTACACCATGTTCTCACCGTTAATACCGAGTTTTTGATTCACACACACGTCAAAAATTTCACGCGTCGCAATATCTCGCGGTACTAAGTTACCATAATCTGGGTATTTCTCTTCTAGGAAGTACCATGGCTTACCGTCTTTATATGTCCAAACACGTCCACCTTCACCTCGAGCAGATTCACTCATCAGACGCAACTTGTCGTCACCAGGAATCGCAGTTGGGTGAATTTGAATGAACTCACCGTTTGCATACACAACACCTTGCTGATAAACTGCCGCTGCTGCTGATCCTGTGTTGATCATTGAGTTTGTCGACTTACCAAAGATAATACCAGGACCACCAGACGCCATAATTACAGCATCTGATTTGAATGCTTCAAGTTCACCAGTCGTCATGTTTTGAGCGACAACACCTCGTGCTGCCCCATCATCATCGATAACTGCACTTAAGAACTCCCAGCCCTCATATTTCGTTACGAGACCATCCACTTCATATTTACGCACTTGTTCATCGAGTGCATATAGTAACTGTTGACCAGTTGTTGCACCAGCAAATGCTGTTCTGTGGAATAATGTACCACCGAAACGACGGAAATCAAGCAACCCTTCAGGTGTTCTTGAGAACATAACACCCATTCTATCCAATAGGTGGATAATGTCAGGTGCTGCCTCACACATCGCTTTTACTGGTGGTTGGTTCGCTAAGAAGTCACCACCGTAAACTGTATCATCAAAGTGAAGTAATGGAGAGTCACCTTCACCTTTCGTATTCACTGCCCCGTTAATTCCACCCTGAGCACATACGGAGTGAGATCGTTTTACAGGAACAACTGAAAATATATCTACTTGAGAACCTGCTTCAGCCGCTTTAATTGCAGCCATTAAGCCAGCAAGTCCACCACCAACAATAATTACTTTATTGTTTGCCAAAATCATTCACTCCTTATTTAAATAAATGCAAATAATGCTTGAATTCCAATCACACTAACAACAACGAATACAGCAAGTGAAACATATGCCATAATCTGTTGAGATTTTGCAGATTGTGTAATACCCCATGTCACTGCGAATGACCAAAGTCCGTTCGCAAAGTGGAATACTGTTGCAATAATACCAACAAACCAAAATGCAAACCAGAATGGGTTCGTCACGATATCAGCTACCATATCAAAGTTAACTTCAGCGCCAAAGAATACTTGGACGCGCGTCTGGAATACGTGAACGGCAATAAAAATAAATGCAATAACCCCACTAAAACGCTGTAACACGAACATCCAGTTTCTAAATGAACTGTAATTTCCTACATTGCTCTTCGATGTAAATGCGATGTAAACACCGTAAATACCATGGAACAAAATAGGTAGGTAGATAATGAAAATCTCTAGGAAAATTACGAATGGCAATTGCCCCATAATTCCTGCTGCCCAATTAAAGCGTTCAACACTAACTGTCGCCTGATGGTTAACAATTAAATGTTGAATCAAGAATACCCCTAGCGGAAGTACACCTAGCAGTGAGTGCACCCGTCTGTTAACAAAACTTAAATCTTGTTTTGCCACTGTTGTTCCCCCTCATTGTCAGAATAAATATACATTTAATACATATATTCCATTCTACTCTTACAACATGGCATAATCAAGGCGATTTAAGGTTTATTTAACGCTGAAACAACATTTTCTGCGATATTTTTTGGGATACCAATAGCCACAAAATCGTCAACTGATTTCTCTTTCATTCGTTTAATCGATCCAAACGTATTAAGCAATTTTTGTTTTCTTTTCGGACCTAGTCCAGAAATACCGTCTAGTTGAGATTGAATTGTTGACTTCCTGCGTGTTTGACGGTGGAATGCAATAGCAAATCGGTGGACCTCATCTTGAATTCTTTGCAACAAATAAAATTCCTGTGAATTGCGTTTGAGTGGAACAATTTCTCCTTTGTCACCAAACAATAATTCATGCGTTTGGTGCTTATCATTTTTAGCAAGTCCAGCGACTGGAATCTCTAGCCCTAGCTCATCATAGAGCACGCCTTTGACTGTAGACATATGTCCGAGACCACCATCCACGATGATGAGGTCTGGCAATGGTAAGCGTTCTTGTCTCACGCGTGTATACCTACGTCTGACTGCTTCCGCCATCGTTTTATAGTCATCCACAGTATCGACGGTTTTTATCTTGTACTTTCGATAGTCTTTTTTCGATGGTTTCCCATCAACGAAAGTGACCATCACGCTGACAGGATCTACGCCTTGAATGTTAGAGTTATCAAATGCATCGATGCGGATTGGTGTTTCAATGTTTAATGCTTCTCCTAAATTTTCAATCGCACGAATTGTTCGACTCTCATCACGTTTTATAATTTCAAATTTATTATCAATTGACAGCGTCGCATTTTTAATCGCCAGTTGAACCATCTCGTGTTTTTGTCCACGCTTTGGCTGCAATACTTTCGTCGGCAAGTACTCTTCGAGTGTTTCAATTGTGAAGTCTTTCGGTATATGTACTTCCTTCGGTAGAAGTGAAGAATTTAGATCATAATACTGTGCGATATATCTAAAGAATTCTTCTTCGACACTATCGTTTAGTGGAAACAGTTCCGCCTTCTTTTCGATGAGGTTACCATTTCTTATGAGCAATACACTCACACTCATCCATCCCTTATCCACTGCATAGCCAAACACATCACGCGAAGTCATATCTGATGTCATCATATTTTGCTTGACAAGCGTTTCCTCAATATGACCGATTAAGTCGCGGTACTCCTTCGCTTGTTCAAACTCTAAGTTCTCAGCTGCATCTTTCATCTTCTGTTCTAAATCGCCGACGATATGTTTCGTAACTCCATTCAAAAACTGTGTGATTTCACCGATCATTTCGTCATATGTCGATTGTGGTACTTCATTGACACACGGTCCTAAACATTGTCCAATATGATAGTAAAGACATGTCTTGTCTGGCAATGTGTTACATTTACGAAGTGGATATAACCGGTCCAACAACTTCTTCGTCTCATGTGCACTATAGGCGTTCGGATACGGTCCGAAGTATGTACCTGTCTTTTCTTTAACGACACGTGTCACGATGAGTTTGGGATGTCGTTCTTTCGTTATCTTAATAAAAGGATAACTTTTATCGTCTTTTAATAACACGTTAAATCTCGGTTGGTGTTTCTTAATCAAGTTTAACTCGAGAAGCAATGATTCTGCTTCAGAACTCGTCACGATGTAATCAAAGTCGATAATTTCTCTAACCAAGCGCATCGTTTTCTCGTCGTGTGCCCCCGTAAAATACGAACGCACTCTATTTTTTAACAGCTTTGATTTCCCGACGTATATCACTTCACCGTTTTTGTCTTTCATTAAATAACAGCCCGGTTCACTCGGTAATACAGATAATTTTAATTGCAATGCATCCATCTCTACACCTCCAATACAAAAAAGCCACCTAATTAGGTGGCTTCAATTAATGACAATTATGCATGTTTCTCAACTAAACTTAATAGTTGTTCTTTCGGTTGGAAACCAACCACTTTATCTACTGGTTCGCCATCTTTGAAAATAATTAATGTTGGAATACTCATTACTTCGTATTCTGTTGCAGTCTGCTGGTTATCATCAACATTTAATTTTAGAATATCCGCTTTACCATCTACTTCTGTCGCAAGCTCTTCAAGAACTGGTGCAATCATCTTACAAGGTCCACACCAAGGTGCCCAAAAGTCTACAAGTTTTACGCCTTCTGAAATTTCCGATTTGAAACCTTGATCGTTAACATCTTTTAATGCCATATCGAATCTCTCCTTAATCATTTTTACTGTAATCAAATTATACACAACAATATACAGCATTTACAATAACATTGCTCAAACTATGCAAATACTAAAAATAGAATGCCACCGACAAACGCAATAACGCCACATACGATTAGAATCCGTGCGAGCTTATACATATCAAAATTATCTAACTTCATAAATACCCACCTACTTCATTTCGACAATGGTTACGCCAAAACCACCTTCTGAAGGCATACCACCTCTAAATGATTGTACTTTCTTATGTGTTCGTAAAAACTTCTGAACACCAGCTTGCAAGGCACCTGTGCCTTTACCGTGAATAATTTCAACTGTCTGGTAATTTTGTAACGTTGCCTGGTCCAGATAACGATCCAGTTCGATCAATGCCTCTTCGTAACGTTTACCACGTAGATCCAGTGCACGATTCGCTGGTGCACTTTGTAAGGTCTTCTTAACGACAGATTTTTGAACTTCTTTTTTACGTTTCTTCAACTCATCCAGTGGCAGCTTCATCTTAATAATGCCCATTTGGACGACAGCTTCTTTGTCACGTTCATTTACAGATAAAACTTCACCTTTTTGAGAATAGCTGAGCACATCAACCATATCCCCTTCACGGATCGTTTCATCCGTCTTACGTTTTTTCTCTTTCTTTATTGCTGCACCTTCATATTGATCACTGATTTGTTTCTTCCTATCAATCAAGTCATGAGATTTAATATTCTCTACGCCGAGTGTGCGCATCGTCTCCAACTCTTCAATAATAGCAGTCGCTTGCGCTTCTTTTTCACGCACCATTCGATTCGCTTCTTCTCTCGCTTGTTTTTGAAGCGTCTCTTTATGTGTGTTAAAACCATGAACGAGTTCATTTAATTCATGATTTAAGTTCAGATTATCTTTCAGTAATGACTCGCTTTCCAAATCATTTTCTCTCGCTTGTTTCGTATGACGCTCAAGTGCTTCAATCATCTTATCAATATCGCTTGAATCATGTCCGATCAAACTGCTTGCACGTTCAATGACAATCGGATTTAATCCAAGTTTATTAGAGATTTCAAATGCATTTGACTTACCAGGCACACCCATCATCAAACGATATGTTGGTGACAAAGTCTCCACATCAAATTCAACGGAAGCATTGATGACATCATCTCGAGAATAACTAAACGTCTTCAAATGAGGATAATGCGTTGTTGCAATGATGCGAGAAGATTTACCGAGCAAAAACTCGATGATGCTAATTGCAAGAGAAGCACCTTCCTCTGGATCTGTACCGGCACCAAGTTCATCGAGTAATACCAACGAGTCTTCGTCTGCTTCTTCAATAATTTTAGTGATATTCGTCATGTGTGAAGAAAACGTTGATAATGACTGTTCGATGGATTGTTCATCACCGATATCACTATATACAGAATTAAACAATTTTAACTGAGCACCATCTCGACTCGGCACAGGAATTCCACTTTGCGCCATTAACACGGATAGTCCAACAGTTTTTAATGTGACTGTTTTACCACCTGTATTCGGTCCAGTAATAATGACTGCTCGGATATCGTCATCGATGAAAATATCATTTTTTACGACTTCATCACTCGGTATCAACGGGTGAAATGCACCCGGTAAATAAATGCCACCCGACGCCACAACTTCCGGTTTAGTTCCTTTAATACTGACACCATACTTAGCCTTGGCAAATACCATATCCATGTGATGCAGTACAATATCATGAGACTTTAGTGAATCACCAACAGCCGCAACCTCACTTGAAATCTCAAATAAAATACGTTCGACTTCAACAGCTTCTTCATCGCGATATTGACTTATATTATTAGACATTTGTACGATTTGTAGCGGCTCCATGTATACCGTCTGACCACTCGCTGACATATCGTGAACGATCCCTTTAAATTCCGAGCGGTACTCTACTTTGACTGGGACAACATATCTATTATTACGCGTTGTGATGATCGCATCGGATAACATGTTAGAAGAACGCGTAATTGTATTTAAACGTTCTTTCATTCGATTTTCTTCACTAATAATTTTTCTTCGAATAGACAGCAGCTGCTCAGATGCATGGTCAAGCACTTTTTCTTCATCGACCGTCTCACGTATTCTTCGATATAAGAAATGAATGTCTTCAAGACCATCAATCATCGGTGGCAAATGAGAAAACTCATACGCTTCATCTAGAAAAGTTTTAAATGTATCACCCAGTGCCTTTTTACGATAAAGCATCTGTCTAATTTGATTGAGTTCACCAACCGATAAAGGACTACCAATCTCCGCACGTTTAATAATGCCCATCGTATCAGAAATACCACTGAGCTCTACAGAACGTACACGGAGCATCGTCATCGCTTCATCGACTTCCTCAATCATCTCTTCTATCTCAACAAGCGCTGTTGAAAATATATCCGGTGAAATTCGACTCTTTGTCTTATCACTGATGCCATAATGCTTAACATCATTTAGTATTTTATTAAATTCTAATGTATCTATTGATTTTTGATTCATCTTTAACAACCTCTATAAAAAATGAGTCATATATAAATATGACTCAATTAATCAATCCAATTTTTTAGTTGACCACTTAATAAGAACGTATTATCAAGTAACTGCCTAAATAGCCCTCCGTCTACGACATCTTGTATAAACTCAAGCGGTATTAGAGCAATCATAAAAAGAATAACAACGACAACAACAATGACTTCAGCCACACCAATTGCAGCACCTACAACACTACCGATGAGTCCTAAAATCGGAACTTGTTGCAAGTAGTCAAATGCACTGATAATCAATTGGAGTACCACTTTAGCAATAATGAATATGACAATAAATGCACCCATCTTATAAAACGATGCTTCAGGATCTTCTAAATTCGGCAATGCTGTTAATGCAGATTCATCACCAGGTGCAGGATAAGGTAAAATCATATCAAAACGAGATGCTAAAAGCTCAAAGTTGAGCGCTGCAATGATTACTGCACTTAATGTGCCGAGCATATGTAAGACTTGGAGTGACAACCCTCTTCGATATCCGATGATGCCACCTAATACTAGTAAAATAATTATAATAATACTCATATAACTAACCTTGACTTTCTATTTGACTTTGAACTTGACGATACTTTTCATTTAAAATTTTATAACGCTGATTTAATTTCTCATATTCATCCATTATATTTAATGCAGTTAACATCGCTTTTCTTGTCGTATCTAAACCAGAATTCGCTCTGTTTATTTCTTGAAATTTATGATCAACAGCATGAGCGATATATTGAATATATTCAGATGATTCTTCAGTTAACACTGTATAATTTTGATTATTAATTGTAACATTAACACGCGTTTTTTCATTGGCCATAGACAGAACCCTACTCTCTAATTGCAAGACTTTTATAGATTCATTATACTGATAAGACCACTTATACACAAGATAATATATCAAAGAATGGAGTTCGTGTTAAGTATGAGCACACATAGAATATATGACATGACGTTCAAATCAATTTATAACGCTTATGTAAACAAAGTCACGAGAAAAGATTGCTCAACAGAAGAGTTGGATGAGATACTCCGCTGGATGGGTAGCTATACAGAAGAAGATTTCCAAAACGTATTAAATAACGAAGAGATGACGATGCGAGAGTTTTTCGAAAATAATGACCATCTCAATCCTTCTCGATTAGAAGTTACAGGTACAATATGTGGCGTGAAGATCGCAGAGCTCGAAGATCCATTAATGAAAGACATCCGTATTATGGATAAAATCGTCGATGAACTTGCACGTGGCAAAGCGATTGAAAAGATTAAGAGATAGTAATTGAAATAAGAAACGGATTTGGAATTTTATCTTATTCCAAATCCGTTTTGTTATGTTTGAGTAATAGATTAATAATCAAACTAACTTCTTAGCAAGGCACCATTTTCCTCAAGTGCTGCTAAAATCGGTGTATGCACCGCTTCCACTTGTTCATCCGTCAATGTTTCCTCACGATTCAAGTATTTCAAGCGAATCGCAACAGATTTTTTACCTGCTTCAACATGCTCACCTTCATACACATCAAACACGAACACATCGACTAAATATTTCTTTGCAGATTTTCTAATAATCTCATCAAGTGTATGCGCAGTCACTTCAACATCTACAACGAGTGCAATGTCACGCGTGATTGAAGGATACTTCGGTAAAATTTCATAAGCAATTGTCCGTGTCTGAATATTAAGTACATCGCGCAGTGTAATCTCAAACACTACTGTACGATTCAAATCATGGTCTTGTGCATATTTCGGATGCACTTCACCGATATAACCGATAAAATTCTCATCCAAGTAAATCGCTGCTGTACGTCCTGGATGTAGCTCATCATATAATTCTTCTTGCTTATATGTGACATGCTCAGTAAGTCCAAGCTTATCAAATACTGATTCTACAACACCTTTCGCGTAGTAGAAATCAGCAGGTGTGCCGTTACCCAACCATTCTGTTTGACCAACAACACCTGTCATGACACCTGCGAGCATGTCTATTTCATTCGGTTGTGATTGTGCATCTATAAATTCAAACACACGTCCGATTTCATACAGCACAACATTTTTCTGTTGACGGTTTAAATTGTACGTCACATTTTTTAACAGGTGTGGGACTAAACTATTTCTTAATACTTTACGCTCTTCACTCATCGGCATTAATAATCCAAGCGCTTGTGTTCTATGCGTGAACTGACGTGATTCTTTATCACTTGTCAGTGCATAGTTAATCGTCTCATTAAATCCGATTGCATTTAATTGTCTGCGAATGACGCGCGTTTTCTTTTGCGAATCCGTCAGACGGCCTGGAGTAATCTTAGAGTACTCAGGTAATGTTGATTTCAAATTATCATAGCCATATATTCTTGCGACTTCTTCGATAATATCTTCTTTAATTGTTAAATCATCACGGCGTGATGGAATCGCAATTTTAAGTGTTTCTCCTTCATCTGTGACACCGAGACCAAGTCTGTTCAATGATTCTTTAACATCTTCATCAGAAAGATCCATGCCGAGTCGGTTGTTGATGAATTCAGTAGAAATAACAATTTCACTATCTTCTAAGTCGAGTGCACCGTCAGAAATGACATCCCCGACGACTGTTCCACCTGCGTATTCTTGCAGCAGATATGCCGCTCTGTTCAATGCTTTTAGCACGAATACATGTGAAACACCTTTCTCGAATCGACTAGACGCTTCACTGCGCACATTTAGACGGTTTGATGTCTTTCTCACCGATACCTTATTGAAAACAGCAGATTCAATGATGACATTTGTCGTCGCATCACTGACCTCTGAGAAATTTCCACCCATGACTCCAGCAAGTGCGATTGGCTCAGTACCATTTGTCACAACGATATCTGTCGGTTGAAGTTTACGTTCTTTTTCGTCTAGTGTCGTCATAACCTCACCATCACGTGCATATCGCGTCGTAATTGTGTCGCTGCCAATTTTGTCACGGTCAAACATATGAAGTGGTTGACCATATTCAAGTAATACGTAGTTAGAAATATCAACGACATTGTTAATCGGACGAATTCCTGATTTAATTAAACGAATTTGCATCCAATATGGTGACGGTCCAATCGTTACATTCTCTACTGATTGCGCTGCATAAAATGGACTCGCTTCTAAATCTTCATTGGACACAGTAACCGGTGTAATTGATCCATCTGCTTTCCTATCAATTTTTACTTCAGGTTCATTTACTTCGCCGCCAAACAATGCGCGCACTTCGTAAGCCGCACCAATCATTGATAATGCATCTTTACGATTCGGTGTTAAATCAAACTCAAGTACTTGGTCATCGAGTAACAATGCTTCAAGCGCATCATCACCTGGTATTTGTTCATTTTGGAAGATAAAAATTCCGTCTGAAAATTCTTGTGGGACATAGTCACTATGAATACCTAATTCATCTAGTGAACAAATCATCCCGTGAGATTCTTCACCACGTAATTTTGCTTTTTTAATTTTTACACCGCCAGGTAAACGACCGCCAGGTAAAACAACGACAACATAACTATCCTGACGCACATTCGGCGCACCACAAATGATTTGTTGTGTATGTTCCCCTACATTAACTTGGCATACCGACAGCTTATCTGCTTCAGGATGTTTTTGAACAGACTCTACATAGCCGACAACAAGTGACTTAATACTATCTGTGTAATCAATAATATCATCGACTTCAATACCACCACGTGTAATTTTTTCTGCCAGTGTTTTTGTATCTGCATCTACATCTATAAATGTTTTTAACCACTCTTTAGAGACTAGCATCGACATGACCTCCATCTTCAGTCTGTTTGAATTGTGAAATGAACCTTAGATCATTCGTGTAGAAATGACGGATATCTTCAATTCCGTATTTCAACATTGCAATGCGGTCTGGCCCCATACCGAATGCAAATCCTGAATACTCATTACTATCGAATCCACACATTTCAAGCACGTTCGGGTGCACCATACCCGCACCTAAAATTTCTATCCAACCCGAACCTTTACAAATGTTGCAGCCATCTCCATTACATTTAAAACAAGAGATATCTACTTCAACACTCGGTTCTGTAAATGGGAAGTAGCTCGGACGCAATCTGATATCATGTGCATCACCAAACACTTCTTTAGCAAATGATTCTAGCGTTCCTTTTAAATCACTCATGCGGACATTTTTATCGACGACAAGTCCTTCGATCTGTGTGAACTGATGTGAATGCGTCGCATCATCTGAATCACGACGATACACCTTTCCAGGACATATGATTTTAACTGGACCTTTACCATCTTTAGACTTCATCACACGTGCCTGCACGGGTGAAGTATGTGTACGAAGTAACAACTCATCATTAATATAGAAACTGTCTTGCATATCTCGTGCAGGGTGTGATTTAGGTAGGTTTAGTAGTTCAAAATTATAGTAGTCGGTTTCAACTTCATATCCTTCAGCCACTTCATACCCGAGACCGATGAAGAAATCTTCAATCTCTTCAACGATGCGTGATAATGGATGTGGGGACCCAACAGATACCGTACGACCTGGCAGTGTTACATCAAGTGTCTCTTCTGCAAGTTGACGATTTAATTTCTCCTCGTTTAGTTTCGTTCCAATAGATTCAATCGTTTCCAAGATGTAATTGCGAAGCGCGTTCACTTCATTTCCCCATACCGGTTTATCTTCAGGTGAAAGGTTTTTCATCTCTTTCATTAACCCATTAACATGACCCTTTTTACCTAGGAATGTCACACGCACATCATTCAGTTGTTTTTCATCTGCAACATCAGTGATTTGTTCCGTAAAAGAAGTTTTAATTTCAGTTACTTTTGATGTATCCATATAATCTCTCCTTATTTTTACGATAAAAAAGACTTCTATCCTATATGACTAGGACGGAAGTCTCCGCGGTACCACCTATATTCCCAACGATGTGGGCGCTCTTAATTTATCGTTTTATGCATTCAGCTGAACCTGATTCTACTTTTGTATCATGTGTTTCAGTCTCGCACACGACTCCCTTAACAAAAGATAAAAAAATCATTTATGTCTGAAAGTATTCCTTATTTAAATTATATGTAATATAAATAATATTGCAAGTAGATTACAATAAACTAAATAGAGTTTTATGGTGTAAACTGAAGGGAAATATAGAAGTATTATATACATGCTTATTTGAGGAGAGATATAAGTATGAAATTAAATAAATTGAGTTTGACAACAACCGTGCTATTGCTCATTGGACTTAATATAAATACAGTCGTATCTGCAGAAGCAGATTCCGACATGTCGATCGAGACATTAATTGAAGATGCTAAAGAACAGATTGATGAGTTAAACAGTTTCTATAAGGAATCTAAAACGACTTTAACGACGGATGAAATGACAACTGAACTCATCGTTAAAGAATGGATGAAACAAGAAGATTCAAATACATTACTCCGCTATGAGATTATTCATGATGAGGATGATGTAGATATTATCGTGGGTAGTGATGACTATGCGCTCAGCTATAATGAAAATGAAGCGGTCGCATATGAGTACATCCGTTCTACAAATGAGGAAGAAGATGAAGCATCTGAGTCAATTGTAAATGGCTATGATGATACACAGGCCGTATCCGTCATTGAGGCTGCGCTCGAGCAATATGATGTAACGATTGATGGAACAGAAGAAATATTGGACCGGGAATCCTATCATTTAATTTTTGAACCAAAAGCTGATGCGGACTTAACAAACACATTTGAAATGTGGGTGGACACAGAATTTTTTATTATTTTAAAACAACATGAGGTTGGTGAACGTCACGAATTTTTACTTGAGGTCACTGACATTGAAACTAACGAAGAGATAGATGACGGTATGTTTGAATTAGATATACCTGAAGATGTAGAAACGATCACACAAGAAACTGGAGAAGTATCATAAAAAAACACACCCATTGGCGCACAATGTACGAATGGGTGTTTCATGTGAGATGAGAGATTGTTATTTTTGGAAAGTACTGATCGCATGTTTATAAATAATATGCGATTTCTCATCAATCACTAACTCAATGACATATTTGTCAAAATTAGTAACGACGCCTTTCATCTGGAAGCCATTGACTAAAAATACCGTGACAACCTCTTCAGAATTTTTGACTTCGTTTAAAAAAGAGTCTTGCAAATCTTTGTTTGACATGGAAATCTCCCCTATCTATTTATAAATTGTTGAATATCTTCCATGATTGTCTCAATGCTATCCTTATCAACGTCATACCAAGTAACAGGTAGCTGATTTCTAAAAAATGTGAGCTGCCGTTTGGCATATCTTCTAGAGTTTTGTTGAATTTGTTCTATAACATCCTCGAGTGTCAATTCACCATTAAAGTAGCCATCAAATTCCTTATACCCAATCGCAGCATGTGCTGTTTTTGACAAACTGAAGTTCGTTGTTAAGTGATGAACTTCCTCTAACAAGCCCTCATCAAACATACCTCTAACTCGCATATTAATCCGCTCATATAGACGCTCACGTTCTCGATGTAATCCTATTATAAATATATCATATTTTGGTAAATTATTATAGGTAGATTTGTTAAAAAAATCACCTAAATCATGTCTAATAAGTGTTCTTATCATGCGTCGACGATTATTGGGATGTATTGTTTCTGCATACTCATTATTTTTATCGATGAGTTGCTCGTACAATATTTCATTGGTAAAAGATTCATAATGTTTATTCAATCGTTCCTTTTCTGCTTCATTCTCATCATTAAATTTATAGCTTTCATAAATTAATGACTTTATATATAAGCCTGTACCACCAACAATGAATGGGAGTTTTTCATGATCGTGTGCTGAGTTAATTAAAGACGTCACTTGATCTTGATACGCTTTTACAGAATAATCTTCATCAGGCTCTACTATATCTAACATATGATGAAGAACGCCTTCCTTTTCTTCCTCTGTAATCTTACCTGTCCCGATATCCATATGCTTATATATTTGCATTGAGTCACCGCTAATAATCTCAAAATCAAAGCGCTTAGCAATTTGAATACTCAATGCAGTTTTCCCGACCGCTGTCGGACCTATTAAAATTAATAATTTCTTTTTAGCCATTGTCATTAATCCAATCGATTATATTATCTATCACTTCATCACGATTTTTCTCATTCAGCACTTCATGTCGTGCATCCGGGTATAAGTGAACCTTTACGTCATTCACGGCGCGATTATAATTTTTAGCAAGTGTAAAAATATCTTTGCCCATATTGTTGATGGCATCATCCATTCCTGAAACAAACAAAACGTTAGGATTGTTCTTAATACGAGCAAGCATCGATTTCTTTAGTGATTTTTGCGAATAAAAGAGTGTCTCGTAAATTGCTTTTGTTGTCATTTTAAAACCACATAATGGATCGTCATTATACGATTTCACATTTTCTTCATTGCTGCTCAACCAACGATTTTTCTCAGTCCCATTAAACAACTTATCATTGACGTTAAGCGCGAGAAAGTTAACCACTTCAAGTTGTGATTTCGGTGAAATCACAGACAATGGCAAGAGCGCACCTGCACTGAGGATATCAAGGAAACTATTCTTAGTTAATGAACCAATAATAATGAATCGCGTAAACTGATTCATTGCCAGCAACTGACGTGCAACGATTGACCCCATCGAGTGTCCAACAATTACATGGGGTACATCTTTAGGTAAATGGCCAGCAACGGCAAGTGCATCACTAACGAGAGCGTCCATCGAGTCTATATCACCGTGATTCTCAGCATCTATTCCATGTCCGCGATGATCATATGTCAATACATAACCACCTGCATCCATGAGACGAGAGGCAAAATAATCATAACGACCCGAATGTTCAGACATACCATGCAACATAATTGCTGCAAACTTCGGAGAATCCGGCTGATATACGTTGACATTAATTTTGCGGGACTGGTTATATACTTGTATCATTTCTTTTTTCATAAGCACCCTACTTCATTATTCGATTAAATTGACGTTCAATATCGTTCGTGCTGTAGTGAATGATTACAGGTCTGCCGTGCGGACAAGTGTATGGAGACTCACATGCATTTAAATCATTGAGTAACTGTTCAATTTCAGAATTCGTCAAATAGCGATTGGCTTTAATTGAGCGTTTACAACTTAACATAATCGATACTTCTTCCTTATATGCTTGAATTGAAAACGAATCCTTCTCTAAGATAAAGTCTAGTAAATCTTGAATATCAACTTCTGGATTTTTACTGTTAATCCAGTTCGGATAGCTCATCACATGATACGTAGAATGACTAACTCGTTCAATTTCAAATCCCATCGTTTTTAAGTCATCCAGTTTTTCATCGATTGCAATAACATCCATTTGAGGAAACTCAAACGTATAAGGGATAAGCAGTGGCGTCGATTCAGAATTTTCATCGACATGTTGATAGTAATACTCGTACTTAATGCGCTCTTGCGCGGCATGCTGGTCCATTAAATATAGACCTTGATCATTTTGTAGTAACACATAAGTCCCGTGCAATTGACCGATGATTTCAAAATATGGCAACTTATCGGTTTTGACTTCAGGCTGTGTTTCTTGTTCTTCTTCGACTTCAACATTATCCGAAGCGCCATAATCCGTCTTTGTTTCCGTTTCATAATAATCCGGATAAACATCACGTCTTGACTGCACCTGTTCTTCTACAAACGGTTTACTCTTCTTACTAAAGTTCTGATAAGAATAATCAGGCGTCTTTGCTAAGTTAAGCACTTGTTGTTCCGTTAAAAATGGTTGCTCCGGCTCATCATGTGTAATTTCAGGTATTAATGGTGTACCACGCAATGTCGCTTTGACAGCTTCTTCGATTAAAACAAACAATGCACGGTCTTTTGAAATTCTTACTTCTAACTTGGTCGGATGGACGTTTACATCGACAAGTTTTGGGTCCATATCGATGTTTAAAAAAGCGATTGGGTATTTATCTTTAGGTAACAACGAATGATAACCGTTAATGATTGCCTGTGAGATGCCAAAGTTTTTAATATGACGTTGGTTGATCGACACATGAATGTAATTTTTATTGCTTCTTGAAATTTCGGGCTTCACGATAAATCCAGTAATATTAAAATCCTGTGTTTCATGCTCAAACGGAATGGCAGCCTTAGCGATGTTGAGTCCATAAATGTCTGCAATAACTTCTTTTAAATTACCGTTGCCCTTTGTCTGTACACGCGTGCTACCATCGAGTTCAAGTTTAAATGCGACATTCGGATGAGCAATTGCCACGCGTGAGATGACATCGATAATTTTTCCAGCTTCTGTTTTTAAATGACGAACGTATTTCAGACGAGCGGGTGTATTATAAAACAGGTTTTCAATTAAAATATCTGTGCCAACACGCTCTTTACCATCGGTCAGTTCAATTTGTTCCCCACCATGATATGTCAATTTAAATGGTGAACTCTCACGATTGAAACTTTCAATCGTTGCATGTGAAACAGAACCAATTGATGCCAATGCTTCGCCACGAAAACCTAACTGACGTACTTGAAACAAATCATAATCATTTTCAATTTTTGACGTTGCATGACGCTCAAACACAAGCGGGGCATCTTCTTTTCTTATACCGTGGCCATCATCAATAATTCGAATGGACTTCATACCGCTCTCTTCAATGTACACCGTCACATCCGATGCATCTGCATCAATCGCATTTTCAACAAGCTCTTTCACGACAGAACTTGGACGTTCTACCACTTCACCCGCAGCAATTTTATCTTGTAAAATCTTATCCAGTACTTTAATTTTGCTCATTATCAATTATCACCTAACTTGTCTTTTAATCGCTGTAGTTCATTTAACGCATCGATTGGTGTCAGTTGGTTAATGTCTAATGATTCTAGTATCAATTCAATTTCAGATTGTTCTACTGGCGTTTCCGTATCTTCAAATGATAAGGACAATTGATTCTCGTTAGATTTCGCTTGTTTTTCAAAAGAAAACAACAGTTCATCTGCACGTTTTGTCACATGTTCCGGTAACTCCGCAAGACGCGCAACATGCACACCATAGCTACGTTCCACAGCTCCTGATTTCACCTTGTGTAAGAACACAAGTTTACCTTGATGTTCACTTGCCTTTACATGAACATTTTTCAATCCAAACATTGTTTGATCAAGTTGAGTCAACTCATGATAATGTGTCGAGAACAATGTTTTCGCTCCGATATTATTGTGAATATACTCGAGCATCGCTTGAGCAAGTGCCATCCCGTCATACGTACTCGTACCACGACCGAGCTCATCAAAAACAATCAAACTATCCTTCGTCGCGTTTTGAAGTGCATCATTCGCCTCTAACATCTCAATCATAAATGTCGATTTACCCGATGCTAAATCATCACTCGCACCAATACGAGTAAAGATTTGATCGAATATCGGCAATGTCGCAGATTTCGCAGGGACATACATGCCCATCTGAGCCATGACACTAATAATTGCAGTCTGTCTTATATACGTTGATTTACCACTCATGTTCGGTCCGGTAATCAAATACATAAATATCGAATTATCCATATCTATGCTATTCGGCACATACGTATTTTGGCCAATCACACGCTCTACCACAGGGTGACGACCATCTTCAATAGATAATACATTCTGATCAAATCGAGGCTTTACGAGCTGATATTCACTCGTCACATGCGCAAATGAAATCAAGCAATCCAGTGTACTAATGTGTTCAGCCGTCATCTGTAATGGTTGAATATATGACTCCATCAACTCTCGAAGCTCTAAAAATAACTGATACTCTAAGCGCACACTCTCATCCTGTGCATTGATGATTTCATCTTCCATTTCCTTTAATTCAGGCGTGATGAAACGCTCTGCATTTGTCAACGTCTGTTTACGATGATAACTAAATGCTTCCGCATCAAAATTCAGTGCATTCGCTTTTGAAATCTCAATATAATAACCGAACACTTTGTTGTATCCAACCTTTAATTGACGAATACCTGTACGTGTTCTTTCAGCCTCAATATACTCATCTAAATACGCTCGACCATTTTTAGAAATATCACGTAATCTATCCAGTTCCTCATTAAAACCAGATTTAAATATATTACCTTCACGCACAGTCTTCGGTGCATCTTCATTCAATCTGCTAGAAAGCACTTCATGAACTTCTTTCAAGGGATCAAAGTCATTAAACAGATGGTGCTCAGTTAACTTTAATTGATCGAGCAATGTCTTTACATCAGGCAACTTCTCCAATGAATGCATCAATTGTACGAGGTCCTTCGCATCAACATTTCCAAACGATAAACGCCCGACCAAGCGCTCGATATCATATACATGATCCAAATACGCTTTAAGGTCCTCACGCTCGATAAAATGCTCGAGCAATGTATTCACAACGTGATGACGATCTTTTATTGCGTTTAAATCAATCAGTGGTTTTTCAATCCACTTTTTAAGCTTACGCTTCCCCATCGGTGTCGTCGTACGATTCAAGTACCAGTAGAGAGAACCTTTCGTTTTCTTTGTCTGCAAGCTCTCGATCAATTCCAAGTTAGATAATGCGACATAGTTGAGTTGCATAAATGCTTTCACATTATGCTGTTGAACCGGTTTAAAGTGTTTCAGTTCCTTCATGTTATGCTTGTATATATAAGTCATTAATAACGAGAGATTCGATAATTCGTCATCATGAATCTCTGAATACGTGTCAAGTTCAAATCGTTCAATTTCATTGAACACAGTATAGAAAGGTGGGTCCTTAAATAGCTCCTTTAACAGCACTTCACTTGCATCATTCACAACAATCTCACGCGGACGAATGCGTCCAATTTCACTCTTAACTAAATCTAAATCCGTTGTGAAAAAACTCGATATCTCACCTGTCGAAATGTCAGAATAAGCGATGCTTACACCATAATCAGAACGAAACAAAGAAAGAATATAGTTACTGCTCGCATCATCCATCCCGAAATCATCAATCAGCGTCCCAGGCGTAATAATGCGAACAACTTCGCGCTTAACCATCCCTTTCGTCGTCGCCGGATCTTCCATTTGCTCACAGATGGCGACTTTAAAGCCATTGTCAATTAGTTTTTCAATATAACCCTTTACAGAATGGTATGGCACACCACACATCGGGATCGGATCCTTCTTCTTATCACGCGTCGTTAACGTGATTTCCAACACCTTGCTTGCCGTAATCGCATCTTCGTAAAATAACTCGTAAAAATCCCCGAGTCTAAATAGTAGAAGTGCATCAGGATATTGGTCTTTTATCGATAAATATTGTTTCATCATTGGCGTTACATTCGTCATTATACTCAACTCACGATCACAAATTTCTTTCTGTTATTATATCATTTATTCATGGTGAAATTAAAAAAGCTACTTTCCGTTTGAGGAGAGTAGCAAATATATCAACGTTTGTTGTTTTCCTTTAATAAATCCTTCAATTCTTCCATGTGTTTTTCAATGCGGGATACTTTGTTGTTGTTCTGAATGAGTAGAAAGCTAAATAAAACTAAAATGATAATGAATAATATCGGAATACCAATCATCATGATCTGCATCATGTAAATAATCAAATCTATATCTTCAATCAGCCATTCAAAATCCAGTTTGGACCAATCGATATCTGGTAAATCGAACATCCCATCACCTCGTTATAATAGTCATACCAAATCATATACTTTGTGAGGCGAAAATAACAAGTGAAAAAAAGGCTTGCTAGTTTTAATTTTAATTTGTGCACAATCTAATCATTAAAATCTAAATGAAACCACAGAAAATATGGGTTTTGTTATGATAGATAGGAATATCTGTTAAACATTCGCACTCGTTTAAACCAAAATCAAATCTAGGTTTACAATTATTTAGTTAGAGATAGAGGAATCATTTAGCTTCCATTGAAACCAACGTCCGTGGCCATCTGTATCTCCGACTATTAATTTCGTTTCTTTGCCATTTATCCAATAATCAAGGTGTAATGATTTATCCCAAATATTATTGTATACATGAACAACATCTCTTTCTAAACCTATTTTCTCAATTTTATTTAATAAATTTATTTTCATATCCTTTGGCATTTGGTTAGCCACATGTGTATGGAAAACACATATTGCTTGATCTATAGGTATTTCCTTTACGATACTATCAAGCAATAGTACACCGTCACCATTTATAAGATTTGGAGGGTGTTTTTTTTAACAGTTCAGCAGCATCATCAAAAAGCTTTAATCTCTCTTTATGTTCAGGCCAAATGAGTGATTTTAACCAGTTATAATCTTCATCATTATTAAAGTCAATGATATTTAAATCTACACCAATCCTACTTTTAACAGGTGGACTTGAAATGGGAATTTCAGGTCGTTCACCTTTAACTTCTGCCGTTATATGAACTGTTGAATTAACATCTCCGAATTTATTATCATTTCCGTATGAATAACTAAACTTATCCCACATTAATTGCAGCCCTGCACTTGTCCCTATTTCAATCATAGCCAAGGGTTTATTTACTTGATTAAATGCATAACAAAATGTTGGATAAAGATAAGCACATCGTCTTACTTCATTTGTCTGCACTAATTTACTCTTCACAATGTTTATTATTTTTTGTTTATTTTTAAGGCAAAAATCCTTAAATAAAGGAAAAGACCCTTCCTTATTTTTTGGAGGATTAGTTATACTTTCATAATAATCTTTCAACTGATGATTTGAACCTTGTAATAACAAGTAATGAACAGCGCCAAATAACATGTTTGGCTTGGGCTGTCCTTCACTTACATAAGTAGATAACTCAAGTAATTGCTCATCCGAAGCTATTTGTAAAGATAGAAATTCATACAATTCACTCGTACCTTTGCATTCTTCCTCGGAAAATCTTTTAAACATATTAGACAAAGCTTTCTGATCCACATAATTCACCCTTTTGTCTGGTTTTAATGTTCCATATAGAATCTTCGTTCAGTCAACCTTTGAACTTACTCTTTTAAGCTAAAAGAATGAGTAATACTAATCTTTAACTAGACTGCCAATAGATCTTCAAAAACCCTCGGATTACCTGTTTACTTTAAAATATAGTCCCATTTTTCCCTTTAATATTTAAAAATCGTTTTGTCTCATATTGAAGCTGATGATGGAATTATACACATGCTACTATACTCCACTTTTCTAAACTGTGCTCACTCACAACTTTTTTCGGGATCAAGTAAGCACTAAATCAGAAACTGTGGTAACTCACTCCACTTTTCGGGCTCGAGTTACCACGAAATCACAATCTGTGGTAACTCACTCCATTTTTCGGGCTCGAGTTACCACAAAATCACAATCCGTGGTAACTCACTCCATTTTTTGGGCTCGGGTTACCACGAAATTAAAAGCCGTGCTTACTCACAACATTTTTCAAGCTTGAGTAAGCACGAAATCAGAAACCATGCCAATTCAACACATTTTTCGAGATTGAGTTGGCACGAAATCAGAAACCGTGATCACTCAATCCATTTTTTGTGCTTGAGTTAGCACTAATTCAAATCCCCTGTCAACTCACCACATTTTTCGAGCGTGAGTTAGCGATAAACCTAAATAGTCGCTAACTCAAAGGAATTTTTCGGGCTGAGTTAGCGATTAATAAAAAACCTGCTACTTCACACCATTTTTCAACCCCGAAGTAGCAGTAAATCAAAAAAGCTGCTACTTCGTACGCAAATTCATGCTCGAAGTAGCAGCCTCACCAAACCTTAACCAAAACCGCACCAAAAAACCAATATTAAATTACTTTATCTCTGTCTGATTCGGCTGGTTACGCACCTCAGCACCAGTCTGGCCCTTCAATAAGTCGCCACCTGTTGATTTGATGACTTCTTCAGTCACTGTTGAACTAATTGCGTGCGACACCATCTGTAAAATCTGATTCACTTGTGTTTGGGATTCTTTAAACTGATCCACAATTGGCATCTCATCTAGTTCATCCTGAATTTTTTCTATTTTTTCTTCTGTCATCTTCAACGCTTTTTCTTTACCATACTGCTGGAAGTTCACCGCTTGCTTTTGCAAGCTTTTCAAGCTCGCCATTCTTTTTCTAACGTCTTCATTTTCATGAATTTTAGCTTCTGCTTTTTTAAAAAACTCAACCTGCTCTGTATTCGCAATCATACGGCCTAATTCTTTTGCTTCTTTTACGATTTCATCCTTTGAGTACATTAAATTTCCACCTTATTTTTGTTCACCACTTCGATAAACTCACCATCTAGTGAATAGTTTCGAGCATGATTTATTTTTACTTTTACTATTTTACCTATAACACTATCATCTGGCGCAGTAAAATTCACAAGTTTTTGCTTATCCGTATACCCCGCGTAAATATCATCACGCTTTTTAGATGTACCTTCACACAGTACTTCTACTGTCTCACCTACGAATTTAGACAACGCATGCGCCGTATTATGTGTCACCACGCGATTCAAACGCTGTAAACGATCTCGTTTTACTTCGTCTGATACATTATCTTTCATTTTTGCAGCTGGCGTACCTTCTCGCGGTGAGTAGATGTACGTATAAGCATGTTCAAATCCAACTTCCTCATATAGTGAAATCGTATCTAAAAACTGCTCTTCTGTTTCGTTTGGATATCCGACGATGATATCTGTTGTTAATGCGACATCTGGCATTCTCTCACGGATTTTCTTCACGAGTTCTAAATAGCTTTCTCGCGTATATTTCCTACCCATGATTTTAAGGACTTGGTCATTTCCTGACTGAACTGGTAAATGGATATGCGGCATCATATTTTCACCTTCAGCAAGTGCATCGATTAGACTGTCGGAGAAATCCCAAGGGTGTGATGTCGTAAAGCGTACGCGTGGGATATCGATTTTCGAAATGTCTCGCATAAGATCACCAAGATCATAATCGATATCTAAATCTTTACCGTACGCGTTGACGTTTTGTCCAAGTAAACAAATTTCTTGGTAACCATTTGCTGCAAGTTCTTTTACTTCTGATAAAATTTCTTCCGGCATACGACTGCGTTCTTTACCACGTGTAAACGGCACGATGCAATATGTACAGAACTTGTCACAACCGTAAATGATATTTACCCATGCTTTTGTTGCGCCATCTCGTACTTTTGGTAAGTTTTCAATGACGTCACCTTCTTTAGACCATACTTCAATAACCTTCGCATTAGACATATATGCTTCGTCTAAAATGTTTGGCAGACGGTGAATATTATGTGTACCAAAGATCATGTCAACGTTTTGGTATGATTCTAGTATTTTATTCACAACTGATTCTTCTTGCGCCATACAACCGCAGACACCGATCAACACATCTGGTCGCTCAAGCTTTAAGTGTTTTAAGTTACCAATTTCACCAAACACTTTATTTTCAGCGTTTTCACGAATTGCACAAGTATTAAGCAAGATAACATCCGCATCATTTACATCTGTCGTATGCGCGTAGTCGAGTGCTGTAAAAATACCGGCCATAATTTCTGTATCGTGAATGTTCATTTGACATCCGTAAGTTTTGATGTAAAACTTACGTCCTTTACCCATGCCTTTAAACTTTTCATCTATATTGAAATCCGAATGCACAACATCAGATTTTCCACGCACTTTGGCATCCTTCAAATTTGGTGGCTGATACACATTATCAAAGTATTTACTGTAGTCTTTCTCTTCTTTTTTTGACGTATTTACTTTAGAATGTGCTCTTCTCTGTTCTTCATTCATTTTAAAACCTACTTTCTACGTCCTAGAATTCTTCTATTAAGTATATAGGTTTTGTATGATATTTTCAAAAGAGTTTTAAGCAATTACATTATCTATTTCAAATATTGGAAGTGCGCCACCGAGAACGAATCCTAAGTAGACGACGATGGCAATTAACACGACAAACAACATATCATAGATTGATAGTGATGTCTTATAGTAATACGTTCTTGGTCCGTTCGTGAATCCTTTAGATTCCATCGCGATTCCCAAGCGAAATGCACGGCGTATACTTTGGGAAAGCAGAGTCACAATCAACGTGATAAACCCTGTTAAACCTCTCGTATATTTTCTTGGTACTAAAGCACCGCGTACAAGTCGAGTACGTCTAAGTGTTAAATATTCATCGAAGATAATCGGTACCATGCGAATACCAGCCATAAATGCATAGGCAAACTTTGGTGGTAATTTCACCTGTTGCATCAAGCTGTAAAATACATCAGTAATTTTAGTCGTAAAAATAATTAAAGAGCCAAATGATGACATGACAAACCCACGCATGAATATATGGCCACCACGCATCAAACTCTCCTCAGTGATATGGATTAATCCCCATTGAAATAGCGTTGTTTCTCCTTCACCGTAAAAGACCATGTACATCACCGATATGGTGCTGAGTAGTAAAAGGATGATGATCATACCGAGTAGATAATGGTATTTTATCCCCGAGAAGATAAAGAGAATTACAGTCATGAGTACTGCCAGGTAAAACATGATATTTGGATTATGTATAAAGACGACGAGCGGGAACATTAGGGTCGCGACGAGGATCATTGTGACCGGATTGACTGAATCAACGAATGTTCTATACCATTTGAAGCGATCAAACATGAACATCACCCACTTCGATGAGTGACTTATTATCAATTAAAAGTCTTCTTGACGGATAGCGTTTTTTAATTTCTTCATCGTGCGTGATCATGATGATTGTGATGCCAGAACGTACGAGTTCATCAAATAGTTCTAATAGTTTGAATGTATTGTTTCGATCTAGTCCAAACGTCGGTTCATCAAATAGAATAACTTCTGGCGTCTGTGTGATGGCAGTCGTTACGCTTAATCGACGTTTTTGTCCGACTGAAATTTCCAGTGGATGCAAATCTTTTAAATGTTCTAACCCGAAGCGTTCAAGCAATTCCAAGCCGATTTGCTTAGCTTCTAATTCTTCGTGTGTACGCTCAAAATTTATGGATACTTCATTTAATACATTATTTGTCATAAACTGTAGTTCAGGATTTTGAAACACTGGAAATACTTTTCCTTTATAATCCTTCGTTTTCTTTATGAATTTATCTTTGTAATAGACAGCACCTTCATGCTTAATCAGCTTCATGAGTGAGAGTAGTATCGATGTCTTTCCACTGCCATTCTCACCTTCTAAAGTGATCCATTCACCTTTGTTTATGTTTAGTTTATCGATATGAACGATCTGTTTTTTGCCTCGTGTCACTGCCATATCTTCAAGTGTTAATACAGTTTCATCTTGCTCTTTAATTTTATTAAATACCGGCGCTTTCTCCCACGATCTAGGATGCCATATACCAAATTCATCAAGCAGGTTGATATGCTTATTTAACGTTTCTTCTGGAGTACCTATATATATAATTTCTCCGTTGTGATTCATCATAACGATTCTATCGACGATATCCCAAATAAACTCGACGCGATGTTCTACTATGATGACTGTCTTATCTTGCCATACATTGACAATCGTATCCCACAGATGACGTGCCGACTGAGCATCTAACATGCTCGTCGGTTCGTCTAAAAATAATGTGTCCGCTTGCTGCAGTAAAGTGCTCGCAATGGCTAATTTTTGTTTCATCCCACCGCTTAACTGGTGAATACGCATATTGAGATCCACATTGAGACCGACAGTTTGAAGCACGGCTTCAAACTGTTCATCCATATCATCTCTGGGCACATTTCTATTCTCTAAAATAAACGCGAGTTCTTCTGCGATCGTGGGCATCGTAAATTGTGAATCTGGGTCTTGAAATACAAATGCACCGTTCTCTGCCGTTTCTAGCACTTCGTGTTTCATCGGAATATCGATGACTTTTGGAATGAGTTTACCCATCACATTGAGCAATGTACTCTTCCCTGAACCACTGGGCCCCACGAGTAAAATTTTTTCATTCTGCTCTATTTTGATCGATAAATCATCGAATATTTTTTCTTTTGCATCTGGATATTTTAAACGCAAATTTTCAATGATTATTGACATTATAATTCCTCGTGATGTTGCTGTCGGTCACCCAAGAACTTCAGCACACCGGTCTTCTGTACGGCTTTGTAAATGACCCATGCAAACCATCCAGCAATAAGTGCACCACTAATCAATCTAAATCCGAAGTAAAGAATCAAGTTCCAAGTTTCTATATGTCCTAGGTAACCATAATACCAATCGAGCGGTGCAGTAGATAGCGCAGCCGCAGAACCTGCAAGCATCGCAACCATCACACTTGTAGATTTATATTTAAAAATAGCAAACACGATTTCACATGCGATTCCTTGTATTAATCCATAAACCATCAAAGTCGTATTAAATTCTAACAAAATGATTGTTTCTGCTGATGCTGCACCAAACTCTGCAAGTATTGCAACACCCGGCTTTCTGATTATTAGATATGCTACTACAGCTGCAATGAACCACATTCCATACATCAATTCATTAACATGAAGTCCTGTGACGGAAAGTGCAGAATACACTGGCCCCCACACTGAATATACAACTGCAAATACCAACGCGATGACGATTGTTATTAAAACATCTGTTAACGTTAACCCTCTTCTAACTGCCAAATTTACTTCCTCCACTTTTATATTAAGACACAAAAATGCACACCACTAACGTGTGATGTGCATATATATAATGGTACCTTAAATATATGCCACTTCCCTACGCTAGTATGATCTAGATCAGGTAATAAGGGTGAGTCTCAGCCCGTGTGGGCACCCCTAGTGGTATGCGATTTATATCTCATATAATAGTCTACCAATCGTGACTTAAAATTTCAACTTTTAAATGAAACTTAGTCATTATTCGAAATCATTTCATAGTATCTTCCGCCATGTGCCATCAGTTCCTCTTCCGTTCCACTTTCTAACATTTCACCATTTTCAAGAACAAAAATACGGTCCACTGCTTTAATCGTGTTTAGGCGGTGCGCGATAATGATACTCGTTCGACCTTTCATTAATGACTCAAGCGCATCTTGAATTTTCAACTCTGTCACCGTATCGATACTACTTGTCGCTTCATCCAGTAATAATATCGCAGGGTCTGTAATGAATGCGCGAGCGATTGATAACAGTTGTTTCTGTCCTTGAGAAACGAAACCTTCATCAAGTTCTAAAACAGTATCATAACCGTTTTCTAATTCCATAATAAACTCATGAGCATTTGCTAATTTTGCTGCGCGTATGATTTCCTCATCCGTGGCATCAAGTTTACCGTAGCGAATATTATCTTTAATACTTGCTTCAAACAGATACGGATCTTGTAGTACAAACGCTGTTTGTGAACGTATAGTTGAACGCTTATATTTATTTAAATTGATCTCATCAACAAGGATTTCACCGCCATCTACTTCATAGAAACGGGCGAGCAGTTGCATGACCGTCGTCTTACCTGCCCCTGTTGCACCAATTAGTGCGACGGATTCCCCAGCCTTAATATTAAAGGTCAAGTCGTTAATCGTTGGTTTTGACTGATCCTTATCATAGCTGAATACAACATTTTTAAAATCAATGTTACCGTGGATAATTTTCTCTTCGATTTCACCCGAATCATCCTCAGGTTCTGTGTCGATAATACCGAATACGCGTTCAGCACCTGCAATCGCAGATAGAACTTGGTTAAACTGGTTGGCTAAATCTGCGAGTGGACGTGTAAATTGACGTGCATACTCAGCGAAAATTACAATCGTACCGACTGTGACAATTCCATCCGTGTAAAACACAAGTAAACCACCGACACCAGCAACAAGAGTAAATCCTAAGTTGTTTAACATGTTCATAATCTTAGGAATCATCCCTGCATATAAGAATGCCCAGAATGTTGTATCTCGTAAGTTGGCTGCCTTTTCATCAAAATCTTTAATAGCTGTTTCTTCTTGTGAGAATACTTTAACAATTTCTTGCCCAGAAACAATCTCTTCAATATAGCCGTTTAACTCACCTGTACGTTGTTGTCGTTTCTTATAAAGTGGACCTGTACGACTTGTAACAAATCGAATACCGATGAACAATAACGGAATAATTGTCAGTGTAACGACTGTCAAGAGCGGACTTAAATAAATCATTACTGAAACTGTACCGATTAGAGTCACGATACTTAATGTAAACTGTATAAATGAAGAGTTTAACGTTTGTGATATCGTCTCAATATCATTCGTCATACGGCTCATTAATTCCCCATGCTGTCGCTTATCAAAAAATCGAACAGAGAGTACTTGCATGTGTGAGAACAAGCGTTCCCGCATGCGATATACAGTTCTTTGTGCGAGTCCGACCATCGTAAAACTCGCCACATATTGGGAGATTGCATGACCGATATAAATTGCCAGTAAGATGAGGAGAATCGTCATTAATCCATCCATTTCACCTGCAATAAAATAGTTATCAACGATGTGACCGACTAAAAATGGTCCAGCAATACTGAGTAATGCAACCCCGATGACAAATATTACGATGAAGAGTAACAATATGCGTTCATGCGAGATAAACTTCCAAAGACGTTTTAACGTGCCCCATATATCATTTGCTTTTTGATCGATTGGTCTACCGTGACGATCCATTCTCGTCACATTTCCCTTAATTTCTTCTTTCGTCAAAATCTTTTTGAATCCGAATGGTTCATTGAAAAACTTAATCATCGAAACTACCTCCTTTGCTCTGTGATTCAACAATTTCTTGATAGAGCTTAGATGTGTTCATCAACTCATCATGAGAACCGATGGCGCTGATTTCACCTTTATCTAGAAGGAGAATACGATCTGCTGTTTTCGCTGTAATCACTTTTTGAGTCACGATAACTCGCGTTGCGTTTAAATCTTTTAATGCTTCCCACAATGCGTTTTCAGTTTTTATATCGAGTGCAGATGTACTATCATCTAATATTAAAATCGATGGTTTTCTAACGAGCGCACGTGCGATTGACAGACGTTGTTTCTGACCACCAGAAAGTGTGACGCCACGCTGACCGACAATTGTGCGATATTGGTTATCAAAGTTTTTAATATTATCATGTATTTGCGCGCGTTGCGTTGCGACCATCACATCTTCTTCAAGCGCTTCTAAATCTCCCCATAACAAGTTCTCATAAATACTACCTGAGAATAATGTTGAAGATTGTGGTACATAACCTATCGTCTGGCGAAGATCATCTTCATTCCAGTCTTCAACATTTTTGTCATTGACGATGACCGAACCTTCCGTCGTCTTATACATGCGTGGTATTAAGCTCAGCAAGGTCGATTTACCGGCACCAGTACCACCCATGATAACGAATTTCTCATTTGGATTAATCCTAAACGTAATATTTTTAAGGACTTCCTTCTTCGTGCCTGGATATCTAAATGATACATTGTTAAATTCAACTGTTCCTGCAGTATCTTCGATTAACGTTGGTGTTTTATCGTCCGTGTTAATCGGCGCATCTAACACTTCATTCATACGATCTGACGATGCTTTCGCACGTGAGAATGCCATTATGATGAATGCAAACATACCAAACCCGTTCTGCATACGTAGACCATAGTTAATTACGGCGACAACTTCACCGACTTGTACCGCGTTGTTTTGTAACATGTCTGAGGCGAACCAGATGACGATAAGAATACTACCGTTCATGATGATAAGTAGCACGGGCATAATCGTTTCCATTAATCGCAGTGCATACATCGTGTCATCACGCAGTCGCGCTGCAACTTTTTGGAATCTATTTGATTCAAACTCACCGCGGTCATTCGCTTTAATTAATCGAACAGCTTCTAAATTTTGTTGGATGAATCTGTTGATTTGGTCTATACGTTTCTGAACGCGCATGAATATCTTTGCACCAAAACGCGCAACAATAAATAAGAAAATAAGTAAAACTGGCGTGAGCATTGATAAGTAAAATCCGAGTGTTGGGTTGACGACGAACGCCATCGCAAGTGAACCAAATACGAGTAATGGTGCACGTAAGACGATTCGCAGTGACATGTAGAGTAACATTTCGACTTGTAAGACGTCTTGCGTCAGTCGTGTGATTAAACTCGAAGTTTGGAACTTTGAAAGTGTGCCTAAACTAAAATACTGAATTCGATTAAATAGTGCACGTCTCAAGTCATAACTGAACATATTTGCTGCAAAACTGGAGAAGTATGAGTTAAATATACCCCCAGTAAATGCAATGAGACTGACTAAGAGCATGACTCCTAAATAAAACCAAACCGTGTTAATATCCTGTGCAACGATACCATCATCGATAACTTTCGAAATAAAAAACGGTTGAACTAAATCGACGACAAGTTCGATAAACATAAGAATTAACGCAATCATTATGTAAAACTTGTATTTCCAAGCGTAACTAAATATGCGTAGCAAACTGACCAACTCTTTCCTGTTTCTTTCGATTTCCGAAGTAATAAATATATTATGACATAATTCTGACAAATTGCATATGCTAATGATTGAAATCAGAAGAATTTATTTTAAAATGCACCTAAAGTATGAATTTTTATAAGAAAATAGGACTACTACTTTTACAGTAATAGTCCTAATACATTTAAAGATTATTTAAAACTCGCCATCAATTCTTTAAAGTCATTCTCAGACACTTCTGGTGTCTCGTGAACATTGTTTGTGTCATTGTAACTTTCGATATGTTCAGCATATGATTTTGCTTCTTTATCTTGGTAAACAATACCTTTTAACATCCCATTATGTTCCTCTAAGTATTTAGACACAATCGCACGGTCTGCATTGTCATAATCTTCTAAATCTGCAATATCTACAATATTTTCTTTGTACCAATCATACGTATTGATCTTGTTATATGTTACACAAGGACTAAATACATTCACAAAACTAAATCCTTTATGATTTAATGCTTCTTGAATAATTGCTGTTAAACCTTTGATATCACTCGATAAACTTTGCGCGATAAAAGTCGCACCGCTTGCCATCGCTGCTTTAAGTGGCGCAATTGGGTTTTCTTTTGCGCCATCTGGTGTCGTTTTCGTAACAAATCCAGCATCAGATGTCGGTGATGTTTGACCTTTTGTCAGTCCATAAATTTGGTTATCCATGACGATGTACGTAATGTCGATGTTGCGTTTTAATGCATGAATCGTATGACCCATACCGATCGCAAATCCGTCTCCGTCACCACCTGAAGCGATAACTGTCAGCTCTTGGTTCGCCATTTTAATCCCTTGCGCAACAGGTAAGCTACGCCCGTGTGTCGAGTGGAATCCATAAGATTTAATATAACCACTCAAACGCCCGCTACACCCGATTCCAGTGACTAACGCAAGTTCCTCTGGCTCTAGTCCATTGGCTGCACATGCTTTTTGAATCGCAGCTTGGATACTAAAGTCACCACATCCTGGGCACCAGTTCGGTTTAATATGGTTTCTGAAGTCTTTAAATGTTGCCATCTATATCTACCTTCCTTAATTTATAATACCTTTAATTTCTGCCACTACTTCATTTGGCTTAAACGGTGTTCCATCATATTTTAAAATCGAAGCGATTCGTTCATGGCCTGCATAATTCATCTTTAAGATACTCGTTAACTGACCATTGTAATTATGTTCAATGACGATGATTTTCTTCGCACCGTCTAAGTAAGGTCGTAATTTTTCAATCGGCATCGGATAGATCTGCTTCAGGTGAATGACAGTTACCTTCTCATCCAGTCTTGAAACGGCTTCATCAACGACACCGTTCACACTTAAAATGCTGAGCATAAGTACGTCACTTTCTTCATCACCATGTACTTTAAATGGTTCTTTCATCAGTTGATTAGAAAGCTTACGCATTCTTTTATCCATCTGTGTTTTTCGATTCTCTGCACCTTCATTCGGTGTACCGTCTGGGTTATGTTCAACACCAGTCACGTGGTGAATCCCGTTTTTAAGTCCTGGAATCGGTCGTCTAGATACGCCATCTTCCGTATCTTCATAGCGATGGAAGTAGTCCGTTTCGTGGGCTTCCATATCTGTAAACACAGTTTTACCACGATTAATTTCAACTTTTGATTGATCAAATGGATCTGATGTCTGTTTACCGAGTGACATCTGCAAATCAGATAATAAGATAACCGGTAGCTGATATATTTCAGCAAGGTTGAATGCTTCAATCGTCGTATAAAAAGCATCCTCAACATCGCTTGGTGCAAGGACGATTTTAGGAATATCCCCATGCGTACCATAAACCATCTGCATGATATCCGATTGCTCTTGCTTTGTTGGTAATCCAGTCGACGGTCCTCCACGCATCGTATCAACAACGACGAGTGGCGTTTCGGTCATACCAGATAATCCGATCGATTCCATCATGAGTGATAATCCCGGTCCAGCAGATGATGTAAAGCTGCGTCCACCGGCATAGTTCGAACCAATTGCCATCATCACGGCACTGATTTCATCTTCTGTTTGAATGACTGTCCCACCGAATCTTGGTAGATGTTTAATCATATACTCCATAATCTCACTCGCTGGCGTAATCGGATAAGCCGCCATAAAACGCACACCTGCGTTAATTGCACCGAAGCTGATTGCGTCATTACCAATGAGGAATAACTTTTCCTTATCATCGGGTGCGTTTAGTTTAAAGTCATCCAAATTAAGGTGACCAACTTTTTCTGCCATCAAATCATAACCCGCATTCAATGCTTTACGGTTACTTTCGACGATGTCTTCACCTTTGCGTGCAAATAACGTATGTACCATTTCATAGAAATGTTCTAAGTTAATATCCATCAGCTTCGCACTGGCACCAATCGCCACCATGTTTTTCATCAACTGACTACCAATCTCTTTAGCAGTTTCAGTAAATGGTATTACGATTAACTCCACATCTAGCGCATCGTCCACAGTCGGTGAAAACTTCTCATCTGCAATGATGACACCACCAGTGACAAGCTCATGTGCATTAACATCTATTGTCTGTTGGTCAAATGCGACCAATATATTTGTATTATCAGCGACAGCGCGAACTTCACGCGTCGAAATACGAATGTTATTATTCGTATGCCCACCCTTAATACGACTTGAAAAATGTCGATAACTATACAGGTAATAACCCATGCGGTTTAAAGTCGTAGAAAATACTTCACCAGTAGATTCTATCCCCTCACCCTGCTGTCCGCCGACTTTCCATGTAATCTGATCCTTCATTTACAAAATCCTCCTGTTCAATAACAACTATAGCAATTTACAAGTCTCTAAAGCATTGGTCTTGAGACCTATTTATTCATTGATTTGAATCGTCTTAATCGTGTGTTTATCAGTGTCAATAATGACAGCCGATAAAACACCTGGACCATCATCCGGTACAACATGGCGCTCAGGCAAACCTGTAATGAAGCGTCTGATGACCTCGTCTTTTTGAATGCCGAGAATCCCTTTGTTAAATCCAGTCATCCCGACGTCAGTAATGTAGAGCGTCCCTTTATCTAACCGCATCGCATCATTCGTTTGCACATGCGTGTGCGTTCCGATTACTGCGTTGACACGCCCGTCCAGGTAGTATCCCATCGCAAGCGCTTCACTTGTTGTTTCTGAATGGAAGTCAACGATGTACATGTCCGCTTGCTCTTTATCTAGTAGTTCATCTATTTTTCTAAATGGACAATCGATTGTTGGCATGAATGCACGACCTTGTAAATTGATGATCATCAGTTTCGTGCCGTTTACGTTGATGATTTTGTAGCCCTTACCCGGTGTGCCCGGTGGATAATTGAGCGGGCGGATTAGTTTCACGTCATCATCAATCCATTCGTTCACTTCACGCTTTGCAAACGCATGATTACCAAGCGTTACAATGTCTGCACCACTTGAAAGAATCTCCTTATAGGTACTTTTCGTAATCCCCTTACCGTGCGCAGCGTTCTCACCATTCACTATCGCAACTTGAGCATGATGTTCCTTTTTCAATTGAGTTAGATGTGTGTTGACCATACGTCTGCCGATTTTTCCAACAACATCCCCTACAAATAATATCCGCATGCTATGAACGTCCCTTCAACTTAATCTCACAATTATATATTATATTATAAACATTGTGCGGATAAAAATTATAATATTACAATTTGAGTAAAGTTTGGGGTTTGGTTGGAGTGGAGAACCATTTGTTTGTCTATGAGCGAGTCTCATTGGAACGAAAATCAATCTGCGTGTCTATGAGCGAGTCTCATTGGAACGATAAAAAGACAGAACCAATCACAAAAAACCATAAAAAAACCAGCAGCGTGGGCTACTGGTTATTTTGCATATTCTACTGCTCTCATTTCTCGGACAACTGTCACTTTTATGTGTCCTGGATACTGGAGTTCTTTTTCGATTTGATCTTTAATATCTCGTGCTAAGCGATGTGATGCAAGGTCATCGATGTCATCAGGTTTGACAACGACTCGAACTTCACGTCCGGCTTGGATTGCGAATGTTTTCTCTACACCTGGATAGCTTTGAGAAATTTCTTCCAATCGTCTCAAGCGCTTCACGTAATTTTCAAGTGTTTCACGTCGTGCACCTGGTCGTGCAGCACTTAGTGCATCTGCTGCTGCGACGAGGATAGAGATGACACTTGTTGGCTCCACATCACCATGATGCGAATGAATCGCATTGATCACGGTGTCGTGTTCTCTATAACGTTTAGCAAGTTCAATACCTGTCTCAACATGTGAGCCTTCAACTTCATGGTCAATCGACTTACCGATGTCATGAAGTAGTCCCGCACGGCGTGCGAGCTGAACATCTTCACCGAGTTCTGCTGCAAGTAAACCGGCAAGGAACCCGACTTCTACGGAATGTGAAAGCACATTTTGTCCATAGCTTAAACGGTATTTCATACGACCTAAGTGTTTGATCAACTCAGGGTGTAAGTTATGGATGTCTAATTCAAATGCAGCAGCTTCACCTGCATCTCGAATTTCTGTTTCCATATTGCGCTTCGCCTTATCCACCATCTCTTCAATTCGTCCTGGATGGATTCTACCATCTTGGACGAGTGCTTCCAATGCTGTTTTAGCAACGGCACGTCGAATTGGGTCAAATCCAGAGAGTATCACTGCTTCTGGTGTATCATCGATAATTAAATCGACACCTGTTAAAGTTTCTAACGTGCGGATATTACGTCCTTCACGTCCGATGATACGCCCTTTCATTTCATCATTTGGTAAGTTAACGACCGATACGGTCGATTCGCTCGTATAGTCTGCTGCATAGCGTTGTGCAGCAATCGCGAGCATTTCTTTCGCTTTCTTGTCAACTTCCAGTTTCATTTGTGTTTCTTTTTCTTTTACAAGTACAGCCATATCATGTGACAGTTCTTTTTCAAGCGTATTAAACAATTCAGTACGCGCTTCATCACGCGTAAGTCCGGAGATGCGAGAGAGTTCTTCTTGTTGTGAATTAATGATTTCCTTAATCTTAATTTCCTCGGCATCAACCAACTGCTGTTTTTCTTCAATTTTAATTTCTTTGTTATCCAGTGCCTCATCTTTCTTATCGAGAGATTCACTTTTACGATCTAAACTTTCTTCACGTTGGATGACTCTTGACTCTTGAATACGCAAGTCATCTCGCTTGTTATCTAAATCAGCTTGCATGTCATCTCTCAGACGCTGGATTTCCTCTTTTGCTTCAAGCAGCTTTTCTTTCTTTAAATTATCTGCCTCTTTTTCTGCTTCTTTAATAATGTGTTCGGCAGAAGATCTCGCTTGCTGCTGCTTCTTCGTCAAATTAGATTTAACAATAAAATATCCGATTACAACACCTAGAATTACACCAAGTAGTATTAAGAAAATGTCTATTATTTCCACGACAATAAACACCTCCTACTTCTAGCTATTGTTAAACAATATAATTAAAAAATTATATATATCAATATTAATGATTAAATGATAAAAAGTAAAGCATCGGAGTTGAATTCTCCGATGCTTATGAATTATAAGTCCTCGTCTTCAAACAAAGAGTCTTTCATAGCCAATCCTTCTTCGTTTGGTTCAGTCTCTTTCTCTTCTTTTTTTGTAAAACCAAGTGCTTCTCTTAACTTGCCATTAATCTCTTCGAATAATTCTGGATTATTTGCAAGATATTCTTTAACTTTCTCTTTACCTTGTCCTAATCGCTCTCCATTATATGAGTACCACGCACCGCTTTTCTGAACGATGTCCATCTCTGCACCAAGGTCGATAACTTCACCTGTTCTAGAAATACCTTCACCGTACATGATATCAACTTCTGCAACTCTGAATGGCGGTGCAACTTTGTTCTTAACAACTTTAATTTTTGTACGGTTACCGACGATGTCTTGTCCAAGTTTCAAGTTTTCACTGCGTCGAACTTCTAATCGCACTGAACTATAGAACTTCAGCGCGCGTCCACCCGGAGTCACTTCAGGGTTACCAAACATAACGCCAACTTTTTCACGAATTTGGTTGATAAAAATCGCCGTCGTATTACTTTTAGAAATCGCACCAGATAGTTTACGCAATGCTTGTGACATCAAGCGCGCTTGTAAACCGACGTGCGTGTCACCCATCTCACCTTCAATTTCAGCTTTCGGTGTCAATGCAGCAACCGAGTCAATCACGACGATATCTACGGCGCCACTGCGCACAAATGCTTCAGCGATCTCTAACCCTTGCTCACCGTGATCGGGTTGTGAGAGATATAAATTTTCAATATCTACACCTAAGTTTTTAGCGTAGACAGGATCAAGCGCGTGTTCAGCGTCGATAAATGCCGCGATACCACCTTCTTTTTGAACAGCAGCAATTGCATGTAACGCAACTGTCGTTTTACCTGATGATTCTGGCCCATATACTTCAATGATACGTCCTTTCGGATATCCACCAACACCAAGTGCACGGTCCAATGTAATCGATCCACTACTCATCGTTGATACGTTGCGTGATGTGTCATCACCGAGCTTCATTACGGCACCTTTACCAAATGATTTTTCCATATTTTTAATAACTGTATCTATCGCTTTATGTCTTTCGTCCATGAATGAACCTCCATATCCTTTAGTCAAAATAATTGTATCATGAAAAATATAAAAATGCGAACATATATTCGATTCCCACGACAGAAATTGAAAAATTGTTCGCAATAATTGCATTTTAGTATGAAAAACTCATCAATTTTGTACAAATCGTATGTCACGACCTACAATAATTTTTTTGGCTTTTTATCTTGGGTGAATACTTTTCTACCCTTATAGAAATACTCAGCACCAGATAAGATCGTAAAGAATACAGCGATATACATCATCAGCATGCCGAGCGAAAACGGCAATAGTTCTGTGAATATATCTCCGAATAATAAGAAGATCAGTGCGAGCATTTGCGTCGTTGTTTTCACTTTACCAAGCTGAGAAGCAGCACTCACAAACCCTTGCTCAATTTGTAGGATACGCAGTCCAGTGACCGTAAACTCACGTGCCAAGATGACGACGGCAATCCATGAAGAAATCGTGTGCCATTCAACAAGGACGATTAACCCTGCCATAACGAGCACTTTGTCGGCAAGTGGATCTAAAAATTTACCCATGTTCGTAATTAAATTTAGTTTACGAGCCAAATACCCATCGATAAAATCTGTCAGTGATGCAAAGACGAAAATGAATGCAGCGACAAGCTGTTCGATACGAATTTCTTCACCCCATAAAAACTCGGTGTTACCAAAACCGAAATCGACAAGCGCAAAAATCAAAAATATCGGGATGAGAATGACACGAAAGACTGTGATTTGATTAGCTATATTCATAGAATCTTTACTCCTTGTGTCATGATGTTTAACTGCGTAGTATCATATATTGCACGTGGCTCAAATATGTCCGCTTGTGAGCCGATCTGTAATAGAATAATCCAGATGACAAAAACGACGACAATCATCGCTATAAATGTAATCACGACGCGTTTAAAATACTTTTGGTCTGCGTTTTCTGCTTCAGTAATGAAAGTTGGGTGATCCACATCCGGAAATTCATCTTCGTGCTCTTTAATCAATCGCTCACTACTTAAATCCAAAGCATCGGCGTAAAGTGTCACGAGAAATTTTGCATGTTCAGGACTCGGTAAGTTTTCGAAATCATTTGCTTCAATTTTCTGAATGATATCGCGTCTTAAACCAGAGCGTTCATGTAATACTTTAATCGTTGTACTTGAATCCTCACGCTTGCTTTGAAGATATTGCCCTATCTTCACTTCACTCACCTACATTCCTTCAAAAAATCCGATATCTTCATTTTGGAACCAATGCTTTTTCTTATGCTTTTCGTAAGAAATCACCTGATCCTCATTTTCCCTTAGTTCAATTATATAATCAAAATCATCAAAACTAAACTGCATATCTTCTATAAATAAATCGGGATGTTCGATTACTTTTACCGCTGGATAGTTCAAGATTTCTCGCACGAGAGTACGGTGCCCCTGTTTTGTCGAATTCATCGTTACCGCACCATCGATGATATAGACATAGCTCTCGTCATACTCACCTTTAATCAAGCTCGTGCGTTCAGTTTGTTTGAGCAACGTCGAAGATAAAAATAACCATTTCTTTTTTGCATGGACACTCCCTGCAACGATCGATTCTGTTTTACCCACACGCGGCATACCGCGAACACCGACGACTGCATCGGGATGCATTCTGAAAATTTCACCTAAAAAGTCAACGAGCACACCGATTTCTTCGCGCGTAAAACGGAAGACTTTTTTATCTTCAACATCGCGCTTAATAAATTTCCCGTGTTGTACTGCAAGTCTGTCACGCACTTCAGGTGGACGAATAATTAGATTTTTAATATCAGGAATATGATTGACGATGTACTTAAAACGCGTGAGTTTCTTAACATCATCTGTGCGAATAATGATACCGCGTCTTAATTCTGCAACACCGTTGATAATATTAATACTAATTCCCAGGTTACCAAGAAGCGAAGTTAAATCACCGAGTAAACCTGGTCGATTGTTAATAATCTCATACTCTAAATACATCTCTATGTTACGGTCTGGGTGTGATCCTGTACCATCGTTCATGTATACCAGCCTCCATTAATTCTCATGATTTCACCTGTGACAGATTGTGCATGTGAACTGAGTAAATAATTAACTGCATGGGCCACTTCTTCCGGTGTGACGAATCGTAATTGTGGAATTTCTTGGCGCACGGCTTCCTTGTCTTCATCATCAAATTGATCGAGCATGTCGCTATCTACAGCACCTGGTGCAATTGCATTGACCGTAATGTTTGTCGTCGCAAGTTCTTTTGCTAGTGACTTTACCCAAACATTTTGCGCACCTTTCATGGATGCGTAACCGACTTCGCATGACGCACCCGCTTCACCCCATATTGAAGAGATAACGATGATGCGTCCGTGCATACTATTTTTTAACTTAGGTAACAGTGCTTGCGTAATCACTGTTAAATTGCGAACCGATAAATAATACTGAATATCCAGCGCTTCTACTGACATCTCATCAAATAGCGTAACTAACTGTACGCCCGGTGACCAAACAATTGCATCAAGTGATTCGATATTGGCAGCAAAGTCTTCAATCTCGTCATCACTTAACTCACGTGACAAATCTAAAAAGAAATGATTCTCTAAGCTGTCAGGTCGCGTGTTTCTAGATACAGTATACAACGTATGATCGCTGAGTGAACGGGTGATTTCCTTACCGATGACACCGGTACTACCAACGATGAGAATGTTAGACATTTGGTTTTACGACACTGACGGATTGATATTGTTTGTCGAGCATTGTACCGAACAGTGTTGCTAAGTCTTCAACAGTAATCTCATCGATCACATCAAGTAATTCGTATAAGTTCATACCATCAATATAATACTTCGTATACTGACTCGAAATATATTCAGGTGAATTCAAGCTCGATAAGTAATCGCCAATGATTTCACGCTTTTTCAACATCAACTGCTCATCTGTAAAGAACTGTGTATCTTTTACACGTGTAATAATATCATCGATTGCTTGTACGAATAATTCATCATCATTTGTATTAACGGCAAACATCGTAAACGAAAATGAAGCTTCTTCCGAATGTGCGAAATCGAACGAGTCGTCGACAAGTCCTTTATCTTGTAATTCATAAAAGTAATTTGATTGTTCACCGAAGACGATATCTAGTGCAAGCAACATACTTAAATCTTTTTTCATGCGCTCGCGCGGAGATAAACTGTCACTTTCACCCTTATAACCAATTTTCACTTTCGTCGTGTTGACATCAAGTCGTAACTCAGTATATGGTCGCACAATTTGTCGTTGCTCTGTTGGCACAATGCGTTCAATCGTATGATTATTATTTATTCCACGTGCATTCTGATGCTCTTCTATAAATTGAATCGCTTCTTCGTAATCTAAATCTCCAACGATTGTAATGACCATATTAGACGGGTGATAAAACGTCTCATGACACATGTATAAATGTTCATGTGTAATCTGTTTAATCGACTCAGACGTACCGCCGATATCTACTCGGAGTGGAGAGTCTTGATACATTGACTTGAGTAACTCCATATACGAACGATAGTCTGGGTCATCTAAATACATCTTTAACTCTTCATCGATGATACCCACTTCTTTTTCAACAGTTTCAGCAGTAAAGTATGGTTGCTCAACCATATTCATCAGCGTTTTTAAATTGGCATACAATTCAGTCGTCGTACTGAAAATGTAGGACGTGCGGTCATATGATGTATATGCATTCGCATTGGCACCATTTTGGCCAAATTGTGTGAAGACGTCACCATCTTCTTTTTCAAACATCTTATGTTCGAGGAAGTGTGCAATTCCGTCTGGCACACGCACTTCTTCCCCATTGACGATAAAGTGATCATCCAGCGATCCGTACTTCGTTGTATAGCTCACAAATTTTTTGTTGAATCCTGGTTTCAATACGAAAATCACTTCTAAACCGTTGTCGCATTGATGATGTACAACTGTTTCATCCAAAGTCTCATAGTGTTTAATTTGCATCTTCAGCACCTCCAGTCAATACATGAATTGTGTCAAGTGTAACGCGATTCGCCACTGCTACGATGTTTTCCTTCGTCACGAGTTTTAACAATGCTTCATAATCCGATTTTTTGCCTGTAATCAACTCAGTATATGCAATGCTCATTAATCCTCTTGGTCGATCTTCAATTTCTTGACGATTGACACGCATCATCAGTTTAATTTCATCGAGATACTCATCTGTAATATCTCCACTTCTAATGCGTTCGAATTCTTTTAAAATTGCTTCTTTTGCAACATCGACATTGTTATGATCTACACCAGCTAAAATGTACATAAATCCATTCTTCGCATCCATGTTCGAACCGATTTGGTAGCATAGACTCATGCGTTCACGAACATTTGTAAATAAGTAACTATTCGTGGAGCCACCTAATATTCGATTCATTGCGTTAAGATTTATGCGTTCTGTTTTATCTTTAGCCGCGACAGTAAACCCGAGTATTAATTTCGACTGCTCAATATCCATCGTGTCGGTCGTGTGTGTCACCTTTTCGGGCGTCTCTAACGTAAATGACTTATTCGACAGGTAAACCGCACCATGTCGTGTGAATAATCCATCGAACTTAGACTGTACAGATGCGTCAACATCACCGACAACAACGATTGATACTTCATCATCCATCATCATGCGATGATGTTCTTCTTTGACGTCATCCAATGTTAAGTCTTCAAGTAACTCCAGAGATCCGTGCGCTGGCAGTCGCATCGGATGATCTTTAAACATCGTATTAACGAGTGAAGTATATGCACGCTGATTGCGATTATCGAGTAAACTTGTGAGTCTATTTTTGTATAATCGATACTCCTGATCAAAATAACCTTGTGTCTCTTCATTATACGATGATGGTGAATGCAGTATATCTTTTAATAATGCGACCATTTCATCAAACAGGGAAACATCTTCTAAGACGAACTTTTCATTAACAAATTCCATGCGAATTTGAACGACGTGGTCAATCCCTCGCTTTGATGTGGAACTCGAAAGATGTGCGCCATAATGTTTCGCTAGATATTCAAGTAAGGCGACTTCTGATGGATGATTTTTAGTTCTTTTTATCATCATTTTTGATAATAAATTACGTGCAGCCAGACGTGATTCATCCAGTTTTGATTTAAAATTCACGCTGATCATCACCGTCTTAAACTTTTTAGTGCTGATCACACGTGTTGGTATATGATTTGTATCTTTGTCTGTCATCTAATTTCCCCTTAATCGTTTTCTTGAATGAGTACAGCACGTGGCTTACTGCCACTGCTCGGTCCGATCACACCATTTGCTTCTAAGTCATCGACAAGACGTGCTGCTCGGTTGTAACCAATTCTAAATTGACGTTGTAACAACGAAGCACTCGCACGCTGTTCTTCTATGACAAACCATTTCGCATCCGGATAAAGTTCATCCTCAGATTCTACTTCTTTTGTTTCTGTCGGTTGATTCATAATGGATTTTTCATAGTTGGCTTTCATTTGTGATGTAATTGATTCCACAACATCATTCACTTCATTATCGCTTAAAAATGCGCCTTGTACACGAATCGGTTTGCTTCGACCGGACGGTAAGAACAACATATCACCACGGCCGAGTAATTTCTCAGCACCTTGACCATCGATAATCGTACGTGAGTCTGTTTGTGAACTCACACTAAAGGCGATTCGAGACGGTATATTCGCTTTAATGATTCCTGTAATTACGTCAACGGACGGACGCTGTGTTGCGATGATTAAATGTATACCAGCAGCACGAGCCATCTGTGCAATACGTGTGATCGAGGCCTCGACGTCTTTAGAAGCGACCATCATCAGGTCGGCTAACTCATCGATAATGACTACGATATAAGGCAGTTTTTGAACCGCTTTATGACCGTCTGTCTCACGTTCTAAATACTGATTATATGCTTCAATATTACGTGTGTTTGTATGTGAGAATAAATCATAGCGACGCTCCATCTCAGATACAATTTTATTTAATGCGTCACTTGCTTTTTGTGGGTTCGTTACCACCGGTGCAAGCAAATGCGGAATACCGTTATAAACATTGAGCTCAACCATTTTCGGATCGACCATCATCAATTTCACTTCGTGTGGTTTAGCATTCATTAATATGCTGATGATAATGCCGTTAATACATACGGATTTACCACTACCTGTTGAACCCGCAACAAGTAAGTGTGGCATCTTGTTGAGTTCCGCCATGATTGGCGTTCCGGAAATATCTTTACCGAGTGCTACTTCAAGCGGGTTGGAACTCGTTCGTTTCTTCAGCACTTCTCGCAAGGTCACCATACTGATCACAGAATTTGGCACTTCAATTCCGACAGCAGATTTACCTGGAATAGGTGCTTCAATACGAATGTCTTTCGCTGCCAAGTTCAAAGCGATATCATTTTGTAAGTTAATAATTTTACTTACCTTTACTCCGATATCCGGCTGTATTTCAAACTGAGTCACTGCAGGACCGATTCTAATTTTATTCACCTTCGCATTAACGCCGAAGTTCTCTAATGTTTCTTCAAGTAGTTTACCTTGAGCAAGCACTTCATCATTGCTGACTTTTTCAGTCGCAACAGCATCTTCAAGCAATGTAATACTTGGCAATTTGTAGCGTTTTAACTGACGCATTTCTTCAGCTGAATACATCGGAAACTTATCGAATTTTTCAGATTCAGAATCAGTTTCTTCTGTTACCATATCTGGTATCTCTTCTGATTCATATTCAATTTCCCGCTTATCTTGAGATTCACCGTCAATGACATCGTCAGATGCTACGTTATTAGAAGCAGATTTAGTAGAATCTTCTTTGCTTGAAAAGTCAATAGGTTCATCTTTACTATCTTCTATAACTTCATCATCTTCTTGTGGTGATTCAATTTCAATATCACGCACATCTGTTACGCCCGTCTGAATAGCAAATGATGGTTCCTCTTTTTCAGGCTCTGTATTAAATGTACGTTTTTTACGCTTACGTTTCTCTACTTTTTTAGTCGGTTCTTTCTCGTCAGTTTCAACAATATGATCTTGAGAGACTTTCTTCTCTTCTTGGCTTTCTGCACGTTTTTCCATCAGAGAATCAATCCAGCCTTTAACTGTCTCAAACAAACGTGTTAACATATCCCAAATAAACACTGAAACGGTCTTCACAGCATGCATTGCCCATGAACCATGTGTTCTCAATGCCTCACCGACATTCACTTTAAAAATAAGCAATATACTGAAATATAAGAAAATGAGTCCGAGAAGAATAGTACCAAGTAGCGACACAACCGTTGCGGAAAATTCAAAGAGGAATTGACCGATGATGCCACCGCCGAAGAAGTGTCCAATCCCGTATGTTTGAATATAGTTGATTGTGTCATCAAACGTGTAAAAGTTCTCAACGGCTGCTTGATTTGTTACGTATAAAATAGAATGAAAAATAAATATTAGACTGATTTGTAACAAAATAAACCCAACAGCGCGTTGTGACACAACAAACTTATTACGAGAAGCTAACACAGTAAAAAATATAACGATTAATAAGTAGCTTAAATAACGTGTACTACCAAAAAGATAAGCAAACAATCCGTCGATGACTTGACCAAAAGCGCCCAATTGAAAAATGGTCACCATAATTAAAACAATGACCACAAAGGCAATGATAGAGAGTATTGTTTGATTATCTTGTTGTTTTTTAGTTGCACTTTTTCTCTTAGACAAAAAAACACCTCAATATGATGAATGAGACTGTTTTCACAGTCTCATATTTAAATTTCCGAAATGATTGGAATAATCATTGGATTTCGTTTCGTATTGTCATACAAAAATCTATTCAGATCATCTCTGATTTCTTGTTTTAAATCGTTCCATTCCAGCTTACCAGTCGTCAAATGATTCTCTACGATTTCAAGAATCCGACCTTCTGCTTCCTTCAACAATTCTTCGCTTTCTTTTACGTAGACAAATCCACGTGATTGAATTTCAGGACCTGCGACAATTTTTTTGTTTTTCTTATCAATCGATACGACAGCAATAAATATACCATTATCACTGAGTAAGCGACGATCCCTTAACACAATGTTTCCGACGTCACCAACACCACTGCCATCGATTAACACATTGCCTGCAGTTACTTTATCGTTCGATAAAAGTATGCCTTTGTCGGATGACACGACATCCCCTTTTTCGAGTAAGAAAATGTTTTCGGGAAGTACGCCAGTTTCAGCAGCGAGTTTGGCATGCGCAATTTGCATTTTAAACTCACCTTGTACTGGAATAAAATATTCTGGTTTAAAGATATTTAAAATCATCTTTAATTCTTCACTTAAGCCATGACCTGATGCGTGCATACCATCTTTCGGTAACATGATCGATGCACCCGCTTTAACAAGCTCGTTTAAAGTCGAATATAAAATGACTTCCATATTCGATGATGCTGTCGTTAAGACGAATACACGGTCACCCTCGATGATGTTTGTCACATCATGTTTGCCACGGCTCATTTTACTAAGTGCTTCAATCGGTTCACCTTGAGAACCCGTTGCAATAATGACGATTTCATTTTTTGGATAGTCGCCAATCGACTGACTCGGTACGAGCAATCCTTCAGGAATATCAAAATAACCTAAGTTTCGAGCAACGCTGAATGACGACTCAAGCGTCTTACCTAAGAATGAAACTTTACGTTTCGTTTTCGCAGCATTCGTTAACACTTGCTGAATTCTTACGAAGTTTGATGCATAACATGACACGATAATTCGACCGTTGGTTTTTGAAAACTCATCAAGTAGATGACTTTCAACAACATTCTCAGGCGTATTATAGCCACGTTTCTCTGCTTCAGTCGAATCACTAATCAATACTAAAATATCATTTTTTTCAGCGATATCATACATCTTCGCCATATTGTAGCCGTAGTCACCAGTCAAGCTTTGGTCCACTTTAAACTCACCGGTGTAAATGACTGTTCCCATCGGTGTGTGGATTGCTGCTCCATAAGCATCTGCAATACTATGGCTTACTTCAAAGAATTCCATGCTGACTTGATCAAACTTAAGCATCGACTTGTTATCAATCGTATGGAACTTCACTTTTTTGTTCACACCGCGTGCTTTAAAACGATCTTTAACGAGAGCAATCGTTAAGCGTGACGCATAAATTGGCACATCTATATCTTGAATGATATACGGCAGTGCGCCGATTGAATCCTCATGACCATGTGACAAAAAGATTCCTTTTAACTTATCTTTGTTTTCTTTAATATACGTAATGTCAGGAATGACGACATCTATACCTAACATTTCATCTTCGGGGAACATCAGTCCTGCATCAAAGATAAACATTTCATTATCAACACTGATGACATACATGTTTTTTGCGATTTCTCCTACACCGCCAAGCGGTATAATTTTTAAATCGACATCTTTCTTTCGAGTTGATTTCACTTCGACTCACCTACTGTTCTATAAATGTTGCTCGATAACCATTATTGTCTATCGTTAAATTATCCAATATCAACTGTTCAAACTTGTTTTTCTCTTCATCCTCGTGTTTAAAAACGAGTGCACCGATAACTTTTCTCGTCTCATGATATTGTTTCAGCGCATTCCCGAATCTGAGTGAGTTGAACGATACTTTAATCTCTTTGTCCTCTGTCACGCGATATTGTCCATCGACATCAAAATCCTTATCATTTAATTGTACATTGGTAAAAATCATTGCTATTCTCCTTTTTCTTCTAACATCACTTTGCGCGATGCATTGACGCGTCCTTGTCTATCTATTTCCGTTACTTTTACGAGCATCTGATCATCGAGTTTAACCACATCTTCAACTTTGTTCACACGCTCTTTAGCAAGCTGTGAAATGTGGACGAGTGCATCTTTACCTGGGAAGAGTTCAACGAATGCACCGAATTTTTCGATACGTTTAACCGTTGCCATATACACTTCACCAACTTCTGCAACACGTACGATATCCTCAATCATCTTACGCGCTTGATTGATCATCGCTTGATCACTCGAACCAATGAAGACCGTACCATCTTGCTCGATGTCTAATTTAACACCGGTTGCATCGATGATTTCATTAATCTTCTTACCACCTGGTCCAATGACGTCACGAATCTTATTCGGATCGATGTTCATGATTTCAACTTTAGGTGCGTATGGTGATAATTCTTCTCTTGGTGCTTCAAGTGTCGCAAGCATGTTTTCTAAAATCTCTTGACGTCCTACACGTGCTTGTTCCAATGCTTCTTTTAAAATATCTTCAGAAAGTCCATCGATTTTAATATCCATTTGAATTGCTGTAATACCATTTTTAGTACCAGCTACTTTAAAGTCCATGTCACCGAGCGCATCTTCCATACCTTGGATATCTGAAAGAATCGTATAGTCGTCACCAAGTTGTACAAGACCCATCGCAATACCTGATACTGGGTTTTTGATTGGTACACCAGCATCCATTAATGCAAGTGTTGAACCACAGATTGATGCCTGAGAACTTGATCCGTTAGATTCTAACACTTCACTGACGACTCGAATTGTGTAAGGGAAATCTTTAATATCAGGTAACACTTGGAATAAAGCACGTTCTCCGAGTGCACCATGACCGATTTCACGGCGTCCAGGTCCACGCAACGGGCCAGTTTCACCGACTGAGTAATTCGGGAAGTTGTAGTGATGCATGTAATGTTTCTCTGCTTCTTCACCAAGGCCATCGATAATTTGATGTTCTCCAAGTGCACCCAATGTTGCAACAGATAGCACTTGTGTTTGACCACGTGTAAATAAACCAGAACCGTGTGTGCGCGGTAGTATACCAACCTGTGAGTTTAGCGGACGAATTTCGCTTGGGTGACGGCCGTCAGGACGCACTTTCTCTTCAGTAATTAAACGACGTACTTCCTGTTTAATTAGCTTGTCAACGATATTATCTGCACGCTTTAACTCATCTTCAACTTCAGCATCATCTGCATCATAAACACTTAAAATTTCATCTTTTGCTGCTGTGATTGCTGCTTCACGTTCTAACTTATCTGGATTCTTAATCGCTTCGTATAATCCAAACTGTAACGCGCGTTCAGAGATCAGTTGGTTTAATGATTCGTCTGATTCCTCAGGGACAAATTCATTTTTTACCACATCAATTTGACTTAAAATATCTTCTTGGAACTGAACCATCTCTTTAATATTTTCATGCGCAAATAAAATTGCCTCGAGCATTTTGTCTTCAGGTACTTCTTTTGCACCCGCTTCAACCATGTTTACTGCATCTTTCGTTCCGGCAACTTGTAAATCAAGTAAAGAATTCTGCAGTGCTTCTGCTGAAGGATTGATCAAAAATTCGCCATCATGAGTGAGACCGATATTCACACCTGCAATAGGTCCTTCGAATGGGATATCACTTACACTTAAAGCAAGTGAACTGCCGAGCATTGCTGCCATCTCTGGTGATGCTTCATTATCGACTGATAGTACAGTTGAAATCACTTGTACGTCATGGCGGTATCCGTCTGGAAATAGTGGACGAATCGGTCTGTCGATTAAGCGTGATGTCAACGTTGCAACTTCGCTAGGTCGCCCTTCTCTCTTGTTAAAGCCTCCTGGAATTTTACCAGCAGCATATAATTTTTCTTCATAAGCAACCATCAATGGGAAAAAGTCCACATCTTTTGGTTTTTTGGATGCTGTAGCAGTCGATAAAACAACTGTGTCGCCATAGCGGATTAACACCGCACCATTCGCTTGTTTCGCGAGTTCACCATACTCGACAACCAGCTTGTGATTGCCCCATTTCGTTTCAAATACTTTTTTTAAAGTACCACTCATAATTATATTCTCTCCTTAGTATCTACTCTATGCAATTATATCATTTTTTAATGACTAAATATATATTGAATGCGATGTGTCAATGAACGCAAAAAAGCACTGTGTCTTTTAAGAGAAACACAGTGCCGATTTATCATCCTAATAATTATCTTCTTAATCCAAGCTTACCGATTAATTCACGGTATCTTTGAATGTCTTTTTCACGTAAGTACGTTTGAAGGTGCTTACGACGACCAACCATTTTCAATAATCCTCTTCTTGAATGGTGGTCTTTTTTGTGCGTACGTAAATGTTCGTTTAACGCATTGATCTCTGCAGATAAAACAGCAATCTGAACTTCAGGAGATCCCGTATCCGTTTCGTGAATACGATATTCTGCGATGATTTCATTTTTACGCTCTTGTGAAATAGCCATAGTTATTTCCTCCTTTAAAATAATATACGCCCGAATCTGAACATTCGTCGGAGTCTCAAAATGTCAAGAAAGGGTACTTGATGTATTATACTAGATTATTAGCTATGATGCAAGGTAAATATTAGTGATCTTCAAGTAATTCTCGTGCACGCAGGACATCATCATTAATCTTCGCCTTTAAAGCATCTAAACCATCAAATTTTTGTTCGTCTCTTAAATACTCTAAGAAATACACTGTGACTTCTTCACCGTATATGTCTTTATCAAAATCGAGTAAATGCACTTCGATGGTTTTCGTATGTTTTTCACGCTCGATCGTCGGTTTTATCCCGACATTACATACACCGTTTAGAATTTTATCGTGTGCATTTAATTTTAATTTCACGACATACACACCATTCGCAGGTGTTTGGTAGCGATACTTAAGCTCAATGTTAGCTGTCGGGAAACCGATCGTACGCCCCATCTTCTCCCCTTGTACAACGAGACCTTCGAGCTCAAATGGTCTACCGAGTGCGACATTTGCCACATCCAGACGACGCTCTTTTAAATCTTGTAGAATTTGTGTCGTTGAAATTTTCTCACCATCGATATCCATGCGTTCAATCACCGTCGTGTCAAATTCACTATATTCATTCAAAGTATCCACATTGCCTTCACCGTACTTACCGTATGTAAAATCAAAGCCAGTGACCACTGATTTCACTTGAATGTCGATCAAATAATCTTCGACAAAATCCTCTGGGCTAATCGAACGGAAACCACTTGAAAACTGAATGACGAATGCATAGTCTACGCCCATTTCTTCGAGCATCTTTAACTTCACTTCAATCGGTGTGATATATGACGTTCGTTTTCTTGTAGGATCCAGCACGACAGACGGGTGCGGATCGAATGTCACAACACCTTTTTTCAATCCTTGTCTCTCTGCAATATCAATCATCGATTGAATGACCTTTTGATGCCCAAGGTGAAGTCCATCAAAAAAACCAAGTGCAACTGCGCACGGTTCGAGTGATTGACTTAATTCAACTTTGGGGTAATGCAATTTAATGACTTCCACGTAATCTCCTCCTACAAATTAAACATTTTAAACGTTCTATATGTTTCATCCTGTAATTGATAAATACCAATTGGCACACCTTGATTCTTAAACAACACACGAGATGCACCATGTGGCACCAAATCTCGAACTTCTTGCAATGAGACTTTCTGTCCATTCCTGACTTTAAAAAGCAGCGCTTCATGTTCAGCGAGGTCTACAATCGGATCATCCGTTAAGAATGTTCCAATCGGGATAATGTCATCCGCACTCATCTCTTCTAATGTCACTGCATCATCAATATGAAAACCACAACTCATCGTGCGCACGAGTGATGATAGATGTGCATCCACACCAAGTTTTTTACCGATATCGACTGCTAAAGTTCGTATATATGTTCCTTTTGAACACCTGACATCTATATTAAATGATAACTGTTCGTCATTCAATTCGACTTTAGATGTGCGTTCTATCGAATGGATATGAACTGTCTTAATCGGACGTTCAACTGGCAAATTATTTCGTGCATATTCATAGAGTTTCCAACCGTTCACTTTTACTGATGAATATAGCGGCACCATTTGTTCGTATGGACCATCGAAGGATTGAACGACTTGATCAATTGCCTCTACTGTTACATGGTCAACAGTTGAAGTGCTTGTTACTGTACCACTCGCATCTTCTGTTTCTGTCGAAACGCCTAATGTCACTCTCGCCTCATACCCTTTCTCTCGCTGTTGTAAGATTTCAGTGAGCTTTGTTGCTTGGCCAACAACGACGACGAGCAGCCCAGTAACATCTGGATCAAGCGTGCCCGTATGTCCAACACGTTTTGTCCCGAGTCTTCTTCTCACTTTATATATTACATCATGACTTGTCATACCTTTAGGCTTATTAATGAGCAGCACGCCGTTCATCTGTATGTCCCCACTTTATGTAAAATTTGAGGCACGGTGCATCAGTGTCGTTGATAATTGACTGATTGAACACCGTGCCTATTAAAATGCGTTGTGTACGCTTATTTGTCACGAATTTCATTGAGTAATGATTCAATGCGACTGCCATACTCAATTGAATTATCGTGTTTAAAAACAATTTCTGGAGCTTTTCTTAAACGAATTTCTTTTGCAACTTCACTGCGAATTAAACCTTTCGCTTTATTTAATACTTCTTCAGCATCTTCTTTGTTTTCATTCAATGTTGTGAAGTAAATCGTTGCAACCTCAAGCTCTTGTGTCATTTCAACATCAGTCACAGTCATCATACCTAATTTTGGATCATTGATTTCTGTACGTACTGCTTCGCTGACAATCTTTTTAATTTCTTCTGCAACTCTTTCTCGTCTATTGTTACTCATATATATTACCTCTCAATCTCAACCATAATGAACGGTTCGAAGATGTCGCCTTCTTTTACGTCATTAAAGTTTTTAATTGTAATACCACATTCATATCCTGCTGTGACTTCTTTTGCATCATCCTTAAAGCGCTTCAACTGATCGAGTTCACCTTCATAGATGACAACACCATCGCGAATGACACGCACGCCAGAATCTCTCGTAATCTTACCATCTGTGACGTATGAACCAGCGATTGTCCCAACTTTAGATACTTTGAATGTTTGACGTACTTCTACGTTACCGATGACTTGCTCTTCATACTCTGGATCAAGAAGTCCAGTCATCGCCTGCTCAATCTCTTCAATCACTTTATAGATAACGCTGTGTAAACGCATATCGATATCTTCGCGATCCGCTGCACGTTTCGCATTGACATCTGGTCTAACATTGAAACCGATAATTATTGCAGAAGATGCTGTTGCAAGTGTAACATCTGATTCATTAATTGCCCCAACACCTGTATGGATGATACGAACGTTTACACCTTCGATATCAATCTTCATGAGCGATGCACTGAGCGCTTCAACCGTACCTTGAACATCACCTTTCACGATGACATTTAAGTCTTTCGTTTCGCCTTCCTTTAAGTGATCAAATAAGTTTTCTAAACTTACTTTAGACGTTTTTTCACGGTCCCTCAACACTTGTTCTTTACTGCGTGCCTCACCGATTGAACGCGCTTTTCTGTCGTCTGTAAAGACAACAAATCGGTCACCAGCAAGTGGTACATCATTTAGACCTGTAATTTCTACAGGCAACGAAGGTGGTGCCTCTTTAATACGTTCTCCGAGGTCATTGACCATTGCACGCACTTTACCATACGTATTACCAACTACGATTGAATCACCAACACGCAGAGTACCATGTTGGACGATCAGCGATGCTGCAGGTCCACGAGACTTATCGAGTTCAGCCTCAATGACCGTACCGATTGCGGGACGCTTAGAGTCCGTTTTAAACTCTTCCATCTCACTGACAAGCCCGATCATTTCAAGTAAATCATCAATCCCGTCACCAGACAATGCTGACAGTTGAACAAATATCGTATCTCCACCCCAATCTTCAGGATAAAGACCATGTTCACCAAGCTCTGTCATGACACGATCCGGATTCGCTGTTGGCTTATCCATCTTGTTTACCGCAACAATGATTGGAACTTCTGCTGCTTTTGCATGGTTAATCGCTTCAATTGTTTGCGGCATGACACCATCATCTGCAGCAACGACAAGTACTGTAATATCTGTGACAAGTGCTCCGCGTGCACGCATCGTCGTAAATGCCGCGTGTCCTGGTGTATCTAAAAATGTAATCGGCTTACCATCGTTTTCAATTTGATAGGCACCAATATGTTGTGTAATCCCACCAGCTTCACCCACTGTTACTTTTGTATTACGGATAGAATCGAGCAACGTTGTCTTACCATGGTCAACGTGTCCCATGATCGTTACGATTGATGGTCTTGGTTCTGTTAAAGTTCCCTCTTCAAATAAGAAGAATGAATCTAAGTCCATATCATCAACAATGATCTCTTCACGTGCAACAAATCCATGTTCACTCGCTATCAGTTCAATTGATTCTTCTTCCAGCGTTTGGTTAATATTTGTTACGACACCAACCATGAATAAATCTTTAATGATTTTAGATGCATCAACACCTAATTTTTGAGCAAGTTCACCTACCGTAGTATCTGCTGTGTAATAGAGAATTTTTTCTCCATCTTCAGTCGTCGTCGGCTGTTCAACAGGTTTTTGTTCGGTTGCTTTCGCACGTTCTTTTTTCTGTGTGTTCTTTTTAGATTTTTGTTTCTTAGGTGCATCTTCGTAGTCGTCGCCATACTGATCGACATCATCTGTTTCTAATTTAAATTCTGCATCCAGTAATTCAACTTCATCATCACTTAATGATTTCATATGACTACCAGCTTCAACACCAATTTCGTTTAGAAAATCAATCACCTGTTTACTTTGTAAATCATTTTCTTTTGCATATTCGTAGATTCTAATTTTAGTCATTGAATCACTGTCCTTTCTCGATAAGTTCTAACATTTTTTTGCTAAAACCCTTATCTGTCACCGCACAAACAATGCGGTTGCAATCTCCTGTTGCAATACTCAACTCATCTTTTGAAAAAATGTCGACAAGTGGTACGTTATAATATTTTGCTTTATCGTGCATGCGCTTGCTCGTATTTACACCAGCGTCAAGCGCAACAAAGATTAATTTTGCCTTGTTATTTCTTACTGCTTCCAATGCCTGAGCCTCTCCTGGAACGAGTTTCCCAGCACGCTTACTAAGTCCTAATAGAGACATGACTTCTTTCATCGCTTTGGAATATCCTCTCTATATATAAGACGTATGATCTCATCGTATACTGGATCCAGGTGTTCTGTACTAAAATCGAGCATGGATTCGAGTTTCTTTTTATTGCGTGCATCTTGAACAGCATCTAGGTTTTTGACCACATAACTGCCACGTCCATTGACCTTGCCAGTTGCATCAGCAAATACTTCATTCTCTTTATTGACAACGATCCGAATCAAATCTTTTTTTGGATACATTTGATTCGTCAATATACATTTTCTCATCGGGATTTTCTTCTTCATGTTATCACTCCCAAATACTATTCTTCTGTCAAGTCGCTACTTTCACTTTTAATATCAATTTTCCATCCAGTTAGCTTTGCTGCTAATCTAGCATTTTGACCACGTTTACCGATTGCAAGCGATAGCTGATGGCTCGGTACAGTGACGACTGTAGATTTGTTTTCTTCATCTACTTCAACACTGACTACTTGAGAAGGACTCAGTGCATTTTTAACAAAAATTTCTGGGTCTTCATTCCATAGCACAATATCAATTTTTTCACCAGACAGTTCATTTACAATCGCTTCAACACGCGCACCACGCGCACCAACACATGAGCCGACAGCGTCGACATCTGGATTTTCCGCGTAGACACTTATTTTTGAACGTTCTCCTGCTTCGCGAGCAACACTCATAATTTCTACAGTACCATCATAAATTTCAGGCACTTCACGTTCAAACAGACGCTTTAACAAATTCGGGTGTGTACGAGATACAAAGATCTGCGGTCCTTTTGTTGTCTGCTCAACTTTGTTTACATAGACTTTAATTTTGTCACCTGGTGTGTATTTTTCATTCGGCATCTGTTCTTGTTCACTTAATACTGCATCTGTTTTGCCGAGTTGAACGAAGACAAAGCGGTGATCCACACGATCGACTACTCCATTCAATAACTCATCTTCCTTATCGATAAACTCATCATAGAGAATACCGCGTTCAGCATCTCTTAACCGTTGCATCACAGCTTGTTTGGCAGCTTGAGCACCAACACGGTTAAAGTCTTTCGGCGTCACATCTTCATCATATGGATCGCCGACTTCATATGCTGGATTTAATTCTCTCGCCGTTTCTAGGTCGATTTCTGCCGTCGTATCCGTCACTTCTTCCACAACATCTTTACGTGAAACAACGCGGTAACCACCCGTTTCTGTGTTCAGTTCAACCGTTACATTTTTGTGCTGTGTGTAATTTTTTTTGTATGCAGTTAAGAGTGCTGCTTCAACAGCCTCAATGAGTACTTCTCTGGGTATATTCTTTTCTTTCTGAATAAAATCAATCGCATTGATTAGTTCTTGATTCAATTTAACCATTCCTCCGTTATAATAAAACAGCTTTTCTGATAGTTGCGATTTTATCTCTATCAATCGTTATTGTTTTTTTACGTGCTTTATCTTTGTATTCAATCGTTACAGTATCTTCATCATAGCCAGTAAGCACACCTGTCCACTCTTTTTCGCTACCGATTTGTTGATACGTTTTGACATAAATGCCATTGTTCAATGTTGTCTGTAAATCTTCTTCAGTTTTGATTGGTCTCTCAGCACCAGGAGATGATACATCTAAGAAATATGCACCAGAAATTAAATCCCACTCATCAAGCTTCTCACTAATCGCTTCGCTTGCGCGTACACAATCCTCAATTGTCACACCACCGTTTTTGTCAATGAATAGTCTTAAAAAGAAATCTTTCCCTTCTTTTTTATATTCAACATCGACAAGTAGATAACCAAGCGTTTCAAACTCTGGTTTGACGTGGTCTGCAATGTTTTGTTCAATTTGATTCAAAAAATCACCTCTCTAAAACTAAGAGAAGAACGGGATTCCCCCGTTCTTCTCTACACAATTTGCTATTCAACATTAATATAATAGCATAAATACTTATTTTATGCAATTTATCGTTGATTCTATCACATTTTCATGTTTATAAATCAAATAACGAAAGCTGTGCTTTATCAGGTAGACCATCGAGTGTTCTCAGTTCCGTTAAATAATCGATAATCTTTTGAGACACACCACCGCGTTTTTGCATATCTTCTTTCGATAAAAACATTTCATCATCGCGTGCTTCAACGATTCGTTTGGCGACCGAAGCACCAAGTCCAGGCACAGAGATAAACGGTGGGATAAGTGAATCATCTTCAATGACGAATTCAAATGCTTTAGATTTTTCTAAATGCACAGGCTGGATTTTATAGCCACGCTGTGCCATTTCATTGACAAGTTCTAAAACAATCAGTGTATCTTTCTCTTTTTTCGACAAGTCGTTCATGCGATCACGCGTAATCATATCTTGCACGACTGCTTTTATATCGTCTTTGTCTCGCACCATCGTCAGCAAATCAAAGTCTGAAGCTCTGATCGTAAAATAACTCGCATAATAAAACAATGGGTAATGCACTTTAAAGTATGCGATACGCACCGCCATCAATACATAAGCTGCAGCGTGTGCTTTCGGGAACATATACTTGATTTTATTACACGAATCAATGTACCATTCCGGCACATTATTTTGTCGCATCAATACTTCTTGCTCGGGCAACAACTGACGCCCTTTACGCACGCGTTCCATAATTTTAAACGCTTCAATTGGTTCGAGCCCATCGTACATTAGCTGCACCATAATATCGTCACGACAACCGATGACGTCTTTTAATTCAACGATACCTTTCCGCACGAGCTCCTGTGCGTTGTTTAACCATACATCCGTACCGTGAGATAATCCTGAAATCTGTACGAGTTCACTAAATGTACTCGGACGGGTATCTTCTAACATCTGTCTGACGAAGCTCGTCCCAAATTCTGGAACGCCGAGTGTTCCTGTTTTACAAAGTATGTCATCCGCAGTGACGCCGAGACTTTTCGGTGAACTAAACAACGCCATCGTATCTTTGTCGTCTACAGGAATTGTCTTCGGATCAATTCCCGAGAGATCTTGTAACATCCGAATCATCGTCGGGTCATCATGCCCAAGTATATCGAGTTTTAATAAGTTCTCATCAATCGAATGGAAATCAAAATGCGTCGTCTTCCACTCTGCTTCAATGTCATCTGCAGGATACTGGACCGGTGTGAAATCATATATATCATAATCTTCAGGAACGACGATAATTCCACCTGGGTGCTGCCCAGTCGTTCGCTTCACGCCAGAACAACCAAGCACGAGTCGCTCGACTTCAGCATTGCGCTTTTGTAATCCATGATCATTCATATAGCCTTTGACATAACCAAACGCAGTCTTTTCAGCAATCGTACCGATTGTACCCGCACGATATACTTTTTCTTCACCGAATAACTCTTTCGTATAATGGTGTGCGAGTGCTTGATAATCTCCACTGAAGTTCAAGTCGATATCCGGTACTTTATCTCCTTTAAATCCAAGGAATGTTTCAAATGGAATATCTTGTCCTTCTTTAATCAATGCGATGCCACACGACTCACACGTCGAATCTTTTAAATCATATCCAGAAGACACAGAGCCATCAGTAAAGAATTCTACATGATGACATTCTGAGCAGATGTAATGTGGCGGCAATGGATTCACTTCTGTAATATTCAACATCGTCGCAACGAAACTGGATCCGACAGATCCACGTGAACCAACTAAATAACCATCATCGAGTGATTTTTGAACAAGTTTCTGTGAGATTAAGTAAATGACTGAAAAGTTGTTTGAGATGATGTTATTTAACTCAAACTCTAATCGCTCGACGACTTCCTCTGGTAAATTCGGTCCATATAGCTTGTGGGCGTTCATATAGCAAAGTTCTCGAACTTCCTCGTCTGCACCATCCATTTTCGGTGGATATAACCCGTTTTTAATCACTTCGATATAGTCTATGGAATCCGCAATCTTATTTGTGTTTTCCACAACGATCTCATATGCACGTTCTTTACCGAGAAATGCGAAACTCTCTAGCATTTCATCTGTCGTGCGGAAGTGTGCATCCGGTAAACGTCCGCGACTGAGTGGATTACCTGGGTTACTCTTCACTAAAATTTCACGACTCGTTTTATCCCACTTATCTAAGTAGTGGACGTTACCGGTCGCAACGACAGGAATATTTAATTCATCACCAATTTTAATCAAGTTATTAATTATATCTTCAAGCATCGATTCATCGTGGATGATTTCACGGTCTAACAATCTCATGTACAAATCTTTAGGGAACACTTCGATATAATCATAAAATTTAGCAATCTCTTTTGCCTCACTGTATGTGCCTTGCATCGCAGCAGTAAAGAGTTCACCATTGTCACATGACGATCCAATGAGCAGCCCTTCCCTATACTTCGTCAGCATCTTTTTGCGAATACGTGGCGAACGATAAAAATGATCCGTCAATGATAACGACACGAGTTTGAATAAATTCTTTAGGCCCGTCTGATTTTTCACAAGCAGGTTTACATGTGTAGGCATCGCGCGTTTATATGCATCGTCATTCGACAAATCACCATCGATATCAGCAATGTTTTCTATACCGAGCTCTTTTAACTGTCTTAACATCTTGATGAATATATATGATGTTGCACGCGTATCATAGATTGCTCTATGATGCTGCTCGAGTTCTACATTATACTTTTTAGCCAAGTTGTTTAAGCCATGTTTTTTACTATCCGTATTGATAGTTCGAGATAACTCTAACGTATCGATGACGCTATTTTTATACTCACCTAAATCCGACCCACGATATGCCGCCTGAATAAACCCCATGTCAAAGCTGGCATTATGCGCGACGAATGTCGCATCACCAACCCAATCTTTAAACCGACGGATTACTGGGTCGATATCCTCAGCATCGACTAAATCCTTATCCTCAATTTTCGTTAAATCAATAATTGTTTGTGATAACTTTTGATGTGGATTAACGAACGTACTGAATTCATCGATAATTTCTCCATTAACGACTTTTGTCGCTGCCAATTCAATAATCTTGTCATATTTAGATGAAAGTCCTGTCGTCTCCACGTCAAATACAACAAACGTCTCATCAGCGAGTGGTTTATCTTTCGGATTATATGTGATCGATGCACCATCGTTAACAAGTAACCCTTCCATGCCATATAACACTTTAATTTCAGTGCCGTCCTTCACCTTATCCCGGTCCAGCGCATTAAATGCTTGAGGAAATGACTGAAGATTGTTGTGGTCGGTGATTGCAACGGCCGTATGACCAAAATCTCGGGCACGATTGATTAACTCTTCAGCACTCGGAATTGCATCCATCGCGCTCATCTGTGTGTGCGCATGTAGCTCAACACGTTTCACTTCACTCTTATCCGTCTTTTTCTGACGGTTCACAACACGCAGATTACGAATGTTTAACACTATCTCATTACTGAACGTGTCATACTCAACATTTCCTTCAACAATAGCCCAGTCTCCTTCAGACAAACTTTCAAAGACTGCCTCATCATTCTTACCATTTCTTGAAAATGCTTTACATGTAATGGAATCTGTATAATCTGTAATGTTTATATTTAAAATATGTTTTTTCGTTTTCGTGACAATAACTTTCTTGCTAAAAATCAAACCTTCAATTTTAACGTTGTACTCTTCATCAACAACGTTGTTGAGAGGTCGCACGCCATCAAAATCAATAAATTTACCAAGTTGCTTTTCTACAACTTCAGCTTTTGGTTCCTTGCTTGCTTTCTCAAGCTGTTCTAAATGAGCAACGCGAATTTGTTCAGCTTCTGCCAATATGTTTTGTTTCACTTCGTCATCTTGTGCAATGGATTTATTCGTGTCCACAACATAATCGACGGTATCTAAATGCACACCGTATTTGCCTAACGCACGAATCAATTCACCATTTAACGATTTTCTAAAATAATTCCCTTGAATTTCATCTGACACATGTATGACAAGTGTGTTATGTTGAACTTCTTTGAATGCTTGCAACATCTGTTCTTTCAAATGAACAGTGATCGATGTTTGCTCTATGCAGTGCGCAACATATTCAAGTACTTTCTCCTGCTCTAACGTTTCCACATAGATAACGAGTTCAACTTGTGCAATGTTTTCAAACCCTCGAGAAAGATGACTATATAATCGTTCATATGTATTGACGTTTAACAGGCCAGGAAACTTCAGATAAAAATGCCACACACGCTTTTTATCGTTTACGACGACCTTTTCAAATTGACCATTCGATAACTCATTGTCATCTAGTAAATCAATTTGTTTTAATAACGTTTCATATGATTGTTCCTTATCCATTGATATACCCACCTTACTAAAAAGACACGAGGTGCGCTCGTGTCATTATAAATTCTCAGCTAAATATTGCGTTAATTCTGTTAAAGGTACTTCAACCTTGTCTGTTTGATTTCTAAATTTCACTTCGACATTTCCATCAGCAATACCACGACCAACGACTACACGAACTGGCATACCGATTAAATCTGAATCTTTAAATTTAACACCTGCCCGCTCATCTCGATCGTCATACAACACTTCATATGATTTACTGAGTGTCTCGTAAAGTGATTCAGAGGCATCGACCATTCCTTCGTCTTTCATGCTCGCTGTGACTAAATGTATATCGAATGGTGCAACGGATTTCGGCCAGATGATGCCATCGTCATCATGATGTGCTTCAATAACCGCACTAAGTGCACGAGATACACCGAAGCCATAACAACCCATCTTCACAAACTGACTGCGCCCGTTTTCATCAAGTACTGTAAAGTCCATAGACTCTGAGTACAATGTACCAAGCTTGAAAATATGTCCGAGTTCAATCCCTTTCATGAACTTCGCTTTACCACTGCCATCTTCAACCATTTCACCTTCATTGATGAATCTAAAGTCGCCGATACCTGCTGCAGTAAAATCACGACCTTCATTGACATTGAGAAAATGATAATCATCGATGTTGGCACCGACAGGATAGTTCGACATACCAGCCACCTGATAGTCAACATACACTTCAAGTTTCGTATCGACCGGACCAAGTGAACCCGGTTTAGCTCCCATCAACTCAGCAACGCTTTCTTTCTCAGCAAGTTCAACGATGCTTGCATCAAAGTATGATTTTATTTTTGTATCGTTTAGTTCCTGATCACCACGAATAATGAACATTTTAAATTCACCATCGACATCCGCAATCATCGTCTTCGTCGTCTGTTTAAGATCGATACTTAAAAATTCTGCAAGTGATTCACAAGATGCAACGTTTGGTGTCTCTACCTTTTCGAGTGGCTTGTGTGCTGCACGATCTTGATCAACAGGTAAACAAGCTGCTTTTTCGATGTTCGCAGAGTAGTCACTCTCTTCTGTGTAAACGACGATGTCTTCACCGATATCTGATAGGACCATAAATTCTTCACTGTCTTTCCCACCGATCGAACCAGAATCTGCTTCAACCGCACGGTAATCTAAATTAAGGCCATCTAAAATTTTCATGTATGCAGATTTCATATCGTTATATGTTTTATCTAAAGATGCATCATCAATATGAAATGAATACGCATCTTTCATAATGAATTCTCGACCTCTTAGCAATCCGAAGCGTGGTCGACGTTCATCTCTAAACTTCGTTTGAATTTGGTAAATCGTCAGCGGAAGTTTCTTATAACTTTTAAGTTCACCCTTCAACATATCTACGACAACTTCTTCATGCGTTGGTCCGAGTGCAAACCCGTTGTCGTGACGATCGGTAAAACGCATCAGCTCATCACCGTATGCCTGCCACCTGCCACTTTGCTCCCATAATTCTTTCGGAGAAAGAACCGGCATCATGACTTCTGCTGAACCGATGTTGTTCATTTCAGTTCTAACGATGTTTTCTATTTTTAATAATGAACGACGTGCTAACGGTAAGTAGTTATAAATACCCGCAGCAACTTGAGAAATCAAGCCGGCCCTTAACATGATCTGATGGCTAATACTTACAGCATCACTTGGTGTTTCTCGACGCGTTGGAATAAATAAATTGGTCTGTCTCATGATTTGTCTCCTCCATATCTCTAGCTAAAGAAAAAGTTTTGAATATCGTTCCATGTCACTAAAATCATAATCATCAGCACAAACAACACACCGAATACTTGAATGTTAATTTCAACACGACGGTTTACAGGCCTTCTAAATATAGCTTCATAAAGCACAAACAGTATGCGCCCACCATCAAGTGCCGGTATCGGCAATAAGTTCATTATACCTAAGTTCACACTCAACATTGCAGTAAATCGCATCAACACGATAAAACCTTGCTGTGCCATTTCATTTGTAACTACAGCAATACCAACCGGACCATTTAACATATCAAAACTAAATTCACCTTCAAAAATACTGATAAATAGTTCAACCACTAATGTGAAAATGAGCGTCGACATTTCTACGGTTTCTTGGGCACCCCAAAGTATTGGTTCAAACACACCGCGTTCAAATTTCGCACCGATACCAATGACGAGTCGATCGACTTGTTCACCAGCGAGCTCTTCGGTAATCAGTTCCGGTGTCATCGTTAACGTTTCAACCTCACCGCTATGTGCACGTTCTACTTCTAGTTCTAGTGGCACTGCACCTTCATCTTGTATGACTTCGGTCATATCCGTCCATGTCTCAATCGAACGACCATTGATTGAATTGATTCGGTCATCAACAATTAATCCAGACTCTTCAGCAGGCAGTCCTTCAGACAGAGATCCAACGACCGGTTCATCGACATTTTTACCTGTTAAGAAAAATACAATCGTGAACAAGACGAATGCAAGTAGGAAATTAAACAGCGGTCCAGCAAAAAGTGCCTGGAATTTTTGCCATGGCGATTTACCTTCAAAACGCATATCTGCGGGCGCAATACGTTCTAAATTCGCATTTTCTACAAAATATGCTTCTTCGGCGATATGATATTTTACGAAGCTGTTATCATGTAATCGATGGGCAGTAATATACATCTCACGTTGAATGTCTGAACTATCGATTTCGACTTCTTCAACTTGTGTAAAATTGTGTTTATCGTCAAGCAATACGTGTGTAATCTCTTCGTTCTCATTCAATTTTACTTGTATACGCATGCCTGCATTCAATGGATTGATTTCCATATCTTGACTTGCCATTCTGACGTAACCACCGACAGGCAGAAGACGTATCGTATAGAGCGTATCGTTATGTTTGAAAGAAAATATTTTTGGACCCATACCAATTGCAAATTCAGGACACATGATGCCCGCGCGTTTGGCAAATATTAAGTGACCAAGTTCATGTACGGTTACGAGCAGTCCAAAGACCGCTAAAAAGGCTAAAAATCCTAACAGCATGTTACTTCCACCTCATTAAAATCTATTATTCTTATAAACTTCATCCACATGCAAGATCGTATCAATGTCAGGATTTTGTATGACTTGATGGTGATTCATCGCATTTTCTACAATCTGTTCTATCTCTAAAAATGAAATCTTTTCTTGTAAAAATTCATTGACTGCAAGTTCGTTTGCTGCATTGAGAACCGCAGGCATCGTACCTCCGATTTTAATTGCATCGTATGCATACTGCAACATTTTAAATCTATTTAAATCCATTTCTTTAAAATTCAGCTGGGTGAGTTGAGTCCAGTCTAATGGATTATCCATCGGCAGGCGATCTGGATAAGTGAGTGCAAATTGGATTGGGTGACGCATATCTGAGTTTCCCAGTTGAGCAATGATACTATTATCAACAAATTCGACCATTGAATGCACGATGCTTTCATGATGAAGAATCGTAGAAATTTGATCCACTTCTAAATCAAACAGCCACTTTGCTTCTATGACCTCGAGTCCCTTATTTAACATCGTCGCTGAATCGATTGTGATTTTCTTACCCATCGACCAGTTCGGATGATTAAGCGCATCTTTCAGCGTTACTTTGTCTAACTCATGACGTTCTAAATCTCTAAATGAACCACCGCTTGCAGTAATCATCAAGCGTTTGATTGCTTTTTTATCTTCACCTTTTAAGCACTGAAAAATAGCGGAGTGCTCAGAGTCTACGGGCAAAATTTGAACACCTGCTTCTTTTGCCGCATCCATAACGATTGCACCCGCTGCAACGAGCGTTTCTTTATTCGCAAGTGCGATCTCTTTTTTCTGTTTGATTGCAGCTACCGTTGGACGTATGCCAATACTTCCTAATATCGCTGTAACTAACATGTCTGATTCGTCGTGTGCAATCTCAAGCAAACCATTCATACCATATGAAAATTCAATTTTTGGATACTCAAGTTTTAATGTCGCAATATGCGTTTCATCTTTCATACAAACTCGGTGCACATCAATACGCGATAAAATCCCACGCAATACATCGACGTTTTCACCTGCAGCAATCGAGATGACTTTAAATTGTGATTTATTTTTTTCGACAACGTCAATCGTCTGTAATCCGATTGATCCTGTTACACCGATAATTGATATTTTTTTCACTTAAAAACCACCTATAATAAAAATGGAAGAATACTCATGATGGGTAAAACAAAGATCAAACTATCAAAACGATCAAGCAGCCCACCGTGTCCTGGCATCAGCGAACCAGAGTCTTTAACATCAAAGTGCCGTTTCAATGCAGACTCAACGAGATCACCGAGTTGTCCAAAAATGCTTAAAATAATTGCATATAGTAAGAGCAACCATAATTCTAAATGGACAATCCAACCTGCTCCAAAAAATATTATACCGACTGCAACGGCAGTAATGATACCACCAAGTGCACCTTCTATCGTTTTATTTGGTGAAATCTGCGGCCATAATTTATGACGACCGAGCAAGCGGCCAAATAAATAAGCACCGGTATCTGTCCCCCATACAATGAGAAGTGCAAATGCAATGTATTCAAGTCCTGTTTCACGTATTTCATAAAAGTACATAAATCCAAAACCGATATATAAGACACTGATCACACAGAAGCCCATATCTACAAATGTAAATCTATTTTTACTCAGTACAGTAAATGATAGTGCGAGTATTGCGAGTACGACGATTGCCTCAAACTGAAAGTCTTTCACAACGAATAAGTACTTATTCGGCAGAACAATAATCGCTAAAGCAATCAACGAAATAATACCAGGAATCGAAAATATATGTATTCGGTTCATCTTTAAGATTTCATATAAACAAACCGCCGCCAGAAAGCCAACCAAAATAAGGACAGGTAATTCTCCGTAAATAACGATAGGTATAAAAAGAATCAGAAATACAATTGCTGAAATTGTACGTACGAACAAAGAATTACCCCCCTTTTTTCAAGCCCCCAAAACGGCGTTCACGCTTTCTATAGTCGTCGATCATCTGTGATAATTCCTCTGCCGTAAAGTCTGGCCACAATGTATCTGTGAAAAACAATTCACTATAGGATGATTGCCAAAGTAAAAAATTACTCAAGCGATACTCACCGCTCGTTCTGATAATCATATCCGGGTCTGGATACTCGCGTGTCATCAAATATCCATCGATTAAATGCGTATCAATATCTTCTATGCCTACCTTGTTATCATTCATATCCTGATAAATGTCTTTAATTGCTTGGACGACTTCATCTCTTCCACCATAGTTTAAGGCAAAGATTAAAGTGAGCCCCGTATTTTGTTGTGTTGAATCAATCGCTTCGTTTACTGCCCGCTGTGTATTTTTAGGTAATGCTTGAACATCACCTATCGTTTTTACCCGTACATTTTCTCGAATGAGCTCTGGTAGGAAATGACTTAAAAAATCTATTGGTAAACGCATGAGAAAGTTGACTTCACTTCTTGGGCGTGTCCAGTTTTCTGTAGAAAAAGCATATAGTGTTAAATACTTAATACCTATATTCGAACAAAATGTCGTGATGCGTTTTACGTTTTCCATACCTTCACTGTGTCCCTTGATCCGGGGTAAATTTCGCTGTTTAGCATATCTGCCATTGCCGTCCATAATAATACCAATGTGTGCTGGCAACGGCTTTTTTTCTTCATCATTATCTGTAACCAAATGACTTGCCCCCTATAAACTAATCCAAGTTAAGGTATAATTTTAATTCATTTATTTTAACATACTTCATACATTATGACACAAAAAGACCAGGTAGAGAAATACTACCTGGTAAAGTTTAAACTGACATAATATCCTGTTCTTTTTTGTCACAAAGTGTATCAATCTCTTTAATGAATTTATCTGTTAAAGATTGTACGTCATCACTATAACCTCTCAACTCATCTTCAGAAATTTCTCCATTTTTTTGTAACTTTTTCAAATCATCATTTGCATCACGTCTTACATTTCTAACGGATACTTTTGCAGTCTCTCCAATTTTACGCGCATCTTTCGTAAACTCTTTTCTGCGCTCTTCAGTTAATTGAGGCACTGTAATACGAATCATTGTACCATCACTCGTAGGATTCACGCCGAGGTCTGCTTGTTGGATTGCTTTTAATACATCATCTACTGAACTCTTATCGTAAGGTGTCACAGTAAGCATTCTTGCTTCTGGTACACTGACAGTTGCAAGTTGGTTAACCGGCGTTGGTGCACCGTAATAATCAACATTTACTCGATCTAATAAACTTGCATTCGCTGCACCAGTTCTAATACTTGCTAGCTCACGAGTTAAGCTATCAACTGCTTTTTGCATCTTGCTTGTTGCATCTTTAATAATACTGTCTGACATGTCCATTCATCCTTATTATTTATTTATGAGTGTCCCGATTGTTTCACCAAGAACAGCACGTTTAATATTACCGTCATCTGTAATTGAAAATACCACAAGTGGTATATCGTTGTCCATACAGAACGATGATGCAGTTGAGTCCATCACTTGAAGATTCTTTTGAATCATTTCCAAGTAAGTCAATTCATCAAATTTAACTGCTGATGAATCTGTTTTCGGATCTGTAGAATACACACCGTCGACATTGTTTTTACCCATGAGAATAACATCTGCATTAACCTCTGCTGCACGCAGTGCAGCTGTCGTATCTGTCGTGAAGTACGGGGTACCATTTCCTGCTGCAAATATTACAATACGACCTTTTTCTAAGTGACGAATCGCACGGCGTCTAATATAAGGTTCTGCAACTTCTTTCATTTCGATAGAAGTCAGCACGCGTGTTTCACAACCGATTTGTTCTAAGCTATCTTGCAATGCAAGCGAGTTCATCACTGTTGCAAGCATGCCCATATAATCAGCTGTTCCACGATCCATTCCTAAGTCACTGCCAATTTTACCACGCCAGATATTACCGCCGCCGACGATAATCGCAATTTCAACATCCAGTTCTTTTGCTTCTTTCACCTGTGCAGCAAGATTTTTGATGACGACTGGATTAATACCAAATCCATCGTCACCGGCAAGTGCTTCACCACTTAATTTTAATACGATTCGTTTATATTTAGAGGTTCCATACATATTATTCATTCCCTTATCTGTAATTTAGAAAAAAAGACACCGAAGTGTCTTTAAATTATTTCTTTACTTGACCAAGTACTTCGTCAGCAAAGCTTTCTTCTCTTTTTTCGATACCTTCTCCGACTTCATAGCGTACGAAGTTAGCTAAAGTACCACCTTTAGATTTAAGATAAGCACCAACAGTTTGATCTGAATCTTTAACAAACGGCTGATCTACCATACAAATTTCCTCTAAATACTTTCTCATTCTACCTTCAACCATCTTATCAACGATGTTTGCTGGCTTACCTTCATTCAATGCTTGTTGTTTTAAAATTTCACGTTCGTGATCAAGTTCCTCTTGAGAAACTTGGTCTTTTGAAACGAATTTAGGATTTAAAGCAGCTGCATGCATTGCCACGTCTTTTGCAACTTCTACATCTGTAACACCTTCAACTAGAGTTAACACACCGATACGTCCACCCATGTGTAAGTACTCACCGAATGCATCTGCATCAGTTTTTTCAACAATCTCAAAGCGACGTAATGTTAACTTTTCACCAATACGTGAAACAGCTTCAGTCATAACGTCAGACACTGGCTTACCATCCAATTCTGAATTGTTTAATTCATCTAAATCTGCAGGCTTCACTTCTAAAATATGGTTTGCAATGTTTGAAACTAATTCTTGGAACATTTCGTTGCGCGCAACGAAGTCTGTTTCGGCGTTAATTTCAACGATTACACCAGTATTTCCTTTAGATGCAACGTGAACTGCACCTTCTGCTGCAATACGATCTGCTTTTTTAGCAGCACTCGCAATCCCTTTTTCTCTTAAGTAGTCGATTGCTTTGTCTAAGTCGCCATCAGTCGCTGTCAGTGCTTTTTTACAATCCATCATTCCTGCGCCAGTTTTTTCGCGAAGTTCTTTAACTAATTTAGCTGAAATTGCCATGTGTTTATAATCCTCCTGGACCTATTTTTTAAAAATGGTGATAAGAGAATTACTACTTATCACCGCTAATGTTTACTTTATAATTATTCTTCAGTAGATTCAACCGTGTTGTTTTCTTCAGTTTCTTCAACTGAATCTTCTTCAGTCATGTCAATGTTTTGCTCTGCAGCAACATCTTCGTCACTGATTCCACGCTGACCTTCTAAAATCGCATCTGCCATTTTAGATGTCATCAATTTAACGGCACGAATCGCATCGTCATTCGCTGGAATTACGTAGTCGATTTCATCTGGGTCACAGTTCGTATCTACCATTGCAACGATAGGAATACGCAATCTTTTTGCTTCCATAATTGCGTTTCTTTCTTTACGTGGATCTACGATGAATAATGCTTTAGGCATTTCTTTCATCTCACGAATACCACCTAAGAATTTCTCAAGACGCTCATATTCTTTGCGAAGCTCGACAACTTCTTTCTTTGGAAGTACTTCGAAAGTACCGTCCGCTTCCATGCGCTCGATTTCTGAAATACGGTTGATACGACCTTTGATTGTTTGGTAGTTCGTTAAGATCCCACCTAACCATCTTTGGTTAACGTATAACTGTCCTGCGCGCTCTGCTTCTTCTTTAATTGAATCTTGTGCTTGTTTTTTCGTACCGACGAATAAAACCTTACCACCGTCTTCAGAAACACTCTTGATGAAATCATAAGCTTCTGCTACTTTCTTCACAGTTTTTTGTAAATCAATGATATAGATACCATTTCTTTCTGTGAAAATGTAACGCTTCATCTTAGGGTTCCAACGACGTGTTTGGTGTCCGAAATGTACACCCGCTTCAAGCAATTGTTTCATACTAATTACTGACATAAATATTTCCTCCTTGGTTTTACCTCCAGCTCATCTTATTTCAGCTACCGCATGCGGCACCGACTGAAACTTCGGACAAACTGTGTGTATTAGCACTTTTTAGCGCCATCAAACATATTAACACAAAAGTGACTACGCATCAAGTCGTAGTCACCATAAAATAATGATTAAATTAAATTTCGCAATTCTTCAGGGAATGATTCTTTCTTAACCTTAATAAATGTTCCCTTCATCCCGAGTGATCTTGAATCGATTACACCCGCACTTTCTAACTTTCTTAGCGCATTGACGATAACCGAACGCGTGATGCCAACTCTATCTGCAATTTTCGATGCAACGAGCAGACCTTGTGGTCCGTCAAGCTCATCAAAAATATGAGTGATTGCTTCACGTTCTGAATAAGATAATGAGTTGATCGCCATTGTAATGCTCGCCTTATCACGTGCTTTTTGCTCGATCTCATCATGTTGTTCTCTGAGCATTTCCATCGCAACAACCGTCGCCGCATATTCTGCAAGCACGAGATCGTGCTCAGTAAATGAATCAGTTACACGACCGAGTACAAGTGTACCAAGTCGTTGTGCAGCGCCCGAAATCGGAACGATACACGTGCTTGAATCTTGAAACGAGTCTTCTTTTGGGAATACAGTTAAGTCATTCTCAAACGGAATGTTCGATTCTGTCTCTGTGACAACAAATAAGCGCTCTACATATTCATCTGGGAATTGCTCATCGTTTAACATATCATGTACACGTTCATTGACACCATCTTGATTCAAACTATAGCCGACGAGTCGACCTTTATCTGAAAGAATGAATACATTGCTCGATATTACATCCCCCAGTTTTTTTGCAAGCTTCTTATAATCCACATTCACACTGTCATGCGACTGGATCAAGCGGCTGATTTCTCTTGTCTTATCTAATAATGACATAGTTGCTTCCCCTCTTTTGTCCTATAGAATATATTTACTTAAATTTTTGTCTGACTTAATGTGCGACAGTTTTGAATCGACATATTGTGTCGTAATCTCCACGTGTGCCCCCATCATGTTGCTCGCTTCATAGAGCAGCTCTTCAAGCAATGTCTCTAATATTGTATGCAAGCGTCTCGCACCGATATCATCCGTTTCATTATTCACTTCATATGCGATTTCTGCAAGTTTTCTTATCGCCTCGTCAGTAAATGATATTGTCACATCCTCCGTGCCGAGCAGTGCTTGATATTGTGCAAGTAATGAATTTTTAGGTTCTTTTAATATGCGCTCAAAATCATCTGCCGTCAACTTTGATAATTCTACACGGATTGGGAAACGTCCTTGTAACTCTGGAATTAAATCGCTAGGTTTCGCCATGTGAAATGCACCAGCGCCGATGAATAGAATGTGGTCTGTATGAATTGTTCCATATTTCGTATTGACAGCACTGCCTTCAACAATTGGTAAAATATCGCGTTGCACACCTTCACGTGAGACATCTCCAGAATTGGTTGAGCCTTTCGCGATCTTATCCATCTCATCGATAAAGATTATCCCCATCGTCTCAGCAAGTCGAATCGCAGCATCATTAACTTCGCTTATATCCATGAGTTTCTCTGCTTCTTCGCGCTTTAAGATTTCACGCGCATCTTTTACCTTTAGCGTGCGCTTCTGTTTTTTCTTTGGCATTAAGTTTTTAAACATGTCTTGCATGCCTGACATATCAACGCCAGGACCAAATCCACCAGGCATCTCAGGCTCTTGTTCGACTTCAATCTTCACTTCATAATCTTCGAGATAACCATCGCGTAAACGTTCCCTTAAATTCGAACGCTTCACCTTTACTTCTTCTGTTACTTCTTCACTTGGTTCAGCGTTTTGATTCATGTTCATAAACATTTGAAATGGATTTTGTTGATCATTCGATTGACGTTTCACACCCGGTGCAAGCAAGCCAACCAATCGCTCATTCGCCAGTGCGACGGCGTCCTCTTCTACCAGTTTAAATTGTTCATCCTTGACAATGCGAATGCTCGCTTCGACGAGATCACGAACCATGCTCTCTACGTCACGGCCCACATAACCGACCTCGGTAAACTTCGTCGCTTCTACTTTCGTAAATGGTGCACCCGTTAGTTTCGCCATGCGGCGTGCAATCTCAGTCTTACCGACACCAGTCGGCCCAATCATCAAAATATTTTTTGGAATGACTTCGTCTTTGATGTCATCCTCCAGTCTCATGCGGCGATATCTGTTGCGCATTGCAATCGCGACTTTCTTTTTCGCCTCTGATTGACCGATGATATTCTCATCAAGACTAGCTGTAATTTCTCTTGGCGTTAATTGAATACTCAATACTGTAACTCTCCTTATTCGATCGTTTCTACGATAATTTGATCATTCGTAAATACACAGATGTCTGCTGCAATCTCTAATGCATCTTTTGCGATTGTTTTCGCATCGAGATTATCACCGTGCTTTTTCATCGCACGACCAGCACTCAGTGCATAGCTTCCACCGCTGCCGATTGCAATCATGCCATCATCTGGCTCAATCACTTCACCTGAACCCGATACGACGAGCAACGTCTCCTTGTTCATGACGATGAGCATCGCTTCTAATTGACGGAGCATCTTATCGCCGCGCCATTCCTTTGCTAATTCGACTGCTGCACGGTCCAGCTGACCGTTATATGTGTTCAACTTTTCCTCGAATTTCTCGAACAATGTAAATGCATCTGCCACCGAACCCGCAAATCCTGCGAGTACTTTATCTTGATACAGACGCCTTACCTTTCTTGCTTTATGTTTCATTACGATTTGGTTCCCCATCGTCATCTGTCCGTCACCACTCATCGCAGCGACTCCGTTATGATGAATCGCAAATATCGTTGTACCTTTGATTACCATCATGTCACCTCTTATTTCCTGGATGAAACTCCAAATATGTTTTCCTTAAATTTTCACGCGACACATGCGTATACTTTTGTGTCGTCGATAAAGATTCGTGCCCAAGTAGTTCCTGCACAGCCCTTAAATCTGCACCATTATTTAATAAATGTGTTGCGAATGTATGTCTCAATTTGTGTGGATGTAAGTGAAAGTTAAGTGCACTTTTCTTTACCAACTGATTTAAAATATAGCGCAGTCCACGATCAGTCAGCACGTCACCTTTAAAGTTTAACCAAATGCTGCCTTGATTTGGTATTTTATTGTGAAATGTTTCTAAATATTCTTCGAGTGCAAAGTGCGCACGATCATTAAACGGAATGATGCGCTCCTTATTACCTTTACCAAGTACGCGAATGACTTGACCCGTAAAATCAATGCTACGCTTTGATATACCAAGTAACTCTGAGGCACGCATCCCCGTCCCATATAACAATTCTAATATTGCTATATCTCGCGTGTACATCTTACTGTTTTGGTCAATCGAACTAAACAGTTGTTCGATTTCATTCTCATAAAAAAATGTTGGTAAATATTTATCTTGTTTCGGTAATGGCAAATGATCAAACGGATTATGTGTCACATAATCGCGCTGAATTAAAAAGACGTAAAACGCACGTATCGCCGAGATCTTTCGTGCGATCGTCGACTTTTTCAATCCATCTTTGTACAGCGTATGTAAAAAATTTCGTGCATCCCGGTATTGAAATGTTTCGAAAGTTAAAGTTTCACGCTCTAAAAAAGACTGGAAGCTTTCCAAGTCTCTCATATAACTATTCACCGTATTTTGTGATAAATTGCGTTGATATAGGAGTTGATCTTTAAATTGTTCCATATGCATCAAACCGACCTCCTAATTCTGAATTTTACCACAATTCCAACTATTTATGCATAGATAAAGACAAGCAGCAATTTACCACTTGTCTTTACAATCTCTATTTATTGACTAACTTGCTTTTTCACTGTAATCACATTCTGTACATTTCACTGTGACATTTTTACCTTTTTTCGATTCTACAAGATAATTTTCACATTTCGGACAATCTCTGCCGATTGGCTTATCCCAAGATACGAAATCACATTCTGGGAAACGATCACAGCCATAGAAAATTCTATTGCGTTTTGATTTGCGCTCGACAACGTCGCCCTCATTACACTTCGGGCACTTCACACCAATCGATTTGACGATGGCTTTCGTGTTGCGGCAATCTGGGAAATTAGAACACGCCATAAATTTACCGTACCGACCCATTTTATATACCATCGGCGAACCACATTTCTCACAGTCTTCCCCTGCAGGTTCATCTTTGATTTCAATCTTTTCCATCTCTTCTTCCGCACGCTCAACTTGCGGTGAGAATCCTTTGTAAAACTTATCGATGACACTGACCCAGTTAGCTTCTCCGTCCGCAATATCATCCAGTGAACGTTCCATCTCATTCGTGAACTGAACGTCGATAATATCTGGGAAGTACTCTGTCACAGAATCATTGACGACTTCACCGAGTTCTGTCGGCATAAATCGTTTTTGGTCCATTCTCACGTAGTTACGCTTTTGAATCGTATCGAGTGTCGGTGCATAAGTTGAAGGACGTCCAATACCAAGCTCTTCAAGTGTCTTAACGAGACGTGCTTCTGTATAGCGCGGTGGCGGTTGTGTGAAGTGTTGCTTCGGATCAATTTTCTCCGCTTTCACAACTTCACCTTCATTTAATTCAGGCAGCGCGTTTTCTAGCTCTTCTTCCTCATCGTCTTTACCTTCAATATAAATCGTCATAAACCCTTTAAACTTGATCGTCTGTCCATTACTTCTGAACATGACATCATTGTTCCAAAGATCAACACGCACAGTATCAAGTACTGCCGGCGCCATTTGAGATGCAATGAAACGATCCCAAATGAGTTTATATAGACGATATTGATCGCGACTTAAATATTGTTTCACATTGTCAGGTGAACGATCACTTGAAGTCGGTCGCACCGCTTCGTGAGCATCTTGACCTGCTGTTGCTTTTTTATTGCTGTCAGCTTTCAAATATTCTTTACCGTATTTACCTTCAATAAACGTTGCTGCTTCAGCTTGTGCAACAGGAGATATCCGCGTTGAGTCAGTTCTCATGTACGTGATCAAACCGACCGTTCCACTGCGTCCTAGTGCAATACCTTCGTATAACTGCTGCGCAATCATCATCGTTTTACGTGCTTTGAAGTTTAATTTACGTGCGGCTTCTTGTTGCAGTGATGAAGTCGTAAATGGATTTGCAGGGAATCTTCTTTTCTCTTGTTTAACAACTTTACCAACTTCAAAGTCATCGCCTTTAATTTGAGCAAGTACTTCTTTCACATCTGATTCTTGTTTTAAGTCAACTTTCTTACCTTTCACCGAATTGAATTTTCCGGTGAAAGATTGACGACCTTTTTTAAATGTATTGGTAATTGTCCAATACTCTTCTGGTTTAAACTTTTTAATTTCTTCTTCGCGATCAATAATCAATTTTAATGCAACAGATTGAACGCGACCTGCAGACAATCCCTTTTTCACTTTCTTCCATAATATTGGAGAAATGTTGTAACCGACGAGACGGTCTAATATGCGTCGTGCTTGTTGTGCATCGACGAGTTGCTGATTAATCTCACTTGGTGCTTTAAAGCTGTCTTTTACTGCATCTTTCGTAATCTCATTAAATACGACGCGATAATAATCATTATCTTCTCCAAGCGCGTGAGACAAATGCCAGGCAATTGCTTCACCCTCACGGTCCGGGTCACTTGCTAGAAAAATTTTATCTGCTTTCTTTGCTTCTTTCTTTAATTCTTTTAATAATGGACCTTTTCCACGTATCGTGATGTACTTCGGTTCATAGTTGTTCTCAACGTCAATTCCCGTCTGACTTCTTGGTAAGTCACGAACGTGACCGTTTGATGCAAGTACTTTATATCGCTTACCTAAATACTTCTCAATCGTCTTTGCTTTTGCAGGTGATTCAACAATCACTAAATTGTTAGCCACGAGCCTTACCTCCTTCATCTTTCTATTCAGTACCAAATAATACATACAAAGGTTAAACATTGTCAATCATTAAATTCTGGAGTGACTACAACTCTTCTAAAATATCTTGAGCCGAAAGGACCATTTTTGCACCCTCTTGTATACGTAAATTTGTCCCTTTTGAATACTTTGAAGTCATGTTACCAGGCAAGCACATCGCACTCCTATTTTCATCCATCGCCATCTCTAACGTGACCAAGCTGCCACTTTTTTCTTCAGCCTCTGTCACCAACACCCCTTTAGATAAACCCGCAATAATTCGGTTTCGTGCAACAAAGCGCCATTTCTCTATACCAGTTTCAGGTGGATACTCACTCAGCGTCAAATAATGACAGTCTAACACATCTCTCATATGCTGTGTTGTTTTTGGATAATGGATGGAATGACCAAAAGCGAGGATACCGATTGTTGGCAACTGATTGTCGATGGCAATTTTATGTGCATATTCATCCGCACCAAAAGCGAGTCCAGAGACGATGACGACATTACTCAGTTCACTGAGAAGTGAAGATAATGATGCGCGCGTGTACTGTGTACAATTTCTACTACCAACGATGCTGAGCGCGTGGATTTTTAACAAATCGATGTTGCCCCTGTAATATAAAATATAAGGGGGATCATAAATTTCTTTTAACAGCGGTGGATAATTCAGGTCATTGATTGTTATATATTTCACGTCATGACGTCTCAACAAATATTCTAACTGTGATGTATCTAACGCATCATATGTTTGAAGTTTTTTCTGAATAGATTTCGAAGTTTTCGCATGTTTTAAAGTGATGTATTCTTTCGCAGTAATTTTTAAAAAGGATAGCTTGAGCAGGTTGATGTTGATCCCTCTTTTTATCGTTTGATAGGTCTATTATATAGTAGAAAGTAATCGTAAAAAATTAAAAATACATGTCAAAATTTCTTATAAAAACAGAAAAAAAGACAAGAAATCTCACGATTTCTTGTCTTTTCGTTATCACTTGTTGAATTAGATTACAATTATTTTACAGTTAAGCATTTTTCGTATAATCCGTCTTCTTGCTTAATACGTTTAATTAAAGTTTCACCAATTTCAGATGGTGTTGGTGCAGTTTCGATACCCGCATCATTTAATGCTTCGATCTTAGATTCTGCAGTACCTTCTCCACCTGAAACGATCGCACCAGCGTGACCCATACGCTTACCTGGAGGTGCAGTCACACCACCGATGAATCCAACAACTGGTTTCGTCATATTTTCTTTCACCCATGCCGCTGCTTCTTCTTCAGCAGTACCACCGATTTCACCGATCATTACAACCGCATAAGTTTCAGGGTCTTCATTGAATGCTTTTAATACATCAATGAAGTTTGTCCCGTTAACTGGGTCTCCACCGATACCAACAGCAGTCGTTTGACCGATACCTTCTTGTGTTAATTGGTGAACCGCTTCATACGTTAATGTACCAGAACGGCTAACTACACCAACGTGACCTTTTTTGTGGATGTAACCTGGCATGATACCAATTTTACACTCATCTGCTGTAATAACACCTGGACAGTTTGGTCCAACAAGACGTGTCTTTTTATCTTCTAAGTAACGCTTAACTTTAACCATATCTAATACTGGGATATGCTCAGTGATACAGATTGCCATATCCAAGTCAGCATCCGCACATTCTACAATTGCGTCTGCTGCAAATGGAGCTGGCACGTATATAACAGATACTGTTGCACCTGTTGCTTCTTTCGCTTCTTGAACTGTATTAAATACTGGAACGCCTTCTACTTCTTGTCCACCTTTACCTGGTGTTACACCAGCGACGATTTGAGTACCGTACTCAAGCATTTGTTTCGTGTGGAACAACGCTGTAGAACCAGTGATACCTTGAACTAAAACTTTCGTATTTTTATCAATAAATACACTCACAGTTGCATCCTCCGTTATTATTTATTTTTGATTCACCGCATCAATAATTTTTTGTGCACCTTCTGCCATCGTTGTTGCAGGAATAATATCGAATTCTGAGTTGTTTAAGATTTCTTTACCTTTGTCTACGTTTGTACCTTCTAAACGCACGACTAATGGAATTCTTAAGCCAACGTTTTTAACTGCCTCAACAACACCTTCAGCAATAACATCACATTTCATAATACCACCGAAAATGTTTACGAAAATACCTTCAACACCTTCATCACCTAAGATGATTTTGAATGCTTCAGTTACTTTCTCAGCCGTCGCTCCGCCCCCTACGTCAAGGAAGTTCGCAGGCTTTCCGCCGAAGTGGTTGATCGTGTCCATCGTTGCCATCGCAAGACCAGCACCATTAACCATACATCCAATGTTACCTTCTAATGCAACATAAGCTAAGTCATATTTAGACGCTTCAATTTCTTTTGGATCTTCTTCAGATAAGTCACGTAATTCAACAACTTCTTTTTGTCTAAATAAAGAGTTTGAATCGAAGTTAATTTTCGCATCTAATGCCATGATTCCACCGTCACCAGTAGAAACAAGTGGGTTGATTTCGATTGTAGAACAATCTTTTTCAATAAACACGTTGTATAAACCAAGCATTAATTTAACAGCTTTACCAACTGATTCTTTCGGAATGTTGATGTTGAATGCTAAGCGACGTGCTTGGTATGGCATTAACCCTAATACTGGGTCAACTGTTTCACGGAAAATTTTCTCAGGATTAGAAGCTGCAACCTCTTCGATTTCAGTTCCACCTTCTTCAGAACCCATTAAAACAACTTTGTCCGTCGCACGGTCAATAACGAAACCTAGGTAATACTCAGATTGAATATCACTACCTTCTTCTACTAACAAGCGCTGAACTTCTTTACCTTCAGGACCTGTCTGATGTGTAACAAGTACTTTACCAAGTAATTCTTTGGCTGCCTCTCTTACCTCATCAATTGTTTTAACGATTTTGACACCACCAGCTTTACCGCGACCACCAGCATGGATCTGTGCTTTAACGACGTACACATCTGTATCCAAACCTTTCGCCACTTCAACAGCTTCTTCTGGTGTTCTCGCTACGCCACCATTTGGCACAGCAACGCCCATTGAGCGAAAAATTTCTTTTCCTTGATACTCATGGATATTCATGTTCATCCTCCTAGATTTTTATATCCTACATTCCAATTATATGTAAGGTTGGATTGATTGTAAACAATCTATGACCGTTCATTTCATGTAATCGTTTTAATTTATAATGGATGCGACAGGTTCAAACGTTTTTCGATGAATTGGCGATGCACCATACATCTCCAGGGCTGCAATATGATCCTTTGTACCATAGCCTTTATGCTGATCAAATCCATACATAGGATATAATTCATGCATCTTCAACATATCCAAATCACGTTCAGTTTTAGCTAAAACTGACGCTGCTGCAATAGATATAGAATTCGCATCCCCTTTTATAATTTTCGTTTGACGTACATCACTCTCTATTTCCATGGCATCGATCAACAGATGTTCAGGTGTAACAGAAAGTGCAAATACCGCTCGCTGCATCGCAATCTTCGTCGCTTCGTATATATTGAACGAATCAATTTCCGCTGCACTACATTTGCCGATACCATAGACGGAATTCTCCATGATGTATTCACGATACTCAAAACGCTTTACTTCAGATAACTGTTTGGAGTCATTGAGCCCAAGTAATTCAAATCCAGGATTCAATATGACCGCAGCAGCCACCACATCACCCGCAATAGGTCCGCGACCAGCTTCATCAATACCGGCCACTTGCAAAACGCCGGTTTGTCTCTCATAGCTTTGCATCGCTTCAAATTTTTCTCTTAGCAATGCCTTCTTAACAATGACCTTATGCTGTCTATCAACAAGTTTCAAGACACCTTTACGCGTATCTTGATCAAGATTCAACGCCTCTATATCTTCAACAGTTTCACAGAGTATAATATCCTGTTCAATCGCTTTAATCGTTCGCATGAAACTTCACCTGATCAAACGTATACGTGCCGACTTTACCATTTCTAACATCATAGATGACTCGGTTCGTCACCTGTTCATAATCGATTAAATTACCACGCATTTTCAGCCCTCGAGATGCACCAATTGCATCGAAAATTTCAATCGGATCACTCTCTTTATCGACATCGATATTATAGAACTTATTCAATCGTTCAAGATCATTTGCTTGTAAAAACTTAAGCGTATAAATAGCAACTTCATCAAGCGGTACAACCGCATCTTTAATCGCACCCGTCAAGCTCAATTTCTGACCCGTTTCTTCATCTTCAAACTTTGGCCAAAGTATACCCGGCGTATCTAACAATTCCATATCACGACCAGCCTTGATCCACTGCTGCTTTTTTGTCACGCCTGGCGTGTTACCTGTGATCGCCTGTTTCTTACCTGCGATGTTATTGATAATCGTTGATTTTCCGACATTAGGAATACCTAAAATCATTGCGCGAATGGCACGTTTATTAATACCTTTTGCCGCCTGCTTATCAAAATATTCTTGAGTTGCAATTTCAGCAAGCGGTTCGATTTTTTTAATCAGATTACTCTCACGTCCGTTTAGCGCCAACACTTGGTGACCTTCATTTTTAAAATAAGAAATCCACTTGTTTGTCTCATCCGGGTCAGCGAGATCCTTCTTGTTGAGTAAAATAATACGCGGCTTATTTTTAACAACCTCATCGAGCATTGGATTATGACTGGATGCTGGAATACGTGCATCTAAAATTTCGAGCACCACATCTATTTTCTTTAAAATTTCTTCAATTTGGCGACGTGCTTTCGCCATATGTCCTGGGAACCAATTGATACTCATTAGAGTTCCTCCTTAATTACTTAATGTATAAATTATAGCATTTTAGCTTTCTCAGACTTATGATTATACAGTTATTTTATATATAATGATAACGAATGCTCTAACAAACATACAATTTGGAGGTCGTAATGAAATATCAAACACCTGAAGGATTAGAACAGCTCATTAAGTACATTGTCTCGCTTGATTCACGCAGTGGAACCCAAGGAGAAATTCAGTTTCCACACAAGATCAAAGACTTACTATTACAAATGAAATACTTTAAAGAAAACGATAAAAATATAGAATTACATGATGCCGGAGATGATTTAAGCGTTTTAACTGCGCTGTATGATTCAGACATCCCTAATGCACAAACACTTGTCATCATGTCCCACTACGATACGGTACATACGAATGACTTCGGCATTTATGAACACATCGCACGTGACGTTGATGCGTTGACTGAAACTTATAAAACTCTTAATGATTTCCCAGAAGAAGTTCAGCAAGACATCGACTCAGATGAATATATGTTTGGTCGTGGTGTGATGGATATGAAGATGGGATTAGGGCAGCACATTCGCATGATTGAAAAGGCATCGGTTGAACAATTACCAGTTAACATTTTACTTCTAACAGTACCAGATGAAGAAGTTGATTCTAAAGGCATGCGAGTAGCAACTACAGTGTTGAATAAAATTCGCAAAGAGAGAAATTTAAACTATGCGTTAATCTTAAATAGTGAACCGAGCTTTATGCAAACACCAAATGATCCTAACTATTACATTTATACAGGTTCCATCGGAAAGATTATGCCAGCCGCATTAAGTTACGGTGTTGAAACACACGTTGGTGAGCCACTAAAAGGTCTCAATGCATTGTTTATGGCAAGTACACTAAATGCACATATGGAGTATCAAACAGACTTTAATGAAGAGGTATTTGGTGAACAAACGCCACTGCCAATTACGTTACGATCAGATGATTTAAAGCTGGATTACAATACACAAGTGACACATCACGTTGCATCCGTTTACAATGTATTCACGATGAAACGCTCAGCAAATGAAGTATTTTCGCTTTTTAATCAAGTTGTAGATGATGCAATAAAAGATATGATGGAGAAATACAATGCGGCTTGTCGTGCATCTAGTGTAGATCCTTCGTTAAATATCCAAAAACTGACGTACGAAGCATTGTTAAATCATGCATATGAAAAACTAGGCAGAACAACTGTAGAAGAGATTCTTCATGAATCAATACAATTAAAAGATATGCGTCAGCAGTCATTTGATATCGTCACTAATCTGTTACAACGTATGAAAGAACTAACTCCAGCAGTCGTAACAATGTTTGCACCACCGTACTATCCTGCCGTGAATAACACAGATCATCCATTGATAGAACAGTTGATTAAATTAACAAAAACACATGTTGATGATGTTAAAGTGATGCACTATTTCAATGGAATTTCTGATTTAAGTTATGTGGATTATAAGGATGATGATGCATCATTTACAGATTATAAGAAAAATACACCCGTTTATGATAAAACGTATCATATTCCGTATGAAGATATGAAGAAATTGAATACACCATTTATTAATATCGGTCCATTTGGAAAAGATCCGCATAAGTACACGGAACGTCTTCACAAGAAACATGCATTTGAAACGACAACAAAGCTACTCGATGACATTACGTCACAATTTTATTCAAAATAAAAAAGGCCAAAGAATCTTCTGATTCTTCGGCCTTTCTGTTGAGTAATTGCTAAATTAGCGAATTTCTCTAATACGCGCAGCTTTACCACGTAGGTTACGTAAGTAGTAAAGTTTCGCACGACGTACGCGTCCACGACGTGTTACATCGATTTTTTCTAGCTTCGGTGAGTGTACAGGGAATGTACGTTCAACACCTACACCGTAAGAGATCTTACGAACTGTAAATGTTTCTGAAATCCCGCCACCACGACGTTTGATTACAACACCTTCGAACACCTGAATACGCTCACGCGTACCCTCGTTGATTCTTACGTGAACACGTACAGTGTCACCAGGTTTGAAATCTGGTAAATCAGTTTTTAACTGATCTTTCGTTAAGTTTCTTAATAGTTCTTGTGACATATAATCTTCTCCCATTCAATCTTCTTGCCAAACATTTTTACAGCAGCGGATGATTGTGATTTGTGTATTCACACATTTAAATATAATAGCATAATACCACGCATAAAACAACCAGTCTATAACGATTATTTTACTTTATTCTAATAAATCTGGACGACGTTCTTTCGTGCGCTTAAGTGACTCCTCTAAACGCCATGCGTCGATGTCTTTATGATTACCATTTAACAACACTTCTGGCACTTTCATTCCACGGAATTCTCTCGGGCGTGTATAATGTGGATGCTCGAGCATACCTGTTGAAAATGAATCCTCGATATGACTTTCTTCACGGCTCAAAACACCAGGAATTAAACGGACAATTGCGTCAGTCATTGCCATGCTCGCGACTTCTCCACCTGTTAGAACGTAATCCCCAATAGAAATTTCATCGGTCACAAGTGTTCTAATGCGCTCATCATAACCTTCATAATGACCACAGATAAAGACAATTTCTTGTTCTTTACTCAGTTCTTCTGCCTTCTTCTGATTGAAAGGGGCACCTTGTGGACAGAGCAATATAACGCGTGCATCGTCACTTAATTCTAGTGCATCCATCGCATTAAAGATTGGCTCTGGTTTTAATACCATACCTGCACCACCACCATAAGGGTAATCATCCACCTTATTGTGTTTGTTGCCTGAGTAATCTCTAAAATTAATTAGGTTGTAGTCCACAATTTCTTTTTCTTTCGCTCTAGCCAAGATTGAACTGCCCAGTACACCTGTGTACATCTCTGGAAACAGCGTTAAGAAGTGGATGTTCATTCGATCATCCCTTCGATTGGTGATATGCGAACTGTTCCAGCTTCTAAATCAATATCTTTCACAAATTCATCGACGTACGGAATCATATATTCCTTATCTCCAGTGATGACCCAAACATCTTTTGCACCGGTTTGTAATATATCACTTATCATACCGATTTCTCGATCATCCATCGTAAATACACGCAGTCCGATGATATCTTTGAAATGATATTCACCTTCTTCAAGTGCCATTTCAATCGCATCGCCTTCTTGATACACATCATGACCTTTTAAATGCTCCACCTGATTTAAGTTTGAAACACCATCAAATGTTACCAAGTGTATGCCTTTATGCTGACGATACGATTTAATCGTATATTCTGTTTCATCTATCGAGATTTTGTTTCCGACTTCGAGTCTATCTTCTATAAAATCTGAGCTGCTATGAATTTTCACTTCACCTTTTACACCGTGGAAATTCACAACTTTACCAATGACTATTGTCATGCGCATTCAACTCCTTGTGCTATCGAAAAAAGACACACCGAAAACGGTATGCCTTAATCTAATTCAACAAACACTTTCTTGATGTTCGTGAGATTTGCATTCGACATTACTGTGCGAACTGCTTTAATTACACGACCACGTTTACCAATTACACGTCCCATATCATCTTCATGTACATTTACTTTAAGCGTCGTATGATGCTTTGTTTCATGAACGTCGATGTCAAGCGCATCTGGATAATCCAGCATCGGTTCAAGAATTGTTTGTAATAATTCTTTCATAACTATTTGCTGTATTTGTCATTATGGTATTTTTCCATAATGCCACGTTTGCTAAGAATGTTACGTACTGTATCACTTGGCTTCGCGCCTTTTTTCAGCCAATCGAATACCTTTTCTTCATCAAGTTTAACGTTCTCTTCTTCCTTAGAAACAGGATTGTAAGTACCCACTTGTTCGATAATACGACCATCACGTGGACTTCTTGAATCAGCAACTACGATACGGTAGAACGGATTACGTTTAGAACCCATACGTGTTAATCTCATTTTAACTGCCATTTATAAAAACTCCTCTCTAATCTTTTTCACTTTTAATACTATAGCAAAGAAAAAGAACTCTGTAAAGTCTTTTACCTTTACAAAGTTCAATTATTTTTAAAATGGTAATCCCATACCACCGAATGGATTTTTCTTCTTCCCTTTTCCGCCTGTCATCTGCTTCATCATCTTCTTCATTTCAGTAAACTGTTTTAACAGTCGATTGATTTCTTGTAATGAGCGTCCACTACCAGCAGCAATTCTTTTCTTGCGACTGGCATTTAATTTTTCAGGATTCTCACGCTCTTCCATCGTCATGGAACGGATGATTGCTTGGACGTGGTCGATTTCTTTACCACTCATCTTCATCTTATCTAAACCTTTGATTTTGTTCGCACCAGGCATCATTTTGATCAGTTCATCAAGTGGCCCGAGCGTCTTTACTTGATCCATCTGGCTTAAGAAATCTTCTAATGTAAATGATTGATCTTTAATTTTCTTCTGTAATGCTTTTTGGTCTTCAAGTACAACATTTTCCTGAGCTTTTTCGATTATAGATAAAACATCACCCATACCTAAAATTCTCTGTGCCATACGATCAGGGTGGAACGGCTCAAGTCCATCCACCTTCTCACTCATACCGGCAAACTTAATCGGTTTTTCAGTCACACTTCTAATTGATAGTGCAGCACCACCACGTGTATCCCCATCAAGCTTCGTTAATGTCACACCCGTAATATCGAGCAAGTCGTTAAAGCTTTCTGCAACGTTCACCGCATCTTGCCCAGTCATCGCATCGACAACGAGCATGATTTCATCTGGTTTTGCAATTCCCTTAACTTCTTTTAACTCATTCATCAGTGTTTCATCGATATGTAAACGACCCGCTGTATCGATGATAACCGTATCCAAATGCTCATCTCGTGCATGTTGCAATGCGTTCGTTACGATCTCCTGTGGCGACACTTTGTCACCCATATCAAATACTGGAATATCGATTTGTTTGCCGACTGTTTGAAGCTGATCAATCGCCGCAGGACGATAAATGTCCCCGGCAACTAGCAATGGCTTCTTGTTATGCTTTTTTCTTAAATGCAGTGCAAGCTTACCACTCGTCGTCGTTTTACCCGCACCTTGTAAACCGACCATCATGATGACTGTCGGTGGTTTATTTGATAGATTGATACGCGAGTTTTCTCCACCCATCAATGCAGTCAATTCATCTCTAACAATTTTAATAACCTGTTGCCCCGGTGTTAACGATGTCATGACATCTTGACCGAGTGCACGTTCTTTAACGTCGTTTACAAATGACTTTACGACTTTAAAGTTAACGTCTGCTTCAAGCAATGCTAAGCGCACTTCTCGCATCATCACTTTAATATCTGCTTCAGTGACCTTACCTTTACCTTTGATGCGATCCATCGTCGCTTGGAGGCGTTCACCTAAACCTTCAAATGCCATTTACATTTCCTCCTAGTCGAGTTTCTCTAACTGTTCAATCAGTTTTAATACTTCTTCGTCATGCACTTTTGATTTTAACTGCTCGATAATTTCTGTACGTGCTTCAAAAGCTTCATACATACCCAAGTTCTCTTCGTAATGTTCGAGCGAGTCCCTTGAGCGCTTTAAATTATCATAGACGGCTTGACGTGTTACATCAAGCGTTTCAGCAATTTCACTCAGTGCGTAATCTTCTAAATAATAGAGTTTTATATAATTGCGTTGTTTATCTGTTAATAATTCATGATAAAAATCATACAGATAATTCATGCGCATCGTGCGTTCGAGTTCATCACGCATATGCTCTCTCCTTAATCTGTTTCAGCCTCTTCTTCTGCCGCGTCAACCATATCAGCAAATAGACCATATACATAGTTTTCTGCATGGAATTCTTGAAGGTCATCCATCTTTTCACCGAGTCCAACAAACTTCACAGGAATACCAAGCTCATTTTTAATTGCGAGCACGATACCACCTTTAGCAGTACCATCGAGTTTCGACAGAATAATCCCACTGACATTCGTCACTTCTTTAAATGATTTCGCTTGTGACAATGCATTCTGTCCCGTCGTCGCATCGAGTGTCAACAACGTTTCATGTGGTGCATCAGGAATAACACGTGAGATGACCTTGTTAATTTTAGAGAGCTCATTCATGAGGTTTCCTTTATTTTGAAGACGCCCTGCCGTATCACATAGCAACACGTCAACACCGCGTTTTTTCGCTGCATTAACTGCATCAAAGATCACTGCAGCTGGATCGCTTCCTTCACCTTGCCTAATCACTTCAGCACCGACACGATCTCCCCAAATTTGAAGCTGATTAATTGCACCTGCACGGAACGTGTCACCAGCAGCAAGCATGACAGATTTACCTTCTGAGACATAGCGATGTGCCAGTTTACCGATACTTGTCGTCTTACCGACACCATTTACACCAACGACTAAAATAACCGTTAATCCATCGTCCTGCATATTCATCTCATCATCTAATGCATCATTGCGGTTATAGATTTCAACCATTTTTTCAATGATTGTTTCTCTTAATTCAGTCGTTTCTGTAATGTTTTTTAACTGAGCTTCACGGCGTAATTCATCCGTCAGTTCCATCACCGTATTAAATCCAACATCGGCACCGATTAAAATTTCTTCCAAAGCTTCGAAGAAATCTTCATCGACCGTACGGTACTGTGCCATCAAAGCATTGATTTCCGTCTGGAATCTCTCGCGTGATTTTTCTAAACCTTGTTTAAACTTATAACCAATCTGTTCTTGTTCCCATTCCTCGAATTCTTCGAGACTGAGTAAACCATCATCTAATTTTTCCTGTTGGTCTTCTCCCGATTTTTCGAGTTCTTGCTCAGATTTATTTGAACTAAAACGCTTTTTTAATCGATTTAAAAAACTCATCTGATTACTCTCCGATCACTTCTTCATAATTGTTTAAATCCACGCTAATCGTCGTCGTTACACCACGCTCTGCCATCGTTAAACCAAATAATCTATCGCTATACTCCATTGTACCTTTTCTGTGTGTAATCACAATAAATTGTGAGTCTTTTGACAGTTCTTTTAAGTATCGTGCATAGCGGATGACATTTGCTTCATCGAGCGCCGCTTCAACCTCATCCAAAATGATAAAAGGACTGACGCGTACTTTTAATATACTAAATAGCAAGCTGATTGTCGTCAATGCACGTTCTCCACCTGACAATAATGACAATGAACTCAGACGTTTACCCGGTGGTTCTGCAAGTATTTCAATACCTGACTCTAGATAATTCTCAGGCTCAGTTAAACGTAACTCTGCGCGTCCACCACCGAACATTTCTGTAAACACTTCTTTAAAGTGCATGTTTACTTCGTCGTATACTTCTTTAAATCGTCGCGATACTTCTTCATCCATATCTTTAATAATCGCTGTCAGCGTGCTGTGTGCTTCGAGCAAGTCACTCTCTTGTTCACGTAAAAACTCGTACCGTGTATTAACCGTTTCAAATTCTTCAATGGCATTTAAATTAACAGGACCGAGTTCTTCAATTGCCTGTTTATGCAGACGGATGCGCTTGCGTTTCTCATCGATATCCGTAGGTACTTCAAACGTTTCTTTTTCTTTCTCATACGTTGTTTTGTACTCAGATTCTAAGTAAGACAATTTCGTCTCAAGCTGCGTATTTAACTTTTCAAATTGACCTGTATTACTTCTTAACTTTTGATTGAGTGCATCTATCTTTTGAGATGCTTCCTCTTTACTCTGTTCATACGACTTTAACTGACGCTTAATATCAGAGAGTGCAACATCGATATCACTGAGTTCAAGTTCAAGTGTTTCAATCGCTTTATCTTGTGAATGCTGCTCAGCCTTTAAAGCATCGATGTCAATCGATGATAAGTCCTGACTCAGCGCTTCGATTTGAATGTCGATGCGTTCTAAACGAACTTGATGATCTTCCAGTAATTCCAGTGCCTCACTCAAATCTTCTTCTTTATGATTTAAATGAATTGTCGTCGAATCAACATTTCGCTCGAGCGTACGAATTTGTTCGTTCATCTTCTCAATCGTTTGACGCTTCTCTTCATCCGAAGCATTCAGCATAGAAAGACGTGAACGTATCGCTTCTAATTGGCGTTCAATTTCATCGATATCTTCACTTGCCTCATTATCTTCTTCAATCGGTTGAACCGTGCCTTTTAACGATTCTATTGAATCCTGAAGTGTATCTCTACGCATTGTTTTCGCCATCAATGATTGACGATTTTCATCATGGTTCATACGTGCTTCTGAAAGCTTTGATTCTAATTCATTGTTCTTCTCTGTTGTAGTCGCGTAATCTTCTTCTTTCTTTTGATAATCCGCTTTAAATGCTTCCGTTTCCGCTTCGTAACGCTTTAAGTTGTTCTGAATCGTTTCAATCTCGTTTTTCGTTTCGAGTACAGATGTCCCCTTCGCTTTAGATCCACCACTCATCGCACCACCAGGCATGAGCGTATCACCATTCGTCGTGACGATTTTCACACGATATTTAAGTGCTCGAGCGAGCTTTGTCGCATCTTCAATCGTCTCTGTCACGAGCGTATTCGCTAGCAAGTGTTCTGCAACCGCTCGGTTTTTATCGTCGAAAGTAACGATATCAATTAACCGATGAAACTGTACCGGCGCAGTGCCTAACGCGCGTTCAATGTCTTGAGATAAAAAGCGCGGCTTAATCGTATTCAGTGGTAGAAACGTTGCAAATCCTTGTCTTGCATTGCGCAAGTATTGTATTGCCTGTTTCGCATCTTCTTCACTATCCATAACGATGTTTTGCGCCGATGCACCGAGTGCTGTATCCAGTGCCGTTACATACTGTTTCGCTACGCTAAATAATTCACTCACAGCACCTGTGACACCGTTTAATTGATCTTTTTTAGATAAGACAGCACGCACACCCGGATAAAATCCTTGGTATGAATCAGCAATGTTCTCAAGCATTTCTAGTCTGTCACGTTGCTTCGCCATGTAGCTCACAGCAGCTTCGACCTTATCTTTCGCTTCTGTCATTGCTAAGTTCTTTTCTTCTTGTTCTTTTTCAGATTGTATTAATTGATTACTCAGTGCTTCGATTGTTGAAGATTCTTTTTCAAGCACTTCTTCAAGTGATTGAATATTATCTATAATCGATTCAAATTCTCGCTCTTCATGATTCAATTTTTCACGCTGGGCACTCATAAACGAGTCTCTGCGCTCTAACGCTTCAATGCGTGATTTTTCTTTATTTTCAGCAGTCGTCTTTTTAACAGACAGTTCAAAGAATTCATCTCTCAAAGACTCTGTCTCAGACGCATCATCTTCTAAGTACGATTCGAGTGTGTTTCCTAAATTTTTCTTTTCTTTTCTGTCCACTTGTATCGATTGTTTTAACGCTTTAATTTCGTCTTCAAGCGACGCAATCGTTTCTTTAGATTTATTGATATTATTTACTAGTTTTTCTTTGTCGTCATGCAGCTCTGATGCAGCTTTTGACTGATTTTCTTTTCGTTCTTTATACAGCCTGATATTACCGCTCAACTGTTCAGATTGTCGTGTCGCTTGTAGCAATGCTTGCTGTGCATCACGACGATCTTCACTTAAACGCATTTCATTTTCTTCGAGTCGTTGCATCTCTGTATTGTGTTGTAGGATTTTATCTTGTGTACGTGAAACTTCAGATTCACTTGATTCAATTTCTGCTTGAATGTCTTTTACCTTTTGATTAATCGATTCAACATCGAATACCGTTACTGCAATATCGCTCTCTTTCATTTCGTCATACAATGCTTTGTATTCTTTTGCAACAGCACTCTCATGAGACAGTTGTTCAACACGGGAAGACAATTCCTTAATAATGTCATTCACACGAGATAAATTTTCAATCGTATCATCAAGCTTTTTCTCTGATTCTTTTTTGCGGGATTTGTATTTCATCACACCGGCCGCCTCTTCAATTAAATGACGGCGATCTTCTGGCTTTGCTTTTAATACTTGATCCACTTCACCTTGAGAGATGATGTTATACGCATTTTTCCCGAGACCCGAGTCCATGAACAGTTCAGCAATCTCTTTTAATCTGCATTTCTCATTATTTAAATAATACTCACTCTCACCACTTCGATAGAGTTTCCTTAAAATATGAACTTCGTCCTTGTCCACTTTTAAGTCACGTGATTCATTGCTTAAAATTAATTTTACATATGCTGAATTCAGCGGTTTTCTCGTATCAGTCCCACTAAAGATGACGTCTTGCATCGTCGTCCCACGTATCGTTTTTGCTGATTGCTCACCGAGCACCCATCTGATTGCGTCCGTAATGTTACTCTTACCACTACCATTTGGTCCAACAACACCTGTCACCCCACGATCAAATTGAATCGTTACTTTATCGGCAAAAGATTTAAATCCATGTGATTCAATTGTTTTTAAATAAACCATTTATCTTCACCTAATTTGTAATAATCTCAAGTGCCGCTTCTGCAGCATGTTGCTCTGCCACTTTTTTAGACGAACCAGTGCCACTGGCAATTAATTGCTCTCCGACGTAAACACCTGAGGTGAACGTTTTGTTGTGGCTCGGACCTGACTCATCTAGCATTTCATATGTCACTTGACCGCGTTTAAGTTGATGAATGCGTTCTTGCAATTCAGTTTTGAAATCCTTTTGCTGTGTATAATTTTTATCTGTTAAATGAATATAGACATACTCTTTTAAAAATTGTATGACTGCATCATTACCAAGATCGAGATACATCGCGCCGATAAATGCTTCAAAGGCATCGGATATAATCGATGGACGCTCCCGACCACCAGTTTTCTCCTCGCCTTTACCCAACATGATTAATCGGGACATATTCAAATGTTCACTGAATACTACAAGTGAAGGTTCACATACTATATTTGCACGGAGCTTTGTTAATTCTCCTTCCGGCAATTCAACGTAGCGTTGATACAAGTAATCTGAGACATTCAATTCTAGTACAGCATCACCGAGAAACTCCAACCGCTCATTGTTATATATACGATCTAAGCTCAAATCATTGATATATGAACTGTGCATAAAACTTTGTGCGTAGAGCCACTTGTTTTTCGGTTTTAAATGAATTTGTTCTGCAAGTACATCGAATCCTTGCCAAAACTGTGATAGTTTTTGATTCGCAACACGATGTTCACGAATTGTCGTTTTCAATCGTTCCATAATTATCTCACCTTAAAGAAAAAGAAATCCACTTGCAACAAGTGGATTTACTCTAGTTTTTATGCTTTTTCAAGCTTTTCGATGTAATCAAGTGCATCTCCAACTGTAACGATTTTCTCAGCCTCTTCATCTGGAATCTCCATATCGAACTCGTCTTCAAGTTCCATAACTAATTCCGCAATGTCTAATGAGTCTGCACCTAAATCATCTTTGAACGATGCGTCTGTTGTTACTTTATCTTCGTCAATGCCTAATTTATCAACGATGATTGCTTTTACTTTATCAATGTTTGCCATTACACTTCACCTCCTTTTAATATTAACATATTCCACTACCCCATGTACATACCACCGTTGACATGAAGTGTTTGTCCAGTGATGAATTTTGCACTGTCAGAAGCTAAATACTTCACAGCTTCTGAAATGTCATTCACTTCACCGAAATGTCCGAGTGGAATTTGCTGCAGCATGGCATCTTTAATCTCATCGCTTAACACATCTGTCATGTCACTTTCGATGAAACCTGGTGCAATTGCATTTACTGTCACACCTTTTGGTGCCAGTTCACGTGCCACTGAACGCGTCAATCCATCGATTCCCGCTTTAGATGCAACATAGTTTGCTTGACCCGCATTACCGATACTGCCGACAATACTAGAAATGTTAATGATGCGACCATGCTTTTGACGCAACATTGGACGCGACACATTTTGAATGACATTAAATGCACCTTTTAAGTTAATGTCAATCACCTTATCGAAATCTTCAGGTTTCATGCGCATTAACAAGCCATCTTTTGTCACACCTGCATTGTTAACGACAAGATCTAGTGAATCATGTGTCGATGTGATATGCTTAATCATTTCTTTCACTGCTTCAAAATCTTGCACATGACACTGATAAACTTCAGCACTGCCGCCAGCTTCTTTAATTGATGCAGCAACGGCTTCGGCTTTATCTTGTGAACCTGAATAGTTCACGATAACATGATAACCATCTTTCCCTAGCGCTTGTGCTATGCTCGCACCAATTCCGCGCGATGCACCAGTAACTAATGCAACTTTACTCATGAACAACCCCCTCCAAATCACTTAATGTATCTACGTTTTTCGTCACTAAATCACGATCGATTTTTCTGATTAAACCACTCAACACTTTTTTCGGACCAACTTCAATAAACTCTGTCGCACCGAGCTTTTTCAAGTGTTCGATACTTTCAACAAATCTGACTGGAGAGACAAGTTGCTCGATTAAATTTTGTTTAATAATCAAAATTCTCTCTTCGTCTTTTGCACTGAAATTTTGCACGACAGGTGTTGTCGCATGATTGAATTCAACATCATCTAAAAACTCAGCAAACTTTTCTTTAGCGGGTGCCATTAAGTGTGAGTGAAACGCACCCGACACATTGAGTGGCATTACACGGCGTGCGCCATGTGTCTTACCTTCTTCTTTAAAGCGCTCAATCAACTCTAAATCACCAGAGATCACCACTTGATCCGGTGCGTTTAAATTCGCTGGTGCGATTCGTTTATCGTCTGTAGAAAACTCAGCACAAAGGTTCGTTAGCGTTTCAATATCCATGCCGATGACAGCAGCCATACCACCCTCACTCGCTTGGCTCATCAACTCACCGCGTTTCACAACAACCTTCAGCCCATCTTCAAGCGATAAAACACCAGCAGCAACAAGTGCTGGCAACTCACCGAGTGAGTGACCGATATAATAATCCGCTTCAACACCGAGCGCTGCATGTGCTGCAAGCGCGTGTGCAAATAATGCGGGTTGCGTATATTCTGTCTGGTTCAATTGCTCATTTTCTTCAAACATAATTGATTTTAAATCAAAATCAACAGCATTAAAAATCTGATCAAGCACTTCGCGTGCTTTATCGTTTTGTTCATATAAATCTCGTGCCATACCTGGATACTGAGAACCTTGACCCGGGAACATAATGACTTTACTCATCGATAGAACCTACCTTGTTAGAAATTTTTTCGATTGAATCACTCATTGCCATACGTTTCGCTTGTCTCACTGCTGAAGCAATAGCAACTGCATCACTCGAACCGTGCGCTTTTAACACGTGTCCATTCAAACCTAAAAGTGGCGCGCCACCGTACTGACGATAATCAAGTAAGTCTTTAATGTTTTGTAATCCCGACTTAACGAGCACCGCACCGACTTTATTCTTAAAAGAACTTGTCAATGCTTTTTTAATCTCACCCATCATGCCCATCGCAGTACCTTCAATCGTTTTAAGGATAATATTTCCAGTAAAACCGTCGGTTACTGCAACGTCGACAACACCGCTTAAAATATCGCGTGTTTCAAAGTTACCTTGGAAGTTTAAATGACTTTCTTTCAACAACTTATGCGTTGCTTTCGTCAGTTCACTACCCTTATTATCTTCACTACCGATATTCACAAGACCAATTTTTGGGTTCTTACGATCCAAAATGTCTTCCATATAAATATCTGCCATCACTGCGAACTGATATAGATGATTCGCTCTGTTATCCACATTCGCACCCATATCTAAAAGCAGCATACCTTTACCGTCCGTGCTTGGAATCATCGATGCAATTGCGGGACGATCAATTCCTTTAATGCGTCCGACATTAAACAAACCAGCACTCATGAGCGCACCCGTATTACCTGCTGAAAAACAAGCATCTGCACGACCTTCTTTAACAGCCACACACGCTTGAACCATACCGCTATCCTTTTTACGTCTGACTGCACGAACTGGATCGTCCGTCGATTCAATCTTCTCTGCAACTTCGGTAAATGTGACTCTGTCTAGATTTTCGTTATAAGACCCCTTTGTCCCATATAACTCGATTTCAATATCATCATGCTCATCAAGTGCAAGTTTCACACCATCGATGACAGACTGTGGTGCATTGTCACCACCATTTAAATCAATTGCTATTTTTACCATCTCAATCATCCTCTTTTTTAAAATACATCTCAAATAGTCCGTCGAATACGACAATATCACCGACTTTTGAAACGACATCTATAATCGCGATTTTTGATGTCATCGATTGCACCGTCGCATTCGATACAACTTTGTCTTGAACCTTCACTTGATGGACAAAGTTAATCTTCGCTGATTTCGTCAGAACAACCGGCTGGTCAATAACCGCAACACAAAGTGAATTGGCTTGAGCGAACAAATACTGTCCGCGTGCGACATTATACTTTAAAAACGTATGGGATTCTTCCACTTCAAACACACTCGTTGCACGTTTGTTCATCTCTACCTCGGTGATATCCCCAGTCACTTCTTGTAGGGATAAACTGCGAATTTTATTTTTTTCTTCCTTTGCAACGGACTTGATGCGTTCGCGAAGCTCAGGAATATTAAGTGCAAGACGATCAAGCCGTATCGTCTGAATACTCACATCAAAATACTGGGCAAGTTGATCATCCGTCATAAACGGGTTTGTCGATAGCTTATCAACAAGCAAAGCTTGCCTCGTACTCTTTTTATATTTACCCATATTTGCCTCCTGTTAGTAATATTTGAAAATGATTGCTTTGTTATATACTCACATTTAAAATTGTGTGCTTGGTCTTAGTAGTTGGTACTAATAAGTAGTATATAAAAATCGTTTGATGATTTCAAATAGGAAGTTGTGGGAAATAAAAAAAGATTTATGTGTTGTTTTATCCTTCTAAGAAAGAATTACTATTATACGCCATACTGTATAATCATAAAGTTTGAAGAAAGCGTTTTCTATTAATACAATAAGAGTAGATGGCATGTTACTTGCCGAAAAGATTTTAAAATTATAAGGAGGAATTATACATGGCACGACTTGATGGTAAAGTTGCAATTATTACAGGCGGTGCGAGTGGTATGGGTGAATCTCATACGCGACTGTTTGTAAAAGAAGGTGCAAAAGTAGTTTTTACAGATATCCAGGTAGATTTAGGAAAGAAGATAGAAGAAGAATTGGGAGAAAACGCTTTGTTCTTAGAGCACGATGTTGCCAACGCTAGTCAGTGGGAAGAAGTAGTTAAAAAAACTGAGGAAAAATTTGGCCCTGTAAATGTGCTCGTAAATAATGCAGGTATTAGTGGTGCGATGGTCCCAATTGATGAATTTACTGAAGAAGATTATGAAAAAGTATACGGTATAAATCAAAAATCTGTGTACTATGGTATGAAATATGCGATTCCATCAATGAAAAAATCAGATGCTGGATCAATTGTAAATATTTCTTCTTTAGCTGGGATTGTTGGTCAAAAAGGTGGACTTGCCTATACTGGGACGAAGTTCGCTGTTCGAGGTATGACCAAAGTAGCTGCTGCTGAATTAGGAGAGTTCAACATTAGAGCAAATTCCGTTCATCCAGGTGTGATTGAAACACAGATGGTTAAAGCTGCTGCAGAGCAATACGAGAGTGTCGCAAATGACTTAAAAGCATTAAGAGAAGGAACACCTTTAAAACGTGGCGCGGAACCAATAGAAGTTTCCAACTTGGTGCTGTTTTTAGCGTCTGATGAGTCTAGCTACATTAACGGGGAAGAAATAGTTATTGATGGCGGATCAAATGCGATAAGCTAGATGCTTTCTTGCTAGAGTTGAGGCCAAATCTCATATTATATTGTTTTGCGCGTCAATGAGGGA
>NZ_FOIT01000001.1:146137-169431 GCF_900110815.1 Aliicoccus persicus | reverse complement strand
CCACAAGTTTATGATAAGACCTCCAGCGTAAAGCTGTGAAACCACAAGTTTATGATAAACCCCCTAACATAAAGCTGTGAATTCACAAGTTTATGGTAAGCCCACAAACCATACAAAAACCCCAAAACTCTCTCCAATAGAGAATTCGAGGGTAATAAACATTTTCAATCTGCTCATACTTAACTATCATTCTTTATCTCCAGATTTATCTTTCTCAAAATAATCATACTTAAATACGTAAGTGAACAAAAATACAATGATTACTACACCAAATGGAAGAATTGAATACATGCCTAAGGACACATCATTTGGTACAACATACCTTAATATTAAAGCAGCAATTGCAACATAGATTAAGCTAACAATTATTGATGTCTTATTGGTATTAATAGTTCCACCCCTTCCTTCTCCCATGGCTAGGTCATCAATCACTAAAATCTAGAATAGCCTTCATACTAACTTTACCTCAATTGATAAAAAAAACAAATTCCTTATATTTATTCAACAATCACTTCAACTAAACCAACCCACAACCAAAACAAAACCCCAAAATTCTCTCCAAAAGAGAATCCAGGGGTCATATAAATCACCTATTCAACTATTTCTGCTTTTACAATTAAACGTGTATCCCACGTCATTGTCTCTGGATTGTAGTCATCACACGTGATCAATGTCATTTCTTGTGATGCACTCGGGTCGGGATCCTGATCCATCACTTCTACTGCAGTCGGATCTACCAATTCAATTTCAGTAATCACAAACTCCCGCGTACCTTCACGCGTAATAAACTCGATCTTATCTCCAATCTCTGCACGGTCAAGGTGGTTAAATCGGATACCAGCACCTTCTACTCGGTGGCCAGCGATCAGTACGTTTTGCATGTCGATATGATCATCTTCATTAACAAACGATAAACCGTTACGCAATTTTTCTTCTGTCCATTCGCCACCAAATACGGGTTCTGATATGTTCGCACTCGGAATATTCAATACACCTTCCATATTGCCGCTAAGTCTCACGCCTTGGCTCTTATTTGAATCTGCACGCGCGACGTTTCCATCATACGAATCAATGCCCGTAATGAATCGTTCCCACCAAGCAATTTCAACATTTTCTTCACCATTATGGAACGCTTCAATAATTCGATCGTTCACGCGATCTGTAAAATATTCCTGAATGTCTTGCCAGAAAAACAGCACAACTGCTGCGCCTATAAGCAAGAGACCTAACAATCTCATTAATACTCTCATGTTTTTTATCCACCTTTAGAAACGTGCGCGATGGCACTTTGTCTTGCATGTTCTAATATTCTATAGTCTTCGATTAAATTTGCAACTTTAAACTGTGGCAATCCGCTCTGTCTGACGCCAAAATAGTCTCCTGGCCCACGCATTTCTAAATCTCTTTCACTCAAGACGAAACCATCCGTCGTCTCCGTCATGATTTGCATACGCATGTGCGCATTTTCAGTTTTCGGATTTGATAACAGTATACAATAACTCTGCACGTCACTTCTACCGACTCGCCCTCTTAATTGGTGCAAAGTTGATAATCCATAGCGTTCTGCGTTGTATATTAACATTAACGTTGCGTTTGGTACATTGATACCGACTTCGATGACCGTTGTTGATATGAGGATTTTTTTCTCCAGTGACTCAAAGCGTGCCATCCGTTCTGCTTTTTCGTCTGCTTTCAATTGACCATGCACAAGTTCGACATTTTCTTTACCAAATGCATCGATGAAAAATTCAAAGATTTCATTTACATTTTCTACTTCAATTGTCTCTGATTCTTCAATCAACGGTGCAACAACGTATATACTATATCCTTTATTTAACTCGCTCGCAATCATATTCAAAATGATATCCAAATCATCAAACGTATGGTGTTTCGTGATGACTGGTCTACGCCCTTTTGGCATTGTCTTGATCGTTGACACGTCCATATCACCATATGTCGTAATCGATAAAGTTCTCGGAATCGGCGTTGCAGTCATGTATAAGACATTACGACGCGATGCTTTTGCAATCAACCTATTTCTTTGATTCACACCAAAACGGTGCTGTTCATCGACGATGATTAAACTGAGTTTATCGAATACAATGTCATCTTCGATTAACGCATGCGTGCCGATGACTAAGTCACATGAGCCGTCAGCAAGTTGATTGAGCACGTCATTACGTGTCTTTTTTGTCGTGCTTGCTGTGAGCAATGTTATGTTCAGCTTGTCACCAAACAATTCAGTAAATGATTCATAATGTTGTTTTGCCAACACTTCTGTCGGTACCATTAACGCTGTCTGCTCACCAATTGTTTTAATTGCATATGTAGCGATACCGCTGACGACTGTTTTACCACTACCGACATCCCCTTGGAGCAGCCGGTGCATCGACACGTTATCTCTTAAATCACGGCAAATTTCATTCGTCGTCTTCTTCTGATCTTCCGTCAACTCAAACGGCAACGTCTGAATGAATGCTTTTAGTTGATCATTATCATAATCGACGATGTAATGTGGGTTACGAATGCGCTCTTTTTTACGGCGTTCCATAATCTTGAGCTGGAACTCGAAGAGCTCCATGAATTTTATCGTCCGTCGCGCGTGTGTTAGCACCTCTTGTGACTCTGGAAAATGCATGATGTACAGAGCTTGATCAACCGGCATCAGTTGATATTTTTCTGTTATTTCATCTGGCAACTTGTACTCAATCGGATGCGTCTCAAAAATTTTCTTCAATATATTTTGGAACGTCTTCATGTGCATGCGCTGCTGTAAACTGTAGCGCACCTTCAGGGTCTCGTCACTATCTTTTGAGACAGACTGCCCTTTTATCTCTTGCTTATTCAAATCCACTTTACCCGTGATCATGACCTTATCACCAATGGATAACACATTGCGCAGAAATGGTTGATTAAAGAACATGACTTTTAAGTACACGCCGTCGACTGTGACGAAAACTGTCAACCGATTTTTTCCACCACGAAAATAGACGACAGCAGGCGTTGTTTCTACAACACCTTCTACTGTCGCTGTTTCGTCAGGATTCACTTCAGATATTGGGATAATTGTCATGTCTCGATATGATGACGGCAAATGATAAAGTGCATCATTCACCGTATATAATCCCAGTTCGCTTAACTTTTCATACATCTTTTCTCCCACACCTGATATTGTCTTTAATGACACATCGGTTGATACGAATGAAATTTCCATTATTATACTCCGAATAATTCTTCTTTAATTCTCTCACCTGTAGGTGTCGCAGCTAATCCACCACGACCTGTTTCACGCAATTCTTCCGGCATCGTTAAGCCAACTTTGTACATCGCTTCGACGACTTCATCCGCTGGAATTCTAGACTCAATACCTGCTAACGCCATATCTGCTGCTGTCAGTGCATTTGTTGCACCAGCGGCGTTTCGTTTAACACACGGCACTTCTACGAGTCCTGCAACCGGGTCACAGACAAGTCCAAGCATGTTTTTCATCGCGATGCTGAATGCATGTGCACTTTGCTGTGGCGTTCCACCTTGCAACTCTACTAACGCTGCTGCTGCCATCGCAGACGCACTACCAACTTCTGCCTGACATCCGCCTGATGCACCCGCTATAAACGCATTGTTCGCGACAACGAATCCAAATGCACCAGACGTAAATAAAAATCTGACCATCTGTTCTTCTGTTAAGTCTTTCTTTTCATTCACAGCAAACAATACACCTGGTACTACGCCAGCAGAACCAGCTGTTGGCGTTGCACAAATTTTACCCATTGCTGCATTGACTTCGTTCGTACTGACCGCATGCATGATCGCAAGTAGGTTCAGCTCACCACTGAGTCCTTGACCGGATTCGATATATTTTTTCATCTTAACGGCATCTCCACCCGTTAAACCAGTCGGGCTTTTCACACCATCTTGACCTTCTTTAGTCGCGTTCATCATGACATCTAAGTTCGTTTTCATTGAATTATATATATCCAAGTATGGAAGATCTCTGTATTCCATCTCTTGGAGAATCATCACTTCTGAAATTGTTATGTTTTCCTCTTCTGCACGTTTTACAAGTGCCTCAATACTATTAAACATACCATTCACCTAGCTTTCATCCATCAGAAAGACGCGCTGTACACCATCGACGCCTTCGATTTTATTTATAGTTTCTTCACTAACGATCTCATCAACTTCAATCGTCATGAGCGCTGTATTCCCTTTTTCTTTTCTCGATACATTCATCTGAGCCACGTTAATACCTTCATCACCGATAATCGTCGTAATGCGTCCGATTGTTCCGAACGTATCTTTATGGAAGACTAACAGTGCTGGATTGTTCCCGCTGATGTTGATGTCATATTCATCAATGCTGACGATTTCCATTTTACCACCACCGATTGAAATGCCTTCAACGCTAATGCGTGAATTTCCTTTTCTGAGGAATAAAATCGCAGTGTTCGGGTGTGATCGCGTTTCTTCGAGTTCAATAAACTGATACTGCATACCCGCTTCTTCCGCATATTCTTTTGCCTTAATGATTCTTGAATCATCTGTATCGAAACCAAGCAAACCACCGAGTAAAGCAACATCTGTACCATGCCCTTTATAAGTATCTTTAAATGAACCAAACAGATAAATATCGACGTGGTCCGGCGTCTCACCAAACAAACTTCTGGCAGCGAGCCCAATTCGAGCTGCTCCGGCAGTGTGTGAGGAAGATGGTCCGACCATGATGGGACCGATTATGTCAAATACACTTTTAAATTTCATAACTTCACTCCTCAAAAAAACCACAAGATTTATGTATCATGTGGTTTAAAGGTAATATAATTTTCTAATTTATTCAACTGAAAGAAGATAGCTGTAAACCGGTTGATCTCCCGCATGAACTTCAAATTCGACTTCGTCGTTCTCTTCTTCAATGCGTTCGATGACACGTTCTAACTCTTCTTCACTACCGTCTTCACCGATTAACACCGTGATGATTTCTGAATCGTCATCCAGCATCGATGAGATGAGTTCAGTTAATGAATCTTCACGACTATCTTTACTCGTAATGATCTTGCCATCGGCAATGCCCATATGTTGATGTTTTTTAATCGACACACCGTCGATTGTTGTATCTCTAACTGCATGTGTCACTTGACCCGTTTTTAAATGTTCAAGTGCTGCCATCATGCTTTCCACATTTTCATCAATTTCTACGTCTGGACTAAATGCAATGAGTGCAGCTAATCCATGCGGAATGGATTTTGTTGGGATCACTTTTAGTTCAACATCAACCATGTACTTCGCTTGTTCAGCTGCCATTATAATATTTTTATTGTTTGGCAACACGATAATATTTTTCACATCATCATTTTTAACGACATCAACGATATCTTGTGTCGACGGATTCATCGTCTGACCACCGCTAATTACATGTGTCGAACCCATGCTTTCAAATATCTTCTTAACCCCGTCACCAGCAGATACTGTGATCACTGCTGTATCATACGATTTCTTTTCCTGCTTTTTACTTTCTTTTTTCTTCTGAATCTCTCTGAATTGCTCACGCATGTTTTCAACTTTAACCTTTAACAACTCGCCATATGTTGCACCGTAAGTAAATGCTTCACCTGGCGTTTCAGTATGGACGTGAACCTTAACAATTTCTTCATCAGAAATAACGAGTAATGAGTCACCAAAGTCGCTCATCTCGCTCTTGAAAGTATCTTCATCAAATGTTCTTTTATCTTCTTGGAAACGCACCATAAACTCTGTGCAGTAACCAAATTCAATATCATCTTCTGTCATGAAGTCATCAAACTCATGATGATCATCAACAAAATCTTCCGTGTTTTCTTCAGCGTTGCTCACTTTTTTGGCGATTGTCTCACCTTTAAGTGCCGCTAAGAATCCCTCATACACATAGACTAATCCTTGGCCACCTGAATCGACAACACCGACTTCTTTTAACACTGGTAGTAAATCCGGTGTGCGCTTTAATGATGCCTTCGCTTCTTTAATTACCGCAGACATCAACTCGATCATGTCGTCTGTATCCGTTGACTCTAGCGCGATGTTAGCCGAATCTTTAGCAACCGTTAAAATCGTACCTTCAACCGGCTTCATCACCGCTTTATATGCTGTTTTAACACCTTTGTCTAATGCAGATGCAAACGTGCGTGCATCCAGTGTCGCTTCATCCACAATCGCTTTAGAAAATCCTCTAAATAACTGAGATAAAATGACGCCAGAGTTGCCACGCGCACCCATCAGTAAACCTTTAGAGAAATGTTTACCCACTTCACCAATATGTTTTTCATCTAATCCTTCGACTTCACTTGCACCTGAAGTCAACGACAAGTTCATGTTTGTTCCCGTGTCACCGTCTGGCACTGGAAAGACGTTCAGTGAATCCACGTAGCCAGCGTGCTGACGTAAGTTATCTGCACCGCTGATAATCATTTCTCTGAACTTTGCACCGTCTATCGATTTCATCACGCTAATCCTCCTAGCTACTCAGACTCATTGTTGATAATACGCACGCCTTGAACATGAATATTAACCGCACTGATTTCTAATCCTAATGTATTTTCTAACTTGTACTTCACTGCACCTTGAATGTTCGATGCGACTTCTGAAATCTTTACCCCATAACCGACAATAATAAATAAATCGATTGTTAATTGATCGTCTTTTAATTCAACAACAACACCACGTGAGTAGTTCTCAATACCGAGCAATTCACTGACACCGTCACGTACTTGGCTCTTTGAAGCCATGCCAACGATACCGTATGACTCGACTGCAGTACTCCCAGCAAGTGTTGCAATAACATCTTCTGAAATACCGATGCTACCGAATTCATTTTTAATTTCGAGAGTCATTATTATTCCCCCTGACACATTATATAAGTATAAGCAATTATGATATGTAAAAACAACCTTAATTTAAGTAGAATCATAAATAATTGGATTGTCGTTCGTTTATCTACATAAAAAATACTTGAATGTTAATTAATTGTATTGTACTATATTATAGTATTTAAATTAATAGACAACTGAATTCTATATGCCGTTGTATATATATGAAAGGGTGAATCACATGGCAAAAGAATGTTACGTAACAGGTCGTAGATCTAGAACTGGTAACAACCGTTCTCACGCATTAAATGCAAACAAAAGACAATTCGGTGCAAACTTACAAAAAGTAAGAATCATGGTAGATGGTGAACCAAAACGTGTTTGGGTATCTGCTAGAGCTTTAAAATCAGGTAAAGTAGAACGCGTATAATTAAACGCGCTGAACCTCAAGCGAATGCTTGAGGTTCTTTTTATTTATTCCGCCTTATCCCTACTTTGAATGACAATCAGCGGTTTGTTCGTTTCGATGATTGCAGGTGTCTGTTTATCGATGAACGCGTTGCTCACTGTCAAGGTCTTTCCAATCTCCAGTTCTAAATCATCTGCTTCATATTCCAAATCAGATAAAGTAATTCGTGTGCCTTCAAACATCGGGATAATCGAGACGTAATGCATGCCGTCTGCTTGCGTGATTTCATGTCGCCCATTGTCGATGCTCACAACAATATTTTTCTCATTGAGTAATGAAATATCATAATCCACAAAATCTTTGTGAACGAGTGCTTGAATGTTCGCAATCTCGTGATCCAGTCGACCACCGAGTGCCCCATATACATCGATGTCACGATACCCTTTTTTAACCAACTGATAAAGAGAAAGCTCAAAGTCCGTAAAATCCTTTTTGTGTGGCACGATATCAATTTCTAATGCGTCCTTAATTTTTTCTAACTCTTTCTTTGTGACAGAATCAAAGTCTCCAAACGCATAAATTGGTGTTACACCATGCTTAATTAAATAGTATGCACCATAATCAACACCAACCCATTTGCTACCTTCAATCGTCTTAAAATAATCCTTTTTAATCTTGCGCAGTAAGACGTTAACCTTCATGTTGACCCCTCAATAATTGGACCATTTCTTTGGCGTCTCGTGCTTTGAACAAGTAAGAGCCACTGACGAGTAATGTAGCACCTGCATCGATGCAATGCTTCGCCGTCTCGTCATTTATGCCTCCATCGACTTCAATTTCAAAATCTAAATTCTTCTCTGATCGAATTGCACTGAGTTCTTTTATCTTGTCGATGCCAGCATCGATAAACGATTGCCCGCCGAATCCTGGGTTCACCGTCATGATGAGTACATAATCGACATCACCGAGTAAATGTGTCACTTGAATGATTGGCGTTTGTGGATTTAATGCAATCCCCGCTCTCATCCCTTGCGCTTTAATGTATTTGACCAATCGGTGCGCATGGGCTGTTGCTTCGATGTGAAACGACACCATATCTACACCGATTTCACCGAGCGTTTCAATAAATTGTTCAGGATCCTCCGTCATCAAGTGCACATCGAGCGGCGCATCCGTCCCACGTCTAATCGCTTCGATCAGCGGTAACCCATAAGAAATATTCGGTACAAATTGACCATCCATTACATCGAGATGAAACATATCCACTTGAGCAGATTCCATTCTCACGATGTCATCTCGCAAATTTAAGAAATCTGCGGATAATAGAGATGGCAATACTTTTACTTCCATTAATATCGCTCCTTTCGGTTTGAAATTTCTTCGTGTATTGCTAAATAACTATCGTATCGTGACTGCTTGATACCACCATTTTGAAGCGCTTCTTTCACCGCACATTTCGGCTCGTTAATATGCATGCACTCTCGAAACTTACATTGATTTTGATAATCATTAAATTCTTTAAAGCAATATTTTATATTATATTTATCGATTTCCGTGAATTCTATCGTACTAAAACCAGGCGTGTCCGCAATTAAGCCACCACCAATGTCAACGAGTTCCACATGACGTGTCGTATGTTTACCACGATTCAACGCGCTCGAGATTTCATCCGTTTTGAGTTCGAGTTCAGGCAATAAAGTATTAAGTAACGATGACTTACCGACGCCCGACTGGCCGGATAATACAGTCACTTTATTCTCAAAAATGTTGAGTAAATCATTGTTCATCTCGTCTTGCGATGTAAAAAACACAGGATAAATCGCACCGTAAGTGTCTTTAATTTTATCGATTAAATCATCATCGTCCGCAAGATCCATCTTCGTAATGACAACAACAGGTTCAATATCATGCGCTTCTACATACGCTAAAAATCTATCCAGCAGATAAAAACTGAAAGCCGGTGTCTTCAGACTCATCGTAATGAGCACCTGATCAATGTTCGCCACAGTCGGTCGGACCAGTTCATTTTCCCTCGGATGTATTTTCGTTATATAGCCGTCCGTCACATTTTCAATTTGGAAATCAACAATATCACCAACTAGCGGTGACTCTTCAGTTTTTCTAAACAAACCACGCGCACGTGTTTGGTAAAGCGCACCGTTAAATTCCACATAATAAAACCCACTCAGCGCTTTAATAATTCTACCTGTATGCATACATCACCTCTAAGATTTTCTTATATTATAACAATTTCTAGTATATGATAAAATAGCACGGAGAATAGTGATAAGATAATATTGGATTTAAGTATTGAAAACATTTTAAAATACTATGAAGACAGTAGTGAAAAGACGAGGAGATGTTCACGTGAACGAAGCAATCAATAGCAGTCAAGTCAATGAGTATAAAAACTTGGAGAATCATGTATTAATCGACGTCCGTGAGACGGATGAGTTAGAACAAACAGGATTCGTACCAGGCGCGGTCCACTACCCTTTAAGTTCATTCGAGGATTTTATCGATGAATTTGATAAGGACAAGACATATGTCGTGATGTGCCACTCAGGTGGACGCAGTCGTAATGTTCAAGAATATTTACAAGGGCTAGGCTACAAAGCGATCAATGTTGAAGGCGGCATTACATTGTACGATGGTGAAGTTGAGTATCTATAGGTATTTAGTGTTACTCCCGAGGTTGAAATTGGATGCTGAGTAACACTTTGAATCATTGACTGTTCCTCACGAGGTGAAATCATGTTGCTGTGGAACACTTTGGATTGTTTACTGTTCCTCACGAAGAAAAAATCGAGACTGTGGAACACTTTAGATCGTTTACTGTTACTCCCTAAGTAAAAATCAGTAATAAAGGTTTATTTTTTAAAAATTTTGTGCCTATGAGCGAATCTCATTGACGCGTAAACCAATCTGCACGCCTATGAGCGAATCCCATTGACGCGTAAACCAATCTACACGCCTATGAGCGAATCTCATTGACGCGCAAACCAATCTGTACGCCTATGAGCGAATCTCATTGGCACTTAAATCAATCTGCACGCCTATGAGCGAATCTCATAGTCCGTCAAATCCTTTTGCAAGACCGTGAGCGACTTTCATAGTCCGTCAAATCCATTTGCAAGACCGTGAGCACAGCTCATAGTCCGTCAAATCCTTTTGCAAGACCGTGAGTACAGCTCATAGTCCGTTAAATTCATTTGCAAGACCGTGAGCGGCTTTCATAGTCCGTCAAATCCTTTTGCAAGACTGTGAGCGACTTTCATTGGAACGCAAAGTTTAGTGTCAGCTTATATTTCCCAGGCTGCCGCGCACCCCAACCCCAGAAATCCAAATCAACCCAACTCAAAACCCCAAAAAAACCGAGGCCCCACTCTCAATAAGAGGCCTCGGTCTTTCTTTTATCTTAAAATCAATTATTTTCTGTTTACATTTTCACGAACGTTCGTAATGTTCATACCACTTGCAACTGAACCTGGTAGTTTTTCTAAATCAACAGTCAAGTCTTGTTCGGGTACGTCATACGTAATGCGCTCTGCAAAGTATTTCATCGTTTCTTCCATGATGATGATTGTCATCCACTCACCTGCACAACGGTGGTTTGTATGGTAGTCACCGCCACCTTGTGGGATTAAATCAAATGGTGATCCGTCCCAGTCTTTGAAACGTTCTGGGTAGAACTCATTTGGATTATCAAATACATCATCGCGGTGCATTGTACCATAGACATCGAGTAAGATCATAACATCTTTATCGATTTTGTGGCCTTCGAATTCGAAATCAACTTTAGCTTTTGCCGGTAAGAATGGAACGAACGGATAGTACCGACGTACTTCTTGTGAGAACATATACGCATAATCTGGATCGTTCTTAATTTTTTCACGTGTCTCTGGATACTGATGTAATGCAAGTACACCGAATGTAACAAAACGGTTAATTGCAATTAATGGACGGAATGTGTTCATTAAGTCGATTGCACATAGACGTGAATCCATCGGGTTACCTTCGAAATCTTCCCAATGTGCAAATTCGTAAAGTGCTGTGCCTTCTGGTGGATGGATGACACCTTTACGTGTTTTATGAATTTGATCTTCTAACCAATCTTCAACGCGACGGCGCGCAGCTTTCGACTCTCTAAATCCTTTAAATGATAAACCGAGTCCTTTAAATGAATCGATCATCAAGTCCATATCTGTAGCAATGCGATCGATTTCTTCAGCTGGTGCCTGAACGCCTGCCCAACGTGTACCGATGTGCGTTAACTGTACGATTGCTTCTCGGTATACATTTACAGTGTCCTGACGTTCCATGTTTATCGTGTTTGAACGCCATTGGTTACGTGTTAATTCTCGTAGGTACTGTAAGTTACCTTCTGTCATCAATGACATGAAGAGTGCTTTTCTGTCAATATGCACTTTTCCAGTCGTTGTATGAATCGCACCTTTACCAAACAAAGTAGAAACAACACGCTTTGGTAACATACCTTCACGTTCGATCTTATCGTTATCGTAGAACGTTTCTGCTGCTTCTTTACCACTGATAAAAATAATACGTTTACCACCGAGTCCACGCGTTTCAAAAATGTTATTTGAATCCAGTCGCTTTCTTTGATTCTCAGTGTATTTGTAACCCTGTTTTATTGCTTTCAGTGTGTTATCAAGACCTTTATCTTTTTTAATTGTGCTCATTAATCCGTTCCTCCTCAACTTTCGTTCGTTATTATTATACTAAACTCACTAACTCCATGCCAATATTAACTAATATGGAACAGTTGCATCTTCAATGACTTCATCATCAACAGTGATTACATAGCGACCAGAAGAATTTTCCATAATTGTCATATTCACCGTGTAGAATGAGTCTTCTGTAATTCCAAATACTTCATAAACATTCTCAATAGAATGATTCGCATCACTGATATACACGCGAACAATTTGTAATTGTGATTCCTCTTCAGCATCTTCATCATCTATTTCATCATCGTCATCGTCTTCATCTTCTTCAGTCGCGACATATGTGTATGGAATGTTAATCGTATTTGAATATGCACGTTGTTGCGGTGGTTCTGGTCCAACTGAAATGGTCAATTCTACCGTTTCACCAATTTCTATTTCCCCATCTTCCGGTGTTTGAATCATGACAAATCCACTTTGGACGTTATCGCTGTACATTCGTGCAACGACTTCTGCTTCAAGTCCTGCTTCTTCAAGCATTTCAATCGCTTGTGATTCTGAATAGCCAATTAAATTTTCGACTTCTATCATTTCAATACCTTTTGAGATGACGAGCGTCAATGTTTTTTCTTCCGGATAAATTTCACTGTCCGGATCGATCGACTGCTCAATAATTTCACCAGCATTATCTTCGTCAGTATATTCTTCTTCGATCACGACTTCTTCAAAACCAAACGATTCGATACTGTCTGCCACGTCTTCATATATCTCGCCGACATAATCCGGCATATCACTCGGTGCGTGGCCGAGTGACACGACAACATCGATCGTTGATGCTGGTGCAACGGATTCGCCAACTTCAGGTGAAGCTGAGATAATGGCATCAACTGGTACATCATCATGATAAATTTCTTCAACGTCACCGATACCGAGTTCAAACTCAGCAAGACTCTCGGTTGCTTCTTCCACTGTTTGGCCAACAATATTTGGTACATCAACATAGTTACGTGTTTCATCGGTAAAGAAAATATATCCGATATAAAGCAGTGGCAATAATATTAAGAAGAAGAATATTAAGAATAATAAACAGCCGATACCTCTGCGTCTTCGCGGTTGTTCATCCTCGACTGCTTCTGTTTCGCCAGCTGACGGTGCGACAACCGGGGGTACGACTTCTGCACCCGCATCATAATCATCTTCATCGTCATCAAGATCATCACTTTCAGGTGCTTCAAATGTATCATATTGAACGAGTGCTTCGAACACTTCCTCCGTATGACGATAACGATCTTCCACATTTTTAGCCGTACATTTTTTGATGATGTTTTGAAGTGAAACCGGTACATCATCTCGAACGTCAGTAATATCTGGAATCTCTTCAGAAATTTGTTTGAGTGCAATGGAAACTGGTGTCTCTCCATGAAACGGCACGTCACCTGCCAACATTTCATAGAGCACGATACCAAACGAATATATATCTGTCCGCTCATCAGTATTCTGACCTTTTGCTTGCTCTGGCGAAATATATTGAACAGAGCCCATGACTTGATTCGTTTCCGTCATGCGCGTCTCACTCATCGCCTTGGCGATACCGAAGTCCGTAATCTTCACATCGTTGTTTTCATTTAAGAGTATGTTTTGCGGTTTGATATCTCTATGAATGACACCCGCTTCATGCGCATGACCAATACCATTTAAAATCATACGCGATAAAGAGACCACAGCTTCAATTGAAAGTGGATGATTGTCTCTTATGTATGTCTTTAACGTCGGTCCGATGATCATCTCTGTCACGAGAATTTGATATTCATCACTATCATCGACATCATATACACTCACGACATTGGGATGTGACAGCTTAATCGTACTTTGAACTTCACGTAAAAATCGATTTTTCGACTTGTCTAAATTATTTGGATCGGTTTTTATCAGCTTGACGACGACGTCGCGCTCTAAAATGATATCGTGTGCGAGGTAGACTGAACTCATACCGCCGCCCAGATATTTTTTCAACTGATAACGATCTGAAAATATGCGTCCAATCACACTCATTCACTCGCTTTCAAGTCAGCAATGACGATGCTGACGTTATCGGTAGAGCCGTTATCAAGTGCGGTATTTACCAAAGCTTCAGCGCGTTCCTCTAGTGGTTTTGAATTAAACATCTCTTGGTGAATTTCACTTTTAGAAAGCGTGTCTGTCAGTCCATCTGATGCTAGTAAAAGATAATGGTACTGTTTATTGCGAAGACGGAATACGTCCGGCTGAATCAACCGGTTCGTGCCCATCGCTTTCGTCACGACATTTCGATGTGGGTGTTTCAGTGCATCTTCGCGAGTAATTTCACCAGAATCAATAAGTAGCTCTACAAACGAATGGTCTTTCGTCACCTGTTGAACGTCGCGAGCGGTTAACACGTATGCGCGAGAGTCTCCGATGTTCAAGACGATAATCGTGTCTTCAATAAACGCAGCGAGCACAATCGTCGTACCCATACCTTTATACTTATCATCGGTTGTAGAAAAGTCATATAATTCACGATTGACTTGAATGATTAAGTTTTTCATAAATTTTTCCGCTTCGTTCACACGGAGTAAATTTGTGTTTTTCCATGCTTCAACCAGTTTATCTCTAACAAATTCACTGGCAACTTCACCATGTTGATGACCGCCCATACCATCAGCAACAAGGAGTAATTGCTGATTGGTACCGTTTAAAATAATTGCAGTCGTATCTTCATTGTTTTTCCGGAAGTTACCGGTGACACTACGTTCAACAATTCTCATCTAAATCCTACCTCTTAATTTCATCTTGTGATTCTTTTGCGCGTAGTTGACCACAAGCAGCATCAATATCTGTTCCTTGCTCACGACGCAATGTTGCATTGACGCCACGATTATTTAATGTTTCTAAAAATTGGAAAATATCATCGCGTGATGTTCTCACATACTTACGCTCAGGCACATGGTTGACTGGAATTAAGTTGACGTGACATTTTAAGTCGCTGATTAAGTCAGCGAGCATATTCGCGTGTTTCGGTTGATCATTGACGCCGCCGAACAGGCCGTATTCAAACGTCACACGACGTTTCGTTTGCTGTTGATAATATTTTAAACTGTGCATGAGTTTCTCGATATCATATGCCTTATTGATCGGCATCAGTGATGTGCGGATTTCATTATCTGCAGCGTGTAAACTCACAGCAAAGTTAATTTGAATATCCTCATCGGCAAAGTCATAAATGCGTGGCACGATACCACTCGTTGACACTGTAATATGACGCGCACCGATGTTCAGTCCATCATCATGATTAATGATGCGGATAAAGTTCATCATCGAATTGTAGTTTTCAAACGGTTCGCCAATCCCCATGATGACGATGCTTGATACGCGTTCATTTGTCGCATCCAGTGCACGCTGAATTTGCACGACTTGAGCGACAATTTCACCCGCTTCAAGGTTGCGTTTTAATCCGCCTAACGTTGATGCACAGAATGTACAGCCGATCTGACAGCCAACTTGTGTCGTCACACAGACCGAGTTTCCATAGTCATGACGCATCAATACCGTTTCAATTGAATAGCCGTCTCGCAACTTGAATAAGAACTTCATCGTCCCATCTTTTGACTCTTGCTTGACGAGCGTTTCTAACGATTCAATGCTATAGTTCTCTTTTAAAAAGTTTCTTAAGTCTGTCGGAATATTCGTCATTTCTTCAAATGAAGACACGCGATGTTGATACAACCATTCAAAAATTTGATCGGCACGATAACTATCTGCGCCAAAATCTCTCACAATTTCAGTTAATTCACTCAGCTGATATGAGTAGATAGATGGTTGATCGAATTTCGGCTGCTTTATACTTTTTATTAGTTTTACTGGTGGTCTTTCGATCATCTAATCACTCTCCTTTTAAATTTTGCGATAAAAAATCCATCTGTATCAAATTCATATGGCAATATTTGACGCATGTGTCCACTGAAGTTTAACGTCGGTAAATCGAATGGTTCAAACTCAATATCTTCATTTTGTTTCATAAATGTATACGCGACATTTTCATTTTCCATCTGATGGATTGTACACGTGGAGTATATCAGTTCTCCACCTGGTTTTAAAAACTGTTTGACATGATTTAGTATTTCTAATTGAAGTTTGACCAACGAATCAATATCTTCACTTTTTCGTTCGTATCGAATCTCTGGTTTGCGTCTAATCACGCCAAGACCTGAGCACGGTGCATCTACGATAATTTTATCGTATTTCTTACCATAATCAAATGCAGTCGCATCAGCAACAAATGCAGAGTAGTTATCAATCTCCAAACGCTTCGCTGCATTATCAATCAATGTGATTTTGTGTGGGTGAACGTCAGCAAGATCGGCATGCCCGTCTGTTAACTTCTCTGCGACGTGCAAACCTTTACCACCCGGCGCACTACATGCATCGAGTACTACATCGTCATGTTTTGGATTGACCGCGTCATGGACGAACATTGAACTGATATCTTGAATCGAATACATCCCTTTAAAAAATAATGGATGTTTCAAGATTTGATTCGTTTTACTTATTATACCATCTTGGTGTAATGTTGCCGCTTCCACTTCAAGCCCGTCCGCGGTCAACTGCTCAATCAAAGTATCACGCGTCGTTTTACGCGTGTTCACACGTGCATAAAGCTTCGGTCTGTCTTGCAAGCTCTCTGCAATTTTAACCGCACCTTCAAATTTATAATGCGTGATCCAATGCTCGATAATCCACTGTGGAATGCTCGATAAGACGCTAAGACGTGTTTTATCGTTTTTAATATCGCTGAAGTCTCGGAGCGGCTCGCGCTCAAAATTTCTTAAAATCGCATTCGTCACTTTACTTGCGCTGAGCCCGCCGCGCGTTTTCGTTATTTCTACCGCTTCGTTAATGACAGCATATGGTGGAATGCGGTCCAAATAGACCAGCTGATAGACTGATAACATTAAGAGATTGCGCTGCCACTGGCGCATGCGACCTTTTATGAATGGTGCAAGATAAAATTCAAGCGTTAACTTTTTAGCGATCGTGCCATAGACAATTTCACTGAGCAGCGCACGGTCACTGTCGTTTAACTCATAGTTGTTCAAATAATCATTGAGCACGATGTTCGAATAACTACCACTGAACACCTTATCTAACGCACGCAGTGCAATTTCTCTTACATTCATCACTACCCCACCCTTCATTCAAAAATTTTACCGATTAATTCTTTCTTACTGTTTATATAATTCGATGCAGGCATGCGTTTTTTACCCGCGGGTTGAACTTCTAAAATCTCGACAGTATTACCATCACCAGCCGCGACTAAGAAACCATCTGTTGTGTCAGATACAATTGTACCCGGTGCTTTATCGGTTTGTTTGTCGCCGACTTTAGAAAAGTAAAACTTCATACGGTTTCCTTCAACGATTGAATAAGCACCTGGCCATGGTGAGAGTCCACGAATGTGGAAATCCACAGCTGTTGCATCATTTTGCCAATCAATTTTTTCATCTTCTTTTGAAATGTTCGGACTAAATGTGACGTGTGAATCGTCTTGCGGCATATGCGTGTGAGTGTCGTTAAAGATATCACTCAGTGTGTCGACGATTAGAGACGCGCCAATTTCACTTAAACGGTCATGCAAGTCCCCTGTCGTGTCATCTGCTGTAATCGGTGTAGATGCTTGAGAAATGATATCTCCACTATCGAGTCCTTCTTCCATATACATAATTGTGACACCACTTTCACTGTCACCTTCCATAATCGAACGATGAATCGGGGCCCCGCCTCTGTGACGCGGTAGCAACGATGCATGCACGTTGACCGCACGATGAATCGGAAATTCAAGCAAAGCTTTCGGCAATATTTGACCGTAAGCAGCCGTCACGATAATGTCTGGTTCAAACGATTTGATGTAATCAATTACTTCCTGGTCTTTTATCTTTTCTGGTTGGAATGTTTCTAACCCAAGTTCTTGTGCACGCGTAATGACCGGCGGTGGCGTCAATATACGCTTTCTGCCGACTGGTTTATCTGGTTGAGAGACGACGAGTACGATGTTAAATGCTTCATGAATCGCATCGAGTACGCCGACGGAAAAGTCTGGTGTTCCCATAAATATTAAATTTTTCACTGGTAAATCCTCCTACATAATCAAGCTCGGATTAATATCAATTTTTAATAAAAGTCCTTTTGCCTTGTATGTTTCAAAAAAGTGATCATCGAGTGCTTTTAGAACGTCCATCAGTCCGCTTTCGCGTTTATATTTCAATAATATTTGGAATCGGTACTGTTTATTCATGCGTTCAATTGGACTCGGTGCTGGACCGACGATGATCGATGTGTTGCTCATCTGTTGACTCAACGTCTGATGCACGTGGTGCGCACCTTCTATGACGTCAGCCATTCGCTCACTTGAAATCGTAAATAACACATGGAAATAATATGGTGCATATCTGGCAACTTTACGAAAATCCATCTCTTCCCGATAAAACCCCATGTAATCTTGATTTGTCGCAAATTGAATAGCATAGTGTTCTTTGTTATACGTTTGAAAGACAACTTCACCCGGCAGTTGATGACGCCCTGCTCTACCTGCCACTTGCATGAGCAATTGGAACGTCCGTTCGCTCGCTCTAAAATCAGGCAGGTTTAACATCGTATCCGCATTTAATACACCGACAAGTGTCACATTCGGATAATCGAGTCCTTTCGCAATCATCTGTGTGCCAAGCAATATCGAAATATTTTCACGCTCAAATGTGTTTAATAGTTTTTCGTGCATCCCTTTTTGTTTCGTCGTGTCAAAGTCCATGCGCACGACGTCTGTATTAAATGTGTCTCTTAAAATTTCTTCAACTTGTTCTGTACCGAGACCTCTAAATGTGACCGATGTAGAATCACATGCTGCACATACTTTTTTCACAGTTTCTTCATAGCCACAATAGTGGCACATTAAGTTCTGTTTTCGCTTATGATAAGTCAGTGAAATATCACAGTGCGGACACGTCGACACGTGCCCACAGTCCTGACACAGTTGGAAGTTTGCATAACCACGTCGGTTGAGTAACAACACAATCTGTTCTTCCTTTTCAATGCGCTCGATTATTTTATCTTGGAGCGTATCTGAAATAATTGAGATATTACCCCGCTTATGTTCTTCAGCCATATCGACGACTGAAATATCAATCGGTGTTTGATTCACTGCACGTTTGGTTAACTCGAGCAGTTTGTATACGCCTTTTTCAGCTCGAGCATATGACTCAATCGAAGGTGTCGCAGAACCTAAAACGATCGGACAACGATTGTATTTCGCACGCACTTTAGCGACTTCAACTGCATGATAGTGTGGGCGTTCATTTTGCTTATATGTCGTTTCATGTTCTTCATCGATAATGATGATCCCTAGGTTTTCAAACGGTGCGAAAATGTTACTGCGTGCACCGATTGATACACGCGCACGACCCTCTTTAATCTTGCGCCACTCATCATACTTCTCACCTGGAGATAGACCGGAATGAAGCACAGCGACATCATCGCCGAAGCGCGACTTGAAGCGGTTTGCCATCTGTGGTGTCAGTGATATCTCCGGCACGAGTAAAATCGCCTCCTGACCGTTTTGTAAAGCCACATCTATTGCTTGCAAGTATACTTCAGTCTTTCCACTTCCCGTGATGCCATGTAGTAAAAAGATGTCATCTTGTCGCGCATCAATCGATTGTTTAATCTGATTGAAGTTTTCTTGTTGCTCAGCGTTCAAAGCTTTCTTTTTATCCGCTTCGAAAACCTTATTTTTAAATGGATCACGTTCAATTTCAACTTCAGTCTTTTCGATATAGCCTTTTTTATAAAGTTCATTAACGAGGTGATTTGAATAGCCGCGTTCCGTTAAGTTACGCATTAAAGTCGGTTCTGATGCGGCTTGAATTTCATAAAACAATTCGAGTTGTTTCGGTGCATTTTCAAGGTTCATATCATCGACGATGGCATAGACTGCAAGTGCTTTTTTCGGTGCTGTATGCTGTTTAATGATCGTCTCTTCAGTAATGCGTTCTTCCTTGATAAAAACACGCAGTTCTTTTAGTTCTTCCTTCGTTAAGTACTTCACTTCGGGCCCTTTTGGACGTGCATTGATCCAATCGATTGCTGCGTCATCATGCCCAACAAGCACTTTTTTATAGTTAGACTTTAAGGCGGCAGGTAAAATTGTTTCAATTACATTGATGTAATTATCCACATAATAATCAGCGATATGAATGGATAACTCAACCAACTCCGGTTTCAACACCGGTTCGATATCGAGGAGTTTGGCGATTGGCTTTAACTTCGTCGTGTCGTAATCGACGGTTTCTTTCAGTTCCACAATGAATCCTTGAATCGTTCTACTCCCGAATGGGACGAGGACACGATGCCCAACTTTCGTAAAGCTTACCATGCTCTCAGGCACTTCATATTCAAAAATTTTAGATACGGCTTTGTTTGGAATATCAACGATAATCGCTGCATACATCATACTCACCATCCACAGATTTATTTTACTAAAGACAGAAAAAAGCCGACATAGTTGTCAGCTTTATTTAGTAGATGTCACTGTATGAGCAGCGATTTCTTCAAGCGCCTTGCCCACTTCTTTATAGCTATCATAGTTTTCTAACGTTGTACGTGAAGGATAATCCTGCAGCTCACGTGCACGCTTTGCAGCCATCGTAACGATTAAATATTTTGAATTTTGATTTTTCTTTAACTCATGAAGCGGTGGATATAACATATTAAAATACCTCCAGTATTTGTCTTAACTTATTTTCAACACGGTCGCGTCTCATGTGCTCAGCTTCAACGATACATTGAATGCGTCTTCTCGCTTCATCCACATCTTCATTGACGACGACGTAATCATATAAATTCATAAGTTTTAATTCATCTTTTGCTTTACTAATCCGTCTGTTAATCACTTCATCCGAATCAGTGCCGCGTTTTATCAGTCGATCATGCAGTGCCTTTAAGCCTGGTGGAGATAAAAATATAAACAGCGCATCTGGAAATTTTTCACGCACTTGTTTGGCACCTTGGACTTCAATCTCCAAGAAGATATCATTGCCATTGTCGATTGTTTCTTTTACATAATCAACAGGCGTGCCGTAATAATTCCCAACATATTGTGCATACTCAATAAATTTATCTTGTTCAATCAGTGCTTCGAATTCCTCTTTCGTTTTGAAGAAGTAATCGACACCATCCGCTTCACCAAAACGTGCATCACGCGTCGTCATCGAAATAGAATATTTAAAATTTGTGTTCGGATGATCAAAAATTGCTTTTCTCACAGTCCCTTTACCAACACCTGATGGTCCTGACAAGACAATTAGCAGACCCTTTTCGACACTCATAAAAGCAACATCCCTCTTAAATTAATAATATCTAATGTACCATAAAAATACCGAATTTTCATCTATTCATAATTATTCATGTTAAAATACATAAGATAATGATTATAGGAGGCAAAATCATGGCCCTTGATGGTAATTTTGTCCATGCGCTCATAGCTGAGCTTTCGTTTTTAAAACGTGGAAAAATCAATAAGATTCATCAGATCGATGATTACAATATTATATTCAAAATACGTGCTGAAAGAAAGAATCATCAACTATTGGTGAGTGCACATCCACAGTTTTCACGCTTTCATCTGACAGAAGAAAAATACGAAACGCCTTTTAACCCACCAACGTTTCTACGTGTATTGAGAAAACATATCGACGGTGGGTTTATTCGAGATATCAAGCAAATCGGCAATGACCGACGTATAGAGATTCATATTTTAAGTCGCAACGAAATTGGTGACGAGACAGAGAAAATCTTAATTTTAGAAATCATGGGACGCCACTCGAACATCGTGTTGACTGATAATGACTATAAAATTTTAGATGGCATCAAACATTTGACACCAAACAATAATATAAGAACGATTATGCCTGGTGTAATGTATGAAGCGCCGCCAACTGGCGAACAGTTAAATCCGAGAGATGATGCTGCGCTTGAGCGATTGCCAGGTCTTATTGACTTCAATGCAGGAAAAGTTGAAAAACAAATCGTGAGAAATGTTGAGGGTGTCAGTCCTTTATTTGTAAAAGAGTTGAAGCATCAAATCGGTTACTTTAATGTTCGTAATATTGTGCCGGGTATTAGGGAGTTGTTGAAGACTCGCGAAACATCGCCAGTGATGTATGAAATAAATGGCAAGACAGTTTTTTATCATTTTGAATTAGAACATGTTATGGAAAATGGTGGTAATGTGAATGTCGTGCGCTTTGATACATTAAGTGCGCTGCTTGATGATTACTATACGCACCGCTACCGTCAGGAAATTGTGAGGCAGATGGCCAACGATTACTATCAATTGGTCGAGCGTTTATATGCAAAGACCGAGCGAAAATTGACGGCACTTCAATCTGATTTAAAAGAGACCGAGCTGAAGGATGAATACCAAAAGTATGGCGAGTTGTTAACGGCATATATGCATGACGTGAAACCACATATGGAATCCGTGCGAGTGAACGATTATTACACGGATACGGAGGTAGATATCCCGCTTGATCCAAATAAATCGCCGAGTGAAAATGCCCAGCGCTATTACCAGCTCTATAATAAGTTGAAAAATCGTGAGACAGCTTTGGTCAATCAGATTAAGCAAGCAAAGCAAGACATCACATATTATGAAAACTTGATTCACCAAATGTCATCGATTACGACTGAGCAAGAAGTACAGGAAATTCGTGAAGAATTGATGGAACAAGGTATCGTGAAGATGCGTGGTGCAAGTGGGAAAAATGCGAATGCGAAGAAGAAATCTTCAGGGATTACGCTGAATACGTTTAAAACCAGTGGCGGATTTACAGTTCTTGTTGGGAAAAATAATAAGCAAAACGACTATTTGACGAATAAAAAAGCAAGTAAACATCATGTTTGGTTCCATACGAAAGATATACCAGGATCACATGTGGTGATTACAGAGTCATTGGAAAATGTTGACGAGTCGGATTTGATGGAAGCCGCAATGATCGCCGCCTACTTCAGCAAGGCAGGAGAATCAGAAGGCGTTCCGGTTGATTTCACTGAGATTGCGAATGTGACGAAGATCAGTGGCGCGAAACCAGGGTTTGTCACATATAAAAATCAGAAAACTTTATATGTCACACCAGACAAACGCGCGGTTGAGGCAATGCGAGTAGATTAGGTTTGGTTTGGATTGGCTGTGAATTTTAAAAGCATCATCTCCCCGGTTGATTTTGATTGGGAGATGATGCTTTTTTTGTGTAAAGTGTGCGGCAGGTCGGAAAATCTTGAGCTGACGCACAG
>NZ_FOIT01000001.1:83066-145837 GCF_900110815.1 Aliicoccus persicus | reverse complement strand
AATCTTGAGCTGACGCACAGATAGAGTTGCAAAGTGTGCGTCAGGACGAATAATCTTGAGCTGACACACAGATAGATCGGTGAACTGTTCCTCACGAGCTAAAAATCGGTGCTGTGGAACACTTTTGGTTGTAAACTGTTCCTCACGACGTAAAAATCGGCGCTACGGAACACTTAGGATCGTTTACTGTTCCTCATGACGTAAAAATCAGAGCTGTGGAAAACTTTAGGTTGTAAACTGTTCCTCACGAGCTAAAAACCGGAGCTGTGGAACACTTTGGACCATCGTTTACTGTTCCTCACGAGTTAAAATCATGGTGCTGTGGAACACTTTTCACTCGAAGTGTTACTCAGACCATGTTTCTCGACCTGGCAGTCCCACTAAACGCACAATAGTGGGACTCAGACCATGATTTTCACCACGGGAGTCCCACTTTGAACGCTTCAACTAAAAATTACAAAAACTACAATCCACTACTCATAAATCTTTATATACTGGTCCGCCGATGTATCCCAACCGAGCTTCGATGACTTCATATTCACAAACAACGCCTTCATAGCAGCATCGTCATAGAACACATCGTAACTGTAGTTCAGTACGTTCAAAAAGTCATGCGCATTGTAATTCGCAAACGAGAATCCATTACCGCTCATGTCAAATTCATTAAACGGCGTCACAGTATCGCGCAACCCGCCTGTCTCTCGAACAATCGGCAAAGTTAAATAGCGAATTGCAATTAACTGCCCCAGTCCGCATGGTTCGAATAGACTTGGCATCAAAAAGAAGTCGCTTGATGCGTAGATTTTTCTTGCCAAGTCTTCGCTAAATCCAATCGTCGCCCGCACTCTATCAGGATACTTCGACTCGAGCATTCTAAAGTAGTCTTCGTACTGCTCCTCGCCATTTCCTACCATGACAAACTGTGCTTCTGGGTGTGTGTCCATAAACTCTTCAAAAATACGCATGATTAAGTCGATTCCTTTTTGCTCAATCAAACGCGTAACGAGTCCGTACATCGGGATGTCTTCTGACACTTCAAATCCGTATTCATGTTGCAAGGCCAACTTGTTTCTCATCTTTGATTTTCTCGATGTCCTGTAGCGTGCCGTAATCGATCGGTCACGGTTCGGATCATAACTCTGTGTGTCGAGTCCATTACGAACACCATACAAATCGTCATACCGTGAATACAACAGATTTTCTAATCCTTCACCGAAGAACGGTGACAAAATTTCATTCGCATACGTTTCACTCACTGTTGTCACAACATCCGCATGGAAAATTGCAGCTTTCATCAAGTTCATTTGCCCGTTAAATAAAAACCCATCAAAATGAATGCGATCGAGCTCGATTAGATTATCGTAATCATCCGTATTGAACCAGCCCTGGTAATGGATATTGTGAATAGTATAGACGATTTTAAACGGCTGTGGTTTCAATATTTTTGCACTTGCTACGAGTGAACCCATCTGCCAGTCATGACAATGCAAGACATCATACACTTCATCCGTCTCATTCAAATAGTCCATAATTGCATTTGAAAAATAGATAAAACGCTCCGCATCATCAAAGTAGCCATATAAATTATCACGGCCAAAGTAATATTTGTTATCCACAAATAAATACGTGATGCCATCCTTCACATACTTAAATAGTCGCATCTGTTTATTGCGCCATACAACGGTCGTATTGTATTCCGCAACTTCTACCATTGCGTTAAATACTTCGCTCTCTTTAATTTGTTCATACAATGGCAACATCACAGTGACACGATGCTTTTTATCGTTGAGTGCTTTTGGCAAACTGCTGATGATATCTCCTAGCCCTCCGCTCTTGGCGTAAGGTGCACATTCACTGGCTGCAAATAAAATGTTTTTCATTGGATTACTCCTAGTTTTTATGATTAAATGTGCGTGCGTTTTGCTGCAATAAACGGTTTGTTTTCTGTGCCAATCAACTGGCGATTCTCTTTGATGACAACATCCTTATCGATGATGACGTTTTCTAAATAGGCGCCGCTATTCACAACACTATTTGCAAATATTACTGCGTTTTTAATCGTTGCACCCGCTTCGATGACAACGTTCCGAGATAAGACAGAATTCTCAACCGTACCGCGTACGACAACGCCGTTAGATAATACAGAGTTCTTTACTTTACTGTCCGCTTTATATAGCGTTGATGGTCGCGTGCTAATCTTCGTCATCACTCGATTCTTCCCATATAAAAACTCACGGTACGTTTCCTTATCGAGTAACTTCATACTGTTGTTAAAATAACGCTCAACAGTACCAAAGTAAAATGATGTGCTGTTCATATTGTAATGTGACACCTTGTATTCACTGAGTCGCTCGCGAATCCCTTGGTGGAACATGCTTTCTTTGAAATTGTTTACACAGTAGCGAATGATATCAATCAAAAGATCTTTTTTAATGATAAAGACCCCTGTATACACATGCGGATTGCTCTCATCATAATTAAGTCCAGTCACGCGGTCTTCCTCTGTGGACATGCGGAGCATCGAACCAGTCGGTGCATTGTCGTGCACTTCGCCGATCAATGTAATGTCTGCATCCACTTCTTTATGATGTAGAAACGCTTTTCTAAAATCATCGTTCGTAATATAAGTTAAGTCAGAGATGATCACATGTTCACTGGATGAGCGTGTAAACAAGTCCATGTGGTTATGGTAATATTTTAAATCGCCGCGAGAAATATCTGTCGGATCGTTCCAGTCGGGTGGGAGGACAAAAATTCTAGATTTTCTACCTTCCATACCAAAATCCTCTTCACGGTTCAAATGGTCGAGCAATGAGCGGAACTTGTTGTTAGCGAACACGCCGATGACATTGACACCGGAATACCAGAAGTTAGAGATTTTAAAGTCAATTACACGGTAGCGTCCCATGAAAGGTATGGCTGCTGCGTTTCTAAAATACGTGAGTTCATCTAAGTTGTCATTATCCTCTACAAGATTAATAAGTCCTAAAATTTCATTACTCATTTTCATGACCTCCCGATTGAATCAATGCGCGTATATTCGATTGGCTGATGACGATTGGTTCTTGACCTTCTGGTGTTTTTATAACTGCACCTGCTGGCACTTCGACCCCTTCCATCACGATGACCCGGTCGAGCACTGCACCACTACGCACGATGACGTCTGGATGAATGATGGATGACTGTATCGAAACATCTTTTTCAGTTTCTACAGCATTAAATAAAATGGAGTCTTTAATACGACCTTCGATGAATGATCCGGGTGAAATCATGCTATTTGATATTTCAGTATCCTCCCCAATATATTCAGGTGGCAAATTTTTCTCATTCGGATAAATTTCCCAAGAACGCGATGTGACGAGTTCTTGATTGTTATCATCGAGAAGGTCCATATTGGATTCCCAGTAACTTTGAATTGTTCCTACATCTTTCCAGTAGCCTTCGAAAGTATAAGCATACAGTCGTCTTTTATCTTTTAAAAGTGCGGGAATTATATCTTTACCGAAATCGTGATCGCTCGTTTCATCCTGTTCATCAGCGATTAAATATGGCTTGACGACATCCCATGTGAAGACATAGATACCCATCGAAGCATTGTTACTCTTCGGATTTTCTGGTTTTTCTTCAAATTCATATATGCTGCCATCTTCATTTGTGTTCAAAATACCAAATCGATGGGCATCTTCAAATGGCACTTCAATGACTGAAATGGTTGCATCCGCTTCGTTCTCTTCATGGAAGTCTATCATCTGTCGATAGTTCATCTGATAGACATGGTCACCACTTAAAACGAGCAAATACTTCGGCTCAAACTGTTCGATGTAATGAATATTTTTAACGATAGCATCTGCCGTACCGCTAAACCAAGAGCTTCTCGTGCGGTCGCTATATGGCGACAGCGTACTGAGTCCACCCGCTTGACGATCGAGTCCCCACGGTGCCCCAATACCCAAATGTTTGTTCAACATAAGCGGTGAGTATTGAACAAGAACACCGACTGTTGAAATGCGAGAATTTGCAAGATTACTCATTGTAAAATCAATAATTCGATACTTACCACCAAATGGCACTGCAGGTTTAGCGATATCTTTTGTCAATTCTCCGAGGCGCGTTCCCTTTCCTCCAGCAAGTAACATAGCAACAGTTTTTTGGCTCATATATAGCCCTCCTAATTTTTAAACTCGAAAACTATAAAAGCAAGTGGCGAGACTGTTATCTTTATATGTTGGTCTTGGTTGTTCATTGCTTGATCAATCGTTTGATGCGTGCCATTGATGACGCCAGAACCACCGTATTTTGCATGATCGCTGTTAAATATTTCTTTGTATTCTCCACCCAAAGGCACAGGGATTGAATAATCGTAATGGACATCGGGTTTAAAGTTCAGTACACACACTTTAAACCCGTCTCGACTTGAACGCGTATAAGCAAACACGCCATTGTCTCGGTCATTGACGACCATCCACTGGAATCCTTCCTGCTCATAATCCAGCTGATAAAATTCCGGATTGTCACGGTATAGTGCGTTTAAATCTTTAATGTAAAGTTTCAGTTGTTGATGTAATGGAAACTCGAGTAAATGCCAGTCTACTTCTTCGTGATCTTTCCATTCGTGGTACATGCCAATCTCTTGACCCATAAATAACAATTGCTTTCCTGGCTCACTCATCTGGTTGCCGTACAGTACGCGGACGCCAGCGAATTGTTGCCATTGGTCACCTTGTTGTTTATCTAAAATACTTTTCTTATAATGGACGACCTCATCATGTGACAGTGGCAACACGTAATTTTCGTTATACTTGTACATCATCGTAAATGTCATCTTGTCATGATAATGCATGCGCTCATCAAATGATTTTGAAATATATTTCAATCGGTCGTGCATCCAGCCGAGATCCCATTTGAAATTAAAGCCGAGTCCACCGTTGTCTATCGGATGGGTAATCAATGGAATATCTGATGAATCCTCTGCCATCATTAAAATTGATGTATCTTCTTTAAACACCGCTGTATTAATTTTTTTTATAATTTCAATACCCGCAATGTTTCGATCATCACCATGTTCGTTGTAAATTTTTTCGTGTTCTTCATAATTTTCAAAGTTTAAGTCAATCATGCTATGCACCGCGTCGACACGCAGTCCATCGATATGAAATTCTTTTATCCAGAAGAGGCAACTCGAAACTAAAAATGATTGAACTTCATTGCGACCGAAATCAAATGTTAATGTCCCCCATGCACGCTTGTTCGCAATATATTCATCTGGATGTTCGAACGTCGGCGTGCCGTCAAAGCGTCTTAATCCATGATCATCCTTATTAAAGTGAGCGAGTACGACGTCCATAATGACGCCGATTCCAGCGCGATGTAGCGCATTGATCAATTGTTTTAATTCATCGGGTGTCCCGTAGCGACTCGTTGCTGAAAAATAACCGGTCATTTGATATCCCCATGATGCGTCAAACGGGTGTTCACCGAGTGGCAAAAACTCAACGTGTGTGTAGTTCATTTCTTGTAAGTATGGAATCAAGGTGTCAATGAATTGCTGATAAGTGTAAAAATATGTGCCGTTCGGATTTTGGTCATCCGTAAAGTGGCGTTTCCAAGAGCCGAGATGAATTTCATAGATGTTAATTGGAGATTCGTAAATGTTTGAATTTCTTCGACGCGCCATCCAATCATCGTCAGTAAACTTAAAATCACTCTTATAAACGATGCTTGCATTATTCGGTCGTACTTCGGAGTATTGCGCGTATGGGTCAGACTTTACATTGTAACCATCTGCATGATGTATTTTATATTTATAAACATCACCAACATGTACTTTATCTGTGTATAACACCCATAAGCCTTGATCGTTCAACCGTTCAAAATCAAATCCATCTCCGCTAAAATGGTTATAATTACACATCAGTTGGACATGGTGTGCATTCGGTGCCCACGTGATAAACCGCATGCGATTATCATCGAGTACATGTGCGCCAAGGAACTCATACGCATTGTAGTGTGTACCCTGGTGAAACAAGTATTGATCCATCTCCAAACGATCCTCATGTTTTTTCATAGAATCACCTCTGTTCAGTATATATTGCTCTATTTATTGTATAATTTAATTATACTATGATTATGAAATAGTATGAATAGAATTCTATATTTTAACAATCTTAACATTTATTAGGAGGACCATATATGCCTATCGCATATTTAGATGACAGAAATGTCATCGCTCTTGTTTACGACGAAGAAAAAGATACAGAAAAAGATGTGAAAATTAGCGTTAAGCAAGATGATGATGAAATACCAGTGGAATCGATCACTGACAATGATACACATACAACGATTGTGTTAGCAGAAGATATCAACTTATCACGACAAACAATGATTCAATTTAATGGCTATAAATTACCACTTGAGATTGGTAAATATCCAACAACGCCCCAATTCGATCAAACGTATGCGACTGATTTACCAATGGGTCCTATATATACACAAGAATCGACGACATTCCGTGTGTTTGCACCGACGGCATTCGAAATGAATTTACGACTTGAAAATGAACGCATTAAAATGAATAAAATCGATGGATATTTCGAAGTGACTGTGGATGGTGACTTGCATGAACAGCTGTTTCACTACGAAGTATCGCACAATAATGTAACGCATATTGTCAATGATCCATACGTTAAAACACTGACAGCAAACGGTGCCCGTGGGATGATTATTGACATCGACCGCATTGTGCCAGACGAAACACTCGAATCAACAATTTCACCTGAGAATGGTGATGTCATTATATACGAAGCACATGTGCGCGATATGACAAGTCATATCAATTCAGGTGTCGATGAAGATTTACGATGGAAGTTTACCGGAATTAATAGCGGTCAATCCTCATCATATGGTTTGCCGACAGGCATCGATTACATCAAGTCACTCGGTGTCACGCATGTACAACTCCTGCCAGTCAACGACTTTCAAACTGTCGATGAATTGAATCAGCATGAAAGCTATAACTGGGGATATGACCCGGCGTATTTTATGGCACCTGAAGGCAGTTACTCGACAAATCCGAACGATCCGATCAGTCGTGTTAAAGAATTAAAAACATTGATTAATCGCTTCCACGCGAACGGCTTAAAAGTAATCTTTGATGTCGTTTTAAACCATGTATTTGCAGTCGAAGACAACAGCTTTCATAAGCTTGCACCAAACTACTACTTCCGATTCAATTCGGACAGCTTTACGTTAAGCGATGGCACTGGTGTAGGAAATGATTTAGCAACAGAACGTAAAATGTTGAGTCGGTTTGTCGTTGAAACGATTATGTATTGGTTAGAAGCTTACAACATTGACGGTTACCGCTTTGACTTGATGGGTGCGATGGACACGGATACGATTCATGCGTTAAGAGAAGCTTCATACAATTTAGATCGCGACGTATTTTTACTCGGTGAAGGTTGGCATTTAAACACAAATCTACCGGAAGATAAAAAGACCGTACCTGAAAATAAATCACAAGTACCAGGCGTCCACTTCTTTAACGATCGTCTGCGCGACGCGCTTAAAGGCGATACATTTAAAATGGAAATTGGTGGTTACGTACATGGCTCTGGAGAATATTCACATGAGCTACGCGAGGTCTTTATCGGCAATATGGAACCGTTTGATCCATCGATGTCGATTAACTATGTTGAAGCGCATGATAACCATACATTGTTTGACCGTTTGAATGGTGATGATTGGCATCCAATTGTCATTGAGCGTCAACACCAGATGGCGACAGCGCTTGGTATATTAGCGTTTGGTACACCATTCATACATGCGGGTCAAGAGTTCATGCGCACGAAAGATGGACATGAAAATTCTTACAACGCGATGGATGACATCAACAAGATGGACTGGGACCGCGCTGCACATTATCAAGACAACATTCAATTTGTGCGTGACTTGATTCAGTTCAGAAAAGATCATGAAGTGTTCCAATTTAAAACAGCTGAAGAAATTCATCCGTGCGTGAGCTATATTATGCGTGATGAGCAGGAAGAATTTTTCGCATTACGTGTGACACACAACGATGAAACGCATATCATCCTTGCAAATCCACGTACTGAAGATCATTACTTCTTCATTGCTGACGGTGAAACGTTTGAAGTCGTTTTATCGAATGTTAGAGTGAAAGACGAAGCAACTTATGAACATAGCATCCTGTTAAAACCGTTTGAAGTTATTATTTTACGTGTGAAATAATCATATTTAATAAGGAGTTTTGACATGAGAGAATTATGGGAGAAAAACATTGAGGGTAGTCTCATTACGAAAGAATCATACGCATTGTTAACCGATAAGGAAAAAGAAGAAGGCTTTATTGATACGCTGTCGTTCGGTACTGCTGGCATACGGGGTAAGATTGGACTCGGCCCGAATCGATTAAACAAGTATACCGTGCAAAAAGTAGCAGCAGGTATCGGTCAATTTTTACACGATAAAACCGACTCACCACGTATTGTAATCGGCTTTGATACGCGACACTTTTCATTAGAATTCATGCAAATTATTGCCGAAGTGTTGAGTGCGACTGGTGTAAAAGTCATCGTCACACCGGACTATACGTCAACACCAGAGTTATCATATTTCGTGCGCACGTATAAGAGTGACCTTGGGATCATGATTACAGCAAGTCACAACCCGCCGGAATACAACGGGATTAAGGTGTACGGTGAAGACGGTTCACAGCTGATTGATGAACCATCAGAAGCACTGAGCAAATATATCAATGCAATTGAAGATGTATTTTCGATAGAGAACAAAGATTTTGAAACGGCTGTTAAAGATGGCGATGTTGAATATGTATCAGATGAAGTCAAGCAGGCATATCGAAAAGAAGTGATGGATTTCATCGGTGAAATTCCCAAATCTGATTTGAGCATCGTGTTTAGCAGTTTGCATGGCACGAGTGTGCCAATCGTGCCAGAGTTACTTGAGGCACTCAACTTTAATCAATATTCATTGGTTGAGTCGCAATGTGTACCCGATGGCGACTTCCCGACAACACCATCACCGAACCCGGAAAGTCCGGAGGCATTTACTTTATCTGTGGAACTCGGTAAAGAAATCGGTGCAGATGTATTAATCGCAACAGATCCCGATGCAGACCGTATGGGAATTGTCGTGAAGCACGAAGATAGTTACGAACATTTAACAGGCAACCAAATTGGTATTTTGTTGTTGAACCGTGCGGTGAAAGGCATCGCAGCTGATAAAACACCAGTTGCCATAAAATCAATCGTCACGAGTGACCTCGGTAAGAAGATTATTGAGGGAGCTGGTGGAGAAATGATAGAAGTGTTGACAGGATTCAAATATATCGGAGAACAGTTGCTGGCGATGGAAGATGATGCGGATAGACAATTCGTGCTTGGATACGAAGAAAGCTATGGCTATTTACTCCGACCATTTGTCCGTGACAAAGATGCAATACAGGTCGTACCGTATGTTGTGAAATATGCGTCGGAATTGAAAAATGAAGGACGTACGTTAATTGATGAGCTGAACGATATTTATAAAAAGTTCGGACATCGCCAAGAACATTTGTGGAGCCACACATTTGAAGGGTCAGAAGGTAGAGCGAAAATTGATAAGATCATGCGTGACTTTAGAGAGCAAACCCCACTGACAATCGATGGTCGAGACGTCGTTGCAATCGAAGACTATTTAGAGCAATCAAGATTTGATGTAGAAACTGGGGAGCATATTGATATAGACTTGCCTGCAGCGAACGTCATTAAATTGCATTTCAAAGATGGCTGGATTGCACTCCGCCCGTCAGGTACAGAAGCAAAAATTAAATTGTACATCTCAATCGACACCGACGATTTAATGACCGAAGCACAGATCATCAATGATTTAGTGTTTGGTGAGTGATTTTAGTGAGTGCGTGCCCCTCTGTTTAGTGGGGGTACGTTTTTTTGTGTGTTTAAACCAATCTGCGTGGCTGTGAGCGAGCTTCATTGGAACGCAAATCAATCTGCGTGTCTGTGAGCGAACTTCATTGGAACGCAAATCAATCTGCGTGTCTGTGAGCGAGCTTCATCGTAACGCAAACCAATCTGCGTGTCTGTGAGCGAGCTTCATTGGAACGCAAACCAATCTGCGTGTCTGTGAGCCAGTCTCATTGGAATGCAAATCAATCTGCGTGGCTGTGAGCGAGCTTCATTGGAACGCAAATCAGTTTGCGTGACCGTGAGCGAACCTCATTGTCCGTCAAATCCATTTGCGAGACCGTGAGCTCATCTCATAGTCCGTCAAATCCATTTGCAAGCCCGTGAGCCTCACTCATTGTCCAGATAAACTCCCAAAATCCAAAAAAACTCCCCTCAAGCCGGCAACAATACCAACTCAAAGGGAGAAAAACACACCAAACTCTATAAACAATCCAAAAACTCTACAAATTACTCAAAAACTCACGTACTTCTTCTACATCTGCTTCAGATAAGTCACCGCGATCGACGCTCACACTTAACAAAGTTGAAACGTTACTCAACGTCAGCAACTCTACCCCACTTGCTTCAAAGTTTTCTCGCGCACGGTCCAACTCATACGTAAATATCGCAGTCACGTTGACAACTTCAGCACCGGCTTCTTTTAACGCGCTCACTGCTTCTAAGCTCGATCCGCCTGTTGACACTAAATCTTCAATCAACACGACGCGTTTTCCTTTAACGTCGGCACCTTCTATTTGTGCACCTGTTCCGTGCGCTTTCTTACTACCACGCACATAGCTCATCGGCAGTGACATTTCTTCAGCAATAAAAGCCGCATGTGGAATACCCGCAGTAGAAGTACCTGCAATCACATCCACATTTTTACCTTCGATCAACTCAACGAAGCGCTTCGAAACGGCTCGACGTGCTGCCACGTCACCAATGATTTTACGGTTGTCACAATAGATCGGTGACTGTATGCCACTCGCCCACGTAAACTTATCATTCGGACGAATCATCACTGCATTGATGTCGAGTAAAATACCCGCTATACTTTCTTCTCTCATACGTTACCTCCACGAATTTTAAATTCCAAAAATTAACCTTGCCACAACGATTTCACAACTTTATATTTACCAACCGGGTCTTCACTCGTCGTAATCGAACGACCGACGACGATGTAATCTGTGCCCAGTGCGCGTGATTCGTCTGGTGTAACAACGCGCACTTGGTCATCCACCGAATCTTCACTTAAGCGGATGCCTGGTGTGACTGTTAAAAAGTCATCTCCGCACGTTTCATGGATGCGTTTCGATTCTAGAGGTGATGATACAACACCATCCAGTCCTGCTGATAAAGTGAGTCGTGCCAAATGTTCGACGCTATCATCCAAAGACAACTTTGATTGTTGTTCATCACTCACATTCAATTCGTTCATCGACGTCAGCTGCGTCACTGCAATCAACTTGCCATCTGGATTTTTATCTTTGAATGATTCAGCAGCGCGCTTCATCATTGCGACGCCGCCATGGGCATGGACATTCGTCATCGCGACATTCAATCCACCAAGCACGGACATCGCTCGGCCGACGGTATTTGGTATATCATACAATTTTAAATCTAAAAATATGTCGTGGCCACGTGCATGAATTTCTTGGACAATTTGTGGTCCTTCAGCATAGAACAACTCCATGCCAACTTTTACAAATAGTGACTCATCAAAGCGATTAAGAAATTGTTCCACTTGCTCACGGTTTTCGAAATCTAAAGCGATTATTGGACGGTTCATTCAAGCACTCCTTAATGTTTATTGATACGCACGGCCTTTGATGTCATGTATATGTGATAAACCCATCGTTGCCACTCGAGCATCGAGCGCATCTATTAGTGTTGGACAAACGTATGGATCCGTGAAATTCGCAGTACCAACAGCAACTGCATCACAACCGACAGAAATATAATCGAGCACGTCATCCACGGTTGAAATACCACCCATACCGATGATTGGAATATCAGGCATCGCTTGGCGCACTTGATAGATCATGTTTAGTGCGACGGGTTTAATTGCTGGACCACTTAGTCCACCGGTTTTGTTTGCGATCAACGGTTTACCGTTTTTATCCAAACGCATGCCGACGAGCGTATTGATCATCGTAAGTCCATCTGCAATTTCTCCAACGCCTTGTGCAATCTCAACGATGTTTGTCACATTCGGTGACAACTTCACATATACAGGCACTTTAGAAACACGCTTGACGCTTTCCGTTAAACGCACGGCACTTTCCACATTTGTGCCGAACTGAATGCCGCCCTCTTTTACGTTCGGGCACGAGATATTCAACTCAAGTGCATGCACGTTCGGTGCTTGTGAAATTTTCTCAGCCACTTCTGTGTAGTCTTCAATTGCAGTGCCAGCTACATTTGCGATAATTGGCACATCAAACTTCTCTAAAAACTTCAGTTCATGTTCAATAATATGATCCACACCAGGATTTTGTAATCCAATGGCGTTCAACATACCACTTGCCGTTTCCGCAACACGCGGCGTTGGGTTACCGAGACGCGGTTGATGCGTCGCTGCTTTAATCATAATTGCACCGAGACGACTCAAGTCGTAAAGTTCCGAAAACTCTTGGCCGAAACTAAAACAGCCGGATGCAGGCATGATCGGATTTTTGAGCGAAAGTCCAGGGATATTTACCGCTAATTTACTCATAGTAGTATCTCCCCTTTCTTAAATACAGGTCCATCTGAACAGATTTTTGCATAACTGCCGTCAGGTTTTGGCACGACACATGCGTAACATACGCCGATGCCGCAACCCATTCGTTCTTCTAAAGAAATGTACCCGTCAATGTCCATCGAATCATTCAATACTTTTAACATGACTTTCGGTCCACACGCATAAAACTGATCAAATTCCGTTTCAAGCAACTCGATTTGATCCGTCACAAAACCCTCTTTTCCATACGTTCCATCTGCCGTCGTAATATACGTGTCACCGAGTGCATTAAACTCGTCTTCATAGAACACATCTTTTTTCGAGTTAAAGCCGAGCACATGCGTCGTTTTCACACCGCGTGCGTTTAACTGTTTTGATAACTCGTGCAGTGGCGGAACACCAATTCCACCACCGACGAGTAATACGTGATTAAAATCTTCTAGAGGATAACCATTACCCAGTGGCGTCAGCACGTCTAAATCGTCTCCGACTTGCATCTTGCTCATCTTCGTCGTGCCGTCGCCCTCTGCTCTAAAAATAATCGTGAGTGTTTCTTTATCAGCATCAACATTCGCAATCGATATCGGTCGGCGCAGCACGTTTTCTGTGTATGGACTGACACGGATGTGCACGAACTGACCGGAAACTTTCATTTCTTTCGTAATTTCACCAGAAAGGACCATCTCAAAAATATTGTCTGCAATTTCCTCAACCGATAAAATTCTCATTAAATGTTTCATACAATCACCTACATTCTGTCCATGCTAAATGTCATACTCTCAATGACTTCAATCAATGTGCGCGCAGTATCAAGGGATGTTAAACAAGGAATACCATTGTACACAGATTCACGTCTAATTCTAAATCCGTCACGTTCTACCGTCTTACCTTTCGTCATCGTGTTGATGACAATTTGTACCTTACCGTTGTTAATCATATCAAGTAGGCTATTTTCTACCGCATCAATTTTTTCTACTTTAACGACTGAGATGCCCGCTTCTGATAAAACATCAGCCGTACCTGACGTTGCCATAATTCTATATCCGATTTTGCTCAAGCGCTGGGCGAGTTCCGTTGCTTCTTTTTTATCTTTGTCTGCAACTGTGAAGAGTGCTGTTCCGTTATCTTTCACTTCAAGACCACTTGCGACAAGTGCTTTATACAATGCCTTGTTAAGTGATGAATCTTTACCCATAACTTCCCCAGTTGATTTCATTTCAGGACCGAGTGTGATGTCAACGTTTTTCAACTTATTAAAGCTGAACACCGGTGCTTTAACATAGTGACCGTCTTGAACTTTTTGTAAGCCTAACTCATAATCTAAATCCGTAAATTTCTGTCCTAAAATACCTTTCATCGCAAGTCTTGCCATCGGAATGTCTGTAATTTTACTTAAGAATGGTACAGTACGACTTGAGCGTGGGTTCACTTCAAGTACATAGACTTCACCGTCTGATAACACATACTGGATATTGATGAGTCCAACTGTGTTTAGTCCGAGTGCTAATTTTTCTGTATAAGCCACAAGTGTTTCAATTTCACTTTCTGTCAATGTAATCGGCGGATAAACAGCCATCGAGTCACCCGAGTGTACACCAGCGCGTTCGATGTGTTCCATAATACCTGGAATAATGACGTTCTCTCCATCACAGATCGCATCGATTTCAATCTCTTTACCCATTAAATAGCGGTCGATTAGTACCGGATGTTCAGGCGATGCTTTAACCGCTTGTGTCATGTAGTTTTCTAACTCTGCTTTACTATGAACGATTTCCATCGCACGACCACCGAGTACATAGCTCGGACGCACGAGTACTGGATAACCAATCGCTTCAGCATTTTCTACAGCTTCAGCAGCGTTTGTTGCTGTTTTACCAAGTGGTTGTGGCACATCGATTTCTCTCAGCAATGCTTCAAAACGCTTTCTATCTTCTGCACGGTCTAGATCGTCTAACGTCGTACCTAAAATTTTCACGCCGTGTCGCTCTAACTTCTCTGCTAAATTGATTGCCGTTTGTCCACCGAACTGAACGACAACACCCATCGGTTTTTCGTTCTCGATAATGTTCATGACATCTTCTTCAGTGAGTGGTTCAAAGTATAACTTGTCAGAAATCGTAAAGTCTGTCGACACAGTCTCTGGGTTGTTGTTGACGACGATTGCTTCGTATCCTGCTTCTTGAATCGCAAACACTGCATGCACTGTCGCGTAATCAAACTCGACACCTTGACCGATACGAATCGGACCAGAACCGAGTACTAAAATCTTTTCTCGATCACTCGCAACAGCTTCGTTTTCTTTTTCATAAGTCCCGTAGAAATACGGTGTATCTGAAGAAAACTCAGCCGCACACGTGTCGACCATTTTATACACTGGGAATATACCATGATCTTTTCTCATCTGATAAATTTCATCCGTATCTTTACCCCATCGGTGACCGATAACACGGTCGCTAAAACCATACGTTTTCGCCCATTTTAAATGGTCGATTGAATCGACATTTTCTTTTAATTCATGCTCGATATCGATGATATGCTTAAACTTATTGATAAAGAAATAGTCAATTTCAGTCCACGTATGAATCTCATCGACAGAAATACCGCGGCGCAACGCTTCACCGATATAGAATAAGCGTTCATCACTCTGTTCTTTTATCTTCTTCTCTATTTGCTCTAAAGTAAAGTCATCGCCATTCGGTAATCCTAAATGGTGCACACCGTATTCTAATGAACGAATAGCTTTTAGAATCGATTCTTCAAACGTACGACCGATTGCCATGACTTCACCTGTCGCCTTCATCTGTGTGCCAAGTTTACGTTCACCTTTTTCAAACTTATCAAATGGGAAGCGTGCAACTTTCGTCACGACATAGTCGATAGACGGTTCAAAACTTGCGTAGCTCGTACCTGTTACAGGATTTTTCATTTCATCTAAGTTCATACCAACAGCAATTTTCGCTGCAAGTTTCGCAATCGGGAAACCTGTAGCTTTAGAAGCGAGCGCTGACGAACGTGAGACACGCGGGTTCACTTCGATGATGTAATAATTAAACGAGTGTGGATCGAGTGCTAGCTGCACGTTACAGCCACCTTCAATGCCAAGTGCACGGACAACAGATAATGACACGTCACGCAGCATGTTCGTTTCTTTTAACGTCAATGTTTGCGTCGGTGCCACAACGTTTGAATCTCCTGTATGGATACCGACTGGATCGATGTTTTCCATATTACAAACGACGATTGCTGTATCGTTTGAGTCACGCATCACTTCGTATTCAATTTCTTTATATCCAGCGATAGATTTTTCAAGTAAACACTGGTTCACCGGTGAATATTTGAGTCCATTTGTAACGATTTCTTTTAAGTCATCATCGTTATAACAAATACCACCGCCGGTACCACCCATCGTATATGCTGGTCGCACGATGAACGGATAGCCGACCTGCTCCTTGAATCGGTAAGCACCTTCAAGCGTCGTAATAATATCTGACTCAGGCACGGGAATATTCATGTCATTCATTAAGTTTCTAAATAAATCGCGGTCTTCAGCTTGTTTGATTGAATCAAGCTTCGTACCAAGCAGCTCCACATTATTTTCTTCAAGTACGCCGAGACGATCGAGCTCAACCGCCATGTTTAAACCGACTTGTCCACCGAGCGTTGGCAACAGTGCATCCGGTTGTTCCTTACGGATAATACGTGCGATGAAATCCGGTGTTAACGGTTCGATGTACACAACGTCTGCGATTTCTTTATCTGTCATAATTGTCGCAGGGTTTGAGTTTACTAAGATGACACGGTAGCCTTCCTCACGGAGTGACAAACACGCCTGTGTTCCTGCATAATCAAACTCTGCTGCTTGACCGATGATGATTGGTCCACTACCGATTACTAATATTGATTTAATATCCGTTCGTTTAGGCATGGTTATTCTCCTTATTCATACGGTTTATAAATTCTTCTAAAATATAGCTTGAATCATCTGGTCCATCAATTGCACCAGGATAGTACTGAACGCTCATGATCGGCAATGATTTATGACGAATACCTTCGACTGAGTCGTCATTGATTGCTTCGTGTGTAATCACTAAGTCCGTCTGTTCCAATGATTCACGACTGACAGCAAAACCATGATTTTGTGATGTGATTTCTACAGTTTTTCTCTCAATGTTACGTACAGGTATATTTGAACCACGGTGTCCAAATGGCAATGCTTCGATCTTAGCGCCAAATGCTAAAGCAATCGCTTGATGACCGAGACCAACACCGAATACTGGTACCTGTTCCGCAATCGTACGTACGTTATCGACAATTGACGGAATATCTTCCGGTGAACCCGGACCGCTTGATATAATGACACCATCAGGCTTCATGCGTAAAATATCATAGGTCGGTGTATCGTGTGGTACGACCGTCACTTCACAACCGGCACTGTTTAAACTTCTAACGAGACTTTCTTGCTTACCGAGATCGATGAGTACGACACGACTACCGACACCGGTTGAAATGTAAGGACTGCTTGTCGATACATCACGCACTGAATGTACAGTTTCATCCGTTGATTTAAGCGTTTCAATGACAGCATCCACATCATCCGAGTCACTCAGCACCGCTCTTAACGTACCACCATCGCGAATTTTTCTAACGATGCTGCGCGTATCAATGCCTGAAATACCAGGGATGTTATGACGTTCTAAATAGTCATGCAACGTTTCATTCGTACGGAAGTTCGATGGTAATAATGCCGCTTCACGCACGACGATTCCAGCGATTGTTGGTTTCATCGTTTCAGAGTCTTCACTGTTGAATCCAGTATTGCCAACGAGTGGATAGCTAAACGTTACGATTTGATTCGCATACGCAGAGTCTGTAATCATCTCTTGGAAACCGAACATCGATGTGTTAAATACGAGTTCACCCGCACGATCTGCTTTTCCACCAAACTGGTAACCTTCGTAAACTGTACCGTCTTCTAGTACTAAATATCGCTTATCCTTTAACACGCTTATGCCCCCTTATATACAACGTTGCCATTGACAAGTGTCATATAAATATCAGAAATTAATGCTTCACCATCAAACGGTGTATTTTGTGATTTCGATAAAAATTCTGTCTTATCTAATGTATATTTTTTATCTAAGTCAATCAGTGTAATGTCAGCATCTCGATCTACTTTTAGCTCACCCATCGGTAAGTTAAATGTCTCAGATGGTTTTACTGTCAACCAGTCGACAAGTTGTTGTAGTGTGAACACGCCTGTCTTCACTAGCTTCGTATATAACAATTGGAATGCATTTTCACTACCGACGATACCGAACGGTGCTGAAGTAATTTCCACATTTTTCTCGTCTTCTGCATGTGGTGCATGATCCGTCGCAATAAAGTCAATCGTACCGTCAAGTAGGCCTTCGATCAATGCTTCACGGTCATCGCTACCACGTAATGGTGGATTCATCTTAAAGTTTGTATCTGCTGATGTAATATCATTTTCATCAAGTACAAGGTGGTGTGGCGTCACTTCCGCTGTCACACGGATACCCGCGCGTTTCGCATCACGGATTACACGCACGCTTTCTTTCGTGCTGACGTGACATACGTGATAATGACAATTTGCTGCTTCTGCTAACAGCACATCGCGCGCAATTTGTGTCGATTCACAAACTGACGGGATGCCAGGAATACCAAGCGTTTCACTTGTCTTCCCTTCATGGATTGCCCCGCCATGAATGAGTGTGTTTTCTTCTGTGTGTGCAACAACTGCCATATCAAGTGCAGCTGCTTGTTTCATCGCTTGATACATCATGTCTGCACTTTGTACACCAACACCATCATCTGTAAATGCAAATGCTCCAGCTTCTTTTAGTGCTTTAAAGTCCGTTAATTCTTTACCGAGTTGGCGCGTCGTAATCGAAGCATATGGCAAAACTTTAACGTGTGCAGTCTCTTTAATGCGGTCTAAAATATTTGTTAGAGTCTCAGCATTATCCGGCACTGGACGTGTATTTGGCATTGGCATCACTGCAGTAAATCCACCGCGCGCCGCTGCTCTTGTACCCGTCTCAATCGTCTCTTTATGTTCGCCGCCAGGCTCACGTAAATGTACATGGACATCGACAAATCCTGGTGTAACCAGCATGCCTTTTGCATCGATGACTTCATCGTAATTATCAATCATATCGCTAATTTCAACGATCTTACCATCTTCAACTGCAATATCTTTTTGGACCTGTTCGTTGTTTTCTAACACAAAACCATTTTTAATGACACGTCTCATATTATTCTCTCCCTAGAATTAGTTCCAACACACTCATTCGTGTGTATACGCCGTTTTCCATCTGCTTAAAAATAACTGACTTGTCTCTCTCAACAAGTTCACTGCTAATTTCTACATCGCGATTGACAGGTGCTGGATGCATGATAATCGCATTGTCTTTCAGTTTATTGTAACGCGTTTCATTCAAACCATAGCGACTGTTGTACTCATCTATGACATCGCTCATCACATTGTCATGACGCTCATGTTGGACGCGCAGCAACATGACAACATCCACACTTGAAATCACATCATCAAAATTCACATAGCTATAATCTTCATGTTCATACTGATAAACTTCCGGTGCTACAAATTTCACCCGGCTACCGAGTTTCGTCAATGCTTGAAAATTGCTTTTGGCAACACGTGAGTGACGGATGTCACCACAGATAACAATGTCGAGATCAAATGTGCCAAATGTCTCATAAATCGTCATCAAGTCAAGCAGTGATTGCGTCGGATGTGAGCCACTACCGTCTCCACCGTTAATTATCGGTATATTAAGTCCTTCTAATGATTCATAATACGCATCATCTGGGTGTCGAATGACAAGTGCATCACAACCGATAGATTCCAGTGTCTTACATGTATCATAGAGTGACTCTCCTTTACTTAACGAGCTGCCCATCGCGTCGAATGGAATGGACTCGATACCGAGTTTTCTTTCTGCCATTTCAAAACTCAACTTCGTGCGTGTTGAATTTTCTAAAAACAGATTGGCAACAAATTTTTTCTCTTGAAAAGGCTTATAGTCACCGTTTTTTATCTCTATCGCACGTTTGATAATATTTTTAATTTCAGTTGTTGATAGTTCATTCATAGATAGTAGATTACGCATTGGTCGTCTTCTCCTTTGGCAAGATGAGATTGAGCACGATACCTGCGAGTGCCGCAAGTGCCATACCTTCAAGGTTAAATGGAATCTCACCGAGCATGAAGTCTAAATGTGCTTTACCGATACCGATAACTAAGATGACGGAAACGATAATTAAGTTGCGCTTATGGTCTAGGTTCACTCGCCCATCGATCAGCATGCGTAAACCGCTCGCTGCGATAATACCGAAGAGTAGTATCGACACACCACCCATGACCGGTGACGGAATGCTTTGTACGACTGCTGTAAACTTCCCGACGAACCCTAAAATGATCGCAAACACTGCCGCACCACCGATGACCCACACACTAAATACACGTGTGATTGCGAGTACACCAATGTTCTCACCGTATGTTGTCGTCGGTGGACCACCGATGACACTAGCAAACATTGTGGCAACACCATCACCTGCAAGTGTTCTGTGTAGGCCAGGTTTCTTGAAGAAGTTTCGTCCGATAATTTTGTTGATGACTGCTTGGTGACCGATGTGCTCACTGATTGTGACGAACACGATCGGCAGCATGACGATTAGCAATCCGATGTTGATTGCAGGTGTGTAGTCAACAAATGGCATATACACATCAGGTAGAACAAACCAGCCTGTCTCAATAATATTTGTAAAATCAACAATACCGAATAGTATGGCGGTAATGTAACCACCGACAATCCCAATCAATATTGGTATCAATGATAGAATTCCTTTAAAAAACACTGAAGCGATAATCGTAATTGTCAGTGTAATGACTGCGACAAGTATGTATGTCGTATCATATCCGAGCTGATTGTCAGGATCCGTATACATCGCCATGTTGATTGCAACCGGTGCAAGCCCGAGTCCGATAACCATAATAACCGGGCCGATAACGACAGTCGGCAAAAGTTTCATTAACCAATCGACACCGACAAATTTAATGATGGTGCCTATGATGACATAGACCACCCCTGTAAAGAAGAGTGCCGTCAACACTTCGCCAAGTGAATTCGCTGAAAGTGCGATTGTAATCGGCAGGATAAATGCGAAACTTGACCCTAAGTAAGCAGGTATCATTCCCTTTGTCAGCAGTATGTATAATAGCGTACCGATACCACTAGCGATCAGAGCTGCTGATACGGGTAACCCTGTTAAAAATGGTACGAGTACTGTCGCACCAAACATTGCGAATAAGTGCTGTGACGATAACATCATCCATTCGAGTGGCTTCGGTTTTTCATGTACATCAAGCTTTGGTTCAACCGCTACTGTGTAATCCTCTTCAACATCAAAATTTCTCTCTGTCATACTCACTCACCCTCACTTATATATACAATATCTTCTTGATCTATTTCTTGCATGTGTACGACAACTTTTTCTGATTTAGATGTTGGAATGTTTTTCCCGATGTAATCCGCGCGAATCGGTAACTCCCGATGACCGCGATCAATCAATACTGCAAGTGAAATTTTATCCGGTCTCGTACGCGATAAAATAGCATCCAAAGCTGCGCGAATTGTACGCCCTGTGTAGAGTACATCATCGACGATGACAACATGTTGATTGACGAGTGAGGCTGTGACGTCTAGTGCGTTATCTGCTTCTGCGTGCGTTGGTTCTTTATCGTCTCGGTAATTGGTAATGTCTATCGTACCCATCTGCACCGTAGAATTATCAATCGATTCGATTTTTTCCTTTAAGCGACGTGCTAAATACTCACCTCGTGTTTTTACACCGAGCAACACCAAATCTTTACTGCCCTTGTTACGCTCAAGTATTTCATGAGAGATTCGTGTCAGCGTTCGACCAATCTGTGCTTCGTCTAAAATCGTGCGTTTTTTCATGTGTGCCTCCTATTTTGCCGATAAAAAAATACCCATGTCTATTGACATGAGTATGTAAGTACCCGAAAACACACACTGGTCCTACTGGTGCCAGTGATACGGTTTATATTCATGTCTTTACGGCCTCACGGGACCGTATTTAAAGACGTATTCATATATCGGTTATTTAATTCTTAATAAAGATATCCCTTCTACGCTTGAATGTCAATGTATATATTTAAAAATTAGCTCATGCGCTTTCTTAAATCGTCTAATATATCACTGAACATCGTCGGTAATGGCGTTTCAAATTGAATCGCTTCTTTTGACGTCGGATGAACAAATCCAATCATTGCAGCGTGCAGTAGCTGACCATCCGTATCCATCGTCTTTCGTCGACCATATTTCGGATCACCGACGAGTGGAAATCCGATATATTGCATGTGGACACGAATTTGGTGCGTTCGACCTGTTTCTAAGAAACATTCAATCAATGTGTGTTCTTCAAAGCGTTCAAGCACATTAAAATGCGTCACCGCTTCCTTACCATCGTCCACAACCGCCATGTCTTGACGGCTCTTCGGATTGCGTCCAATCGGCGCATCAACCGTGCCTTTATCGTGTGTAATAACACCGTGCACAAGCGCGATGTACTTTCGTGTTACAGACTTTTCAACGAGTTGATCAACGAGGTCGCGGTGCGCAACATCATGCTTTGCAACCATGAGCAAACCACTCGTGTCTTTGTCAATTCGGTGCACGATGCCCGGACGCAACTCTCCATTAATACCAGAGAGTGAATCGAGCTGATGCATCAGCCCATTGACGAGCGTTCCGGTATGATGGCCAGCTGACGGATGGACGACCATGCTTCGCGGTTTTTCCACGACGGCAACATCATTATCTTCATAAATAATATTTAGATTTAAGTCTTCAGGCACGATGTCAGAGTCGATGACTTCGCGTTCGCTAATTTCGATGATGTCATCGGCCTTCAGCTTATAGTTCGGCTTTACAATATTGTCGTTCACTTGCACATTGCCAGACTTGATGCGCGTTTGAATATCACTTCTCGATGTATCTTCTAATACTTCAGACAAAAACTTATCCAGACGCTCACCAACGTATTCCTCTATTACATTAATTGTCTGCATTTAACTCACCTTTTTTCTCTTCTTTATCAAAGAATAAGAAGTAGATGATCAACGTCGCCACACCGACTGTCAGTGCAGCATCTGCAACGTTAAAGATTGGAAAGCTATAGTTGATAATCAACACATCCACAAAATCAATGACGCGCTGATAGATGACACGATCAATTAAATTACCAATCGCACCAGCGACAAGGAAGCCGATACCGATTTGTAACATCGGCTTACCCTTCGCTTCTTTATAGTAAATATAAGTCATCGCAGCGAGTACAACTGCAGTGACAATATAGAAAAACACCATCTGTCCCTGCATAATTCCCCATGCTGCACCTTCGTTTCGATGAGAAGTAATCTTTAAATATTCTCCAAAAACTTCAATGGATTCACCGATTTCCATGTTGCGTTTTACAAGCTGTTTTGTCAGTTGATCGAGTCCGATAATACCGAGCGTCATAAGGCCGATCGGCAAGAGTCGATACGATTTTTTCTTCATATAATATAACCTCCTATTTTTGTAGCACGTCTTGACATCTTGAACAGATATCAGAGTCGCCTTCTACAATTGATGCATCTGAGCTATAGTTCCAGCAACGTTCACATCGCACGCCATCGGCATGCTGCACATCGACATGAATGTGCTTATACTTTGGCGCATCATCAAGCTGATCAACAATTTCAACATGAGAAACAATAAACAGCTGTTCAAGCGGACTGTTTAAGTCACTATAGTTTAGGTTCTCCGGCTGAGTCACAGTCACTTTGGCTTCGAGTGACTTACCAATCGTCTTCTCACTACGCGCAACTTCCAACGCTTTTAATACATCATCACGTACATCCATGAAATACTTCCATTTTTCAAGCAATGCATTATCTACATCTTCTTTTTCTGGATATAACTCAAGGTGCACACTTTCCTTCTCTGTGTGCGGCGTGAATTCATAAATCTCTTCAGCCGTATGCACAAGCACAGGTGCGAGCAATGTATTCAGCTCTGTTAAAATCTTATAGAGCACCGTCTGCATGCTGCGACGGATGTGACTGTCTTCCGCTTCAATATACAGAATATCCTTACCGTAATCCAAGTAGAAGTTTGATAACTCCACATTGATAAAGTTCTGCAATGTCTGGTACATCGATACGTAATCATAGCGTTCATACGCATCTAATAAGAAGTTTTTAAGCTCTGCAAAACGATTGTACATAAACTTATCGACTTCAAGTAAGTCAGCGTATGCGACTGTATTTTTATCCGGGTTAAAGTCGTTCACGTTACCAAGCAGGAATCTAAATGTGTTACGGACTTTACGGTATACTTCCGACACCTGTTTTAAAATGTCATCAGAGATACGTACATCTTCTTCAAAATCTGAAGACATAACCCACAGACGAATGATATCTGCACCCATCTGCTGCATTACTTTTGTCGGTAAAATCACGTTACCGAGAGACTTACTCATCTTCTTACCTTCCCCGTCCATAACAAAACCGTGCGAAAGAAGTTCTTTGTACGGTGCAACGCCGCGTGTTGCGACACTTGTAATTAGTGATGAGTTGAACCAGCCGCGGTATTGATCGGATCCTTCAAAGTATAAGTCTCCCGGATATGATAAGTAGTCACGCGTTTCTAACACACCGCGGTGTGTCGAACCGGAATCAAACCATACATCCATGATGTCCATTTCTTTTCTGAACTCGCCGTTTGGAGAACCTTCATGTGTGAAACCTTCAGGTAATAGATCCTTCGCTTCTCTTTCAAACCACACATCAGTACCATGTGTTTCAATTAATTGTGCGACATGTTCGATGACATCGACATCAATGATTGGTGTGTCATCTTCAGCAAAGAAGAATGGCAATGGTACACCCCATACACGCTGACGAGAAATGACCCAGTCACCGCGGTTTTTAATCATGTTCATCATGCGTTCGCGGTTCCATTCAATTTGGAATTTAGTGTTGGTTAATTGTTCCAACACGTCTGCGCGCACATTTTTAACAGAAGCAAACCACTGCGGTGTTGCTCTGAAGATAACCGGTGTTTTTGAACGCCAGTCATGTGGATATGAGTGTTTGAAGAACTTTAACTTAAGCAAAGCATCTTTTTGCTCCAAATCTGCAGTGATCACTTTGTTCGCATCATCGTAAAATAATCCTTCGTATTTACCGCCTTCAGATGTAAATACACCTTTGTCATCAATTGGACTGAGAATTTCTAAATCGTATAGAAGTCCCATCTGATAGTCATCATCCCCGTGACCCGGTGCTGTGTGAACAACCCCCGTACCTTGTTCAGTCGTTACATGATTGCCGAGAACGACTAAACTTGGACGGTCATACAATGGATGACGTGCCGTAATATATTCTAATTGCTGCCCTTGGAATTCTTTCGTACGTGTTACTTTATCTTTGTCGAATTCAACTTCTTCACAGAAGAAATCAAGTAAATCTTCAGCGACAATGTATTCTTCACTTTCATAATTAAATTGCACATAGTTCAGATTCGGATGCACAGCTAATCCTAGGTTTGAAGGAATTGTCCATGGTGTCGTCGTCCAGATGACAAAATTAACGCCTGAATCGAGTACGCCTTTACCATCATCTACTTTAAACGTCACGTAGATTGAGGGTGAAACTTTATCCTGGTATTCAAGTTCCGCTTCGGCAAGTGATGACTCACTGACAGGCGACCAGTAAATCGGCTTCTTCCCGCGGTAAATTAATCCTTTTTCAACCATATCTTTTAACACACGCACCTGCGCTGCTTCAACTTCATAGTCAGATGTAAGGTATGGTGTATCCCAATGACCATCGATGCCCATGCGCTTGAAACCCGCTCGCTGTAAATCAACTTGAGAGTATGCAAACTCTAAACATTTCTTTCTGAACTCTTCTGTTGTCATAGACTTACGGTCCACACCCTTGTTTGTGAGTGCCTGCTCAATCGGTAGACCGTGTGTATCCCATCCTGGCACATATGGCGCATAGTAACCCTGCATTTGTTTGTTACGCACAATAATATCTTTGATTACTTTGTTTAATGCGTGACCCATGTGCAGGTCACCATTCGCATATGGTGGACCATCATGCAGCACGTAAGGCGTGTTCCCTTCATTCATCTTCAACTTCTTGTCGTAGAGATTCATCTCTTCCCATTTTTTTTGATACGCAGGCTCTTTGTTAATAAGTCCACCGCGCATTTTAAAATCCGTTTTCGGCATTAATAATGTGTCTTTGTAGTGCATTTTGTTCTCGTCCATTTTTTTCTCCCCTTTATACAATTAAAAACTCTATACATGCATCAATTGGGGCGATTGTTGAGTAACCGCGGTACCACCCAAATTGACCCACATACAGAGTCCACTTCATTATTATTAAGTTTGTGTTTATGATTTTGATTGGTTTCAGTTGCTGCTCTGTTGAAACCATTTTAAATTAGTGATGTCTGATTGTGTCCGAGATGCCAGAGCTTTCACCCACCTCTGGTCGCTTATCCATTCGATGCACACAGCACGTCTAATTTACTAATATAATTATAATCAGTTTTACTAGAAATGTAAAATGTATTTAATTGAAGTGTGCGGCAGAACAGAATTAAGTATGAGGCATGACAGGACTTTTGAACTTGAAACACATTTATTCTCTCAAACTGAACTGCGGCAAACGATTTCAGCCTCGAGTTGAATATTTGACTGATCAAGATCTTTCTCAACACCCCATTTTTGCTTCGGGAAGAACAGTTGACGACACAAAGTGTTCTTGAGCTCCCCTCATAGTCACTCTTCTTATATTCATCCCTTCACTTTCAAAAATGCCTCACGAAAATCCTCTTTACTAAAAATAACAGGCACAGGATACATTGGGTTCGCTTCCTTATACGCGTGGCTGATCAAAGCGTCTAAATCCTGATCAGCAATCTCAGGAACGGAACGCGGAATTTCAAACCTGTCGTTCATTCCCTCAACCCACCGAGTAAAAGCAAGCGCCTTCTCTTCATTTGAAGCACTCACATCAGTCAAATCAATCGCATCTGCAAGTTCAGCAAGCTCCGGGTGTACAGATTCCCCATAAATCCTGAGCACAATCGGTAAAATCAACGCATTCGTCCGCCCGTGTGGACTACCATAAAAGGCAGTCAACGCATGCGACATCGCATGGATATTCCCAACATAGGCGCGCGTGAATGCTCGGCCAGCGTAATATGAAGCCTCAAGCATTCCAAAGCGCGCCTTCAAATCATCAGGAATATCATAGGACCGATTCAAATACTCATGAATCAACTTTACAGCACGCACACCATCTTTCTTTGTCTGCTTCGTTCGTGTCCCACTGATAAAGGACTCAACAGCATGAGTTAGTGCATCCATTCCAGTTTCTGCTGTTAAACGTTTTGGCAGAGACGCCAGTAATTCCGGTGCTAATATCGCTGCATCCGGTATGAGTTTTGTATCCATGATCGTGTATTTTTTTCGCTTTCTCTTACTTGAAATGACTGCTGCCAACGTCACTTCAGAACCGGTACCGGCAGTTGTCGGTATCATGACAGTATATGCAGTCCTGCCCCTGACCTTGAGCAGCCCTTTTAAATCTTCCGCTTCTTTCTGTGGCTGATTGACAAGTGCTGCAACAACTTTCGTTGCATCGATAACAGAACCACCGCCAAGACCAATCAGACCCTCTGCACCAAATGATACATATTGTGTTCGAATTTTTTTAACAGTCTCCTCATCCGGATTGGGTTCAACATGATCAAACACAACGTATGTCACATTGAGCTCAGCCAACACTTTATGTAAAATACCACTTGCCCTAATCCCCTGATCTGTGACAATGAGCACACGTTTAATATTTGCCTGACGCATGACAGCGGGGAGCATTCGAATCATGCCCACACCTTTGTAGACCGTCGGTTCTCGCCACGGTAAAAAATAAACGGCCACAGCCATTATTTTCTGATACACCTTCATGAAGAAGTTTTTCATATCACTCACACCTTAAAATATTAATTATTTAAATTCTACCCTAAACGCGTGAGATTAAAATACGTATAATGGAGATAAAATAACAACAGAGGTGAAAAAATGGAGGTTCGCATTTTATTTGCGCATGATGTAGAAGAATTTAGAACACTAAGGCTCCTTGCACTCAAAACAAACCCGGAAGCTTTTGGCTCCACATATGAGAGAGAAAAAGATTTTCCATTAGATAGATTTTTGATGCGTTTAAAGACTGATAATGATAATTTCGTCGTCGGGGGTTTTATCGGTGGAGACCTGGTGTGTAATGCATCGTTTCTAAGAGGTCAAGGAAAGAAAGAGTCACATAAAGGGATGGTCGTCGCAATGTACTGTCATGAAGATTACAGAGGGACAGGTATTGCCAAAGTTGTTATGGCATATCTAGTTGAAAAAGCACGCGCGCTCGACGGTTTACGTAAAATTGATTTAACAGTTGTTTCAGAGAACGAACGTGCAAAAAGATTTTATGCGTCTTTCGGGTTTAAACATTACGGTACAGAACCGATGGCGCTTTTACATGAAAATCGTTTTCTGGACGAGGATTTGATGACCCTCCCATTTTAAGGTTCATTGCTTCTTTCTAAGGGTATAGGTTGAGTATTCTTATTCGAATTGAGGCGATTAATCATGAAAGTATTATTGACCGGCGCATCAGGCTATATCGGACGGAATGTGATGGCGCAGTTGAAAAAAGACTATGAAATTATTGCGGTTTCAAGAAATATAGATAATAAGGAAGATGAAGAGAATGTTGAGTGGCGCAAGGCAGACCTGTATTCTCAACTCGATATTGAGTCAGCAATGGAAGGTGTCCACACTGCAATTTATTTAGTCCATTCCATGCAGCCTTCATCTAAATTAACGCAGGGCACATTCGGAGACATGGATGCAATCTTAGCAGATAACTTTGCACGGGCAGCCCGTGGCGCAAACGTCAAAAAAATTATATATTTGAGCGGGATTATTCCGGCTGAAAGACCTTTGTCCAACCATCTGGAAAGCCGTCTGGAATGTGAAAAGATACTTGGGTCATACGGCGTTCCCGTCACAACACTCCGTGCCGGATTAATTGTCGGACCAAACGGATCATCTTTCCCAATACTGCACAGTTTAGTTAAACGGCTCCCGGGACTGTTGCTGCCGGCATGGGCATACAACAAAACACATCCTGTCGCTTTGAAGGATGTGGTCGATGTCTTTAAAAAAGCGGTCAAACGTAAAAATGATAACAATGAAGCGATTGACATCGGCGGCCCTGATGAAATGACTTACCGCGCAATGTTTGAAGAAACGGCAGAAGTGATGGATAAAAAAATGCCGATGATTGATGTACCGATCATCCCTGTATTTTTATCAAAACTTTGGGTGCGTTTGATTGCACAAATGCCAAAAGAAATGGTGTATCCACTGCTCGAGAGTTTGACGCATAATATGACGATGCGTGAAGAGCATTTTGTAGAAGGTATTTCCGATGCGCCAACTTCATTTAAAGAAGCTGTGAGAATTGCGTTTGACGAGACAATAGAGCAGTCGTCAAAAAAGAAAAAGGATTCAATATTAAGAAAGAAATTGAAACGAACGATGTGAAATCCATTCAAAGAATTAAAGTCCCAGCGTACTGTACAGTCGATAATGTTGCAGATTACTATGTGAACTGGTTATCACGAATCGGCGGGAGATTGCTGAATACAAGTATTATTGATGGTGAAGTGGCCGAGATAACACTACCACTATTCAAAGATCCCATCCTCATACTTGAACATTCAGAAACCCGCTCGTATGATGACAGAATTCTCTACTACATTAAGGGTGGGACATTCGCCTTTGTCAGAGAAGAAGGACGCGCGCTCCTCGAGTTCAGAAGGATTTTAGATACCGATGAAATACTGATTGCATTACATGAATACAAACCGACGTTGTCGTGGTTCATATACTCGCTCACACAGGCCCGCGTGCATATGATTGTTATGAAGTTGTTCGGTATGGAGACACGCCTGCTCTCGAACATGTTGAATTCTGAGTATGTCACGTATATCAACCAGTTGAATCAGGAAGAAAAGGCATAGTATTGAGGATTTTTATCTGATTAATAATAAATTATGAAGTCCAGGCGATTTCGAAACGCGTCTTAGGACTTCGCAAAGGTCTCACTTTACCTCGACTTACCATTATATACATCCACTACTTACTACTATAAACCTTCACCACCAACCGGTGTTTATCCTTCTTCGTCTCACCCAAATGCTCACTCACTGCAATTCTTCCGAAATGTCTCACCGAGATCACGTCGCCAACCTCAACCGTAAACGCCGGGTCCTCAATCAGTGTATGGTTCACCTTAATTTTGCCCTTCTCCACACGATCTCGTGATTTTGCACGGCCTTCTCCAATGACATTGGATAACACAGTGTCCAGTCGCATCGATGAACTCAGCACGCTTTTAGACATGCCGTCGTCAACACTGCTAATAAAATCCCGGACATCTATTTCTTTCAAATTCACCGGTGCTCGCTTAATGCGCTCTAACTCTTCGTAAAACAAGTCCACGTAAGGTGTTGCAACGGCAAATTGAATGTCATCACCAATGACAACATCTCCGATTTTACTGCGATCAACACCGACGTTCATAATCGCACCCAATACATTTCGGTGCTCCAGAGCCACGAACTTATCCGGATACTGCATATCAAATACAGTAATCTCGAAATCTTCCAACTCATACGTCAACAATTCAGGCACGAGCAGCGCACGCATCCGTTCGCGTTCTTCGCCAACTTTACCGCCACCATAATAATGGATTTCGATATCGTCAAACGCACCGCTTACACTTTCTAAGATCAAACGCTCGCGTGGATCTAAAAAGTCGAGTTGCAATGGAAAGTAGTCTCTACTCGCAATCTCCAACTTCGATTTAAACATATCTATCGTATCTTTTTCTTCTGGTCTAAAATGCTGATAAATATCTTTCATACCAATATTCCTCCCAACTCGAAACTAACATTCATTTCATACTCATGCTTAGTCACAAATAAAAAAGACGCTTGCGCGCCTCTACTAAACTCTTTTCATAAAATCTCATCAAAATTAAATCATCAAGTTCTGGAACCATGTCAAGATCATCATTAAACCCATGAAGAAAAAGCGTACAACAAATAGGAAGATGATTGGTGTGATATCAATCATGCCGCCGATTGGTGGAATGATTTTTCTGAACGGTGCCATCAATGGCTCATATAGCATACCGACTGCTTGCATAAATGACGATTCTCTAAGTCCAGGTACCCATGAACTAAAAATATATATAATACAGCCAAAAAAGTAGAATGGAAACACTGCACTTAAAAAATCTTTTAAAAATTGTATTGCTTGTACTGCCCACATTAAATCCAAATTAATTGCCCCTTAATCTTCATATTGTTCATATTGATCGCTAATTTCTCCAGACACACCGAAGTTATTTGGTGAGCATAAGAAAATATCTTGACCGACTTTTTGTATGTCACCATCAAGTGCATAGACTGTTCCGCTTAAAAAGTCGATAATTCGTTTTTTCGTCGCATTGTCTACACGTGTTAAATTGACAAGTGTCGCTTTGTTGCGTTTCAATTCATCTGCAATATCTTGTGATTCTGAAAACACACGTGGTTCAACCAAATGAACTTTCGTATCATTATTAAGATTATTCATCACATTGTACTCCTTACTTTCACCATTTCTTGCAGATAAACTTCGATTATCTCGTCTAATTTCAGCAACTTTTGATTGACTTGTTTCTTTTCCTTTTAATGAGAAAGGCATCAATGATTTTTTAGACTCGCGTTCATCTCGCGCTGGTTTTTTATCGGTCACTTGATTATTACGATGTTGTGATACTGAACGATTAGTGCTCGATTTTACTTCTGTCTCTTGTTTCACACGTTGTACGGGTTTTTCTTCAGTTTTTGGAGTTGGTTTGGCCGCTTTGTTTTCTTGTGAAGGTGCTTCTTCACTTTCGTAAAACTCTGGCTCTACCTCTTCTTCAATTTCGATTGAAAAGAAATTTTTAAAAAACTTGCCGATGGCCATCACATTCACTCCTTACTCATGATTTTACTACCGATGCGAATAAACGAAGCACCATGTCGAACTGCGATATGGTAGTCGTTACTCATACCCATACTTAGTTCCTTTAATTGTATATTGTCGGCGTTCGATAATGCAAGCCGATTACTTAATTCTTTTAGTTTTACGAATACAGACTCAATTTCTCCTTCATCATCAACATGTGGTGCCATCGTCATCAATCCGACGACTTGCACTTTTTTATACGGTTTTAACGATTCCAAAAAGTCTGCGACATCATCCACATGGAGCCCATGCTTTGATTCTTCACCAGATACATTCACTTGTATAAAACATTTGACCGGACCCGCACATTCATTTTCGATTTTCTTCGCAACGGATAAACGTTCCAACGAGTGTAAGTATTCCAAATGTTCACTAATGTCTTTTACTTTACGCGACTGCAATGTGCCGATAAAGTGCACATGCGCATCAGCAGGCAAAGCCGCTCGTTTTTCTAAAAATCCTTCGACGCGATTTTCGCCAAAGTGTCTCACCCCAGCCTCATATGCTTCCAGCGTCTCTTCCACAGTATGATATTTTGTCACGACGACAACATTTGTACTCTCAGGTATTTCTGATAAAATAGCCTCGTAATTTTCTTTTATTGTCAATTAGATTTCCTCCCGATAAATGCGACCGCACGTCCAGTCTTTCCACCTTCAACACGATATGAGAAAAACTGAGATGTATCTTCTGTTCCTAAATCGCTCACAAAAATTTGAGATTCATCGATACCGATATTCATCGCTTGTAATTTATTGAGTTGCTTTAAATCAAGTTGATAGCCAGACTCTGTTTGTGTGAAACACGTGTCATCCAATCCTACATCACGCAATTTATCGATTACACGATCATCCACTTCATAAGCATCATGATTGATGGCTGGCCCGATTAATACAGCAAGATCTACTAACTCACCGTCATACGATTCAATCAATCGCTGTGTTATGCGCCCACTCGTGCCTTTCCATCCGGCATGTGCAAGTCCGATGAAGTTGTTCTTCCGACTATATACATAAACCGGCACACAGTCTGCATAATTCATTGTAAGGAGTACATTTTCATCATGTGTAAATACTCCATCGACACCTTCTAAAGAGTCGCCTAATGCAGCGATGTTTTTTCCTCTGTCTGCAATCGTCACTTCACGTACTTCGTTACCATGCGTTTGAATTGGACTGACCCAGTCAGCGGGTTGGAAGTTGATCGTGTTGCCGAGACGTAACTGATTTTCATGTACATTTTCTAATGCATCATCGATATACAATGCCAAGTTCAAACTATTTTCTGGAAATTGACTGACACCATTCAAACGTTTTGAATAACCGAATGTCACACCATCTACAATTCCACCAACGTAATGATCGTTATCTTTAAACATCTGCTCACCTCATAAAAATAGCCAGAAAGGTATGTGTACCTTTCTGGCTCATAATATCTTATCGACGACGTCTGTTTCTGTTTCTTAAGAACGTTGGTACATCGCCATCATCTTCGTCTGTTTCTTGTTCTCCACCATAGTCGCGTTCGCGCGTCGGCGCTTCTTCACGTTCAGGTGATCTTTCGCGTTGTGGTGCTGAGCCAAATGAATCTCTCATTTCGTTATCCGTTGCACGCTTGATTGGTTTATCGTTAAATCCTGTAGCGATTACAGTCACGATGATTTCATCTTCAAGTTCAGGATTAATTACTGTACCAAAGATCATGTTTACATCTTCATCTGCTGCATCTTGTACAACGTCAGCGGCTTCTTGTGCTTCGAATAATGAAAGGTTCTCGCCACCAGTAATATTCATTAACACGCCTTGTGCACCAACGATTGATGTTTCAAGTAATGGTGATGAAATTGCTTTTTTAGCAGCTTCAATCGCACGGTTTTCTCCACTTGATACACCGATACCCATAAGCGCTGAACCTTGATTTGACATGATCGTTTTAACGTCAGCAAAGTCTAAGTTAACTTCACCAGAAACAGCGATTAAGTCTGAAATACCTTGAACACCTTGACGCAATACATTGTCTGCCTCTTTGAATGCTTCCATCATCGGCGTAGATTTGTCGACGATATCAAGTAAACGGTCGTTAGGGATAACGATTAATGTATCAACAGCAGCTTTCATTGCTTCAACACCAGCTGATGCTTGTTGTTGACGCTTTCTGCCTTCGAATGAAAATGGACGTGTGACAACACCGACAGTTAATGCGCCCATCTCTTTTGCAATCTTAGCGACAACTGGTGCTGCACCAGTACCAGTACCGCCACCCATACCAGCAGTAACGAATACCATATCCGCGCCTTGGATTGCATCTTCAATTTGTTCACGAGACTCTTCTCCGGCTTTCTTACCGATTTCAGGATTAGCACCCGCGCCAAGTCCGCGTGTTAATTTTTCTCCGATTTGAATCTTGCTCTCAGCTTTAGATAAATTCAATGCTTGTCCGTCTGTGTTAATTGCGATGAATTCAACATTTTGCATGCCATCGTCAATCATACGGTTTACCGCATTGTTACCGCCGCCGCCTACACCAACAACTTTTAATGATGCCATATGATTAAACCCCTGTTCAAATTCTAACATTATTCATTTCCCCCATTATCTTAATTACTCAAATAGATTTCTAAATAGTTTTTTGAAATATTCGCCTTTAGTTTCTTTTTGTTCTTCACCCGAGTGTTGTTCTTCTGGTTCATGAGGTGTTTCAACTTGAGATTCTTCGCCATCGTCAGTTTTAAATTCGTTTCCGTCATAACCATAGTCCTCTTGTTTAAAAGTCTCTGGTTCCGATTCTTGCACTGGTTCTTTATCTTCAGTTACAACATCTTTCTCAGGTTCAATAAATGATGGTGTATCATCGACTGGATCCGAACTTTCTTCACGTTCTGACGGTGGTGCTGATTCTACTTTTTTCGGTTCTTTTTTGCCAAGTCTAGAATCATTTTCTTCACGCCTCATTTTGAAAATGTTCGAGAAGAAATTGCCTTCCTCATGCGTTTGTTCTTCTTGTGTTTCTTCAATACCTTCATGATTATCAATTGTAACATAATCAAGTAGTTCATCAAATAGTATAGCAGACGAAATAGTCGAAATAACACTTGAAAATTCGGGTTTTCTAGCACCCATTTGATTCGGAATATGAATTCGTACTTTTTCTGCGACTAAATCTTGAACAAGTTCTTTCACACCTGATAGATTGACTGTACCACCTGTGAGGACGAAACCGCCGCTCACGCGATTGATTTTGTTCGCTTCTAGCGCTTTAAACACTTCGGTCAACGTTTCTTCAAGTCTGAGTTCAATGATATCTGCAAGATCTTTTGCAGTAACTTCCAAGTCTTCTGAGTTATCACGCTGAGGGATTTTAATAATATCTTCATCGTTTGCATGATCGTAAAATGCGTGACCATATTGATGTTTTAAACGCTCTGCTTGTTCATAGTTCGTATTGAATGCTTCGGATAAGTCGGATGTGATTGCCATACCACCGTACGGAACGGCGCCGAGTGCACGAAGTGATCCGCGTTCATAGTATGCATATTGTGTAATTTCGTGGCCAACATCGATGATAACCGACCCAAGTTCGATTTCTGATTCACTTAAAATATGCTCAAAATTGGTCGCATCTGAGAAGAGTTCGAGTACTTCAAGACCAGCATCTTCAACACATTTTACGATATTGATGAGTTGTGAGCGGTTTTTAAGTACCGCACCTGCATGTATCGATAATGACTCCGTTGCAATCATCTCTTTTGGATCTACAACTTCATGTAGATTATCGACTTTGAAATATATCGGAAAAACATTGACAACCTCATGGTCTGGGTCGTTAATTTTTTCTCGAATATTCTCGAGTAAATCTTCGATATGTGTACCGTTAATTTCTGTTGGTTCACCATTGAAATTCAATTGATTTTCTTCGAACACCAACAGAGAGTCGGTTGTTGGTATTTTGAGAAATACTTCATCCAAATCGACATCGGATGAAATTTTCGCTTTTTTAACTGTATCAGTAATCGCACTTCGAACGGCTTCGAAATTACTGATATTCCCTTTAATTACACCATCTGTGTATGTCTGTCCTGTTCCGATGATATTCACACCTTCATGGAACTTTTCACCGACGACTGCTTTAACACTCGATGACCCAATATCAAGGGCAACATAATAATGTTTATCCACAAGTTGACCTCCTAGTTGGTGACTTTTTAATCTATTCTTTAGTTTACATTATACGCATTTGAATGTGTACTACATTATTACCCACTCTAACAATTTTAATACAACTGTAACGTTATATCAAAGTTATTCCCCCAAAACAAGCGTTTGACATCAGCAATGTCAGTGTAACGCTATTTATATTCTAAACAAGATAAAAAATCATTGCACACTGAAGCTCTCAAAAACCGCTTCAAGCGGTGCAACAACCGCGTCTCGTCGTTCTTGCTCAGCTTGTGACAATGACTCACCATAAATCGATGCCATTAACTCACGTGCCTCACTGCTAGAGTATGGTAAAAAACTGTTCCCGACTTCAAGATCAATCACACCGGCTGAGCTATCTTCTATCTCTCCACGCAAGTTCATGTAATAGCCGAACTTGTCACTGAATGTCTCGATGTCTGCAATGACCACTTGTCCATCGTTCATATAGAGCTGGATACGAGACTTATTATCTCCAACCGGTCGTGCGTAAATCTCTGAAATATTTGCAACGATTTCTTCGTCCAGCGCACCGAGTGATCCGAGCATAGGCCGTATATTATCTTGATCGAAATGATAGAGCAGTGGTCCTAATGTCGGTGACTCTACTGCATTCGGAACCATATAACCACTTTCTTGCAACGGATAAAACCCTTCATCACTGGGTAAGTATGCAACCGTTCTCTCTTCTAAAATATGTATATTAATCGTGCCGAATCCTTCTTTGGTCACGATTACTGACTCGATTAATGGTATTTCTTCGAGCTGCTCTACGACGCGTTCCGGCTGGATAAAGTACATCTTATCCCCTGTTCTTACGCCCGACAATTCATAGACTTCGCGCGCATCTAACTGACTGTTACCCCCGACGTTGACTTGATCAAGTGTACTCAGCGGTGTAATCAAATAAAAAAGCAACACAATTGCCGCTAGAAAGGCGCAGTATATCATCACACGCAGCGCCACTTTGTTATTGTTTTTATCTTCTGAGTATTCTTTCGTCTCCCCGTTTGAACCAATTCTAAACTTATCTAGATCGATGATTTTCTTGTGCTTCGTTGGTTGTTCATCTACTTTAGATGTTTTCTCATCCACTTTTGGATTTGTCGAATAGAGCACATGCTCCTCTTCAATCAATACAAACTGCCGCGTTTTCTTCTCTTTTTTCGGTCGGGTTGGTATGACACTATGGGAACTGCGATTGCTTTTTAATTTGTTGCGTAAGTCACGTGTTTCTTTACCTGGCCGCATAGTGTCACCTCCCAATACTTATTTGTTTAACTGATTGACCGCATCTTTAAAATGGTTGCCGCGCACTTCGTAATCTTTATATTGATCCCAACTCGCACAAGCGGGTGAAAACAGAACAGTATCACCACTGTCTGACACGCGATGCGCTGCTTCCACTGCATCAAATGGATTTTCTACAATTTCACAGGGAATGTTTTGTTCATGAGCAAATGCCATTAATTTATCTTTAACTTCGCCATACGCAAACAGCTGTTTGACATGTTCGACATACTCTGCGAGCTCATCGAATGATTGCCCGCGATCCATGCCACCTGCAATCCACACGATCGGTGTGTTAAAACTGCGCAATGCAAATGATGTTGCGAGATTATTAGTTGCTTTAGAGTCGTTGAAATAACTGACGCCACCGATTTGAGCAACACGCTCCATGCGATGTGAAATACCACTGAACGTTGACAATACTTCACGAATGACACCCGTAGATACATCAAAATATTTTGCGGCAAGTATACTTGAAAAAATATTTTCTAAATTATGTACGCCTTGTAACAACACATCATCGAGTTTGATGACAGTATCACCTTTGTACATAATCGTATCGTTTTCTAAATACACATCGCCTTCTTGTGATTCAACAGAGAAGTACTTAACTGTTTGATTTGTAACGTTAGGCACGAGCATTGATTTTTGTCCTTCATAGAAGACGACTAAATGCTCATCTTTTAGATGATTCAACAAGTTCAATTTTGCGCTTTGGTAATTTTCAACTGTTTGATGGTAATCGATATGTGCTTCATATATATTCGTAAACACCGCGACGTCAACCGATAAGTTACGCAAGCTCATCAGTTGAAAGCTCGATAGTTCGATAACCATAATGTCATCTTCTGTTGCTTCAAGGGCTGCTTGACTCGCTGGGTAACCGATGTTACCACATAGTATCGGACGCTTGCCTGCCGCAAGTAAAAATTCACCGATTAAGTGCGTGACCGTCGTTTTACCATTCGTACCTGTAATACCGATGATTGGACATTTGGCAATCAACCCAGCCAAATCGACTTCCGTAATAATCGGAATATTGCGTTTTATCGCTTCTTGTAAAAACGGAATTGTAAATGGCACACCAGGATTCTTCACGATTAACTCTGTATCATTTAAGATGCTGAGTGGATGATGGCCATCGATAATGTCCACATCTTCATTATTTAAGCGTCTACGTGTATCTTCATCGACGATAACCTCGTTTGTCGTTAACGTAATATTCGCTCCGAGTGAAATCAATGCATCAATCGCACTTTTACCACTGCGTCCAAACCCTAGCACACAAACATTTTTACCACGAAGTTCTGAAGTTTCCATTTACATCACTCCTAGCCATACACCGATTGCCCCGAACACAAGTCCAACAGACCAGAAGACGATGACGATTTTCCACTCGCTCCAGCCGACTAGTTCAAAATGATGATGGATCGGTGTCATTTTAAATATGCGCTTACCTGTTAACTTAAATGATGCGACTTGTAACATCACTGACGCTGTTTCGATAACGAAAACGATACCGATGATCAAGAGCAGCACACTTTCGTTGAGCATGATTGACACAGTCGCAAGCATCCCACCGAGTGCGAGTGAACCTGTATCACCCATAAATAGCTTCGCTTTATTTTTATTGTAGATGAGGAAACCGATTAAACTCCCGATGACAACGAGTAAAAATAGTGAAAGTTCAAACGCATCCGTCATAATTGCAATCGCTAAAAATGAACCGAAAGCGATAATTGATAACCCAGTTGCCAACCCATCAAGACCATCCGTTAAATTCACTGCATTAGAAAATCCAACTTGCCAGAAAATAATCCATAAGACAAACAAAAATCCTAATGGAATATCAATGCCCGTTCCAGGAATATTTAATGTCGTACTGATACCATCGATGTTGATGATAAAAAAGTACACGATGACTGAAATGACAATCTGCGCTAAAAACTTCTGCTTGCTTGAAAGTCCTTCATTTTGTTTTTTGACAACGATGATGTAATCATCAATAAATCCAATCAAGCCGAATCCAAGTGTAACGATGAGCATGACGAGTATCGTTGACTTTTCTTCAACGATGAATAATAAGATGATAGACGTGAGAATAATCGGGATTAAAAACGTCAAGCCACCCATCGTTGGTGTCCCGGTTTTCGCCATGTGTGACTGCGGTCCTTCCAGTCGAATCGATTGTCCGAATTTCAATCGTTTTAATAATGGTATGGTCAATGGCACTAATATTGCCGTTAAAATTAATGGACCAATTAAATAAGTCAGGAATATTTGTAGATTCATGACATCCTCCTAGTTTTGATAATCAGATTGTAAAGTAACTTCGAGCGTTGTATCTTCATCAATGACAGTTCCAGCTTCGATCGATTGACTCGACACGTACCCTTCTCCATTCATCGATAGGTCGATGTTTAACATTTCAGCTAGTGCATACATATCACGCTTTGATACACCGGTAAAGTCCGGCATGGTCTTTGCACCATCCGTCAGAATAAAGAAATGCTCAAACCCGTATAATTTACCGGATTTCGGATACTGATCAACGACTTCTGTACCATCACCAATAATAACATTTTTCTCTTCTCTGTGTGAAAATTCACTTTTAAGATTTTCAACATTTAATCCGGTGAAATCACGCACATCATCGACATTGACGAAGTTCGTATCCGACGCTTCATTGGCATCTAAATATTTAAGCGTGCGTTCTGTTACAGAAGTAAATCCAAGAGACACACCGTAATCCCAGGCATCGGATTGATTTTCTGTCGGTAGACGCAGCACATAATAGACGACAATTTCTGGATCTTCAACGGGTGCGTAACCCATAAACGACGTGAGATATTGATAGTCACCAAACAGGTAACCACCATTCTCCTCATCGATGATTTGTGCAGTTCCTGTTTTCCCACTCACTGTATAATCATCAATCATAAATGCACGGTTACGATTCGTGGAACCATCCACCATCGTGTTTAACTCTTTAATCGTCTCCGCTGCCGCTTCCTCTGAAATCACCTGTCTTACTTCAGTCTCCTGACCTTCATAGACAACTTCCCCACTGTCTGAATCTGTTACTGATTTCACAACATATGGTTTTTTCATCATACCATCGTTAAAAATCGCAGTCGCGCCTTGCATCATTTGGATTGGAGTAACCGTAATACTTTGTCCGAATGATACGGATTTTTTATCGAGTTCGTATTGCCAGTTAATAATACCAGCAGCTTCGTTTAAAAATTCAGAGTCTGTCGTTTGTCCGAACCCGAAGTCTTGATAGTACTCGAGCATCTCGTCAGTACCAACTCGATCTTGCAGCGTCATCATCAGTGCGTTCGATGAATATTGCATCGCTTCGTTATACGATAAAGTACCCCAACCATCGGGATCCCAGTCATTGATAACAGTGTCTCCAACGGCAAACGATCCTGTTCGTACCGTGTCATCTGGGTCATACTCACCGGCATCGATCGCTGCAGCGAGTCCAAATATTTTAAATGTACTACCCGGCTCAAATGCAGTTTGATACAACACATTCGACCATGACTGGTCCAATCCTTCGCGTGTATCCGGATTAAATGAAGGGCGCTGCCCCGTCGCTAGTATCTCACCTGTCTTTGCATCCATCACCGTCGCAAACACTGCTTCTGGTTCGAAGTGCTCATCCATTTCATCGAGTGAATCTTCTAAAAATAACTGAATGTTTGAATCAATCGTCAATTTTACCGTATGTCCATCATGTGCTTCACTCGCCGTGTCCGAATTTGGCACGACATAGTTCCAAAGATCTTGAGTAAAGTCGATGCGGCCATCTGTACCGATTAAATAATCATCAAACGCTGCTTCAATGCCCATCTGACCAACGAGATGATTCGTCTGACTATTCTTTTCAGCAAGCCCAATCAAGTTTGAAGCGAAGTCACCATTCGGATAAAAGCGGCGTTTATCCTGTTCTAATACAAGCCCTTGGATGTTCGCATCTTCAAGAGCGCGCTTTTCATTATATGTAAGATTTCTACCGGCCGTACCGAACTCTACTTGGAAGCGTGAATTTTCTACACCATATTCAATTGTCTCTCTCACTTCTTCGTAATCCAGCTCGATGATGTCAGACAGTTGACGAGAAACTGTGTCTATGTCTAACGGCTCGTCTAAATAAGCTTCATCCGTAATGACCGCAGCGTTGTAAGTCACCATGTCGCTGGCAAGCACGTTACCGTTGCGATCGACGATATTACCACGGTCCGCCTCATTAATTGCGACACGCAAATACTTCGCTTCCCCGTGCGCGATTAAATCCTCATCATTGAGCGATTGTGTCGTCATGAGGATTGTGTATTGAACGATAAGAACTAAAAAAAACGCTCCGATACCCAAGGTTACGAGGAGCGCTCCAACATTTAGTTTCTTTTTGCGTTGTTTTAAATTCGATTTACTCATTTTTCTCAACAACCCTTATATTACTGTTATTCATTGTCAGTCCGAGTTCATTCGCCTTATCATAAATACGTTCATGACTTGCTAGGTGATTCACTTCCGTTTCAAGTTCTGTAATTTCACCTTGCGTCATATAAATTTCATTCTCTAGCGCTGTCTTCTCTGCTTGCATCGTGAAGCTTTCCGATTTTAAAGATAGCACAAAAAGTAATGATATCGCAATCGTTACAACAAGCGCTGCGTAAACGAACAATTCCATCATGGATAAACCGACATTTCTTTGAATCTTTACAGTTTTCGTCGCAGGTCTTGGTTGTTGTCTACGATCGGGTGCTGTTTGGGGTGCAGTATTCCATTGTTGATACGCTTGATGCGGTTCTCTCATTGCCATAATATCACTCTTTTCTATCTCTCGTTAAATTTGTTTTTCTGCAATTCTTAGCCGTGCACTCCGTGCTCTCGGGTTATGTTCTAGATCATATTCAGATGCAGTGATTGGTTTGCGATTCACGCGTTTTAATGTAATTTGATAATCATCGGGTATGAACGGTAAGTTCTTTGGTAAATCCGGACCTTTTTCATATTCCATAAACATTTGTTTACATATGCGATCTTCTAATGAATGGAATGTGATCACTGCCACGCGACCATGCTTGTTCAGTCGGTCGATGGCATCTTCTAGTGAACGTTCAAATACACCGAGCTCATCATTCACCGCAATTCGAATCGCCTGGTAAACACGCTTGGCTGGGTGGCCACCCGTGCGTCTAAATTTTTGTGGAATTTTTGATTTGATAATCTCTGTTAATTCTGTTGTTGTTTCGATGGGTTTTATCTGTCTGACACGTTCAATTTCACGTGCAATTTGTTTAGAAAATTTCTCTTCTCCGTAACGGAAAAAGATGGATACAAGTTCTTCATAGCTGTAATTGTTGACGACCTCATATGCGTCAAGGTGCTGCCTACGATCCATACGCATATCAAGACGCGCTTCTTTAGAGTGACTAAAACCACGCTCCGTCATATCGAGTTGAGGACTCGATACACCGAGGTCATACAGTACGCCATCTACTTTATCGATACCGAGTTTGTCGAGTGCATGTCCGAGGAATTCAAAGTTGTCATGCACGAGTGTAAGGTTTTCGTAATCCCCAAGTTTCTCTTTCGCATTTTCAATAGCTATATCGTCTTGGTCGAAGCTGATCAAACGGCCAGTCGTGAGTTTATCGAGTATTGCTTTAGAATGCCCGCCACCACCGAGCGTCGCATCGACATATATACCGTCAGGCTTAATATTTAAGCCTTCAACTGATTCATCTAACAAAACTGTCTCATGCTTAAACATCGCTGACCTCCTATAATTCAAAATCGATTAAGTCTTCTGCAATATCCTCAAAGTTATCTTCAGAATCCGAATAGAATGATTGCCATTCTTCTTCTGCCCAAATTTCAATGCGGCTTGATACACCGATAACGACACAATCTTTTAATAACGTTGCATATTCTCTTAAGTTTGCTGGAATGTTAATTCTTCCGGTCTTGTCCATTTCGACAACTGTTGCACCAGAGAAGAATATACGCATAAATTTACGCGCATCTTTTTTTGTTAACGGAAGAGTTTTCATCTTTTCCTCGATCTTTGCCCATTCGTCCATCGTATAGCCGAACAAACACTTATCAAGGCCTCGCGTGATGACAAATTGTTCAGTCAGCGACTCACGAAACTTGCTCGGGATAATCATGCGGCCCTTCGTATCCAATTTTTGTTGGAATTCGCCCATAAACATATTTGCCACCCCCTCTTCTTAGTAACTAATTTACCACAACTCCCCACAATCCTCCACACATTTCCACAAATTTAGAGAAATTTTATTGGAAATAAAAAAAGCGCCACCTATCTGAAAGTCAGATAAGTGGCGCTGTTGTTGATTTTATAAGGTTTTTATTAGAACTAAGTCTGTCGTATAAGAAAGTGGGGGAATTTCCCACATTTTGTTCGTCATTTCGAACATATGGTATTTTCTTTCCTGTAAAGTGGAGAGCGGGAACAAAAGATCACAAATAGAATCCAGTTTGTTGAGCTCTTTGCGTACTTTACGCTTCTGTTCCAGTTTGTAGCGTCGCTCTAAATAATCGAGCTGCTTTAATTGGTTTTCTTCGTTGGATTTAACGAGTGATTCCTTTTCTTTGTCGATTGATTTATGCAACGGCACGTATAGCGACGTGATCCCCTCGCGAATATCTTCGATCGCCTTGATGACGTTGTTGTCGATTTCTTTTTTGATGATTGCCTGTTTTTTTGACGCGACTCGTTGCTTTAAATCATTACCGATCGTCAGGTCATTATCTTGTAAATAACGCGTCGTCGACTCCGTCGTATACATGAACTCCATGCGCTTCATGATGATTGGCATCGGCATATCAAGATACTCAAACACTTTATATATCTCACCCCAATATTTCACTTCTGCCCCACCGCCAACAAACATCAGCGTGTTGAACAACATCTCTTGCATGATCGGTCGGGTCACAACATTGTTGCTGAACTCATGAGGTGAATCTTTTAGCAGCTTGAGGAGCTCTTGATTATCGTGTGTAGTTGACGAGACAAGTTCCCTGTTTGTCGTTGCATTGATAAACAGATGCATATCCGTATCCGTTTCAATCGTCGGATTCGTGTTTGTTTCTTTATTGAAGTCGTCTTGACCCGTGCGAAACGCTTGATCGATTTGTTCAGATTCATTGATTAAACGTTCGAAGAACGGCTGTTCAAGCGCACGAATTGCTTTTGAGTGACTATTAACGATGAGCAGACCTTCATCTTTAAACAGCGCATGAACAATCGCATGGAATAGCTCCGTCCAATACGTGTTGTCATCAATCATGTCGTAAATATCATTGATGAGCGATTTGTGGATTTTCGAGTCACCCGTCATCTTGATGATTTCAGTAAACGTGTTGCGCATCGCTTTTTTATCGTATTCATAAAAGCCGACACTCATCGGTACATTTAAATTCGGCTTGTACGCCACCTTCTTCACACGTTTATGCTGCTTATCATAAACGTATGTGTGGTTGACCTCTTCGAAATCATGATCCTCACCAGCAATCCAAAACACCGGCACCGCATCGTAGTTATACTTCTCCTTCACTTCCTTTTGCAGGATAAAAGTCGTGTAGACTTTGTGGAGAATATATTGTGGACTTACGAGTAACCCAGCCTGCTGACCGCCGATAATCACTCTGTGGTTATTTTTTAATTTATTGAGGTTCTCCTGTTGTTTTTTTGAGATGCCGAACGGTGCCATCTCCTCTTCGATGATGTTGGCGAGCGCTTCAGTATGATCGTGCGCTGGGCGATTCGCCACTTCATCGATTGATGATTGGTTGAATTCTAAATTTTGGTAAAACTTTTGAGTCGATGCTTCACGATTGATGAAACTTTGAAGCATTGGATCCGTGTTCAGTTGTAAACAGTCGTAGTTCATAACATTACCTCAGTTAATTTTATGTATAAGTAAAATTATAAGTATCTTTTGATAAGAATTCAAACTTGTGAGACTGGGCGACTGGTGTTTTTTGGGGGATGCTTATTTTGGGGTTTCTATTTTGGATGTTTAAAATCTGTTTGCGTATCCGTGAGTAACTCTCATTGTCATAAATCCGTTTGCGTGTCCGTGAGCACATCTCATAGTCCGTCAAATCCATTTGCGCGCCAGTGAGCGAGTCTCATAGTCCGTCAAATCCATTTGCGTGCCCGTGAGCTCATCTCATAGTCCGTCAAATCCATTTGCGCGCCAGTGAGCGTACCTCATAGTCTGTCAAATCCATTTGCACGTCAGTGAGCGCATCTCATAGTCCGTCAAATCCATTTGCGCGCCAGTGAGCGTACCTCATAGTCTGTCAAATCCATTTGCACGTCAGTGAGCGCATCTCATAGTCCGTCAAATCCGTTTGCATGCCAGTGAGCGATTCTCATTGACACGTAAATCCGTTTGCACGCCAGTGAGCAACTCTCATTGGCACACTACCGTGCCTCTTACAACCAAAAAAAAAAGAAACCCATACATAATGAGTTTCCAAATCAATTCTTCAATAATATTAGTTTGCGACTACGTCTTCGCCTTTGTAGCTTCCGCATGACTTACATACGCGGTGAGACAATTTCATCTCGCCACAGCTCTTACATTCAACCATTCCTGGTACAGATAAGTTTAAATGCGTACGACGTTTTCTTTTACGTGTTTTTGAGGTTCTTCTTTTAGGTACTGCCATGATTACTAATCCTCCTTACTTTCCTTCTCTACATCACCGAATAGTGATTGTAATTTAGATAATCTTGGGTCTATCGCTTTTTCTTCAGATTCAGAACTTTTTTCAAGATCTTCTTCAGAAATTACTGACCAATTTTCCCCGCTACTTTCTACAAGAGTTTCACTCTTTGTATACTGCGTCGGAATACTGATCACAATTAGTTCTCTCACAATTGCTGTTAGGTCAATTGTATGATCAACGAAATGAATGTTGTCATCTGACTCTTCGTCTGGGTCCTGTAATTCATCAAAGATTTCGGTTGACTGCACGGATATTGGAACAGTTATCTCTTCTGTCGTTCTGCTATCCAGCATGACAATCGAAGTTTCGATGTCCAGATTGAACGTGACGCGTGTCGAACCGACATGCATCGTTCCGCCAACAGACGTGACTCCAATGGAAACAACATCTCTACGATTTGAAATTTCATTAAATTGAACTTTCTCATCAAGCTCTAAAGAATGATTTGTATACTTTTTAAGCTGTGATAAAGACCATTTCATTTACATTCACCTCTTAGGAGCACAAAGAATATTCTACTCAAAATAGATTGAACTGTCAAGTTTTTTTCTTAACATGATTTATTTTCTAAATCTTGGTATAGTACCCTTATTAAGGAGGCATTGCTGATGATTATCAACGCTCTCATCACAGAGTACAATCCGTTCCACAACGGCCATATTTACCACATTGAATCATCAAATGAACTGACGAATCCCGACGTCACGATTGCAATCATGAGCGGACAATTTACGCAGCGTGGTGAAATTGCGATTACTGATAAGTTCACCCGAGCTGCTGAAGTCATCAAGCATGTGGACCTCGTCGTCGAACTCCCATTATATCATGCCATCAGCTTTGCGGATGACTTTGGGGCTGGCGCAGTTCAAATTGCTGATAAACTGCAAGCGTCACACATTATTTTTGGCAGTGAGTCTGGTAGTATCGCTACGCTTTCGCACGCTTTAAACATGCTCGACGAAGATGAGACGGACGCGCGCATTAAAAGTTACATGCAAGACGGATATACGTATGCGCGCGCAGTCAGTGAAGCGCTCGGCGAAGATGTTTTATCTGCCAACAATATATTGGGCCTTTCCTATATGAAGGCGATCAAGCAATATGCACCGCACATCACGCCACTCACGATCAAGCGGTCTGGGAATGCGTTCAACGATCCCGCACTCAGCGACAAAAAATTCTCGAGCGCGACTTCGATTCGCAACGCCATTCTCTCTGGAGATGCGGAGCGGGCGCGCAAGTTTATGCCGGGTGAGCTGCTCGACAACATCGCGCGCCCAACCGACAACAATGCGTTGTTTGCGATATTGAAAATAATTATTCTCACGCATGACGCGGACTCTCTCCGTAAGATTTACACGATGGAAGGAGGACTCGAACATCGCCTGCTTTCTCACATTCGCGTTGCGACATCATATGATGAATTTTTGCACGCTGTGAAGACAAAGCGCTACACGCGCACGCGGTTGAATCGTCTGATGATGTACATCTTGTTCAATATTACTAAAGACAAGTTCGCAGCTTATGAGATTCCGCATGCCGTGCGTGCGCTCGCTATGAATAAAGTCGGCCAAAACTATTTACAAAAGATTAAAAATGACGTGACGATTGCAACGAATGTCAATCGTCAGAACGCACACTATTTTGCCCCAGAAATTATGGCGACTGATATTTACAATACTGTAACGGGCGTTGACAAGAATGACTTCAACACACCGGTCATCATTCGTGATTAAACTTTTTAGCAAGTGCGGCTTCAACGACTGGTGGTACGACATCTTCGACTTTACCGTTGTATTTGGCCACTTCTTTAACAATAGACGATGAGATGAATGAATAATTATTATTCGTCATCATATAGATCGTTTCTATTGAGCTATCGAGCTTGCGGTTCATCGATGTGAGCTGCATCTCGTACTCAAAGTCACTGACGGCACGCAGACCACGAATGATGGCACGCGCGTTGACGGACTGACAAAAATCAATCAGCAATCCATTAAAACTGACGACTTCAACATTATCTAAATTCTTCGTTGTTTCTCGTATCAATTCCAATCGCTCTTCGACATCAAACAACCCTTGTTTCGAAGAGTTTTTTAATACTGAAACATAGAGCGTATCGAACACTTTACTCGAGCGTTCGATAATATCTAAATGGCCATATGTAATCGGATCAAAACTGCCTGGTACAACTGCAATCCTCTTCACATCACTCACCTACCCTTAAAATATTGACACGCACCGTGCCATAATCAACATCTTTCACACTAACCAGAGGTCCGACATTGTAATCTTCATCTTTCGATGATTCCACAATGACTGTCCCATCATTTTTTAATACATCACACGATAAAATTGCAACGAGCACTTTATCGATCAATCCTTTGTTATATGGTGGATCAACAAAAATATAATCAAACTGACGCTCGCGTTTCTTGAGTGCTTTTAGCGCACGCAAGTAATCATTTCTGAAAATTTGAATATCCTCATCCATTTCTTCAGTGTTGGCGTACAGCATTTTGACTGCATCTTTCGCACCATCAATAAATACCGCCTCAGTTGCACCACGAGAGAGTGCCTCGATACCAAGCGCGCCACTCCCCGCAAATAAATCGAGGACACTGCCATCAATCGTTCCGAGAATGTTAAAGATGTTCTCGCGCACTTTATCGGTTGTAGGGCGTGTATCATTACTTTTTAGTGTTTCAATTTTTTTAGATTTATATTTACCACTTATGATTCTCATGTCATCACCTACGACAAAATTTGTTAAAATGGATGCTGGGAGATGATAACATGCCAAAGTACATCGAGATCGGCCGTGGATATGCCGAGATTTTCGAATTGGAACAACTCATTCAATACAATAAACCACGCATCGATAAAGCCATTCTACTCACACATGGTGAAACACCCGCAACATTTTTACTCATCATGCAACCTGCACGCGACCATTTTCAAGCGGTCTATACGATTTACAAAGGTATCTCAATGAGTGAACCACAGAAAAAATTGAGCCTTATAAAATCATGGCTCAAAGATGCTGACATACAGCTCGTGACATTTGATACGAAGCATCCAGATGAATTTTACGAACCTGAACAATATTATCAATATATCACTGGGATTTTGCGACTCAATCATTTAATTCCAAATATGCTGTAATTAAATGACGCGGTAATCCTTCGCTTCGTAATCCTCTTTCTCATATGTACGTGCAATATTTTTGTACTCGCTCGTCAGCACTTTTGTCACATATTTCAGTTGATTTAACTGATTTAATGTATGGTCTAGGTCCTCTTCATTGATATACGTCAGTAAATAACGTTGGTTTTTGTTGACGTATATCAAATGACCAAATCGTTTTAACTGCCGTATGAATTTATTATGTTTATAATAAATGTATATCCCGATTCTTTTTTGAATCATTTCAATCACCTTACATATTCATATTAAATTTATGATAACACTTAAAGCGTTGATTGAACATATTAAATAGGAGGTACAGCATGAAAGCATTGCGTAATTTTATCGTGTTTCTAACAATTGTTTATACCGCTTTTAACGTATTCACTCGCTTGAGAAGTGATGTGCGAATCAAGCCACTGCGTCCCTACTTCAAACATCGAGGACCGTATATTTTTGCACACCGAGGTGGAGCTGGAGAAGCACCAGAACATACAATGGCCGCATTTAACAATGCGGACGCTGCAGGTGTAAGTGGATTCGAGATCGACATCCGCTTAACGAAAGATTTAGAAATCGTTGTGATGCATGATCTATATGTAGACCGTACATCGAATGGAAGTGGAAAAGTGAGTGACTTGACGCTAGAAGAACTACGAGAACTCGACTTTGGCTACCACTTTAAAGATGCGAATGGGAATTATATTTTCCGTGATGTCGACACTGCTAAAATCGTAACATTGCGAGAACTGATTGAGACGTTCCCGAATCAGCTCATAAACATCGACATAAAAGATGATCCTGACACGATTGCGGGTAAATTGGTTCCGAAAATATTGAGTGACTTAATTAAAGAATTTGGTGCCGAAGAACGCATCCTCGTCACGAGCTTCTATGGTAATCAAATCCAGCGATTTAAATTACATGCCCGCAATAAAGTCGCGACAGGTGCTGGAGTAGAAGAAGTTCGAAGAGGCTACTTCTTGTATCTATTCGGTCTTGGTCACTTGTATCACCCAAATACAACGACATATCAAATTCCAGTAAACTTTGGTCCACTTAGACTCGATAACGCACATTTCATTCAGTATTTAACGAACTTAAATGTTGTTGTCGGTTATTGGACAATTAATGATTTAGATGAGATAGAACGCTTGATCAATAATGGTGCACATACAATCGTCACCGACTTCCCAGGCTTGGCGGAACATGTAAAAAAAACAATTAATTAGTATTAGAACTAAAAAACATTTGACCAGAGATTTTTGGTCAAATGTTTTTATTTTAGCTTGCTGTCGAACACCCACAACTTCCACCGGTGCTACACCCGCCGCCAGTTCCAACTGCAAACAATGGATTTGAACTGACTATATTGACGTGTTGACTAATCCCAATACCAGCTTCATACAATACAGTATCCAGCATGGTTTGAAGTTGGAATTCCGCACGTCTAAACTCTATGACTGATTCGTTCATATCTAAAGTCTTTTTCGCTTTGTTTAATGCGCGACGCTTCTCAGAAAAATCTGGGTGATACTTACCGAAACGTGAAACCTCTTCAAAGTCTTCCTTTAAACGATTGAATGCTATTATAAGTGCTTGCGCATTTTTATCTTGTTCGAGAATGATGGACTGCTTTACAAAATTAACGTAAGGCTCTGACTGTTTGATTTTGTCGATAATGACATCAATTTGATCAAGTATTTCTATAGTTTCTGTCGTATTCATCGCATTCACCTCTTAATAATATGGTATCATAATATTGAAGTGTATAGTAAACCAATTCAAAGTTGTAATGATGATTGCAACGGCAACGAATTTGTCATAAAATTATATTGATATTGATTAAGGAGGAAGACACATGATTTTTGAAAAATCAGGTATTGAATTGCTTGTTGTACCACAAGCAGTTTTACACAACACCATGAACAAACATGGCCTTGTACTTGGTGGTCATTGGGACTACGAACGCATGACATTCGACTTTAAATACGAAGTGCCAGAAGGTATTTACTATTTAAGATTCCCTGCATATTCAATCGAAGGTGATGTTGGCGCACGCGCTGCAACATTACAATTGATGGAACCATACATGGGTAAACACTACTATCCAACAGGTATTGAATACGGTGAAGACGAGCACTTCCCAGACCGCATTGTCGATCATGCCGTACAAAAAATCCGCGACATCCATGCGGATCTATCTACACTACGTGTATAATTTAATTTGAGGTTGGCTCTACCACAACGCATTGAGTTGCGTTGTGGTTTTTTGTTTGTTTTGAGGATAAAGAGCTGGGTTAACCTGGGGTTGTTGATTTGAGATTGATTTGCGTTCCAATGAGAGTAGCTCACTGACGCGCAGATTGATCTGCGTTCCAATGGAACTGGCTCACTGACTCGCAGATTGGTTTGCGTTCCAATGAAACTTCCTCACTGACACGCAGATTGATCTGCGTTCCAATGAAACTCGCTCACTGACACGCAGATTGATCTGCGTTCCAATGAAACTTGCTCACTGACACGCAGATTGATTTGCGTTCCAATGAAACTTGCTCACTGACGCGCAGATTGATCTGCGTTTCAATGAAACTTGCTCACTGACACGAAAATGAAACATCTGCCAATTCACGCTATATTTTCTGTCTGAATTGGCAAGAATGAAAGAATGCTGCCAATTCAAGTCACTTTTTAAGTTTGAATTGGCACTCGAGAACCCATTCGTGCTCACTCACAACGATTTTACAGCCTGAGTAAGCACGAAACTAAAATCCATGCTAACTCACCCTACTATTACAGCCTGAGTAAGCACGAAACTAAAATCCATGCTAACTCACCCTACTATTACAGCCTGAGTAAGCACGAAACTAAAATCCATGCTAACTCACCCTACTATTACAGCCTGAGTAAGCATAGCACCCACATAATCCTCAGGCTCACCCAAAAACACTAGAAAAAACAGGTCCATCCCAGACTACATAATCAAACCAACAAAAAACCACCCCGAAGGCTCAGAGCTCCGGCGGTGGTTCTAATCAAAATCTAGTTATTAAATATTGCATCCCACATCGATACGGTTTCGCCTGTGTAAAGTACATAGAGGAGTACGTAGACAATGACGCCTGTCAATGCTGTGAACATCCACATAATGTAAACGATGCGTCCCAATTTTCGGTGACGTGCGATTTTCTTTGGATCTTTCTTGTTCATTCCTAAGTAGATTTGGTAACCACCGACAAATGCACTTGTCGTCGCCAAAACAATATGGAAGATTAAAAATGTCGTATAATACGGTACGAGTTCTTCTGGTCCACCAAATGAAGTATTTCCTGCAAGTGCTGTACGTGAAACATAGAGGATAAAAAATCCAATTGCTGACCATGCTGCGTACTTCATAAATCTTTCGTGATTTGGAATATCATTTTTTCTAATATGATTAATCCCGATTGTCATAAAAATTGCACTGAGTACAATTAATGACGTACAAATCGTTGGAATAATTGGCATGATCATTTCTCCTAAATTTTAAAATAATCTTAACGATATAACTTCTCGAGTTCTCTTTGTTTTTGTACACGTTCTAAATCTTTACGTGTTGTTTCTTCCGGATTGCTACGCTCTTCTCTAAACCATCTGACAAAGATATAAACTAACATTGCACTGAAGAATACTTCTTGTAAGATCTTCATGATGACGCCACCTGTTTGTTGGTCAGCGAGCGTTGTTGAGTTTAAGAAATATTGTGGTCCACTTAATGCACTAGACCCTTCTAGTCCATTCAAGACACCGACCGGTACACATAATTCCATCGCTTTTAACCAAGCATCGCCATCTGTATATGATGCATACATTGGAGTCGTTGCAAAAATGATAAGTCCACATGCTGGTGTGAGCAACATTCCGATTCCGAAAATATATAGTATTTTCCACAATCCACCCATATGTACTTCTTGTGGTTCAACTTTATTAAACATTGGGTACCACATGAGCAACGCTAAAATAAATAATAGAACTTCAAAGCTTGTATGCATCGTTGGCTCTGTCTTTAAGAAATCAAGTACAACGGGAATATGGTATACCGAAAATACGCCGACAAATAAAATTAAAGCTAGCAATGGTTTTTTACCAATTTTAAACACTTGCTTTGCAATCGGTAATTTCACAAATGCTTTCTGTAAATAGTCAGGTATCGCAAAATACATCATCGGTGCCATCAACAAATAAACAAACGCCATCTGTACCATGTGAAAACTAAATGATATGTGCGCTAAAATGTTGACTGGTGATCCTTTCATCGCATATAAAATAATCATTGCTGCGACGAAGAACACGCCTTCCGATACTTTTAACGGGCGTCCGCCTTCGATATCTTTATACCACAATTTAGTTAATAGAAAATAAACAACGATAAAAAATACAATTAATGCGAGTAAAAAAGGACTCCAGTTTGCAACAAAACCGAAAATTCGGATTGATGATAAATTTTCCATTAATAAAACTTCCTTTAATTCAGATAATACTATTATATGAATTTTTTGGTATATATACAATCTTTCTTCATGACAATCTTGTGAATCATCAAAAAAGAGGCCAGTAAGCACTGGCCTCTAAATACTCTAAATTTAATAATTCTCTAACATCTTATACTGAACCGATTGGTAGACCGATCCAAACAATAAGCACGTAGCACAGTACGAATGCAATTGCGAAGTACATACCGACAAGCATGAATAATCGGATGAATCCATGTCCTTTATCCTTCATGTGCATGAAGTAGTAGAACTGCAAGATGACCTGTACCAATGCCATGACAATGACTGCCGCTGTAATTATCAACGGATCAAGTTCTAATGCAACCATAGCAAATGCTGCGAATGTTAAGAAAATCATTAATGAGAACGATGTTACATGGTGTCTCATTTCAATTTTACGCTCTAGTTTACGTTGTTTTAACTGGACGTCTGTTAATGGTTTTTGATTTAACTCTGCCATATTAAATTACCCCCAATAAGTAAACGATTGAGAAGATAAATACCCAAACAACGTCGATAAAGTGCCAATAAAGTGCAGCTGTGTTAACTTTAGCAGCTGTGTAAACACTCAGACCGCGTCGCGCATTTCTTAAGATTAACAATGTAATCCATACTAAACCAACTGCAACGTGGAAACCGTGCGTACCAAGTAAGAAGTAGAATGCACTTGCAAATGCGCTTGATCTAAAGGTATGTCCGAGCTCCACAAAGTGACTAAACTCATATATCTCTAACGCAAGGAATCCAGCACCAAGTAGCACAGTAACGATTAACCAAATTTGCATTTTCGCAAAGTTATTGTTTCTCATATGATAAACAGCGTACACACTCGTTAGTGATGATGTTAATAAGAACATCGTCATAACGAAAGCAAGTTCTAGTTGGAACAAATCATATGTTAACAAGTGATCATCACTTGGCACAGAGTTTTCTAACGCCAAGTATGTTGCAAAGAGTGATGCGAATAAAACTGTCTCACCGCCAAGGAACACCCAGAAACCAAGCTGTTTGTTTTTACCTTCTAGCGTCGCGCGTTCGGGATGGTCCGGCCATTGATTATCTGGAACATTATATCTCATTTCAGCCATTAGTTCGCACCCCTTTCTTCTTCTAGAGCCGCTAAGTCACGTTCAAGCTCCTCTTTCTTCACGTAATACCCTAAATCATCTTTCCATGAACGTACACCCATAGAAATGAATGTGATTGCTAATCCAGCAATTAATACGTAAAGTGCCCAATCATGAACTGGCATGTTACTTACTGCGTTAATTGCCCAATCTTTACCAGATGCAAAGTACAATGCACCGAATCCTGTAACAAATAAACCGAATGACATAACAAATGGAATGAATGAATTATTCGGCATATGGAAATCATCTAATGGTTCAGATGGAATCATTTCACCGTTGTTTTCTTCTTTCTCAATTTGGTATGCGTCTAGACCACGAATAAGTGGTATTTGTGCAAAGTTGTAATAAGGTACTGGTAGTGGCAATGACCATTCTAACGTACGGCCGTCACCCCATGGATCCTTACCAACTCTTTCGTTACGGACAATTGTCATCACGATGTTATACGCAAGTATAAGTGTTGCAACTGCCATGAGCACTGCCCCAATGGTTGAAACCATGTTGGCTAAGTTGTAACCCTGACCGTCTAAGTAAGTGAATACACGACGTGGCATACCCCATAGACCTAACCAGTGTTGGATTAAGAATGTTAAATGGAAACCAGTGAAGAATAACCAGAATGTCCATTTACCTAATCTTTCATTTAGCATTGTATTAAACATTAATGGCCAGTATAGGTGTAACCCGGCTAATATTGCGAATACCGTACCACCAACAATAACGTAGTGGAAGTGTGCAACGACGAAATATGTGTCGTGGAACTGGTAGTCAGCCGGCACTGTTGCAAGCATGATACCCGTTACCCCACCCATCGTAAATGATGGTATGAACGCAAGTGCGTAAAGCATCGGGGTTGTGAATTTAATACTACCGCCCCAAATAGTTAGAATCCAGTTGAATATTTTAATACCGGTTGGTATAGCGATCGCCATCGTTGCAACACCGAAGATTGCGTTCGCAGTTGCACCTAAACCAGTTGTAAACATGTGGTGTGCCCAAACCATGAAACCGAAGAAACCGATGAGCACTGTTGCGAATACCATTGATGAATAACCGAATAGTCGTTTTCTCGCAAATATTGAGAAGATCTCTGAGAAAATACCGAATGCCGGTAAAATCAAGATATACACTTCAGGGTGTCCGAAGATCCAGAAGAAGTGTTCCCAAATTATTGTGTTACCACCCGCTTCGACTATAAAGAAGTTTGAACCGAACATGCGGTCAAAAATCAGTAAGAATAAAGCAATTGTTAATGGTGGGAATGCGAATACGATCAACACAGCAGCAACTAAAGTTGTCCATGTCATCAGCGGCATTCTCATAAATGTCATACCTGGTGCACGCATTGTAATAATTGTTGTAACGAAGTTAATACCCGTCATCAACGTACCGGCACCTGTTATCTGTAAACCGAGGGCGTAGAAGTCTACACCGTGTCCTGGTGAATCAATTGCAAGTGAAGCGTAAGATGTCCAACCTGCATCTGGTGCGCCACCTAAGAACCAAGAAAGGTTAAGGAAGACACCACCAAAGAAGAATACCCAGAAACCTAAAGCGTTCAAGAACGGGAATGCAACATCTCGCGCACCAATTTGTAATGGTACGACCGCGTTCATAAATGCGATTAAGAGTGGCATTGCCGCCAGGAAGATCATCGTTGTACCGTGCATCGTGATGACTTGGTTAAACATACCAGCGCTAAGGAAATCATTGTTCGGTACAGCTAACTGAATACGGATAAGCATTGCTTCTAAACCACCGAGTAGGAAGAAGAATCCACCACCCATTAGGTATAAAATCGCAATTTTCTTATGGTCAACCGTCGTTAAATAATCCCAAATCACTGACCAAGCACTTCTTTTTTGAGCAGTTGCTGCCATTATTCTTCTCCTCCTTCCTCAGTGTCTTCATCTTCTGAACCAGATTCTCTCAACGCTTCAATTTCTGAAACATCGCCAGAACCTTCTTTAACAGAAAGTTCCATTAAATATGCGGCAACTTTCTCAATTTCTTCTTCTGTTAGATCATATGTGCCTGACATTAAGTTACCAGGCTTTAAGCTTTCTGGATCACTAATCCAAGCTTTTAAGTTTTCTTCGTTATGTTCTAAATAACCAGCAATAAGATGTCTGTCACCAAAGTTCGTCAAGTTTGGTCCTGGCGCACCAGCGTTGCCACCTTGAGATACTGCGTGACATGCAATACAAGAGTTATTGAAGATTTCTTGACCTTCAATTGCATCATCAGCACTTGCTTCAAGCGGCTCTTCCATCGTTTTCATATCTGCTAACCATTGGTTGTATTCATCCATTGGTAATGCGTTAACTTTGAAGTCCATAAGCGCGTGAGATGGTCCACATAACTCCGCACACTTACCGTAGAATAAACGGTCAGCTTCCTGAGCTTTATCGTCATCGAATACGAGATAGAAGTGGTTGATACCATCGATGTTCGTATCAAGTTTACCACCAGCTGCTGGAATCCAGAATGAGTGTTTAACATCTGTACCCTGTAGTGTGAAATACACTTGTGTATCTGTTGGAACAACTAGGTCTTGTGATGTTACAACACCTTCGTTCGGATATTCAAACTCCCACCAATATTGATATGCACGTACATTGATGACGATTTCATCTTCAGCAATTTGCCCGTCTTGACTGATCGCCGATGAAACGTCTGCTTGTTTAAAAACTAAGTATACTGTCGGAATCGCAAGAATAATAATGAGGATAATCGGAATCGTTGTCCAGATAACTTCTAACGTATGGTTTCCTGCAACTTGCTTCGGTTTGAAGTCCTCTCCGAGTTTACTTCTACGACTTTTAACAACTGCAATCGTAAACATAATTACAACGACTACGACTACTAGAGTCATGATTGCAACTGATAACATCATGAGGTCAAACTGTTCTTGACCAACTTCACCTGCTGGAATTAATGTACTCAGCTCAGGCTGTCCACATGCGGCTAGAAAAACTAACATAAAAGTCATCAAGCCGACCAGTTTGGTATTTTTAAATCTATTTCTCATCTCTTAATAACCTACCTTTCGTTTGTTGCCCTATTATTAAATTAACAGTGCCGCTACAATCATCATTACAAAGAAAATGATAATGTAATTTAATGAAAAAATAAATACCTTCATTGCGTATTTATTATAATTCTCAACAGTTTTGAATCCATTGAGTGCAATGTATAACCAAACAATATTGAGAATTGTCGTTAGGACGACAAACCATATGCCCAGTTTAAACATCAAAAGTGGAGTTAGTGCAAGGATCACAATCCACATCACTATTGATTTCTGTGTTCGAGCATTTCCTTTAACCGATGGTAACATCGGCACACCTGCTAGACTATACTCATCGCTACGCTTGATAGCTAAGGCATAGAAATGAGGTGGCTGCCATGCAAACATCATCAGAAACATTGCTATTGGCAATATGTGAATACTTGGATCAATCGCTGCCCATCCGATTAGCGGTGGCATCGAACCGGGAAGTGCTCCAATCACAGTATTGCTGACATAGTGACGCTTCGTATAAATGGAATACAACACAACGTAGCCAAACGCTGCAAGTAAACCAAGAATACCTGTCGTAATATTGATAAAGAACAGTAACACAAGTCCAATAATCGTCAGACTAAATCCGATTGCTAAAATCTGCTGCCCTGTAAACGTGCCATCAATACTCGGTCTGTTCTGCTTCGACTTCATAACGCTGTCGATGTCTCGGTCGTAGTAATTGTTGATTGCACACACACCACCGATAACTAGCATCGTTCCGACAACCATGACAAGTAATGTAATAATATTTTCAAAAAATGAAAGACCGTGAATCATGACTGCTAAAAATCCAGCAGCAAAAGCAGGGATCAAATTCGCTTTGATTATACCGTCCTTGAGCAACGCCCGTATACTGGCAATATCAATATTTTTTTTACCATGATGTACATTTGCTTCATATACATCCTCTCGCATCTATACGCCCCCTTTCAATTTGGTCATTTATCTTAATTCTAATGTATCTAGCAAACTTTTTCTACTCTTTCTCAAAGTTTTTATTTTTATTTGTATAGAAAATAGTAAAAAAGATACAAAACAATGACAATATTCTGTAAAGACGTGTTAATCATTGAATAAATGTTATAATATATTCAAACTTTCACTCTTTTGTGTAACAATCTTCTATTATAATTACACTAGAATAGATACATACTAAATAGTACCATATATCCGTGTAGAAGGAACATTCCTATACATGAAAGTATCTTTCATATCATTAATTGAGGTGTCCCCATTGTATAAACGTTTAAAAATAATTGCAGTAATTACAACGGTCATGATGATCTTTGTACAGATTGGTGGCGCACTCGTCACAAAAACAGAGTCAGGTGAAGGCTGTGGAACTTCGTGGCCGCTCTGTCACGGACAGCTCATTCCAAGTGAATGGCCAATCGATACGATAATAGAAATCGCCCATCGTGGTGTCAGCGGCATCGCTATCATTTTGGTTTTAATTTTCTGTTATATGGCTTGGAAACAAATGTCGCATAAAAAAGAAACACGTTTTCTTATTTACATGAGTATCGGATTTATTTTAGCTCAAGCATTAATCGGTGCTGCTGCAGTTGTATGGGGTCAAAACGACTTTGCACTTGCTGCACACTTTGGTATTTCATTAATCAGTTTCTCGTCAGTATTTCTATTGACGTTGCTCGTTTTCGAAATCGACCAAAAATTCGATGCACGTCGCTTACGTATACATAGCTTTTTACGCAATCAGATCTTTTACGTGACGATTTACATCTATTTCGTCATATATACCGGCGCACTTGTGCGTCACACTGGTTCAGAACTCGCTTGTACGGTATGGCCACATTGTCAGCCCGGCCGCATTATACCGATTAATTTCTTTGAATGGGTGCAGATGAGTCACAGATTGTTCGCTGGAATATTAATTATCTGGTTAATTTTTATCGTTATCCATGTGTTCCGACACTACAGCCAATATCGCGTACTCATTTATGGTTGGGGTGCGATTGGCATAATGATTTTACTGCAAGCCTTGACTGGTGCACTGATGATTTTCACTCAAGTGAACTTAATCATCGCGTTGTTACACGCGCTCTTTATCACGTTGACTTTCGCAGTGCTATGTTACTACATCATGTTAATCACTCGAGCAAGATGATAAAAATCCCGTATGCTAATTTTCTAGCATGCGGGATTTTATTTTAGTTCATGTTTTCGGATTTCTTTAATGATGACCAAGGCGATTCCAAATGCGATTGAAAAACTTAAGTATGACGAACCACCTGCACTGATGAGCGGCAATGGAACACCTGTCAATGGGATCACTTTAGAAATACCACCGAGGTTTAAGAAAATTTGAGCAGCAAAGTAAATAGCGACACCTGCGAGTACGATACGGTAAAACATGACTTGTGTACGCAGCGCGTAAAACAATAACTTGAAGACGAGTATCATGAATAGTCCGATAACTGTTAGCACGCCGATTAGTCCAAACTCCTCAGCGAGCACTGCAAAGATAAAGTCCGTATGCGCTTCTGGTAAGTAACCGAGTTTCATAATACCATCACCAATGCCACTACCCGTAAATCCACCTCTAGAAATCGCAATCAATGAATTCGTAATTTGATAGCCTTGGAAAAGTGGATCTTCAAACGGGTTTAAAAATGTTTGGATTCGTCCCATTTGATATGTATCAAGCAGTTGACCCGTCCGTAAATAATTGACACCAAGTATTGCTGCTATCGCTGCTGCACCGGCACCGATAATCGATGCAATATATTTAAATGGTATGCCTGAGAACATGATGATTGCTCCGACGATCGCAATAATAATTGCCCCAGTACCGAAATCTTGGAATACGACCGAAGCTGTTAAAATAACGATGACGACTGCTGGTCCGTAAAATTGATCTATCGAGCTGAGATTATTTCGCCGCGAATGGAACACCTGTGCTAAATATAAAATCACAACGATTTTAACAAATTCAGATGGCTGTATTCCCATACTGCCGAAATATATCCAGTTCTTTTCACCGTTCACTTCTGTACCAAAAAAGAACGTGTATAAAATAATGAATATACTGAAGAGTACCATCACCATTTGAAAGTTACTGCTTTGTAGCAAGCTCGGTCGAATGAAGTTGTATATGATTGCAATAATAATTAAACCAAGCGTCACAAATATCAGTTGACGTATTAAATAATGGTCTGGCGTTGCGTCAAGCAGACGTTGTGAAGGGACCATACTCGCACTATAAATCACAACCAAACCAATCAAACTGAGTACTATGTATACTAATACTAATAATAAATCGAGCTGTTTTATATGTGTTTTAAATCGTGTAAACCACTGATTGATTCGTCCCAAACTATCACCTCCATTTAAAAAAGTCCAAAGACTCACCGCTTTAGACTCCAGACTACTCACACTATTTATTTTTTCAACAACCGTGACACATTATAGTTGGGTTGTTTTCTATCCGTTGCCATGTATGCTTCGTGAACTTCTGAAACCTTTTGTTCGAGTTCATCCAATATTGCACGTCCGTGGTCTTTATCGATAAGGCCAAGTTTGACTGCAAAAGAAATCTCCTTTGAAAGCCCGAACATTTGAGTATCCAACACTTCCTCAAAAACCGGACATTGGGGTGCTGTCAAATTGTCCATTTGGACTTTAATTAATTGGATGATGGCATTCGCATCTTTCTCTAGCTGTTCAACCGCTTGGACTTTTAACGATTCACTCTTCAACATCGCCTCACCCCTCCCTAAACTCTCTTAAATTTTATATTACACCATATTAAAATGCAAGTAATGACATGCCTTCAGGGGCAATGGAATTGTAAGAAAGTGTGATTTGACGCATACCTTTAGTTTGGTGCATTGTTATTTGATGGAAGTGTTCCGTCTGTTACAATTAAAGCATATTGACACAAAGGAGTAAGGAACAATGATTATACAAGTTCAGGGAAATGTAGCGTTTAAAATTACATTAGATCCATCAACATGGATTTTTGATGATCGTAAAATAGATATATCAGGTGAAAACCTATCTGCAGAAGACATCACATTTGATGACGCGCGCGAATGGAATCGTTCCATCATTGAAGGTGCATCAAAACCACCCACTTTAAAAACTGAAAAACAATATAAAAGTAAGAAAGAAGCATTAACAACCGGCACATTCGCGATTCCTTTGGCACCGTTTTTAGAATACACAGAACCGAATGCTGGTGAAGACGCAGTGATTGTGTTCACAGATAGCCTGACGGGTGATTCGGTTGAGATTCCATATGCTACGCGTGCGAACCTCTTCGCCTACTTCTGTAAAGAAGGCAAGCGCCTGCACGAAGATGGCATGTTTGATTTGTTGTTTATTGATGCAGATCGCGTAGAAACAGCGTTGGTGCACGTGGATGGGATTGAGATTAGATAGAATTTTAAATTTTTGGAGTGGTGGGCGGATCTTCGGATCTGCTTTTTTTTGTTTGTATTTTTGGGAGTAGTTTTTTGTGGTCGGGTTTTTGTGGCAGGGTTTTTGTGGGGTTCTAGGGGTGGCTCGGGGTTATCGTAACTCTGTCGATTCTCATTGGGATGGTAGAGCCTCTTGCTCGACTCTGTCGATTCTCATTGGCATGGTAGAGCCTCTTACTCGACTCTGTCGATTC
>NZ_FOIT01000001.1:57352-82826 GCF_900110815.1 Aliicoccus persicus | reverse complement strand
ACCATAAACTTGTGAAACCACAAATTTACGCAAACAGCTCTACCGTAAACTTGTGAAACCACAACTTTACGCAAACACCTCTACCATAAACTTGTGAAACCACAGCTTTACGCAAACACCTCCACCATAAACTTGTGAAATCACAAATTTACGCAAACAGCTCTACCATAAACTTGTGAAACCACAAATTTACGCAAGCACCACTACCATAAACTTGTTAAACCACAAATTTACCGTAAGCCCCCACCTCAACCATCACCGCCCCAACAAAAAAACACCCACTATCGAGTGGGTGCGCTCCAAATACAAAGCTATTTACTTTCTTCGTTCACTTTCTTAGCAGCAAGCTTTGATTGTTCTTTTGCCTGACGACGTTTCTCTTCTAATGATAAGCCACCGGACTCTCTCTCGCGGTGTAACCTAAAGCGGTAAATACCTAAAATAATAGCCGCGATGATCAAGCTCTCCCCGACCGGGTAAAACACACCTAAAAATGATAGGAACAAAGTCCCGATAAACGTCACGGTATAAATCACTGCATGTTGCCACACTTTAAGTTTACGTGCAAACCCTAGGTGATACACGATAATCATCAGTACAAACAATGTGATGATTAAATACCAAATACCAACATCTGGATTTGTATCCATGTTATACAAGCGTCCGAAAAAGCTCAGTCGCTCATTTGCATCCACGGTCACATTCATGACACTTAATCCATTCAACAGCAATAAGATGAAGTTATTCATCTACTGTCACTCCGTTTCTAACTTGTACTTCTCTTTCTTCGTTGCTCTTTCGCGCATGCTCTTGTCCAAGATTCGCTTGCGTAGTCGTACACTTTCTGGCGTCACTTCGACAAGTTCATCGTCATTGATATATTCAAGCGCTTCTTCCAGCGTCATGATTCTCGGTTTCTTCATTGTTGTCGTCTGTTCTTTCGTTGCTGAACGAATGTTGTTGGCTGCTTTCACTTTCGTAATATTAACTGTTAAATCATTATCACGTGAGTTTTGCCCAACAATCATGCCTTCATACACTTCAGTTCCAGGCTCCATGAAGTTTTCACCACGATCTTCAAGTTGAAGTATCGCATACTGGCTCGCCGCACCTTTATCTAATGATACTAATACGCCGTTCCTTCTGCCACCAATTCGACCTTTTAACAGCGGACGATACTCTTCAAATGTATGGTTGATGATGCCGTAACCACGCGTCATCGACATAAATTCTGTACGATAACCAATTAATCCTCTTGCTGGTACGATAAAAATCAAACGTGTCTGTCCGTTGCTTGACGTCACCATATCCACCATTTCACCTTTACGTGTTCCGAGTGATTCGATGATAGATCCCGTGTATTCATCCGGTACATCGATCTGTACGCGTTCAAACGGTTCACTCTTCACACCATCAATTTCGCGGACGATAACTTCTGGTTTAGATACTTGTAACTCATAACCTTCACGGCGCATATTTTCAATTAAGATTGATAAGTGTAACTCACCACGTCCTGAAACTGTCCATGCATCTGGCTGAGCTGTCGGGTCTACACGTAATGAAACATCCGTTTCTAACTGTGCGAACAAGCGTTCAGAAATTTTACTACCTGTCACATATTTACCTTCACGACCGGCAAATGGTGATGTATTGACACCAAACGTCATCTGCAATGTCGGTTCATCAATGCCGAGTACAGGCAATGCTTCTTGATGATCAATCGGTGTAATCGTTTCACCGACGTTGATATCTTCCATACCGCTGACCGCAATTAAATCACCGGCAACCGCTTCGTCAATTTCAACGCGCTTCAGTCCGAAGAAGCCGAAAATTTTCGTCACGCGGAAATTCTTCACGGTACCGTCGATTTTTATCAGTGACACTTGCTCACCGACACGCATCGTGCCGCGGAATACGCGTCCGATACCGATTCGACCAACGTAATCATTGTAGTCTAACAGTGCCACTTGGAATTGTAACGGCTCATCACGATTCTCGATTGGCGCAGGTACATGCTCTAAAATCATTTCATAAATGGACTGCATATTTTCATCTTGTGAATCCGGATTGTCGCTCGCAGTACCGTTTACAGCACTTGCGTACGCCACTGGGAATTCTAACTGATCGTCGTTCGCATCCAGTTCTATAAAGAGCTCAAGCACTTCATCCACGACTTCTGCCGGACGTGCTGCTGGTTTATCTACTTTGTTGACAACTACGAGTGGCTTTAAGTTTTGTTCCAATGCTTTTTTAAGTACGAAACGCGTCTGAGGCATCGTGCCTTCATACGCATCAACGACAAGAATTACACCGTCGACCATCTTCATAATACGCTCCACTTCACCACCGAAATCAGCGTGACCTGGCGTATCCAAAATATTGATACGTGTGTCCTTATAATCAATCGCAGTGTTTTTAGCGAGGATCGTAATACCGCGTTCGCGCTCGATATCATTTGAGTCCATCGCGCGTTCTGCAACGACCTCATTATCTCTAAAAATCCCCGATTGTTTTAACAACTGATCGACGAGTGTCGTTTTACCATGGTCTACGTGTGCGATGATTGCAATGTTACGGATATCTTCTCTTCTTGTCATAAATAATTCCCTTCATTCATAAATTCAACTTAGTTAGTATATCATAAACATCGCATTTCTATGCTATAATTCGGTATAAAATATGTTGGAGTGATAAAAAAAGTGAAAACAGAAAAATCTAAATTTATTTTTGTAGTTCTCGCATTTCTAGCGATCTTACTTCTCGTCCTATTTTCTGCATTCATTGCCTATGGTTACACATGGCTCGCAGTGCTTTCTATTATTGGGTTTATTGCTGTCTTTGGATTTGGGTTTAGCCTAAAAGCAAAGTATAGAAGGAACGATTGGCTCTAACTACGATTTTTACAAAATTGATGACATAAACGTTAAAATTGCTCTATTTTTGATTCAATAATGTAAAAATCGATAAAAAAGACGACAATAATTGCAAAATTGTCTTTTGCCAAAAATTCTATAATATTGCATGATTCACTTATACGATTTAATAGGAGTGAATCATGTGATACGTGAACAACGTGAAAAACTGCAGATTTATGAGTTTTTGTACAATCGGCTGCCGTTTAGCGATGAAGAACAAAAGGAACTCGAAGTGTTGCGTGAACAAGAAGAATTAGAAGCACAATTTGAACAACAACTCACACAAATTAAGCTCGATAACATTGAAGTCATGTGGCATTGTTCATTCGAAGATCGAAATTCCGAAAATATTGTCAACGTCATGTTGGCGACAGATTATTGTTACTATTTATTCGTGTTAAAAGATTTAAAAGGCACCCACTCGATTAATGCCTTTAATATTCTTGTCAATGACAATAACAACCCCGTTATAAATCTCCAGCAATCAAAAGAAATCTATGAACATTTCAGACGCACTTTAATCGATGAAGGTAAGTATCAACGCCCGATTATATTAAAGTATGTCGTCATGAACCCACGTTTTAAAATGCGTGGAAAAGGCAGCGAAGTCCTACTCCGCTATGAAGATCTCCCATACTACTTAAAAGCAATAGAAAGCGCGGCTAAAATAAGAAAAAAGTACCGACGCCCGCTGTAAATACAATCAGTCGGGCGAATCATCGGTACCAATTTCCAGTCGGTTATATAAAACACGGCCTAAAGTGCAAAAAATGTCACGAGTACAAACTACGACGCTTAAAAAGTCACTTCTCTTGTGACATATGCAAAAACAAATACGAAATGAACCCTTATATACACGAGCACTTCTCGCAGCTTTCTTTGATCAATCCGCTCAACATATATAAGCGTAGTGAAATCGCCAAACACATCGGTGTCGTCATCACGAAATACCAAATGGATTATATTCTCAAAAAATACTTCATAAGAAAATCATTCGGCTATTATGCCTTTAAATATGGTACGAATCCTGACGATGCTTAACAAATGCTTCATTGTTAGAAAATGCTGTTTGAATCGATTGATGCACGTTTGTATTACCTGCGATAACGCTATCCTTCTTTAAAATAGATAAAGGATCACCAAGTGCATTCGTAACGACACCACCGACTTCTTCGATCAACACGATACCTGCGGCAAAGTCCCACGGTGACAATCTGAAAAATATCGTCCCTTCAAGACGACCGGCAGCAACATATGCAAACTCAAGTGCAGCAGAGCCATAACTCCTCGTCTGACGACACTGACGTGCAACATCCATAAATGGCTCACCAATGCCCGATTTCAACATCCATTTTGGATTGAGTCCGATGAGCGATTCTTCCATCACTGTCTGCTTAAGTTGTGGTAAACGACTGTCATCAATAAACGCACCGTGCCCTGCATGTGCATGATACAGTACATCATTCATGACATCTAAAATTAGACCAACATGTGGTTTACCATCGATGAACACACCGATTGAAATTGTGAAATTCGCACGTTGATGCACGAAGTTGATCGTGCCATCAATCGGGTCAATCACCCAAACCACACCATCGGTATTTTCAATCGAATGTTCTTTATATTCTTCACCGATCAATTGATGATCGCTATATTTTTCTTGTATACGATTTGCTATAAAACGTTCCGTTTCTTTATCTACATCCGTAACCAAGTCATTGGGATTAGTCTTTTTATCGATTGTATAAGCTTCGGTCATACGATTTCTAATAAACTGACCCGCTTCACGGATAAGCCTTTGTCCAAAACTATAAATTTCCATCTAAGTTGCACCTCTTCAATTGAATATCAATACATCTTATTTTAACATAGTAATAGATACTAAGGAGGAACTGCCATGACGAAGTATAGATTTACTAAAAAAGATTTTGATGTGTTTCGTGTGGACGGATTAGCTGCCCGCATGGAAGCTTTAATAGAAACAACACGCCCAAAACTCGAGAATTTGGGTGAGCATTTTGCTGTCTTTATTACGGAGATGACAGGAGATGAGCACTATGCCCATGTGGCACAGCATGCACGTCGAAAAGTCAATCCGCCAGATGATACGTGGGTAAGTTTTTCTACAAATCCACGCGGCTATAAAATGATGCCACACTTCCAAATCGGACTTTTTAAAGATCATGCATTTTGTATGTATGGTGTCATTTATGAAAGTGACGCTAAGGTGGAAGTAGCTAAGAAATGGTTAGAAAATATTGAGATGTTCGATGACTTCCCTCGCGATTTTCAAGTATCGCTCGATCATATGCAACCCGATAAGATGGTGCTCGGCGAGATGAGTGATGAAGATTTGGTGGCAGGGTTGAAGCGTGTCGTCAATGTGAAAAAAGGCGAATTTTTGGTCGGTAAGGTGTACAAACCAGGTGATGCCGAGATGAAAAAAGATGCCGATTTTATTGAAGATTTAGAGCGTGTGATGGAACAGCTACACGTGTTGTATAAATAAGAGTTTTGTTAGAGTCCTGTTTTGAGCCCCCGATTTTAAGAATTTGGGGCTCTTTTTGCGGGAAATTTGTTTTTCGTGCCAATGAAACTTGCTCACAGACACGCAGATTGATTTGCGTTCCAATGAAACTCGCTCACGGAAATGTAGATTTGTTTATGAAAACCAAAAAGACATGAAAACCTCATAACAAAGATTTTCATGTCTATTCTATTAACCCATAAACGAACTCACTGCATCGATCATACTATAAATACCTAAGAACGAAACGACAGCGACGACTAAAAAGCCGATGACGTTCATTAATGGGCCGTTTTTATGTTTACCGAGTAATCCTTTTTTATTAATAATTACAAAGATTAAAATCGCTATGATTGGTAAGATGATACCGTTTAATGCTTGTGCGATTAAGATTACCTCCAACGGTTCGAATCCAATTGCGGAAGTTACCACACCAATGAGAATGACTATACCAAATATGACTTTAAACTTGGTGTTTTTAATGCCGCCTTCCCATTTGAAGAACGAGCTGACTGTTGCAGCTGCACCCATTGGAGATGCTAATGCAGATGAGAAACCTGCTGCAAATAAACCTACACTAATGAATATTGGAGCCCATGTTTCACCAAGAATTGGCACTAATGGTCCAGCCAAATCAATAACATTATTGATATCTTGACCAAGCATCAATGTTCCTGCAGATATTAGAATTGCTGCTGAGATAATACCACCAATCGTAATCGAAACGATCGTATCCCAACGGGCTAACTTAAGATCTTCGAGACCATTAAAGCGTTCATGAACTGTCGTCGCATGTAAGAAGAAGTTATAGGGGACGACAGTTGTACCAATCAATGCAATGACCATGATGATTGAGCCTGTTGGTATCGACGGCATGAACATGCCACTAAATACTTCTCCCCAGTCAGGCTGCACCATGAACATCGTTGTAATAAATGTCAAACCCATCACGACCATAAGGCCAATTATAATTTTTTCTATCAGCTTATAACTACCTTGAATACCGATAAAAAATATTATAATACCGACGATTGGTGCGAGTATGTTTGTTGGAATGTTAAGTAAATGTCCTAGCCCTAGCGAAGTTCCTAAAAGGTCACCACTCATGTAGGCCGCACAACCAACTGCGACTGCAATCATCGAAATCCAAACGGTTAAAAATCGTCCGATTCTGTTATCAAACAAATCGTATATTGCTTCACCCAAACCGCGTCTCGTCACAAGAGCTAATCGTATAATCATCTCTTGAAGTACAATTGTCGCAATTATTGAAAAGAGCAATGCCCATAACAAGCTATAACCAAAACCTGCACCGGCACGTGTCATCGCTGTTACTGTACCTGGACCAATGAATGATGCAGTAATAATCATGCCTGGCCCGAGGGCTTTTATCACTTCTAGTATTCTATTCATAATGATCATCCCCTATTAAAGATTAGATCTTGCCTAAATACTTCGCGTGCCCCGCTAATACATAAAGTACTGCATACGAAACAAAGTGCGCGGATTGTTGGTTTTGATCCATCATCGGATAAACTTCCACATAGTCCATACCAACGAGCCCGAGCTTTCCAAATTCATGAATCATTGTCAGTAATTCATATGATGTTAAACCGTTGCCGTCCACTGGTCCACCAGGGTTGTAAGCAAAGTCTAGAACATCACTACAAATTGATAGATAAACGACATCCACATCTTTAGCAGCTTGGTCATAAACATCTTTTGCTAATGCTCTCAAATCTTTCGATTCTTTTATCGTATTAATACCAATCGTCACTGCACCATTTTCCTTGGCGTACTTACCAGTCTCAGGTTTATTACGCGGTCCATGAATGCCTGTATGGATGATCGATTCGTTTCTGATACCATCTGTTTCATACAATCTCATGAATGGTGTATTTCTTGCGTATTTCTCACCCTCAAAGTCAGGCATATTGTCATAGTGCGCATCTAAATGGATAATTCCTACCTTTTTTCCACTATCTGCGAGCGCTTTAAGTATCGGATAAGTGACACCATGCTCTCCACCGAAGCCGACGAGAAACTTTCCAGTCTTCCATAATTCACAAGAAAAATCTTCAATGTTTTTGTATGACTGATCGTTATCATGTGCGACAAATGGCACATCACCAGCATCACCTAGTGTGAAATGTTCCATCACATCAATGTGATCTAACTCTGGTAAATAGCCACTATATCGTGCAGAAGACGAACGAATTTGCTTAGGTCCAAGTTCTACACCTGTGTAATCTCCCCAAGTACTCTCCCCCTCAAACGGTGCACCATAGAAAATAACGTCTGTGTCATACGCACCTTTTTGAACTAAATTTTCTGAACCTAAAAAACATGGAATGTTACCATAAATATTATTTTTCACTGAAATTCTCCTTTTCAATTATTTTGAATCTATACCTATAACATATTCATACCACTCTATTTCTATTAAAAACAAAATTTTCAAATAATTGTCACAAGCAATTTTTGTCGTTTATGGTGGATGGGAAATTGCAGGTTATCCTTATTTGAGTAAGTTTATGTAATTATGTGTTAGAAAAAATGACCGGGACAATTGTCTTGGTCATTATTTTTTATTTCTCTTTCTTTTTTTGAGTGCTTGTCTAATCTTTTTTTGTTTTTCACGTCGTTCTCTCTCTTGCTTATAGAATTCATCGTTCTCATAGAATTCGTCTCTGATTTTGTTTCGTTTTATTAAAAAGTCTCGTTCTTGCTCTAAATATTTTTGTTCTTCACGCAGTTTTTCTATTTCATCGAGGGCTGCTACAAGTGGCCGAACCTCCAACTGTTCTATATAAGATTTTCTTTCTTCGATGTAATGATTATGGAAAGTTATAATTCGATCTTGTCCAACGATGTCTGGATCTAAACCGAGTAGATCAAATGCCTCACTTGGCGAGTGACCTTCTATTTCTAATAGATAGTACTCATACTCAAAAATTTCACCGTAAATGATTTCTGTCGGAGTTATTTTTGTAATGAGACGACATTTGCGGAGTGATTCCATTTCTGTTTCAGTGAATTCTCTATCCATAACTACCACCCTCTCCAAGTTTTTGATACCTTATCTAGATTAACTTCATTAAATTCTTTTTCTGTCTTAAAGTTAAGTCTATTAAACAACAAATGTCCAGTAAAAATTAGTATTGGTTATTTAATGTCTAGATTTTATTTTGATGAGTGACAATGTGTCCAGCTCATTGGCGTGCAAATGGAATTAAGTGACTATGAGCCTAGTTCATTGACGCGCAAATGGATTTACATGACTATGAGACCAGTTCATTGGCGTGCAAATGGATTTACGTGACTATGAGACCAGCTCATTGGCGTGCAAATGAATTTAAGTGACTATGAGCCTGGTTCATTGGCGCGCAAATGGATTTACGTGACTATGAGACCAGTTCATTGGCGTGCAAATGAATTTAAGTGACTATGAGCCTAGTTCATTGACGCGCAAATGGATTTACGTGACTATGAGACCAGTTCATTGGCGCGCAAATGGATCTACGTGACTATGAGCCTAGCTCATTAGCGCGCAAACTGATTTTAATCGATACAAAATCAAAAAAACCAACCCGATCAGAGGGTTGGTTTCAACAAAATCAAAAATTAATATTCATCTTCACGTCGACGGCGGCGTGGTCGCTCATCTTCATACGTGTCATCAACATCATCGGCTTCAACTTTTCTAAACTGACGTGTTGCATCAACATCTGGCTCTTCTTCTAAATCGCGCACATTGAACTGACGTGTGGCATCGAGATCGTCTTCGTAATCATTTTGCTTTCGTTCCGAAAGATTTTCTCTGCCAAGATCATCTTCGTAATCATAATCATCGTCATCCTCGTATTCATTCGAATTACGAGTTTCCACATCATCTTCCAACTCATCCAAATCTGAATCGTCGCGTCTATTATCTTCAACGAATTCTTCATTGCGTCGGCTGCGACGTGATGGTGCAACGACGACATCATCTTCTTCATCGTCATCAAAATCAGACAGATTGTTTTCTTCTTCACGCTTGCTCGTCGGTGCTACTGCTGGTTTTTCCAATCGACGGCGGCGTTTTGTCGGTTCTTCGTCGTCTTCTTCTTTTGCAACATTCTTATCAGCCGCACCACGACGGTCTTTATCTTGTGCTATTTCTTCATCTTCTTTTCTTTGACGACGTGAACGACGTTTTTCTTTACGCTCACCTTCTACTGTCGTAATCTCTGATTCTTCATGCGTGATGATCTTATTCTTTCTAACAAACAATAAAATCGCCGCGATAATGAAGAATAGTGGAATAATTCCACCGATTAACGCAAGTAAGATTAATGGTGACGTCATAATTGCAGTCAATGTTAATAATAATCCTGAAACCATGCGGTTACGGATCGTTAATAATCCGAATATACCAACAAATAATGGGATGAATAATGCAATTGCGATTATCCATGACTGGTTAAAAAAGTCTAACACCCAGTTTATGATGCCTATAGTGAAGTCTTGTATCGCTTCATCTTGTCCATCAAGTGTATCGGTATATGGTGGTAAACCATCAAATGTGAAAAACAGTGAAATCGTATCTTGAATTGATAATGAAGATCCTGATGATTCTGTTGTCGCATCTGGTCCCATACCATCGAGCTCAACAACGACATTCGCAATGTAATTTGCGGTGTTTTGTTCGAATGCTTCTGAACGCGCTGTTGTTAATGAAAAAATTAACACTGCAGCAGTAAGTAATAATAACAGTATCCACGCTGCCCAACCAAAAAATCTTTCTGGTACACGACTGACAGGTACGACAGTTTGTGTGTATGAACGACTCATAAACATACCCCCTTTTTATCTATAGTATTAGTATAACCTTTTTTGCGTAAGTTATTCCAAATTCATTTTAAATTTTAGAAAAAGTTCATTATATATGCCTAAGTTTTCTAAACCAAGATTTTTATATACTTCTAATGTTTCTTGTTGTGCATCTGTCGGATAAAAACGCGTATCTTCCTGCTCACTTTCATCTAACAGTAGAAGTCCGGCATCATTTGGCGTAGAGTAACCGACATAATCCGCATTTTGTGCTGCATTTTCAGGATCTAACATAAAATTGATAAACTGATGCGCACCATCGATGTTATTCGCAGTCTCAGGGATGACAAATGTGTCGAACCATAAGTTCGAGCCGCCTTCAGGGACGACGTAATCCAATTCTTCATTCTCCCACATGACGTCTCGTGCGGAACCACTCCAAATAACAGCAGCAATCGATTCGTTGTTAATCATCATCTGCATGATTTCATCTCCGACGACGCCGCGTATGTTCGGTGCGAGTTCAACGAGTTTTTGGAACGCGGCGTCCAACTTATCTGGATCCGTTTCGTTCAGTGACTCACCCATCGAATTTAAGCTGAAGCCCATGACCTCTCTCGCACTATCGACGAGTAAAATTTCATTTCGTAATGATTCATCCCACAGCATATCCCACTCTGTAAAATCTAAATCCGTTTTGTCTGGATGGAAAAGTACGCCGACTGTCCCCCAGAAATACGGTACAGAATATTTATTCTCAGGGTCGAAATCGAGTCCTAAAAACTGCTCGCCAATATGTTCCAAGTTTGGCAGTTGCTCATGATCAATCTCAATAAGCATGTCGCGCTCTTGCATCTTCTCTACCATGTATTCAGATGGTATTGCTAAATCATAACTCGTACCACCTTGGTTGATTTTCACAAGCATCGCTTCGTTCGAATCAAACGTTTCATAGACGACACGAATACCAGTCTCTTCGGTAAATTGATCGAGTAAATCTGGATCGATATATTCACCCCAGTTGAAGATATGGATTGCTGAATCCCCTTCACCCAGTGGTGGTTCAATGAAACGTGTTGAGAGCAATGCACCGATGCCAATGATTAACGATAACGTTAAGAGTAAATATATTTGTTTCATGATAGGTCACCTCGTTTCACAGTCTTGCGTGTTGAAAGGAAGTAGTAAATCAGTACAATCGTTAAAACGATTAAGAAGATCATCGTTGAAATCGCATTGATTTCAAGTGAAATCCCTTGTCTTGCCATCGCGTAAATTTCAACGGATAGGACACTAAACCCACTACCTGTCACGAAGAATGACACGGCAAAGTCATCTAAACTGTACGTCAATGCCATAAAAAATCCTGCAAGGATGCCGGGTTTTATCTGCGGTAGGACGACGCGCGACAATATCAACGATGGTGTCGCACCGAGGTCACGCGCTGCATCGAGTAGCGATGTGTTCATTTCATATAGTTTTGGTAAAATCATCAGCACTACAATTGGAATGCTGAATGCAATGTGCGCGAGTATGACACTGACACTGCCGAGTGAAATACCTAAGAACGTGAATAAGATTAAGAACGACGCACCGATGATAACATCCGGTGACACAATCATAATATTGTTGATGTTCAGTAATGAGGCACGTATTTTGCTACTCTTTAAAAAGTAGAGGCTAAGCGCACCACAAATACCGACGATTGTGGCAACCACCGATGAGATGAGTGCAACAGAGATTGTATTCATTAAAATAACCATAAGTCGCGAATCTTGAAATACACTTAAATAATAATCAAACGTGAACGATTCGAATTCGTTCATCGTGCCAGCTGAATTAAATGAATAGTATGCCAAGTAAAAAATCGGTAAGTAAAGAACGATAAGCATGATGATTAGAAATAATCTTCCTGTTAATTTCATAGTCTACCCACCCCAATCGTCTTCGACTTCGTACGCGTGAATAACATGATGATCATCATGAAGAGTATTAAGAATACCCCAATCGTTGACCCCATTCCCCAGTTTTCAGCAGTTAAGAACTGTTGCTCAATCGCTGTCCCTAGAGTGACGACTTTGTTCCCGGCAATGAGTCGCGTGATCATGAATAGTGATAACGCTGGGATAAAGACCACCTGCACGCCAGCTTTCACACCTTCGATTGAGAGTGGAAAAATGACTTTGCGAATGACTTGCATGCGCGTTGCGCCTAAGTCTTGAGCCGCTGAAATCATCGACTGGTCGATGCTGTTTATCGAGTTGAATAACGGTAACAACATAAATGGGATGAAAATATAAACGCCAACAATAACAAATGCCACATCAGAGAATAACAGCTGTAACTCAGGTAACCCAAGTTGTGCTGCGAGGTTGTTCACTAATCCTTCACGGCTAAAAATTCCGATAAATGCGTATGTTTTTAATAGAATGTTGATCCATGTCGGCAAGATGATGATGAACAACCAGAACATTTTTAGTTTTAACTGTTTGATAATCAGTGCCAATGGATAACATACCAATAGCGTAAATGCCGTGATTAAAAATGCATACCAAAAAGATGAGATACTCATCTGTAGGTAGCTCCAACTAAAGAATTCTCGGTAGTTACTAAATGTTAAGTTGTCTTCGATATCAAAGAAAGAAAATCCGACAAGTAACCCGATAGGAATGATAACAAATATACCCATCCATACGATGTATGGGATAAATAATAGGCGTCTCATGATAACTGTTCCTCGTATTGCTCGATACGCTTATCGAATGACTCTTCGTCCTCACCTGGTAACATGATATGAATATCTTCTGGCTTGAAATCTAAACTATATGGTTGACCTTCAGTAGGCGCAACCGTTGAATGAATAATCCACTCATAACCATCATTGTCATAAACAGAAATCTCATAATGAACACCGCGGAAAAGCACCGTGTCGACATCAACATTAATCTTCCCATGATTGTGTGGCTTGATGACAATATCCTCCGGTCGGAGCATCACATCGACTTTCGCATTCGGCTTAAATCCACCATCGACACACTCATACGCTTTGCCGTAAATTTTCACAACACCATCTTCAGGCATCGTCCCTTTGACGATATTCGATTCACCAATAAAGTCCGCAACGTAGCGGTTTAGAGGCTCATCATAAATATCTTTAGGCGTACCTGTTTGGACAATTTTCCCTTTATCCATAACGATGATTTCATCAGAAAGGGCGAGTGCCTCTTCCTGGTCATGTGTTACGAAGATAAAAGTGATGCCGAGCTCACTTTGAATTTCTTTTAATTCGTACTGCATATCAATTCGTAAGTTTTGGTCGAGTGCAGAAAGCGGTTCATCGAGCAGTAAGATGCTCGGTTCGTTGACGATTGCACGCGCGATTGCAACACGCTGGCGCTGACCACCCGAAAGTGCTTGAATATCACGCGCTTTAAAATCTTCTAAGTTAACGAGTTTCAGTGCCCGTGAAACTTTTTGTTCAATAGTTTGCTTATTGACCTTTTTAATTCTTAGACCAAATGCAATGTTTTCGTATACGTTGAGATGAGGGAATAATGCATAATCCTGGAACACAGTGTTCACTTTACGGACGTTCGCATCAATGCCGTTCATCTTTTTATCGTTGAAATAAATTTCGCCGTCGGTCGGATGAATAAATCCACCGATCAATTTAAGTACAGTCGTTTTACCACAGCCCGATGGACCCAGTATGGTGTAAAACTTCCCCGCCTCAAATGTATATGTAAATTTGTCTAGCACTCTGTTGCCATCATATTGCATATGAACGTCCGTCAAATGTACCGTTGTCACATAATCCCCCCATTTTCCTTTTCTAAAAAAACTAATCTAATTATATTCATTGTGCTTCGTTTGTACAATAAAAAGTTTTGGGGAATTTTTGGGGTGTCACGCGGAGCGTTACTCTGTCGATTCACAGGGTGATGAAATCGCCTCTCTCGTTACTCTGTCGATTCACAGAGTGACGCAATCGCCTCTCTCGTTACTCTGTCGTTTCACAGGGTGATGAAATCGTCTCTTTCGTTACTCTGTCAATTCACAGGGTGATGCAATCGCCTCTCTCGTTACTCTGTCGTTTCACAGAGTAAAATAATCGGGTTTTCTGTACCCTGTCGGTTCACAGAGTTAATATATCTAAGCATATACTTGAAATGAAGTGCATTCCTTTTTTAAACCCACAATCACTTTGATAATGAATGAGAAATTTGGGATTATATAATAAGGTAAAAGTACAAGTATACAAAAGGAGAAAAAATGAGAATTAAACCTACACATAACAATTTACAAGAATGGATAGAAATTTATGTACCTGAAAAAGATTTATTTTTTCTTCCTGAAGACGGTTTAAGTGAAATTGATCTTTCAGGAGTAATAATAATGCCTACAGATGAATTTTTTAATCATAGTACGTATAAGCAAATAAATTATGTTAATAGTTATCTGTATTGGAATATAAAAAATGCACATTATGTGATTATTGCTGAAAAGAATTGGATTGAAAGAATTTCTGCCGAGGAACGAAAATTAATTTTTAGTTATCAAATAAACAGTAAAAGAGGTCTGGTAGTTCCAATTACATTTGTAGATGAAATTGATAAAATCCCATCGGACTATATAATAAATCAAAATATTATTATTCAAAGTGCAATGTGGGAGAAACTTGAGCGTTCTGTGAAAGAACAATTACTTTCAAAAATGGTTTTTGAATGGTGGGATGATGGAGATTGTAAACCCTTGCCTAACTCAATGTACAGTTTTTTAAATCCATATGCTAATACGTTTAGTAACAAACAGGGTGCAAACTGCTTAGCAGCTGTATTATTTGCAATATCAGGCGGGAAGCAAGAGTGGTTTATACATGAATGGATATATCAAAAGTCTTTTATTGAGACATTAAAGCAATACAAATACTATGAGTTTACAGGTGATTGTATTAAAAAAGATGACGTTGTAGTTTGGCAAGATAAAAATCAAGTGATCCAACATGCTGCTTATTATATTGGAGATGGTCTATTCTTCAACAAAGACGGACAAACAATTTTTAATCCATGGAAAATCATTAAAGAAGAACACTTGTATAAATACTGGGAACATCTTACACCGATTATATATCGAATTAAATAGCTTGTTATATTTGAGAGAAAGTTATCGGGAAAAAATGACTTTTGATAAGCTATTTTCCAGATATCTTTTAGTAATAAATTACAATTCTATTAGAAGGAATATTGCATAAAACTGAGAGTTCTCAAGTTTATGAGAAAGCCGATTGCGTAAAGCTGTGGCTCTCAAGTTTATAGTAGCGGTCATTGCGTAAAGCTGTGGGCTCTCAAGTTTATTGTAGACCCTCTAGCGTAAAGTTGTGAAACCACAAGTTTATAGTAAGCCCTCTAACATAAAATTGTGAAACCACAAGTTTATAGTAAGCCCTCTAGCGTAAAGTTGTGAAACCACAAGTTTATATTAAGCCCTCTAACATAAAGTTGTGAAACCACAAGTTTATAGTAAGCCCTCTACCATAAAGTTGTGGAACCACAAGTTTATAGTAGACCCTCTAACATAAAGTTGTGAAGCCACAAGTTTATAGTAGACTCAACGAAAACCAAAAAATCGGGTACCCACCCCACCAAGGGTCGGCACCCGATCAACTATCAACAAATTATCCTCGAATAATCGCTTGATCATCCTCTACTTCTTTCAATTGCTTCACAACATCATAAGATTCGAGTCCGCTGCGACTCTTGAATTCTTTAAATAGTGTTTTCTCCTCAGATTTTCCCGGAACGACACGCTTAAACGCTTGATAGCGCGCAGCCAATTCGCCGCGACGTACACCATCACCCTCGAACGCCTGCTCAACCGCCACGAAAAACTCGGTCACGTCAACAATCTCGTCTGTCGACCAATCCAAATCTAGCGGATACGAATACTCTTTTTCACTCATTATCAATTCACCTCAACATCTATCAAAGATAAAACCCTCACTAAAACAAAAATAAAATCCGCATACAAACAAAAACAGCGGCGCCCGATATGCAATCAATCAGACGCCGCCTCAATATTAATTTTTAAATGATTACATCGAGTGGATTGGACGTCCTAATACTACTTCGGCAGCTTCCATTGGAATCTCACCTAATGTAGGGTGTACATGAATCGTCAGTGCGATATCTTCAGCTGTCATACCAGTCTCAACCGCTAGTCCGAGTTCACCGATGATGTCAGAAGCACCAACACCCGCCACTTGTGCACCGAGTAATAATCCGTCTTCTTCACGCGTGACTAATTTTACGAATCCGTCTGTTTGGTTTAAGCCTAATGCACGGCCGTTCGCTGCGAATGGGAATTTACCACTTTTCACTTTGAAGCCTTCTTCTTTCGCTTCTGCTTCAGTGAAACCGACGCTTGCAAGTTCTGGCTCAGTGAAACATACCGCTGGCATTGCTAAGTAGTCCACTTCTGACTTCTCACCAGAAATTGCTTCAGCTGCAACTTTACCTTCGTAGCTTGCTTTGTGTGCAAGTTGTAAACCAGGTACGATGTCACCGATAGCAAAGATGTTATCAATTGAAGTACGTGATTGTTTATCGACTTCGATAATACCACGGTCTGTCATTTTGACACCCATTTCTTCTAATCCAAGCTCATCTGTGTTTGGACGACGGCCGACTGTAACTAATACGTAATCCGCTTCAACTTCATGCGTTTCGCCTTTCGCTTCATAAGTTACTTTAACGCCATTCTCTGTTTCTTCTGCGCTCTTCGCCATCGCTTCAGTCACAATCGTTACGCCTTTTTTCTTCAAGTTTTTCTTAACAGGCTGAGTCATTTGTTTTTCAAATCCGCCTAAAATATCTTTTGTACCTTCTAAAATCGTTACTTCAGAACCGAAGTTCGCATATGCTGTTCCAAGTTCAGTACCGATGTAACCACCACCGATAACTACGAGTTTACCTGGAGCCTCTTTAAGCGCTAAAGCGCCTGTAGAATCGATGATGCGCTCTCCAAACTTGAATCCTGGGATTTCAATCGGACGGCTACCAGTCGCGATAATTGCATGTTTGAACTCATATGTTTGTGAGTTCTTTTCATCCATTACTTTTAGTTTGTTCGCATCAACGAAGTACGCTTCACCACGAACGATCTCGACTTTGTTACCTTTTAATAAGCTCTCGACACCGCCAGTTAAACGCTTAACTACACCGTTTTTAAACTCTTGAACTTTTGAAAAATCGAGTGACACACCTTCAGTTGACACACCGAAATCTTCAGAATTTTTTGCATCGTGATACTTATGTGATGATGCAATCATTGCTTTCGATGGGATACACCCGACGTTTAAACAAACGCCACCTAATTCTGCTTTTTCAACAATCGTTACTTTTTGTCCTAACTGTGCTGCACGAATTGCTGCAACATATCCACCAGGACCTGCACCGATGACAATCGTATCTGTTTCTACTGCGAAATCTCCAACTACCATAAGATTAACCCTCCATTAATAATAAATCTGGATTAGCGATTAAACGCTTAAAGTGATTCAATGCATTTTGTGCTGTCATGCCGTCGATTTGACGGTGGTCATATGATAATGATAACGCAAGTACGCGACGTGCAACAACTTCGCCGTCTACGACAACTGCTTTTTCTTCAATACGACCGATACCTAAAATTGCTACTTCTGGGTGGTTAATCACTGGTGTAAAGTGTGCACCGCCTGCCGAACCTAAGTTCGAAATCGACATTGAGCCACCTTTCATTTCATCACCTGTTAATTTACCATCACGTGCTTTACCTGCAAGTTCGTTAATTTCATTTGAAATTTCAAACATAGACTTACGGTCTGCATGCTTGATCACTGGAACGATTAAACCGCGCTCAGTGTCAGCTGCAATACCGATGTTGTAGTAGTGCTTCTCGATGACTTCCATCGTTTCATCGTCGATCGACGTGTTTAAATCAGGGAACTTCTTCAATGTTGAAACGAGCGCTTTTACGACATATGGTAAGAATGTTAATTTCACATCTTGTTCCGCTGCGATTTCTTTGAATCGTTTTCTGTGATCCCATAGATCGTTAACGATGACTTCGTCTAAGTGCGTCACGTGTGGTGCTGTCTGTTTAGAGTTCACCATCGCTTTCGCGATTGCTTTACGCATACCGCTCATTGGACGACGTGTTTCAGTTACACCTTCATCCACTGATGGTTGTGCAGCGACTTTAGACGTTTCTTCAGATTCAGCATCATCTGTAGCAACTTCATCTGCTGATGCTTGGTCACCACTTAAGAATGCTTCGATGTCTTCTTTTAACACACGACCGTTTTTACCGCTACCTGATACCTCAGCGATATTCACATCGTTGTCACGTGCAAATTTACGGACAGATGGCATCGCAATCACACGCTCACCTGACACTTCTTTTTTCTCAGCTGATTTATCGGCAGATTTCGCTTCTGATTTCTCCTCCGCTGATGGTTTTTCATCTTCAGTTTCAGCTTTTTCTTCTGTCTTTTCTTCTGATGCACCAGCATCGCCACTGTCTTCTGAACCGTCATCTATTGTGATGATCGTTTGACCGACGATAGCGACTTCGCCTTCTTTTACATCTAAAGATTTTACAACACCATCGACTGGTGATGGAATTTCAACAAGTGCCTTATCGTTTTGGACTTCGCATAATACGTCGTCTTCTTTTATTTCGTCACCGACAGCGACCATCCACTTTGCAATTTCACCTTCGTGGATACCCTCACCGATATCCGGCAATTTAAATTCGAATGCCATTACGTCTCCTCCTTTTCAATTCTCTAATTAAAAGTTCATAACTTCTTTCGCTCGTTCGATAATGTCATCTTTGTTTGGTAACCATACGCTCTCTGCTTGTGTGAATGGATATACTGTATCCGGCGCAGTTACACGCATAATCGGTGCTTCTAAACTTAAGATGACGCGCTCAGATAATTCAGAGATCACTTGGCCAGCAACGCCTGCTTGACGCTGTGCTTCTTGAATCATCACTGCACGGTTTGTTTTCTCAACCGATTTCACCAATGTTTCGTAATCCACCGGCGACACTGTACGCAAGTCAATCACTTCAGCAGAGATGCCTTCTTCTTCTAATGCTTCTGCTGCTTTAAGTGATTCTTGAACCATTGCACCGTATGCAATTAACGTCACGTCAGTACCTTCGCGTTTCACTTTCGCTTTACCGATTTCTACTGTGTAATCTTCATCCGGCACATCTTCACGGAATGAACGATAAAGTTTCATGTGCTCAAGGAAAATTACAGGGTCATTTGAACGGATTGCTTCTATTAAAAGACCTTTCGCATCCACTGGGTTTGATGGAATAACGACTTTAAGTCCAGGCGTTTGTGCCATCAATCCTTCTAATGAGTCTGCGTGTAATTCTGGCGTGTGAACACCACCACCGAATGGCGCGCGTACAACGAGTGGCATTTGTTTAGATGCACCGCTTCTGAAACGTCCGCGTGCAATCTGACCAGCAATCCCGTCCATCGCTTCAAATAAGAAACCGAAGAACTGAATTTCAACTACTGGGCGGTAACCTTCTAATGTTAAACCGAAACCTAAAGATACGAGTCCACTTTCAGCAAGTGGTGTATCGAATACACGGTCAACACCGAATTCTTTTTGTAAGTCTTCAGTCGCACGGAATACCCCACCGTTGACACCAACGTCTTCACCGAAAACAAGAACGTTCTCATCATTTTTGAGTTCAGTTCTCATCGCTTCCGTAATTGCTTGAATCATCGTCATTTCAGCCATAACTACTTAGACTCCTTTTCCTTGTATACTTCATACTGCTCTTTTAAGTTGCTTGGCATATCCGCATACATAATTTCCATTAACTGTGTCACAGATTGTTTCTCTGTACCGTCAGCTTCTTTAATTGCTTTTTTAATATCTTCTTTCGCTTGTTCAATCACTTCATCTTCTTGTTCTTTCGTCCAAAGCTTTTTACCTTCGAGGTATGTTCTGAAACGAACAAGTGGATCCTTTTTCTCCCACTCAGAGTCTTCATCAGAAGTTCTATAACGCGTTGGGTCATCCCCTGCCATCGTATGTGGTCCGTAACGGTACGTTAACATTTCAATCAACGTAGGTCCTTCACCTGCTACAGCACGGTCGCGTGCATCGCGCACAACTTTGTACACTGCAAGTGGATCCATACCGTCAACAACGACACTTGGGATACCTGCTGCGATACCTTTTTGACCTAAAGTTTTAGCCTTAGACTGTAATTCACGCGGTGTAGAAATTGCGTAGTTGTTATTTTGAATGACAAAAATTGCTGGTGCGTCAAATGCCCCCGCGAAGTTAATCCCTTCGTAGAAGTCACCTTGTGAACTACCACCGTCACCTGTGTATGTGATAACAACAGAGTCTTTACCACGTTTCTTTAAGCCAAGTGCAACACCTGCAGTTTGCACGTATTGTGCACCGATGATGATCTGTGGTGGCAATGCATTGATCTCGTCATACTGGTTCCCTTTGAAGTGACCACGAGAGAATAAGAATGCTTGGGTGAGTGGTAAACCGTGCCATATTAACTGTGGCACATCACGGTAACCTGGTAAAATATAATCATCTTTTTCTAACGCATACTGTGAACCGAGTTGTGAAGCTTCCTGTCCTGCAGTTGGCGCATAGAATCCTAAGCGTCCCTGGCGGTTAAGTGAAATCGAACGCGCGTCTAATACACGTGTCCATACCATGCGTTTCATGAGTTCAACCAATTGGTCGTCTGATAGTTCCGGCATTTCACTTTCGTTTACAATCTTTCCTTCTTCGTCCAAGATTTGAAACATCTCAAACTTTTCTTCAATCGTATTGAGTGTTTCAACTGGATCAAAATTGTTTGGTGTCATTTACCTTTCACCATACCTTTCAAATTTTTATATCATTTATATTTTATCATACGCTGTTACAACAGTAAACGGAATAATAATAAAACAGAAACCCACAAACGTTGATATAACAACATTCATGGGTTGTAACAGAAATATCTGTTGTAGTACGATGCATATTAGTTCATAAATTCGTATAGACTTTCTAACGTTTCATTTAACGCGTCCGATTTTTCACCGAGTTCATCGCTAAGCGCACCAACTTCTATGTATGCATCACTCACAGCTGACGACTGTTCATCGATGTCTTCTTGCGTCGATTCATCACTTGCGAACAATTCGTATAGCGCGCGTTCTCGTTCAACGATTTCATATTTGCCATCTAAAATTGCGCGCTGTGCTTCGAGTCGTTCAGTTGCGACTTCCATCAGTTCATCACCTTGCGTACTGTAGCCACGCGTCATCACGGTATCGAGCGTCTCCTGTGCGTCTTTAAACATACGTTCGATTTCATCGAATACCGCACCTTCATCATCCAATGTTTCCTCACGTGCATCCGCAATCGATAAAAGTTCATCGGCCGCATCAGCGAGTTCCTCACCGGTCACATCAACCAGTCCGTCTTGAATCTCGCGTTTCTCTTCCTCTAGTTCATCAAAACGCGTGTAAATATCACCAAGTTCAAGTTCCTCACCAAGCGCATCTTGCATCTCATTATAAAAATCTACGAAGTTATCATAAGCTGCACCATGTGGACTAAAGCTTTGTGCGTTTTCACTAAGCGTATTATTCGTCGATTCTGGACGCTCTGAGCACGCAGCAATAAATACAAGCATCATGCTAAACAATAAAACTAATTTCTTCATTCAATACCCCTAAGTTAATTGTTAATCGTATCCAATATTTCTGAACGCTTTTCATTCACAGCAGCCGTCGATTCGTGATAAGCATCACTCGTCTCGTTCACATTGGCATAAAGTTCAGATAGCTCATCTAGCAGTGCGTCGATTTGATCTTGTGCTAAATCATCATTGCCATACGTCGTAAATAATTCGAGTTCTTTCTCTAACATTTCTTCAGTCGCATCCATCATTTCGCCGTGTGCAGTATAGCGTGCTTCCATCAATTCGATCAATGCGTCCGCATCTGTTTGATAATCTTCCACTGGAATATCAGCAGCTAACTCTCTAAGCGTATCTAAACTACTTGCCGATTCTTCCATTATTGCACGCTCATCATTAACGAGTCCCGCACGGTTTTCAGTGTTCTCAAGTAGCGTTGCACTAAGCTCCGTTAAACGCGCACGGTCCGCCGTGTTCACTTCTTCTTGATATGATCTTTTATCAGCTTCTAATGCATCATATTCACTCGAAATGTCTTGAATATCTGATTCGACATTAATTGGTGTCTCTAATTCTGTATAAAACGCTCGGTATTCTTCCTTGTTATCACCACATGCGGCAAGGACGAGCGTCATCATCGCGATTAAAAAAACAAATTTTTTCATAATTTCCTCCAACACTTTTTTATTCAATATTAATATACACTAGTTTTTGATATAATGTAATCTCATAGATAGTATATAGAGGTGTAATAATGATAACAATGAAAGACATCGTTCGTGATGGTGATCCAATCTTAAGAAAGAAAGTCGCTGTGGTTGAGACAATCGACGAACAAACCGTTAATGAATTAAAAGCAATGCGTGAATATTTACATCATTCACAAATCGAAGAAACACGAGAAAAATATAAATTACGTCCGGGTGTTGGACTCGCCGCACCACAAGTGGGCATCGATAAGAAGATGACAGCAATTCTAATTTTAGATGATGAAGATGAAATCGTGCATGACTACATGCTCATTAATCCAAAGATAAAAAGCCACTCTGTCGCAATGACTTACTTACCACAAGGCGAAGGTTGCCTTAGCGTAGATGAAGATATTCCTGGACTCGTGCATCGCTACAAACGAATCAAAGTCGAAGCACAAAATATCGAAGGTGAAACAATCGAAATTAAAGCGAGCGGTATTTTAGCGATTGTGATGCAACATGAAATCGACCATTTAAATGGCGTCATGTTCTATGACCACATCGACAAAGATTTTCCGATGGACCCAAAACTCGGTGCAACACCGTATGAATCATAATTCACTGTTAAAAGATTCGTTTATCGTGTAAAATGAGAACGATATGTAAAATGTCGGCTGGTGCCGAATTCGTAAAGTGCGCATGTGTGACGCATTTTATCAATGAAATGAATAAGGAGCATATTTATGGCAATTTTTAAAGTATTTTTTCAAGAAGTAAACAACAAAAGAATTATTAGAGAAACGACGCGTACGCGTTATTTCGAAGCGAACAGCGAATCAGAAGTGAGAGTCGCGTTAAAAGGCGAAGACTACAATATTGAATTCGTACAAGAACTAAGTCCCGAACATCTTCAATATGAAGAAGCAAACAATCCAGATTACAAAGTTGAGAATGTGTAATGACTTTAGCGCAAAATGAAGTCGGTGTTTTCGCCCTCGGGGGACTCGGGGAAATCGGAAAAAACACCTACGCAATTGAATATCAGGACGACATCATCATCATCGATGCTGGTGTTAAGTTCCCGACAGACGATCAACTCGGCGTAGATTACGTCATTCCTGACTATACGTATTTTGTTGAAAACCAGGATCGCATTCGTGCGTTAGTGGTCACACATGGACATGAAGACCATATCGGTGGTATCCCGTTCCTGTTAAAACAAATTCAAGTGCCAATTTATTCTGGTCCACTTGCGCTCGGATTAATCCGCAATAAGTTGGACGAACATGGATTGTTACGCTCAACGACGTTAAATGAAATTACAGAGGACTCAGTGTTAGAGTTCGGCAAATTAAAAGTTGAATTCTTCTTAGTCACCCACTCTATTCCAGAGGCATATGGTGTCGTTGTTAGGACGCCGGAAGGAAACATCGTCCATACCGGTGACTTTAAGTTTGACTTCACACCCGTTGGTGAACCGGCAAACTTAGCAAAGATGGCTGCTTACGGTGAAGAAGGCGTCCTGTTGTTACTGTCGGATTCGACGAATGCGACGGTGCCGAACTTCACGATCAGTGAAAAAGCAGTCGGACAAAACGTTGAAGATATATTCCGTAGATGTAGTGGCCGTATTATTTTTGCGACGTTCGCATCAAATATATATCGCGTACAACAAGCGATTGAAGCAGCGGTTAAATTAGATCGAAAAATCTGTGTGTTTGGACGCAGTATGGAGAAGAACATTAAACTCGGTGTGGAGCTTGGCTATATTAAAGCACCACCAGAGTCGTTCATTGAGCCGAGACAGATCAACCGCCATGAAAAGCATAAAGTTTTAATTTTATGTACAGGATCACAAGGTGAACCGATGGCTGCATTGTCACGCATCGCGAACGGTACACACAAGCAGATTAGCATTATTCCAGAAGATACGGTTGTATTCAGTTCGTCACCTATCCCAGGTAACACATTGAGTGTGAACCGTACGATCAACGCGCTATATAAAGCCGGTGCAGATGTTATCCATGGTAAGTTATCAAACATCCATACATCTGGACACGGATCACAAGAAGAGCAAAAGTTAATGCTGCGCTTGATTCAACCAAAGTACTTCATGCCGATCCACGGTGAGTACCGCATGCTGAGCTTACACAAAGAGCTTGGTGTCTCAACAGGCATACCGGAAGAAAACATTTTTTTATGTGAAATCGGGGATGTAGTTGCAGTGACGCGAGATAGTGCACGCAAGAGCCACAAAGTACAAGCCGGCACAGTATTTGTAGACGGTAGCGGTATTGGAGATATCGGTAATATCGTATTGCGCGATCGTAAGATTTTATCAGAAGAAGGTTTGGCGATTGTTGCTGTTTCAATTGATTTTGAAGCACAAGAATTGCTGAGTGGCCCAGACTTAATTTCTCGCGGATTCGTCTATATGCGCGAATCTTATGGCTTGATACGCAGTGCCGAGAAAAAAGTGAAAGCAGATATTAACAAATTGCTTGCTGGCGAAGATCATGTGGAGTGGTACCAAGTGAAGCAGCTGATTGTTGATGAACTGAGCCAATTCTTGTACAACAAAACAGCCCGCCGCCCGATGATCCTACCGATGATTATGCGGATTAATGATTAATTTGAATTGAAGATGAAGCCCACGCGCAGATTGCGCGTGGGTTTTTTGTGTGGTTAGGAGTTTTGTACACTTGATCGCTCACAGCTTTACGAAATCGACTCTCTCATAAACTTGACAGCTCACAGCTTTATGCAATCGACTCTCTCATAAACTTGACAGCTCACAG
>NZ_FOIT01000001.1:55342-57112 GCF_900110815.1 Aliicoccus persicus | reverse complement strand
AATCGACTCTCTCATAAACTTGACAGCTCACAGCTTTACGAAAAGCTCAACAAAACTTTTTTAAACAAAAAAACACCCAGAAACGGGTGTCTTTTATCAGCAAAAATTATTTTACTCTTGGCTTCTGCTTCAATATTAAGAAGTCCAATTCTTGTTTCGTCATTCTGTTTAATGTTCTGTACTGGAAGGCGAAGAAAATTACGCCAAGTACCATCCACACGACTAACGCAATATACGATGGTGTTGATAATGCCGCTGGTGATGATGGAATCAATAACAGTGCTAAGAACACTAATGAAATTATCGCACCGAGAACACCGAACACGACGTATACTGTGTTTTTGCTCTGTGGCTGGCTGAAGAATTTCACCGCAACCATACTTGTCGCAAAGAATGCGATCGATACGCCGACTGATGACATGTCAACGACCCATGATAATGCTGTTCGACCTAACCACGGTGCAGCGAGCGTAACAATAAGTACGAAAATTACTGCGATGTATGGTGTATTGAATGTCGGGTGTAATTTTGCAAATGCATCCGGGATAAACTTCGCGCGTCCTAATGCGAACGTCAATCTTGACGATGACAAGTAGAATCCGTTAAGTCCTGTAAAGATACCAAACGAAATTGCTATCGCGAGTAAGAACATACCAACAATTCCCATCGATTCTAAGACAACTGAACCAGTAACCCAAGTCGCGCCATCAATTGCGTTTTGATCTTCGTAAATCCATGAAGTCGTTAAGATCATCGCAACGTAAGTCAGGATTGATGCAACGATACCGAATACGATAAGTTTAAATGTGTGACTCGCATCGAATTTGAATTCTTCTGCTGCTTGCGGGATGTTATCAAATCCAACATACATCCACGGTGCAATCGCAACGATTAAAATAATTGACGTGAACATACCACTCTCTTCGTTAAATGCTGGTTGAGCGTTCGAGAATGAGAAGTCTCCAACAAAGAATGAAGCGAGGAATAATCCTCCGACAATCAGTGCCATGAATAGACAGAAGTAGAACTGCAATTGCCCTGATAATCCTGAACCTCTAATGCTAATGTACGCAAACACAAGTAAAATTAAAGTCGACAAAATGACTTCCATAATGTAAACATTCCAACCTGCAATTGTATACAGGTAACCGACTTCTAGAAAATCTGGTAAAACGAATTTAAATAAAAGACTAAATGCACTCGCGTTCAGTGCGACAATACATATGTAACCAAGTACTAAAAACCATGAACCAATAAAACTCGCATACTTACCAAATGATTGGTAGATGAATGCAAACTCACCGCCCGATACTGGGAACTTTTGAGTAAGTGCACCATATGCAACGGCGATAACTAACATCAGTAGACCACCGATGATAATACCAAGTGTTGCACCGAGTGTTCCAGATTGTGTCAACCAGTCTCCCGGTAAGATAAAAGCACCCCAACCGACAGATGATCCAAATGCAATTGCCCAGACGAAGCGTTTGGACATCGTGCTATCAAGCTCTTGACGTTGAATCTTCTTTGCCATTATTTCGTACTCCTTATTCATTACTTAGATTTTGTTACTTAAAACTGTCGTTCAATTTTATAAAAGTGTTCACAATATAGCAACAACTATTCAGAATGGATGTGAAGTTAAGGTGGAAACTAATGATAGTAAATATATTGTGCCAGTGAGCGAGTTTCACTGGCACGCAAATCAATCTGCGTGCCAGTGAGCGAGCTTCATTGGAACGCAAATCAATCTGCGTGGCTGTGAGCGAG
>NZ_FOIT01000001.1:18215-55187 GCF_900110815.1 Aliicoccus persicus | reverse complement strand
TGGAACGCAAATCAATCTGCGTGCCAGTGAGCAACGCTCATTGAAACGCAAAACCCAAAATCCAAACCCAAAAATTCACACAAAAAGCCTCCTGCAACCTACACAGGAGGCTCTCAATCAAAAATCTAAATCTCAATCAATCCCTACTTCTTCTTAAATACATACTGATAGTGCACCAAACCTGACAGGTAGTGCTCAATATCATCGATTCGCACCCTAAAGCCGTGGTGCTTGATAAAGAACGAACCTAGAATACGCTCTGGATTCTTAAAGAACATTGCCAACTCTGGGTAGAAGTATCCGATGCGCTCGTAGTCGGCGCGTCGATGAATCGCGTTCATCAGCTTCTCTTCATCAATATTCTCTTTCACCACTTCGTCAAATCCGTGCTCTCGTGCGGTGTTCACTAAATAATAAGTCGACATCAACAATTCTAAAAATGTCGGGAATGTCGTCTCACGGTTATGGATAAAATCCAAGTGTCCGCTCGTATTTTTCAGTCCGAACTCAATGTACTTCTGCTCTGGTGCTACTTTTACCAGTTCGTTTGTACAATACCCAAGCCAATGGTCATGGTGCTTCCAATAATCTTTCTCGATAAAAATCTCAAATAGTTTCTTCACTGCGTCTAACCATTTTTCATCTCCATCAATTTGATACAGGCGAAGCAAAGCAAGCGCCGCTTCTCCATCATAATAAATGATGCGGTAGCGCTGTTTTACATTCAAACTTGGGTAGTGCAACACGTGTGTTGTCTCACCCTTTTCAAAATCGATCATGTCCAAAATACCATTCGCCAAACGCTGTGCGACGCGTAAATATGTCGGCGCGTCTTCCATCGTCAAGTACTCTGTCAGTGCCAAAATAAATGCCGCATTCTGACCTAACTTAATTTCGTTCATATCATTCGTGTCATCATACACGAAGTAAGTCTCGTCATTGCGCTTGATCAATTTATTTTGAATCAAATAGTTAATTGGCTTTCTCGCCACTGTCACCGAACGATTCAAATACTTCAATCCTTCTATCATCGCATACGTTGATGAAGCGTGACGCAAGTTATTATAGAAGTTTATCTCACGGTCAAAGTGCGAAAAGTATCCATAGATAAACTTCCCGTTATCTTTAATTTCTGAGGCTAAAAATTCCGTGCTCGTCGTGATGAGCTTGTCGAGTTCTTTGTTTAGGTTTTGTACTTTACGCAAACCGCGGTCCATGCCTTCTCCAACGAGTTCTACTACTTCATCGCCGTCGATTAAAAAGCCTTGTGTATGGAATTTCTCTACTGTTTTACCAACATAATTTCGATGTAAAAATGGTCGCTTTGCCTTTTTATGACGTTTTAAATAAGCGTTGACGTTGTTTTCAGACAGCTCAATGTTGCTGCCTTCTCCCGTCGGCTTCATAAAAGCATTCGCGTTTATTTCTTCTGGTAAGAATGTCATCATTGCTGTTTTATCTAGTCGAATTCCAAACGGAATGTAGTTTCTTCGAATGGATGTCATTTCCGCAATCAAGTCTTCATACTGTAATTCTTCACGACTTGTAATCGCATCGATACGGACCCACTCTGGCATATGTCCAGTATCGGATTTGAATTTCAATACTTGTTTTAAAATATCTTCTTTAAAGTATCTCGGTTTTTTCAGTAAAAATGTCATCGCTTTTATTTTTGGTTCACCGAGACTCAATACTAATTCATCTGGTTCATGTCCTAATTTTTTTATACGTGTTAGTACTTCACTCACTTGATTTTCCATATTTACCTCCGAAAGCTTCGCTTATATCATTCACAAACATTAAAGATGGTTGATAAAATCCTTCACTAACAATCTTACCTGTTCTCCACCTGTACATTCAACCGCATGCTGAGCAAGCTTTTCAACAGATGTCACGGACAATCGTGAAATCTGTTGTCGCGATTTTAAAATATGTGTGTGATCCATCGATAAATTTCGTACACCAAGACCGATGAGTAACGGAATCATCAACGCGTCGCGTGCGATATCGCCACAGACACAAACTGGTGTATCGGCATTCTTTCCTTGCTCGACAACATGTTTTATTATTTTTAACATCGCCGGGTTTGCTGCATCATTATATTTTGCGACATTTGCATTCGTACGATCTGCTGCAAACATGTATTGTGCCAAGTCATTAGTTCCAACCGATAAAAAATCACACATATCAGAGAACTCTCCAGCCATCAATGCAGCGCCAGGCGTTTCTATCATGACGCCAATCTTCACATCGTCATCAAATGGATGGGCTTCTTCTTTTAATTCTGTTTTCACTTGATCGACAATTCGTAGAATATCTTTAAGCTCATCCACTGTCGTCACAAACGGAAACAAGATTTGTAAATTACCCTGCATACTCGCACGGAATAATGCACGTAACTGTGTCAATAATAGATCGATATGTTTAAATAGGTAGCGCATACCGCGTGTACCTAAAAATGGATTGTTTTCGACTTCATCGTCAAGCATCATTTGCTTGTCGCCACCATAGTCCAGCATGCGTATCGTGACGCTATCATTCTCAGGTACAGATTTTAAAATCGATCGATAGAGGTCCACTTGTGTCTCCTCCTTCGAAAGATCTTTATCACCATTAAATAAAAACTCACTCCGAACGAGTCCGATACCTTCTGCACCGACTTCCTCGTAGTGCTTTAACGCACTCAGTTCGTTCACATTCATCATCAAATTGATAGCCACATTATCTTGGGTGCGTGTATCTTTATCTTTTAATGATTGCAGTGTTTCTAACGATTTTAAATACGCATCTCTTCTTATTTCAAACGCGCGGATATTATCAGCATCAGGGTTTACAATGACGAGTGATGCTTCAGTATCAATAATGACTGACGCACCATGCTTAATCCGTGAAAATCCCGGTCGATCCACTTGCATCAATGGAATGCCCATCGCTTGTGCTAGCATCGTTGCGTGTGAGAACGGACTTGCTTCGGCGACGATGATGCCTTTCACAAACTCGGGATTCAAAGATGCAATAAATGATGGGGTTAACTTTTCGGCAACGAAGATAATTTCTTCGTCGACTTGTGTCGCATCAAACGTTCGTGTACCAACGAGATGTCGTGCAATCCGGATAGTAATATCATCAACATCGGCACTGCGCACTTTTAAGTAATCATTCATGTGGCTCAGCTTCGTTTGAGATGACTTGCGCCAATCGTCCAACGCTTCAACAGGATCTATGCCAGATTGAATTCGAGACTCAATCGCTTGAACAAATACCGGATCATCAATCACCATCATATGTGCATCAAAAATAGCAGCTTGCTGCTTACCGATTCTATCCTCTGTGTAGTTCCTGATTTTCATCAATTCAATTTGTGTTTCATGCAAGGCAAATTGAAAGCGCTCGATACGTGTATCGACCGCTTCTAAATTTAACCGTGTTTCAAACACCGATTGATTTTCTTCTAATACCCAAGCTTTAGAAATTGCGATACCACGCACCAGTTCGCGACCATCAATCGTCGTTTTACTCATCCGATTAACCCTTCCTCCGCTAGCGTTTTCTCTATGCCATCAATCGCTTCTTTTGCATCTTTACCGTCTGCAATGACAACGACTTCAGAATTTTGCCCAACGCCTAGAGACATCACGCCCATGATTGACTTTAAGTTCACGCGTTTGCCATTAAATTCAAGTTGAATATCTGAATCGTATTTAGATGCTGACTGTACAAGCAAGGTCGCTGGACGCGCATGAATGCCTGTTTCATCTGTTATAAAAAATGCCTTTTCCATCCACTTCACTCCCCACTTCAGTTACTTATTCAATGCTTTGTGCCGCTATACTTCACCTTTTACTATTTTGACACATCTTTCAACGTGACTGTTACCCAAACGTTTCATCATGTAGTAACTGATTAAACCGCTGACCATATTACCGACGAGTGGTATGAATCTAAATAAGAACCCACGCTTTACAGAACGACGAATCATAAATCGAACGAGACGGTTACCGACAAACTCACTAATAAAAGATGTCCCAAGTACGAGTGCTTTTTCTTTTTGATCATCAAATGCACTGTTTACTTCTTCATGTTCAATGCCGAAAATGTCTTCAATATTTTGAGACATGTCACGCATGAGTTTCATATCCGTACCAATATCTAAAAATGGAATCGGTACGATGGCAGCGATAGATGAATATAATGACTTTTTACGCACAAGTTCACGTGCTTCTCTCTCTTTCGCTTCTATTTGATGCACTGTTAGTTGATATTCCATTATAATTCTCCTCTTATTTCCTAAATTCTACATTATCAAATACCCTGTCACACGCATGTCTAACCATTCAGAGAGACTGTGACGACCTTTAAATACTTCCCATTTTTGTACCCTTTTGATACCGGAAAGTCTTTAGGTAATCCTTTCACATCTTCAATCTTACTTTCGTAGCCAAGCTTTTCTAAGGTCGAAGTAATCTGAGATTTAAATTGGTTCAAAGTAAACGTTTCAAGATTTTGACTGAGTATGAGCTGTCCGTTCTTCTTTAAAACTTTAACACTTTCAGCGATTAGTTTCGGATAGTCTCGCTCGACTTTAAACACTTTGCTCTTGTTTCTCGCAAATGACGGTGGATCGATCAAAATCACATCATATTTCATATTGTTTCTAGCCGCATACTTTAAAAATTCAAATGTATCCATAATATGTGTACTGTGTCGTTCCGTATCCATATCGTTCAATTTAAAATTATCATCGATGAGCTCAATTGAACGTTTCGCTAAATCAACGCTTGTCGTCGTCATGCCTGCACGTGCTGCTGCAATTGAAAAGGTTCCGCTGTACGCAAACAAGTTCAGCATCGATGCACCAGGCTTGTTCATTCGACTGAGCGCCTTGCGTGTTTCTCGCTGATCAATAAACAGACGTGTCATCGGACCATCATTTAAATGTGCGTAGTAGTCAATGCCTGTTTCTTTGACGACAATCGGGAATGTCACATTACCATATACATGATTGTTTTCAGTCTGGAGTTTGCCGTCTGACATGACGCGTGTCTGTTCCGTAATTGAACTCGGCTTGAGCGCGACGATTAATGCCCGCATAATTGCATCACGATACTGATAAACGCCATTCGTATTGTAGACGACGAATAAATGATGATCATAGTAATCAATCATCAATCCACCAAGACCATCTCCGATTTCATTAAATAAACGAAACACATTCGTACCCGTTTCATTAAATAGCGCCGTTCGTTTATCGATGGCTGTTTGAATTAAATCAGCGACATAATAATCATCAATCACAACATTCGCGTCACGCGTAATAACCCAACCTTGCGCTTTGGCTTCCATCGTTAAAATTGCTGTGCCGATGTATTCACCGTAATGGCTTTCCAGTGAAATCAGTTGACCATTGTTTAAAAATACATCATCCGATAGGTCTCCATATTCAATATTGACTTGACCTTTAAAGTATTTGTTCTCTTGTCCTTTTTTAATCTGAACGCGTTCCATGCGCACCTCTTTCTTGAATCACTCGATATATAATACTCGCTGCAAGCCTTGAAGTTCGCTCATCAACGTCCAGTTCTGGATTGACTTCACTGACGTCAAAACTCACTAAATTGTCTAACTGTGCCATTGCTTCAACCATATGATGAACCTCTTGACTTGAGAATCCGTTCGGACTTGGCGCACTCGTACCCGGTGCAACCGCTTGCTGCACAGCATCCATACAAAGCGTGCCGAAGACGACATCATAATCCGCAAGTTTTGATAGCCCTTCGTTAAACTGCTCAAAATTGCTTTTGCGCAAATCATCCATTGTCACATACGTCACACCAAATGAATTCGCCGTATCAAACAGCGTTTTTGTGTTGCTTGCTGGTTCTATACCATACACGTAATAATCGATGTTTTTATCGTCTTTTAATATCTGATAAAACATCGTCCCAGAAGATGGCGATTCCTTACGAATGTCAAAATGGGCATCAAAATTAACGACAGCAATCTTCGTATCTTTAAAATACTGTCTCACACCTAAATAATGTCCGTAAAGCGTTTCGTGTCCCCCACCGATAATGATCGGAAACTGCTTTGATTCAAGCACGCGCGTGACATGTTCACCGAGACATATTTGAGAACCCTCTAAATCTTCATCTGCTAAAATGTTGCCATATTCATACAGCTTACCTGTATATGCAAGTGGTGCGAGTTTATTCTTAACGTGCACTGGACCGAGGTGCTGCCCAGTTCTCCCTTTGTTGCGCTTGACACCTTCGTCAGAGCAAAACCCTATCAATGAAATACCACCTGGCACATACTTTTTCCAAGGTTCAATCACTTGGTGAATGCGTTCCTTGACATTCGGATCATCCGTGCGACCAGTATATTCATGAAACTTAATCTCTTTCATCTTGTGTATCCCCTTCCGTATTAAAGTCTTTAAATATGCTAAACAAAAGCAGCGGTGTCGTCAGTACGACAAGCAGCACATTAAACGGTAGTATGAATAAGCTGAGCTCGACATCCATCATCAGTGTCACAAATAAGTTGACCGTCACAACGAGCCAAAGAATCGTAATCAGTACCATCTGCCTAACGTAATAACGATTTTGGAATAAATTTAATACCGTCACTAAAAGATAAAGTAATGATATTAACAAAATAAAAGCTAAGTTCACCCATTGATACATATAGTTCATGTTATCGAGTCTGAAATAACCTTCAGTAATTACACCGTGGCGGTTGCTGAACTCAATCAAAATAATTAAAAATGCCATCAAACCAAGCGCAATCTCGATGTGATTTGCGCGTAACCATTTCGGAATACCGACTTCGAAAAAATTGAGTACACCATTCAATACCGTATTTCTAAAATCAGAAAGCTGACTTGAGAATTTAAAGTATTGGTTCGGGTTAATGCGACGTTCATGTTTAGAGCGTCTCGAGATTTTTATTTCTTGCGTCTCGTATTCTGGCACAGACTCATTTACGCTCGAACGTAAAAATACGCCGACCCAAAGTGCGCCGAATGCGAACAACCAGAATGTACCAAAGAAAATGTTAAAGCTTAACACGTCGATCGGCGTTAATCCGTTGTCTAAACTGCTGTAGACGCTGATCTGTGTTAAAAAGTACGCGAGTCCGTAGAAGAATAATAAAATCATATATTGCTCTTTACGGTGTCGCGGATCAAAATAATGCTGGTAAATGTAGTACAGCATGTGCAATAAAAATGCGAGCGTAAAGAAAAATGCCGTCCAGCCGTATACTTGGTACATCAGAATTGTCGTTGCGATAAATAGCAAGGATGCTAATACTATAAAAAATATGCTGAGTAATCTGTCGTGTTTTGTCGTATGTAGAACGAGTTGTGCAACTTTCATCATGACGAGTCCGAATAAGATCAGCACAATTGCACCGATTAATGGAAATGGTGCGGGTCCAAATAAATTAGATATAACAAATAAAACTTCTAGAAAAAATGTGTTTAATAAATCAAGTACAGATTCGATTTCTAAGTCTCCCACCGACTCGAAAGAATCGTCATGGAGTAAGTCGATATTAAATAAAATAAATACGCCTAATAGTATGAAGAAAAATCCAATGGTCATACTGATATAGACTTCACTGCGCTGTATCCATCTCAACATAAGCTTCTTTCACCTCATTTTTACATTATAGATGAAATTTTCATTCTTTTCATTAAGAAACCTATTGGTGTGGAGTGCGGTTGTTGGTGATTTGGGTGTGGTTGGGTGGTTTTGGTGGTTTTGGGTGGTTTGGGTGGTTTGGGTGGTTTGGGTGGTTTGCTGGACTATGAGATGAGCTCACTGGCACGCAAACTCATTTGACTGACTATGAGATCTGCTCACGGGCACGCAAACTCATTTGACTGACTGTGAGATTTGCTCACTGGCACGCAAACTCATTTGACTGACTATGAGATCTGCTCACTGGCACGCAAACTCATTTGACTGACTGTGAGATTTGCTCACTGGCACGCAAACTCATTTGACTGACTATGAGATCTGCTCACTGGCACGTAAACTCATTTGACTGACTGTGAGATACGCTCATCGCCACACAAACATCTTAGGAATACATTTATCAAGTTCTGCATGCATTTTTATCTGTACCAAATAAAGAAATTTAAAGTTTTTCTCACTTTTTTTACAAGTAAAAAAAATTACTCAAGAAAAAAAGGCTTATATAGTATGAGAGGGTTTTTAAATTTTGATAGGAGGATTATATGATTTTACATCAACGCAAACCAGATATTGAACTTTTGTTCTTCCGCGCATTCAACCATCGCTCGACACTCAGCACAAAAGATGAAGCTAAACTCAATCGTCTAGAGAAAGGTTATACAGGTGAACTCATTTATGACAAAATCTACGATCAGGTAATTAATCATCTCTACACTTTTAGAAATATTTATCTGAAAATAGAGGACACAACACTTCAGATTGATTCACTAATTGTTACAGATTATGGACTTATTGTTCATGAAATCAAAAACTTCCAAGGTCTATACGAAATCATTAACAACAAATGGACGATTCGCCAATCCCCTCTCTCAAACGATCCCATTATTCAACTTAAGCGAACGACGAACAAACTTCATTCTCTCAATTATACACTTCAAGAAAACATGTCAATATTAGGAAAACTTGTCTTCCCTAATATCGAATTTAATATTGAATCACATGATAAAGAGATTTTAGAACAGATTATAATTCGTAGTCAGTTAAGAAGATATTTCCATGAATTAAAGGGGTTTACTTCTACAGAAAAAGCTAATTTCTATGTTAATTATATTGCAGAAAATATAATCGAGAACCCATTCTTTAATAGAAAAGTTAATATAACCGACGTTAAAAAAGGTGTATATTGTTTCAAATGTAATAGTTTTAATATGAAAAAATTGCAGTTTCATTTTAAATGCCAGGACTGCCAATGTATGGATACCATTCAAACACATATTTTAAGAACATTGTCAGATTACAATGCACTTTTTTATAAGGAACCAATTACTTTATCTCGCTTATATGAATTTATTGATGGCTCTGTGAGTAAGAGAAGTTTGATACGTGTTTTAAGTAAGTACTGTACTAAAACAGATCTAGGTCGAGGATCTACTTATACATTTAACTATCATGATTTTGAAGAGGCTCTGACCAGCACAGATAAAAAATCGAGATATTTTGATTATAGTCGACTAGAGTTAGTACGATAATTTTTGAATAATTAATTTCTCTGATTCTGATTGATTCAAAATTAGCAATTAGTTGGACTGAACAGATTTTGACTGACTATAAGATCTGCTCACGGGCGTGTAGATTCAAGTGGACTGACAGTGAGCAAAGTTCATTGGAACGCAAATTCGTTTGACTGACTATGAGCGAGTCTCATTGGAACGCAAATTCATTTGACTGACAGTGAGCAAAGCTCATTGGCACGTAAATCTGTTTGACTGACTATGAGCAAAGTTCATTGGCACGCAAATTCATTTGACTGACTATGAGAAAAGTTCATTGGCACGCAAATTCATTTGACTGACTATGAGCAAAGTTCATTGGCACGCTAATCCGTTTGACTGACTATGAGCGAAGCTCACAGGCACGCTAATCCGTTTGACTGACTATGAGCGAAGCTCACAGGCACGCTAATCCGTTTGACTGACTATGAGATCAGCTCACGGGTATGCAAATGGATTTGACTGACTATGAGATGAGCTCATAGGCACGCAGATTGATTAAAACTCCTTACAACAAAAAAAAGACCCCACGAATGTGGGGTCGTGAATCAAATATTCAAATTAAAGCGTTCTGTGTTCGATGAATTCAAGTAACTCGTCAAATTCGTACGTGTCACCTTCTACATCAGCGTCTGCATCAGCATCAGCGTCGGCATCAGCGTCAGCATCTGCATCTGCATCTGCGTCGGCATCAGCATCTGCGTCAGCATCTGCGTCGGCATCAGCGTCAGCATCTGCATCTGCGTCAGCATCAGCATCTGCATCAGCATCTGCGTCTGCGTCGGCATCAGCGTCTGCGTCGGCGTCAGCATCAGCGTCGGCATCTGCATCAGCATCTGCATCTGCGTCGGCATCTGCTTCTACGTCAAGATCTTCATCTACAGCGTCGTCTTCAACGCCCTCTTCAACGTCACGGCTTTGTAATCTAACATCTAATTCAGGGTTTACATCACCATATGCAATTAATACTTCTACAGTTTCACCTGGAGAAACAAGCTCAGTTGCTGCTTCTAACTTGTCATAGTCCTCATGTGTTTCAGGAACTAATGTTGTATAGTTTTCAAGCGTTCTCTCAGAATCTGCTGCTTCATCTACTTCACGAACCGCTAAGTCTAAACCGAAACCTTCAACCGGAGTTGTTGGTACGTCAGAAAGGTTTGTGAATTCGAATTCGATGAATACTAATGTTGAAGGTGCTTCTTCTTCAACAGCATCAGCATCTGCATCAGCATCTGCGTCAGCATCAGCGTCAGCGTCTGCATCAGCGTCTGCATCAGCGTCTGCATCTGCGTCAGCATCAGCGTCAGCGTCTGCATCAGCGTCTGCATCAGCGTCGGCATCAGCATCTGCATCAGCATCTGCATCTGCTTCTACATCATCTTCAGCTACTTCTTCTTCAACTTCAGCTTCTTCTGGCTCTAAGTCAGAAGGTACGAAGTCTTGTAAGTAGTAGTCTGTAATTGAATAGTCACCATACTCACCAGTGTATTGGAACTGTTCTACACCGTCTGCATCCGCGTCAGCGTCGGCATCAGCATCAGCGTCTGCATCTGCGTCAGCATCAGCATCCGCGTCAGCATCAGCGTCTGCGTCGGCGTCAGCATCTGCATCGGCGTCAGCTTCTGGATCATCTTCATCATCTTCAGTTGTATCTTGTAAGACATATTCTTCAGTTGTTAGTAAAGAGGTATCATCTGCCTCTTCTGCGTTATCTTCTGCATCGTTATCAGCGTCATCACCATTACATGCTGCAAGTAATAAACTTGTCCCTAGGACTAACCCAAATTTTCTTAACTTCATGTCTAATACTCTCCCTTATAAAAAGTTTGAATCACATATCTCAGTTAAATAAATTGAATTCGTTCTATATTTTTAGTGAGTACAATTGTATTTAAACTGATAACAATAGCTACAAGTTTATGTGTAACAACTTGTAACCACGGTTACTTTGCTATATACCCACAAAGATTAAAAATACACATCATTTTTAAAAAGTTTGTGAAATTTTTATAAATTACCGAACGTTTTATATATTGTCGATAATACATGGGTATATAGGAGGGGAAAATTAAAATGACGGAGGTTATTCATATGAGAAGTTTAGTACGATACTTCGCTGTTTTTATACTAAGTGTTTGTGTGATTACAGTATCTCAAGACGTCCATGCGCAATCTGACGAAGATTTAGAAGAAAAGAATCAAGAACTCATTGAAGAAAATGAAACTTTAAAAGAAACAATCGCATCGCTTGAAGAACAAATTGCCGAACTTGAAGCACAACTCTCAACTTTAAATGAAGATGAAGATAAAGATAACGATGAATCAGACATCGACTATGATTAAGTATTAAGTGTCGGTGATGAATCAGAAGTCGATGGTATAACAATCAGAGTTGAAGACGCTTATTATACCGATGAACGCAATGAATTTATGGCTGAGGGTGTGAACGAAGTATTAGTCGTCGATATTTATTTCGAGAATAACTCTGGGGAACTCTATCAAGCACCTTTAGTACAAGACATGTCTCTTATGAATGGTGAAGAATATTTAGTGACGTATCCAATTGTTGGAATGGATTATGAGGACATTGAAGTCGCAGATGGTGAAAGTATCACAAGAAGTTTTGCATATGGAATTTATGAAAATCCAAGTACGATTGAATTAGAATTTGCGCCAGGTTTACTGGGCATGCCACAACCTGAAAATATAGTTAAATTTGATGTGACGCCAGAATAATCCATTAAAATCTAACACTATAAAAAACTTCATTCATGTTTGTTTTATCGGATGATGGGTATTTTCTAGTTAAGAAAAGATACTGGAGGTTTTCAAAATGTTTAAAGATAAAAAAGAAGAATTAAAAGAAGCGGCAGAAAACTTAAAAGAAACGGAAAGAGAAAAACGAGAACAAGAGAATGACGATAAATCTGGTGAAGAAAAGACGAAAGAAAATATACAAGATTCGTTTGAACAATAATAAATGTATAGATTTGAATTGACATCATAGAGAGATACATCAAAATGATGTCTCTCTTTTTTATCTGACAATTTATTGTGTTTCATCAATTGCTTTACATAGATTTAAGTAAACTAAAAATATGGAGGTTAATAGAATGAATGATGTAAAGCGTTACATCGGTGTATTAGCAGTGAGTACTTTTTTGTTTACAATGCCTCATATTTCTCTTGCAAAAGATGATACTGAACTTGTTGAAGAAAATCAGAAATTGCTTGATGAAATAGAACAACTGAATGAAACGATAGAGCAGCAAGAAAAACGTATTGACGAACTTGAAGAATTGGTTGCGACTTATAGAGAAAATGAAGAGGAAATTGAATTAGAAATTGATGATGAAGAAGAGGACGAAGTTTATCAAATCGGCAAAGCATTCGAAGTAAACGGTGTGACAATTCGTGTTGAAGATGCGTATTACACAGACGAAAGAAATCAACTGGCTGGTGGTTCACCTGATCACGTGCTGATGATTGAGATTTATTATGAAAATGAGAGCGGTGCTGATTACACGCCTGTGTTTGACTTCGAACTTTATTACGATGAAACGATAGCAAAAGAACATCCGATTGGCGATGGCATTTTAGAGACGATTTCAGATGGAAGAAATTCAACAGGTACTTTGGCTTATGAAATTATGGGCAGTCCCGAAGTGATTGAACTAGAATATAAGCAAATGGTAAATCTATTTACGCACGCTGATCCAGTCATTGTGGATGTCACACCGGAAGAAGATGAAGAAGATGAAAATGATGAAGAAGTTGAGGAAGATAAATAAAAATTCGATAGTTATGATTGTTAGAGATGCATCTCAATGATGCATCTCTTTTTCATTCAACTATTTACAATATTTAGTGGATTGCTATACTTGAATTATTATATAAAAATATGGAGGTTAACATGAGCTTAGTTCAACGTTACATGAGTGTTTTTGTTTTGGGTGTATTTACTTTTACATTGTCGCAAAATGCTTTCGCGCAGGATGTCGATGAACTGATGGAAGAAAATCAAGAATTGATGGATGAGATTGAAGAACTGAACGAAACAATTGTGAATCTTGAAGAACAGATTGCTGAGCTTGAAGCGATGATTGAATCTCTTACAGAAGATGAAGAAGCGGTTGAAGCAGATAATGATGCAGATGAAAGTGACAGATATGGTATTGGTGATGAATTTGAAGTCAATGGTGTGACACTTCGAGTAGAAGATGCCTACTACACAGACCAGAGAAATGAATTTGTTGATATTTCTCCGGATCAAGTGTTGATGATTGAAATATTCTATGAGAATAATAGTGGTGAAGACTATTCACCTGCGTTTGACTTTAATGTCTATTATGATGGTACATTAGCAGATACACACCCAGTTGGAGACATTATTCTAGATAATGTTTCTGATGGAAGGAATTCATCTGGTACTTTAGCTTTTGAAATTATGGGTGAGCCTGAGACAATCGAGCTAGAATATTCTCAGTTACTCGATCTATTTTCAGACTCTGAAAGTATCATTGTCGATGTGACACCTGAATAAGCACATAAAAATAGTCGGTATGTACGAATATTCTCGTACATGCCGACTATAATTTTTTATTCCGTCACAACTTCAAATGGAACAATCACCTCAACAGATTCAGATTCACCATTTTCGTCTGCGATAGAAAATATTTTAATAATCCGATAGTCTCCAGGTGCTAGTGATGCTTCACCTTCACCACGTATGATATGTGTGAATTCATGTGATCCGCCAGGTTCGATAATATATGCAATCATAACAAACACATCGAACGGTGTAATGTCTTCCCATTGTTCACCATCGTAATACTCTAACGTATATGGTGCCCCACCTTGTAGATTCGAACTTTCGTGATTATTGATTACTGTAAAAGTGATACCTTCCGCATCCGTTCCAACGACCGATTCTTCAAGTTCAACTTCAATATACTCATTATCAACGTCAATATCCTCAACAACATCATCTTCGATATTCACTTCCCCACCCTCATCCGTGTCGTTTCCGTAAACACCTGTGGCAAGTAACAATAGTACTATGATTTTAATCATTAAAAATTCCTTCCTCTATTCAGACAGATTTTTTTATGATTCTCTCGTGTTATCTAAGGCCGATAAAGACCCGACTATCCCTTGGTCATTGCCCACTCTCATCACGACTCATCTTATTGTAATTTACCATTTACGTTCTTTTCTTCAAACACACACAAATCCTACTTATTCGTTAAATTTTTAATTACATTTTCTAATGCCTTCTGCTTTTTATGAAGAGCTTTGTATCTCTCGGCCATTAATTGAATATCTTCCCGACTCATTTGATCAATATCTAGTCTATCTTCTAACACCCTTTTCTCAAGAATTAAAGATCTAAATATATAATTAAAAGGGTTTTGAGGTTCACCAATATATGGAAAATAGTTTAACTGAAACGCTGGTCGACTGTTGATCTCTAAAATTACTGCCTCAGTATCATTCAAATCGTTCAGTATGATATCTACACCTGCTGTTTGACAGCCTGGTATAGCAGTAACACCCGCTTCTGCAAGCTCAAGTATTTCTTTCTTAATCAAATCTGTGATAACGATGTTCTCACCACCGTTAACTAAGTTTGAAACTGGATTTAAAACAATAAGTTTACCGTCTTCTATCACAGATTTCATATTGAGATTTTGGCGCTTAAGATGATTGGTCATTCTTCGGTTCACTTTAATGAGCTTATTTGCAAAAAATCCGTTTTTACTACGGACTTCATTCTTTTGATTAATAAGATGTTCAATTGTATCTTGTCCGTTACCTATGACATATGCTGGCGTTCGAATCGTTGCAGACATCGCTTTCCCTTCTGCGACAACGACTCTGACTTCGAAACCTTCAATATAATCCTGTACGAGTACTCGAGGTGTTTTTACTTTAAGTCGCTTTTGGAGCGCAAAGCATCGCTTCCATACTTCATCTAGATTTTCTGGTGTAACGTCTGTATGTACACCACGCCCTTGCATTAAATCTAATGGTTTAACAACATACCTATTCCTACCATCCACGATATGTTTGAGCGCTTGATCAATATCACCTTCACGAAGTAAAATTGAATTCGATGTTGGAATGTTTGAGAGCTTCAAAAATTTTTCTGTTATAAATTTATCAGTTGTGATCGCCATTCCATACATACTGTTATTATGATAATAACTGCGTCGGTGTTTTCTTATTTCAAGGTCCCCATCAAAAATTTTCGTGCGCCTAATACCTCTGACAACAGTGGGTTCGTATTTTATACCCAGTGTATCTAATTCCCGCTTTAATAATGCTGTGGATGTCTGTGATATATCTAAACTATAATCGTTACGTTCTTTGTCTTTTACGCGTTCTAATATGTCTTCTAATAATTTCGTGTTTCCCAAGTCTTGTTCCTGCTTTCACAAATGTTTTTTGATTGTTCATTGTATAACTCAACTTTCAATGCTAATCTAACTTCAAACAAGTTATACTTGTAACTTTTCTCTCTGTAAATTTATTTATGTTAAAAGTTAAGTTATAAACATTGGTATGTCAACAGTATTCTAGACAGTTTTTCTATCATGAAAGGTCGTTCTAAGATATAATTGTTGTAACTCTATAAACTTTAAGGAGAAAATTTATGAGTATAAGGTTATACCCTCTTGGTTATATTCTATCTGATGAAATAGTAAAAAAATTACCCTCTAACTATGTGAGTCAAGAACTCAGTCATAATTATTTTTACTATATTGACAAAGGAACTCCGTACTCAATTTATGAAAGCGAAGATAATTTCTTGATTATACATGGTGAATATATGCATATTGGAATTAATAATAATATTCCTAACCATAAATTGGCTGAAAAATTATTATTTCTTTATTCTAACAATTTTGATGAATTTTTAAATCTCTTAGACTATATAGCGGGACGCTTTACCATTATTGTCAAAGAAGTCAGTAGTATTAAAATCTTTCCAGATGCAACTAATGCACGTTCAAACTATTATTGTACAGATCGGATTCTTGTTTCGTCACATGCTTTTTTACTGGCAGATGTTTTGGACTATAATATTCCAAAAGGGAAAATAAAACACGAACATAAAATTTTTTTAAATACACTTTACGACAATGTTAAATCTACCATCTCCAACCATTATACTGAATTAATGAGTAACAAGGTAACAAGATTCTTTCCAAGAGAAAATAATCCTTTTTCTAATATGGATGAAGAAAGGAAATTTCAACTCATTGAAAAATTCTGGAAAACACAAATAGATGAATTTAGTAAATATGATAATAAATTAATCTTCTCTATTACAGGTGGGTTAAACAGTCGTTTTGCTCTTTCTTTGTCAAAAGAGCACATCAATAATCTAAGTTTCTTTACTTATGCATTAAAAGAAAAAATAGATAACTCAAATAACGTATCTAGATTACTTTCACTTGATTATGCAATTGTTACTGATATTCTAAAGGATATACCATTAAATCATAAGTTTTTCTATTTACATGATAATCCTAAGACCTTAACTGACGAAGAATCAAAAATTCTTAATAAAAATACTACTCATAGTCATTTACCTATTTTAAATAAATATGTAGAAGACGCCTTCGGGGATAATTCAATACACCTAAGAAGCAACCTTCTAGAAATTGGACAAGCTCATTTATATAGGAGAAGAGAAGTAGAGAGTTCAAGTAAAGAAGCAAAAGATTCTGTAATGAGAATGTATAAAAGACAAACTACTAATACGTCTTTTCTTGAACAGTTATATGATGAATTTGTATCTAATACGGATTACCTTTCTAATACTTATGATTACCATACAGTTGATCTAGTGTACTGGGAACTTAGAATGGGCCGCTGGCTGTGTGAAGTGTATAACAATCATGATTCTATTCTTAGAACTATAAATCCATTTAATCACCGGGCATTAATATGTTTATCATTAGCCTTCCCTTATGAACAAAGACGTGACCTGTACATGTTCAAAGAGATTATTAATAGGAACTATCCAATTTTAAATTTTTATGGATTTAATAATCTTAAAAATCTTTATGAGCAGTCTAAAGAAAAGAGAAACTTATAAATTTTGAAATTATTCTGAAGAAGGTGTTTTTTACAGTAAATAAAGTTACGTTTTATCATAAACAGATTAATGCCTTAATTATAATCTGGTCTAATCTTTCATTAAAAGAGTTTGGAGGTTTCACTTCCTGTAAGATTCACAAAGGAAATCAATTATTATTAACATAAGATATTTCTACTAGGTCAACCCGTAATAAAATTAGTTGACTTAGTATAAGTTATAAGTTATAAGTTATAAGTTAAGAATAATCTAAAAAGATTAGACAGATAGTAAACAAAGATATATGTAAAGATCCTGAGAGAGAACAAGCTAAATACGTAATTTTTAAATATAAAAGCTTCATCTTAGCTGCCCAATTATAAATTAAATACTTATATGATTCTCACTCAAACACATTGTAATAGTTTACGAATAAAATGATATATTGAAAACGTTCAATTTCACTTGTTTATTGTTTAAAAAGTGTGTGTAATTTAACCAAAAAGAAGAAGTGTGAATATGATGAGAATACATTTAAACAATTTAAATCACAAATTTTTAATAGATAATAACAACAAAAAAATCGAGATTATTTTTAATAATGAGAAATTTTATTTTTTTATCAGTCTCAAAGAAAATAATGAAAAATTAGTAGTATTTTCAAATGGAGCAGTAGACCGTAAGAAAAAGACTCCCCCACTTTTTATGAGATCTACATGGCATGAAGATATAAATGCCAATTGCATTTTTATTGATGATAAAACAATACATAATATAAAAGTTTCGTTAGGATGGGGAATAGGAAGAGAAGACCGATATTATATCCTAGATTATTTAGAAGTAGTTAAAAAAATAGCACAGTTGATTAATATAAGAAATGAAAATATATTCTATTATGGATCATCAGCTGGTGGATTTATGTCAATTATGCTTGCTGTACATCATAAGAATACTGTTGCTATTGTTAATAATCCACAGACATCTGTACTGAGATACAAAGAAGGACCTAAAAAGTCTCTTTTTTCTAATATCTTTAAAGGTTTGACCGAACATGAAATTATGAATAATTTTGGATTAAGGATTTCATTAATAAAAGCAATTGAAAAAAAGAAGAACTTACCTAAAATCTATTATCTTCAAAATATGCTAAGTGATTTTGATATGGAAAATCATGTAAATCCTTTTATGGATGAATTGAAAAAAAGTGGTTTCAACACAGAAAACATTACTTACATATTTTATAATAGTGTCAAGCTTGGTCATAATCCCCTTCCCAAGGAACAGAGTTTAAATTATATAAATAGTTTAATAGAGTTTGATTGATTAATATTACAAAATTAATAAGTCAATATTTTATAAAACTTTTCTAAAGTTGTAATTAGTAATCAATGTGAATTCTACAATAAAACACCAGAAGAAAATGAACTGATCCTGTGAAGTTTACTGGTCAGTTCATAAATTTTTTGTGCATGAATATTAAATTCATGATACTTTCGATAATTAAAATTGAACGATAATATCTACTGTTTCAATGTATCCTGTTCACAATGTTAACCAATGAAAACTATTTTATATAGAGTATTATTTATACTCCAAATTTCATGTATTCTTTTCTTATCGAACAAATCTAAGATCAATGTAATACTTACGAGAAAATCGTCTAAACTTCACTAATTAATGACTATGATATGTCAACAGTATTTTAGACAATTTTTATAGAGTTCTCGCTTATACTCCTTCGGTGTCATATAACCAAATGCACTATGTGGTCTAATATTGCTATACCAATTCGTATAGTCAAATTGTTCAATTTTCAACTGTTGTAAAGATATAAAATAATATTGTCTATTGAATTCAGTTTTCAGTGCCTTAAATGTCATTTCAGCAAGCGCATTGTCATAGGGACAACCTTTCATGCTCAGTGATCTTTGAATACCAAATGTATCAAGCACGTCATCAATCAAATGATTATCAAACGCTTTCTCGCGGTCTGTATGAAACATTTGAACCTGTCTTAAATCATGCTTTATGGTGCTCAACGCTGCTGACACAAAATGGCTATTTTTATTTGGGCCTGCACTATGTCCAACAATCTCACGATTAAACAGGTCAATAAATACACATATGTAATGCCACTTTCCTGACACTTTTACATAGGTTAAATCACTGGACGAACACCTCCATCGGTGCCTGTCTAATGAAATTTCTACTGAGTCTATTTTTGATATTCCGTTCATTGGACTGTGAGGTATGCGGTCTATATTTCAATGAAGTATACGACGATACCAATCTTTCTGCTTTCATAATTCGACCGATGCGTCTTCGAGAGACTTTGAGACCAATTTTATTTAACTCATGCTTAATTCTATGTGTTCCAAAACACTGGCGATTCACATTAAATATCTCAACGATTTTATGGCTGATGACATCTTCTGAATCATCAACAGTCTGTTTATTCAGTTCATAATAATAGGTGCTTCTTGGGATTGGTAGGACTTTACACATTGCTGTTACTGAATATTTATCGGCATTCTCAAGATTGACATCTATTTTCGTCCCATGATCAGTGCTGCTTGCTTTAAAATGTCATTTTCCATCTTAAGTGCTTACGGCGCTCTAATGTTACCACTGCGTCGGAGGTTTTGATACCACCCAAATCGCACACCATGTTACCACCTGAATCGGACTAGATGTACTCACTCAATCCTCTTTTAGAGGATTGTTTTTTATGTTTAACTTTTTCAATCTTATTAGTGTTATAAATATTTTATGTCGCATCAAAGCGGCACAAAATATTTATGGAGGTGGCAGTCAATGCCCAATTATTTAGAAATAGTCAGATTGAACGAATTATCGTTCAGTCAAAGAAAAATCAGTGACATGGTCGGTTCCGGTCGGCCGGTCATTAAACGCACCATCGATACTGCGAAGCAGCACAAACTCACTTATAAGGAATTGAGTGGTTGGGAGGCCGACCGGATTGATACATTTTTCGGACCCAAGCCGTCGACATCCAGTCAACGGGAGATGCATTACACCATGCCGGATTATGCGGCTTTATCTAAGTCGCTCGCTCAACCTGGGGTGACGATGCAGTTACTATGGGAAGAATATGTGGATGTCTGTCGGAATAATCATCAGCCCTACTATCGTCTGACACAGTTCAAAAAGTACTTTAATGATTATTTAAACAAGCAGTCGTTTACGCATGTCATGAAACACAAAGCAGGCGAACGTGTAGAAGTGGATTGGGCCGGCTCAAAAATACGTTGGATCGATCCAGATACTGGAGAAATCATTGATGGTTACCTGTTTGTCGCTGTGCTCCCATTCAGCGGCTACGGGTTCGCTCTAGGTTGTTATGACATGAAGCAGCCCAGCTGGATTAATGCACATATTCAGATGTTCGAATACTTCCAGGGGGTGCCGATCGTTACTGTGCCCGACAATTTGAAGACCGGGATTACGAAGCATACCCGGACGATGCTCAAAATCAACGAAACCTATGAATCGATGGCGAACCATTATCACACCATCATTTTACCCACCCGGGTCCGTAAACCGAAAGACAAACCATCCGTTGAAAACACTGTGAAATCGTTGACGACGCACATTATTGCACGCATGCGGAATTATCAATGTTTCGGGCTGGATGACTATAATGAGCATTTGAGAAAAGAGTTGGACCGTTTCAATCAGAAGCCATTTCAAAAGAAGCCGGGCTCACGGTTCTCCATGTTTAATGATATGGAGCGTGGTGCGCTACAACCCCTGCCGACGATGCCTTTTGAGTACTGTGAATATAAAACGGTCAAAGTTTATAATAATTCCCACATCAGTTATCAAAAACATCATTATTCTGTGCCGTATCAATATATCGGTCAAAGTCTCAAACTGAAAATTTATGCGAGAAAAATTCAGGTTTGGGATCAGGACCGGATGTTATGTGAACATGGTACGTTGAGTAAAATGCCGGGTGGCTACACCACAGTAGCCGAGCATTTACCTGAAAATAGTGCGACACACGGTCAGTGGAACAGCCAGCGCTATTTGAAATGGGCGCGGCACATCGGTCCGAATGTTCATTTAGTCGTCGAAACAATGTTTTCAGACGGTCCGGAACAGCGACACTACAAACGCGTCCATGCATTATTAAAATTGGCAGACACCCATTCAGATTCCGCCCTGAATGAGGACTGCCAACATGCATTGGAACGGTCGGCCACTCCAGGCTATCGATTGATCAAACAACTATTGAATGTCGGCACGTCCCACTTAAAGTCTAGCACCTCGGAAAGTCCGGAACAATCCTTTTTGAGAGGGGCGGACTATTATGAGCAATAACCAAGTACGCTTACAAACGATTCTGAGCCAGTTGCGTGAAATGCGCTTGACCACAATGGCTTCAGAACTGCACAGTCTCTTTCTTTCAGAGCAGAACCATGCCATGACGCCACTGGATTGTTTGGAAATCATCGTCAATGAAGAGTATCAAATCCGTCAAGATAATCGCATTGAACGGTATAAGAAGCAAGCCAACCTGTCGCACAAAGAGGCGCAGATTTCAGAAATTCGTTATGCAGCCAGCAGAGGTTTACGCAAAGAAAGCATCGAACAACTATCGACCAACAATTATATTCAACATCACCGCAATGTCATCGTTCAAGGGGCCACCGGCACCGGGAAGAGTTATCTGGCGAATGCATTGGTCAACCATGCGATTGAATCCGGATTTACGGGTAAATATTATCGAATGACTGAACTTCTGAATGATATCGATCTGGCTGAATTTCATGGAACTTTGGACAAACTGTTAAAGAAACTGATGAAAGTGGATGTTCTTGTGATTGATGATTTTCTCTTAACATCCACTAAGGAACAAGAACAGAAACATTTGATGGAAGTCTTTGAATTGCGCAGCAGAGAAAAATCTTTAATTCTATGTTCTCAGATGTCTTCCGCTGAGTGGCATAAAAAACTAGGTGGCGGTGCGATTGCGGACGCCATTTTAGACCGGGCGTGCTCAAAATCATATCAACTCATTTTAAGTGGTGATTCTTTACGTAAAGAGGGTGGTATCGACACGCCGTTTTAAGTGGTAACAACAAACGCGATTTACATGGTATCGTAAATCGCGTTTTTATGGTAATTTAGCAGCGCCGTAAGCATTAAGTTGTTGGTTTTCTTTTCTGAGTTGTCTCATTTCTATTTCTTCATCTGTTAAGTTATCTAAATGATTGAAAGAACATTTCGCTTGATGATTCTTGACCCACTTATCTAATGGAGTAAAAGTTCTTCTTGTTCTTGTCATATAAAATCGCCTACTTTCTTTGATTTAACAATAACCTCGCTCATAGGAGTTGTTCAATCAAGTGTAGACGATTCAATATATATAATCTCTTAGTTAGATATTGAAATTTATTGTACATCCTAAATTTATATTTCATATAATTACGAATAAGAATGTGATCAAAAGTAGCCACATTCATGTAGGTTTAATCTAAATATTCAAATGATAATCTTTACCATCTATTCGAATATTTATTGAAGTATCAACATTCACTAATTCAATATTTTTAATTACTAGATCATCATAAATTGCAGTTATGAATACATCTTTTTCTGATGTGTTTCTTGTGTATCTAACTTGTTTTGTTTCAGTTGCTTTACCAAAACCTACTGTATTAACAGCGATTGGAACATTCAAGTCACCCTCGATAATACTTGGTTTGTCTGGGCTTAACAATTGATGAATAACCATATTTGCTTTCCTACCATGCATTTTTATTACATCTACTATCTCCTCAATAACAATATGTTCACCTAAATTAAAGTTCTGTATGAATTCATAGCTCTTATTATCATTATTAGTATTATAATCATAAATAATTACTATAGGTTTATTGTTTATTTGAAACACAGCTCTATGGAGTTTAATATCTGTGCCAGAATACGCTCCATGTACACCTTTTACCATATTAATACCCTCACTAAAATTATATCCATCAAGCTTAATCAAACGATCGAATCTATTGGTTTTGTTTAATGAATATGGATATTTACTTAGTTGGAAGGAACTATGAGCATTTTTTGACGTGACATATTTTCTAATTGGACTTCTATTGTTGTAATTAAACTTACCTGGATCTAAAAAGAAATCGTCACCATTATAATTCAAGTTTATGCTCAAGTCATCTTTATGCTTATGAGTTTTAGAAGAATAACCACAAATAAAATTAACATAGAAGGGCTTTTCAGATTCATATTGTAAAACAGCCATTCCAGACTCTAAATCGTAGAAATTCTCATATTTCTTTTTACTATAATTTCTAGAGTTTCCTGAATCTCCTACAGGTGGTAATAATAGATTGGGTTTCATTATTACAGAATGGTAGCCTTTTGCTAGTTCTAAAACTTTTAGAATATTATCATTATAAGTATGATTATTATCCATTAAATACTTTTGAAGTTCAGTATACATTCGTAATACCATGCTATGATAATCAGGTGAATTTTCTAAGTGTGTTCCCTGGCTACTATAGCTATACCAGAAAGTATCAATTGAACGATAATAACCTTTCATGAAAATTTTATCATCATCTAATATAAGTCCTAATGCCATAAGAGCCTTGTCCATCATTAATCCATGGTTGTTATTATTATATTTTTCATCACTTCTAAGAATTTCAGAATGCTTTTTTAGAACTGATCGAAACAAGCCATAATCTATATCAAATCCGGCTTCTTCAGCCAAGTATATAAATTGAATTAGAACTTGAGTACGATTCGCTGTTGGGTGATCATACCAAACCATAGGTTCATTCGTACCATTACTAACAAAAGAAATCCATTCATAGATTAGCTCTTCCGCTTTATACAGAAGACCCAAGTCCTTGTTTTTTTCATATTCTGTAAGTAATACTCCCACTACTCTTAGTGATTGTATATAGAGCTGATAACTTGCCCCATATTTTTTTGTTTTATCTGTAAGATAGTAGTATTTATCAAAGAAAACACTGTCAAATTTCGGGAATGGTACAATTTCATTATTCATCGCTTTTATTGCTATTTCTGAATTATCTTTTCTAGCTCTTATCAATCTTAGAACATTATATGAATTAATATTAAATGGTTTATTTTCCTCTGGTTTAAATAATACATGATCCACAATTAAATTCTTTTTAGCAGAATCTCTTCTATTTTTACTTTCATTTGATAAAGTTTCATTATTAAAACCTCTTAAAATTAAGCATAGTTTACCTGATACTCGATCATTATTAATAATATTTTTTTTGGCATACTCATAATACTGTTTTTTTAAATCTTCATATTCTTCAAACTCTTTCAAAATATCTGATTCTTTTTCTTCAAGCGGAAGATTATTTAATTTTTTATATCGAATCATTAATGATTCGATATATGCATCATAAATATTGATAGATTCGCCCTTAAATGGAAGATATGTAACTAGAGAACCAGGACTAGTGATTAAAGACTCTAGTGTTATATCTTTAGGCGAATTGTAATCATCCGTAATTAAATCTAAACCTGCAGAGTATAAACCTGGAATTGAGGCGATTATTTGTCTTGATTTTTCAATAATATCTGACGAAATATCATCAGTTATATCTATTGTTTCTGCACCTTTTGTTAATTCATAACTATCATTAAGTAATAAAATCTCATCATTTTCTAAAACTGTTAATAATGACTTTTGGTTTGTTTTCAAATGTTGTTGTAAATCGTTATCCTTTTTTACTGAATGTCGTTTTAGATAATTATTTGAGCGCCTAAACTCATTCTTTCTATCTAATAATTTTTCAATTCTGTCTACACCATTACCTACCACATACGATGGGAGAAGGAGAGTAGAGGAAATGTATCTTCCTTCGATAAAAACCACTCTTATCTTAAAATATGAGTTTAATTCTTTGTCCACATTCAACTCTTGATGTCTCAAATATTCTTTTACATAGCCGAAGTTTTTACTAATTTTATATGCAACTTCATGAGTAGTTCCAGGTCTTACCCCATTTAAGAAACCAATAATATTGTCTTGATATTTGATATAAGATCTATAAATACTTTTTGATATTTTTTGCTTTTCTATAGTACAGTCATAGTTCTCTGCTGCTTGCTCCAATAGTAATATTGATTGATTTCTTTCATAAAGATTAGGGGTCATTCTTTCGAATTTTAATAAATGATTACTCATTTGTTTTTCAATAATTTGATTCATATTAATTCCTTTCATTCAATCCAGTAATTTTCATTTTCAATGATAATGTAGATATTAAAGACAGAATATCAATGTTTATAAAACTGTTACTTATTATAAAGAAATCTTTTTAAATTATCATTATTTATAAAGCATCCATAAGATTTAGCAATTAATCAATTACATTACGACTCTTCAATTCTAAGTCTTCCAGCAGTTATCCATGAGCTTTTAGAAAAACTACGGCTATAAAAAATAGAAATTGTTAAGTTACTCTTACCTTCAATTTCCAATTCATGTCCTTCGTTTAAATATAATATATCAAAAGTTTTCACTTCCATATTCTGCTTAATCAAAACCTTGATATTATTTCTTGCCTTAGTTTTTCTATAATAACTATAGATTTTTATTTTTTTATTTACATTGGAATTATTCAGTACAGAAAATGTGTAAAATTCAAAGTCCTGTATTTGATCTGTTCTCGGTTTTACTATTACTCCGTTCGAATGATCTTCAATTAAAATTTGGTTTAAAGAAATAATTGAAATATTTTTTAAAGTATGTCTATTGTTATAATCAAGTTCATACTTACTATTACTTGGAAATTTATTTACATCAAATTTTAATAATACCGGCCAATAATTGTTAATGATTTTTTTATACAACTTATATTGTCTTCTATCTTCTTTAGATGGTGACATGATAAGATCTATAATTCTTCTTGCATTAATAAGTATAAATTCATCAGTCTCAGGGTCTGATTCAAGGGTTAAGTTACTATGCCAGTTTCCTATTCGAGACTCAAGATAGAATAAGTCATAAAAATGTCTACCTAATGTAAGCCCTTCCGTAATTTTGTTTCTATCAAAATATTCTCTAATTTGTTGCTGGTAATCTGCTCTTTCTTTAAACTCACTCGACATACCATGCATACATTTTTCATAAAATTCATAAGAATCTTCTTGATTGTCTAATTTTCGTGAAAAATCTGCTTTACCTAAGCCAAAAGCTGCAGATTTAAAATGAAGTGCCTTATAATATTTCTTTTTTTCTCTATAGTACTTAATTAAAGAGTACGAATGCCTAGAATTAAACATTTTCAAGAATGTTTCGTATTCTGATTTGTTAGGTTTATATTCTTCTAAATCAATTATTGTATGATTCCAACCCATATATTTTTTCATCTGTAATGTTATAGCTGCATCATTCTTATAAATTAATTTTTGTAATGGAGTCTTTAATGTATCCCTTGGTCTAGTATATGTAAGGTATTCAATCTTATTGCTAAAATCACGGGTGAGTGATGTAGACACACGTGAGTCTATCCCACCGGTAACTGTAACGTATACTTCTCGCTTATGGTTCTCTAAGTATTTTATATTTTCATCTAGAAATGGTTTAATTTCCACAAATACTTCTTCAACACTTTTTGTCTCGAGTTGAACCCTTGGGTAAAAACGTATAAACTTAAAATTTTTGAAGTCCGTGTAAAGGCTTGGATTATACTTTTTTATTTGATCATATTGAGTAAAATCTAGGGAATTATTCTTGAATTTAGATGGTCCATTGATTACAAATCCTTTGCTAGATAAAAGGTTTGCTAGCAAAGTGTCATGTGATGAAAGACTGCTTGATTCTGTATGGTAGACTAATGGCCGAACTTGCAGTGCATCAGAATAAACAAATTGGTTACTTCCAATGTCAAATATTAATATATATCGACCACCTATAAATTCAAGGTCTTGATGAATATCTGATGATTCAAGTAATTCTTTTAGTATAGATTCTTCATTTCTTAAACCGTCTCTAATATCATAACAAAAACCTAATAGGTATATTTTAGCGTTTTCGCCAGTGTAAGATGTTATATCTAAATGGTCATCATAATAAAGATTCATTTCACCAATTTCTATTTTCTGATAGTTAGTAATATTGTTATCTAAATTCAGTTTTGTAATGACATATGCAGATTTGTAGTTTAATCCTGCTACTTCCATTTCGTGACCTCTCAATCATATGTAATTATATACGAGTAAATATAACCCTATACAAAAAGTGAATCAAATTGTTTAGTTTTTATGACTTCTATATTGTTTAGAATAGTTAATAACTTGAACTATATTTACTTAAATTTTTATATATTTTGCTTGTCTAAAAAAATCACACTTCTGAGACAGTGTGATTTTTTAGATTTATTCAGAATGCGCTACTCCATAAATATACAACCAACAGCTTTTGGTAAGTTTGATAAACAGTATTTTGCAAAATCAAATTAAGTTGAAAATTCATATTAGAAAATAATTAATACTTTATATTCAATGTTGCTGATTTTCTCCACGAATCTGCATCATATTCTTTATTAAAAATAATATTAATGTGCACCAAACTACCATACCTGTTTAAATTGAGCCCATTATTTAAATCAAGAATATCAAATTCTTCAACGTTCCCTTCACTTCTTATTAAAATTCGAATTGATCCACGTGCTGATTCGTTACTATAGTCACTACTTATAACAACATCCTCTAAATCATTCTTTTCATTCTTAATTATAAAGTAATAATTTTCACTCAATCTTATATGTTGAGAGGCAGGAGATATAGAAATTGTTTCTCTAAGTTTTTTAACTGTTAAACTGTATGCTGAATAAATTGTCATGTTACTAGCAATAGTTTCTTGCAGACTATTTGTTTGTTGGAAAAGACTTTCTTCTTTATTAATGCCAAAGTACAATAGTATAGGCCAATTATCTTCAATAATTTTTTTATAAAGTGAAAAGTTTCTTCTATCCGATAAGGAAACCGATTGAATTAAATCTATAAGTTTTCTAGAATTTATAAAAATAAATTCTTCTACTTCAGGATCTGTCTCCAATGTGAGTGCACTTAACCAGTTACCCATTCTTGATTCCAAATAGAATATATCGAAATAATGTCTACCTTTAGATATAGACGTGTCAACCAGATTGCGATTAAAATAACTCATGATTTCTTTATCTTTGTCATAGAACTTTTCAAATCCTTTTCCGAAACCCCTTACGGATTTTTTTAAATAATCCATAGTATTTGAAATCTTGTCAAATGATGGTGAGAAATCTGCTTTTCCCATACCAAACACATTGGATTTAATGTGTAATACATTCTTGTGTTTTTTATATTCCCTATAATATTTATCAATTCTGTAACCATGCTTAGAGTTATAATACTCTTTATAGAATTCCAACTCTTCTTTTGACAATGGTATTTTTGATAAATCAACTATTTCATGCTTCCATTTTAGATTGTCTTTCATCTGCCTTGTTATTGTTCGATCAACTGCATATATAGACTTTGCCAAAGGAGTCCTGATATATTTGTCAGGCATAAAATAAGTTAAGTATTCTATACCTTCAATATCTCTAGTCAACGAGGCAGATACTCGTGAATCAATCCCACCAGTTATAGTAACAAACTTTTCTTGATTATTTAATTTCAACCATTTTTTCATTTCTTCTAGATATGGTTTTATCTGATTAAAAATTGAATCGATACTTTCTATTGATAATTCTTCTCGTGGATATATTCTACGATAACTAAAGTCTTTTGTTCTAAGTCTCATACTGGGATTGAATTTCTGAATTTCTATATATCTAGTAAAATCAAGTTCATTATGAACTTCGAGTGGTCTTCTAGTAAGCTTAATATCATTTTCAATCAATACTTCTGCAAGTAAATTATCATGTGAAGAAAGAGCTTCTGCTTCTTTATTAAATACAAGTGGAAGTAACTGATTTGCATCAGAATAAATAAACATTTCATTTCTTACAGCTTTAATATAAATATATCGCCCTGCAATATATTCCAAATCTTCAACCACTGTATCTGATTGATGTAGCATTTCCAATATGTCTAAATCAGATTTGGTACCATCTCTAATATCAAGAGAGTATCCTAGCATCAAATACTTTATATTCCCTTTATCTAAGAAGGTAACAGAGTAAGTGTCAGAATAGCAAACATTAAACTCAAATAACGATACAGTATTGTAATCTTTTAATTTGCTGGTATTGATATTATCCTTATATATTAAATAACTATGAGGATACGAAATGTTTTTATAGTTCATAAATTGGTCAACTTCCCTTTCCTTAAAGATGATTAAGTAATAATAGTAATAATCAACTCATATTTAAATTGTAATATAGCCTAATCATGGGCTCTTTTATCAATTGTTTAAGTATCATTCAGAAGATAATCACTTTGTACAAGCTTATTTTAGATCAGATATTAATTTGTTCCTTAAAATTATTTATTTGATCTACATATAATAATCAGAGGTACTAGAATAATTAGAAATTAATACTTTCACGAACTAACTAATATTAATTTTCAAATACTCAATCTAATGAAAGCGTTTAAATATATAATAGACAAATTTTATAACGTTGAAAAGGGCTGTTTAATATTTAGATGATAAATAAGGTTACATTGATCTAATCATACAAAGCAAGAAGTGAATCGTCTACACTTGATTGGACAACTCCTATGAGGGAGGTTATTGTTAAATCAAAGAAAGTAGGCGTTTTTTTATGACAAGAACAAGAAGAACCTTTACCCCAGAGTTTAAACTGCAGATGGTGCGATTATTTGAAAATGGTAAACCCAAATCTGAAATTGTACGTGAGTATGATTTAACTCCTTCATCATTGGATAAGTGGGTCAAAAATCATCAGGCGACAGGTTCTTTCAATCATTTAGATAACTTAACAGATGAAGAAAGAGAAATGAGACAACTCAGAAAAGAAAACCAGCAACTTAAGATGGAAAATAACATTTTAAAGCAAGCAGCGCTGATCATGGGACGAAAATAGATGTCATTCGTGAGAATGCCGATAAATATTCAGTATCAGCAATGTGTAAAGTCCTACAAATCCCAAGAAGTACCTATTATTATGAATTGAATAAACAGACTGTTGATGATTCAGAAGATGTCATCAGTCATAAAGTCGTTGAGATATTTAATGCGAATCGTCAGTGTTTTGGGACACGTAGAATTAAACATGAGTTAAATAGACTTGGATTCAAAATCTCTCGGAGACGCATCGGTCGGATTATGAAAGCAAAAAGGTTAGTATCGTCGTATACTTCATTGAAATATAGACCGCATCCCTCACAATCAAATGAACGGAATATCATAAATAGACTCGGTAGAAATTTCATTAGACAGGCACCTATGGAGGTACTCGTCAGTGATTTAACCTATGTAAAAGTGGCTGGAAAGTGGCATTACATATGTGTATTTATTGACTTGTTTAATCGTGAGATTGTTGGACATAGTGCAGGTCCAAATAAAGATAGCCATCTTGTGTCAGCAACGTTGAGTACCATTAAGCATGATTTAAGAAAGGTTCAAATGTTCCATACAGACCGTGGGAAAGCGTTTGATAATCATTTGATTGATGACGTGCTTGATACATTTGGTATCCAAAGATCACTGAGCATGAAAGGTTGTCCCTATGACAATGCGGTTGCTGAAACGACATTTAAGGCACTGAAAACCGAGTTCATTAGACAGTATCATTTTATATCTCTACAACAGTTGAAAATTGAACTATTTGATTATGTGAATTGGTATAACAATATTAGACCACATGGTGCCCTAGGTTATATGACGCCGAAGGAGTATAAGAAAGCACTCTATAAAAACTGTCTAGAATACTGTTGACATACCAGATCTTATCTTTGTTTATATCAAAACCTATTACATTAGTATACTTAGCAAACTCTACTGATAAAGGCATTCCTACATATCCAAGTCCAATTACAGAGACTTTAGCATCATGATTTAGCAACTTTTCTTTTAAATTCAATATTTACACCTCATTTTATTTTACTTAATACTATCATAGATGATCCTACTGATTAATGTAATTTATAAAAATTGGTATAACAATATTAGACCACATGGTGCCCTAGGTTATATGACGCCGAAGGAGTATAAGAAAGCACTCTATAAAAACTGTCTAGAATACTGTTGACATACCAAAACATTCTGTGTTTTCCGAAGGAAACACTTGAAAGTAAAAGCTATTACTATACGGAAAAGACATGACCAAGAAAGGTAAATCAATGACCTCAGACTCATATTTAAATGGTGCAGTCCCAAAGTCAACCTGTGCTGTTCCCGCGACAGATTCTAGTGGAAGGGCTGCATCTGTTAAGGAATCCTTTAATTCTTTCTTTCTTTGAGACACATATTGTCTCACAGTCCGATCTGAACCTGTGAAGCCATGGAAATCCCTTAATTGTTCATATATTTTTTTAGCAGTTCTTTGGTACTTCTTTTTCTTTTTTAAATCTTCTGTAATCCATTGATCAATAATTGGTTTGACTGGATCCATCACACGGGCTTTCCGTTTTTGTTTCTCTCTCTTTTCAAACGTTTCTTGATTCGCATACTTACTCACCGTCCGTGAATCAACACCCATCTTTCTCGCCACACTGGCATATGTTTCACCTGTGTGATTGACTTCGTATCTGATATAATCAATTTGAGCCACTGCTAACATCTCCTAATTTCCGCCTGTCGAACGTTGTTGGTCCAACGAGAAGTTTAAAGTTATTATGGAGAGTTGGCAAGTGGTTCATTTAATTTATGTATGCCCTATAGGACATACATAAATTAAATGCCAATACCTACATTATTAGTTTGCCATAAACACTTTATCTATTATATAATAGATAGAATAATTAATGTAGAAAGGGAATATTTATGAACTTAAGATTGTATCCATTTGGCTATATATTATCAGATAAGAAATTAGATTCTTTACCTCCTAATTATGTTAATAAAGAAGTTATTGACGAATACTATTACTATACTGATTCAGGTACTCAATACTCTATATCCAAAAATAAAGATAGCTTTTTAATTATACATGGTGACTACATGCATATAGGTATATATAACAATATTCCGAACAATTTAATTGCTGAAACATTATTATCACTCTATCTTCACAACCATGAAGAGTTTTTGAATACATTAGATTATTTAGCTGGACGTTATTCTATTATTATAAAAGATAGTAATAAGATTAAAATCTATCCAGATGCAACAAATGGACGTTCTAATTATTACTGTATGGATCAAGTACTTGTGTCGTCACATGCTAATCTTCTAGGTGAAATTTTGAACTATAAAATTCCAGAAGGGGAAGTTAAAATTGTAGAAAAAACATTTTTGAATTCACCTTATGATAATGTTAAATCTACAATACCTAATCATTATGTTGAATTACCAAGTAACAATGTAACTAGATTCTTTCCAAGACGAAATAATCCATATACTCAAATGAGTGAAGAAAAAAGATTTGCTCTTGTTGAGAAATTCTGGAAAACTCAAATTGAAGAATATTGCCAATATTATAATAAAATAGTTTTCTCTATAACAGGCGGTTTAGACAGTCGATTTGCCTTAGCTTTGTCCAAAAATTACATTGATCGATTTAACTTCTTCACATACGCCTATAATGATAAAATAGATAACTCCACATCTGAATCTAGTAAGCTCTCATTAGACTATACAATTGTAAAGAATATCCTAAATGACATACATTTGAATCATAAGTTTTTCTTTTTCCATGATGATCCATTGTCATTAACAGACAAAGAATCAGAAATACAACAAAAAAATTCAATTCACCGCCACTTACCAATACTAAATAAGTATGTTTATAATGCCTTTGGGGAAAACTTATTGCATCTAAGAAGTAATACTCTTGAAATTGGACAAGCTCGTTTACATAGAAAGGAAAAAATAATAAGTTCAATTCCCAATGCCAAAGAATCGGTAATGAAAATGTATAAAGGGGATACTATTGAATCAAAACTTTTAGAGAAGTCATACAATGATTTTGTTTCTAATATTAATTATCTATCTAATATTTATGATTATCATGTACTTGATTTAATTCATTGGGAGCTTAGAGTAGGACGTTGGATAAGCGAGGTTTTGAATAACCACGATTCGGTATTCAGAACTATAAATCCATTTAGTCATAGAGCAATGAATAACATCTCATTATCGTTTTCTTATGAACAAAGACGAGATTGTTATTTGTTTAAAGAAATTATAAACAGGAATTTCCCAATTCTAAACTTCTATGGTGTGAATGATTATAATAACCTTTACGAACAATCTAAAAAGAAAAATTCAGTGGTATCAAAAACTGTAAATAAAAATTCTATTAAAACCATCTTCAATGAGTTTTTAGTGAAATCTAACGATCAATCTACTGTTACAAAAAGTGTTACCCAGAATAATTTATTTCTACCTAGAAAACTTAATAAAAAAGGTTCCTATGTAGAAGCCAGCATAACTTTTGAACGTGAAAATGGTATTGCACAGCTTGTAATTACATCACCATATTCTTCAAGAGAATATAAAGAATATATTTACTATGAAATTTACAAGAATGATGAATTACTACTTAAGGAAGATATTGCTAACTGGGCACGTCCTAATCACATTAGTATCCCTGGCTTAATTAAAAATGACATTATCAAAATTAGACTACAAATTAATAAAGATTTACTTCAGAAAGAAAATTGGGAATCTAATTCACGCCTTCAAATATTAGAATATAGAGAAATAACATCAAAAATGTCAGATAGAAATCTTATTCACCATAGTAGTCCTTATTCGAGAAAAAATTTAAAATAAGAAATTACATTACAAAATAGAAATATCCATCAAATAATTTAACTAATTTGATGGATATTTATTGCAAAAATTAATTATAAGCTCCAGTACTTCATATCAGATTTTTGGAATAATTCTGATGTAAATATACCCTTTACATCTATTAAAACTCTTTCTTTTTCTTTTAAATTCTGATTATACATTTCAGCTAATCTTTCTTTCCCAAGTTCTTTAAACTCTTTGTGCGCAACAGCGAAAACTAAACAATCAGCATTTTTTACTTCATCAATATTTAATATGTCAATCCCGTAAAATTCTTTTGCTTCTTGTCTATCTGCTTGTTCATCTACAAATGTTACTTCAATTCCATATTCATTTAAACCCTTGACTATGTCAAATACTTTTGAATTTCTTGTATCTGGACAATCTTCTTTAAAAGTAACTCCACAGATTACAACTTTTGATTCTTTAACTTTCTTATTAGCTTCAATAAGTTTTTTTATTACTGCATGAGCAACAAAATCTCCCATCGAATCATTAATTCTTCTACCAGATTGAATTATTTGACTATGATAACCTAATTTTTCTGCTTGATAAAGAAAATAATAAGGATCTACGCCTATACAATGTCCACCAACAAGTCCTGGAGTAAAAGGTAATGAGTTCCACTTGGTCCTCATTGCTTCTACGACCTCATTTGTATTAATCCCCATTTTATTAAATACTTTAGCAAGCTCATTCATGAACGCTATATTAATATCTCTTTGACTATTTTCTACAACCTTTGCAGCCTCAGCTACTTTAATACTACTTGCTTTATGTACTCCTGCTTTGATAACAATTTCATAAACATCTGAAATAACATCCAATGCTTCCTCATCGACACCAGAAACAATTTTAATAATCTTGTCTAATGTATTTATTTTATCACCGGGGTTAATTCTCTCAGGTGAATATCCCACTTTAAAATCATCACCACATTTGAGACCAGATTCTTTTTCTAGAATAGGAATACAAACATCTTCTGTAACTCCTGGATAAACTGTTGATTCAAATACTACATATGCACCTTTTTTCAAGTTTCTACCCACAACTTTAGAAGCACCTTCGACTGGAGTTAAATCTGGTGTCTTATCGATTTTTATTGGAGTAGGAACAGCTACCATATGAAAGTCAACTTCTTTTAAATCCTCTTCTTTATTCGTAAAGTTAACTGTTGTATTTTTTATTATGTCGTTGCCGACCTCTTTAGTTGGATCTATACCACTTTTATATAAGTTAATCTTTTCTTCATTAATATCGAAACCAATAACGTTTGTATATTTAGCAAACTCGACTGAAAGAGGCATACCTACATATCCTAATCCAATTATTGAAACCTTCGCTTTATTATTTAGTAGTTTTTCCTTTAAATTCAATCTTTACACCCCTTTAATTTTACTGTAATGATAAAATGCTTAAATTAGTATTGATACAAACAGTGCTTAAAAGTATTAATGTTTTCATTGGTACAGTTCAATGAATATTGTCTTTTCAAACTATACTATATTATCATGAGATCGATTGAAAAATAATAGTGTAAAATAATTTATACTTTTAGTACAATGTTAACAATTGAGTATTATCTTATGTACTTCTTTTATAAAATCATTTTTCAATAATGGTTCATGTCCTTTCTCATAATCATTGTATAAAATATATGTAAATTTGCTCTCAGAAACATTCTTTCTCTTTAATCCTTGTATAAAGGGCTTATACTGGGTTTCCATATCTCTATCACATTTTCTATTTTGCAAATAGTATAGTGATGGTAAATAATCAGACTGATCAAATGCATCTACTACATTTAGTCTCGCAGCATATTCAATAAGAATTTCCTCTTTACTCATATTTGGAAAAATTGTTTCACAAAGTTCCTTCACATGAGATTTATTAAACTCTAGTACAGCAGTTTGAGGATTATTGACAATCGCAGTTGTATCCTTATGCATTGATGCTAAAAGCATTGACATAAAACCACCAGCAGAAGAACCACAATAGAATACGTTTTGTTCCTTTATATTCAATATAGTAGTTATTTTTTTAGCTATCATTGAATAGTCATTTAAGTAATGTCTAGATTTAACCCCAACACCCCAACCAATTCTCAAAATTGTATCGTGAATTGTCCGATCATCTATGAAAATACAGTTGGCTTTTATATCTTCAGACCATGATGATCTCATAAATACTGGTGGTGTCTTCTTCTTTCTGTCAACAGCACCATTTGAGAAAAATATAAGATTATCATTATCTTCTTTTAAAAAACTTTTGAAATAGAAATTTAATTCATTATAAATAATCTGAAATGTCTCATCATACTCTAATGAGTAAAAAAATTCTACAGATAAATCTTCAAATAAAATTTTCTTCATATTTTCTCCAACACCTTTATTTTTATGAAATGTGTACCGTAGACTCCGGAGTACCAAATCCAACTATTTCAGCATTTCTTAACATTGATAGGTCATTTACATTCCAAGTGTGATGACTTGTATCTCCAGAACGATAAACACACATCTCATATGGATGACCTACATAAATTTCTCCACCACTTGCCACTACACGACGCAGGTAATTAGTATCCACAGCTTTAGGTAAGTCTGAAAATTTAATATGTTTCATAGTATCTGCTGGACTCATAATAGTAGCACCCATTACGAAAGTATCATATTTTAAATATTCTCCTACTTT
>NZ_FOIT01000001.1:0-18105 GCF_900110815.1 Aliicoccus persicus | reverse complement strand
CTGGATCTGCGGATTGAATGTTAATATCAAACTTTGATTCACTTTTTTTTCATACATGTTATTTATATCATTATCACCAAAAAAATTCAAAACTGGCCAATTATTATTTATTAACTCTTGGAACATATACCCGCTTCTTCTCTCTTCATAATTAAATGATAAAGATATTTCTAAAAGTATTCTGTGATTAAAAGGACTTAACGTTTGAAAACAAACATCATGAGTGTTCAATATATCTGAATGCCAGTGTGATAGTCTTAGTTCCCAAAGATACAAATCTAACAAATGAAAGTCATATACATTCTCATCATATTTTACATCCTGAATAAAATTATTATAGAGTTGATGATATTGTTCGATGTCATCATTTGGCCTTAATAATTTTTTGTACCTTTGATCAAAGGTTAATTTTAATTCATTTAAATTACTATCTTTCATTGCTTTTGGATAATGTCTTGCTTGACCAATTTCATACAAGTTGGAACGTATATGCACTACACTTTTATCATAATTGAAATAATCTCTGTAGAGGTTAATTAAGAACATCGAGTGTGGTGCTGATGAGTTTTTCCTTATAATCTTTTTTTCGTAATTGCTAAATTCATTGCTGATTCTATTTAAGAAACAAAATTCATGGTTAATGTTAATATTTTATACAATTTGATTTACGTTATTATAGTCTTTATGAGCTTCTCTTTTTATAGAGGTGCTCTGATCATTCTCCGCATTAGTAACATACGTAAAGTATATTATTTGATTTTTAACTTCTTTAGAGAGTGCCATAGAAATTCTACTATCTCCACCACCCGATAAAGACAGAAGTTTTTCATCATAATTATCTGCAATATACTTAAAAATTTTTGATGAGATGGTGCTATACATATGAATTTTTTCACTAGTAGATAAACTTTTAAAACGGTTATTTTCTCTTGGAAAAATCCTTGTATACTCTTTTCTGTTTAGATTTAAACTGAAGTTTGGTAGTGCACTTCTTATTTCTGAATAGGATGTATAATACAGAGCATTAGATAGTGTATAAGAAATGTTTGATTTCTTATAATTGAAATTTTCACTTATCAGATTGACATGTGAAGAAACAGTTAAACTATCTAACGTATAGTAAGTACTTCTCGTGCTAACTGCATCTGTATAAACAAATATCTCTCGTCCATCACTTATGATGATACTATACCTGCCTGTGATATAGTCTAATAAATTTAAAAATTCATTATAGTTATTTAGAAAATACTCTAATAATTTTTCTAGTAATGTTGAGTTGTTGACCTCATCGGTTAATCCTGCATAAAAAAATTTCCATGTATAAGGACAAATTCGGACTTTTTCTGTAGAAGATTTACAGTCATTGTTTTGTCATAATAGTAGTAATATGAATTCGCTCTCACACATCTATAATGCCTTGGTATATTCAAGAAATTATGCTCTGAAAATATATACCCTCGTGGATACAATTTAAATTCCACTAAAACAATCTCCTTTCGAGTTTATCCCTATCGTTTTATTTAACACTACGTTTGACGGCATTTGAAAGATGTAGGATATCGACATTGTACTTCTTAGACAGTTTTACTATTTCTCCAAGTTTCTCAGTAGAAAACGTACTATATTGAGTATGTATATTTATAATTAAACAGCCATTGCATCTCGCAGCCTCAATCATATCTTTCTCTATTTTCTCAATTTCCGTTTCGAACGCAACTCTGTTGAGTAGATATTTATTATAATCAGCGTGATTAAAATCTACTATCTTGCCATTGGTTTTACTTGCGCTGCTCACATATTTGGACGCTATTTTCATTATTTGATCATTCACTTTTCCAAAAGGATATATAAGATGGCTTGTAAATATACCATGTTCCTCTAAGAATTCTTGACATAATCTAATTTCAGTATCAATTTCGTTATAATCTAACTCAGTCAATCTTATATGGGAATGTGTATGATTGACGAACTCTACAATATTTTTGTCCTTCTTCATTTCTAGAAATTGATTATAAGACATCCGATTTTTTGTGCCATTTTTAATGTGTCCAGAGTTAACTCCAAATGTAACAGGTAACTGATTCTCGCGGGCAAACTTATATAAAATCTCATAGCTAGCTTCTCTTGAATCATCATCTAAAAAAACCAAACTAGCTTTAGAATTGAAGATATTATTATCTTCAATATATTGGAATCCATCATTATCAATAATAGAATTTAAAATATTACCTAATTTATCTTCCGATAATTTATTATTAATCAATTCTTTATTTGAATACATTAACTTCACGAGGCTACCATCATATATACTATATTTTTTAAGGTTGTTTATAAAAGGAATATATTGCTTATTAAAAGTATCATCAATCTTATTTTGTATGTAAAAGATTTTTGGTACAGTTCTATCTTTCTTCATATGTATTGTTGTAGAAAATTTTCTTAAATATTTTTTTAATATCTCGTCATCTGATAACCCTGGGAATAATGTTTTGTATAATTCTTTTCTTTTAGTTGCGCTTATCTTTTGAACGAAATTTACTGGATTATGAACTATAGCATTGGAATCCTTTATAAATATACTCAGTAACAAAGGTATAAAAGCACCCTCATATTCTCCATAAAAATATATATCATCGTGATTGATATCTATTAAATGTACTATTTTTAGTATAATATTTTTATATTCTTCTACATAGTATAAATTATCATTGCCTATACCAAATCCATTATCAATTTCATTTATAGTGCTGGATACTTCTTCAATAATTAAAAGCGAACTATTACTCACAAAAGCTGTATTCCTGACATTTTCCATATCGTCAGTAACATCATTGGAGAATTTAATGATAATTTTGTTAGAACCTTTGCTAAGATTATAATACATTCTATACTTCACTTCATCTTTATCAAGAATGAAAATACTATTTTCAAAATTAATGAGATTTTCTTTATTTATATCAAAATAATTAATACTTTTCATAAATAAACATCCTTTAGTTTTCTAAATTTCATTAAAATTCATTGCTAACTTTAAAAAGAAAAGATAATCATTTTTAGGTAACGGTAAGTGCCCTCTTAAATCATCTCTGTAGTTTATTATGTGTAAATCCTCTTCAGAAATACTTCTTTCTTTCAAGTCTTTCAAAAAAGGGTTTAATTGCTTATTTACATCTGACTTAAAGATTGTATTTTGAATATATACTATCTTAGGCATGTAGTTAAACTTAATAATTGATTCTACTACTGAGAAACGAAATCCTTCATTCTGACTAATCTCATCGACATCCACATTACCATACCCATGCAATATTAAATTCCTTAGCTTCGTTTTATTATGTCTTCTTAAATCTGTCTGTGGATTACCTACAATAGCAGTGGTTTCTATATGCCTTGTAGCCAGCATCATCGACATAAAGCCACCCGCACTTGAGCCCCAATAATAGATATCTTTGGATTGTATTCCTAATATTTGCTGAAAATGCTTTATGATTTCGGAGTAACTTTCAATATAATGTTCATTGGATGTTCCAATCCCCCACCCAGCTTTGTACTCGGTGTTATGTATTGTTTTATCATCAATAAAAACACAATTAGCATCTATATCTTCAGTCCAGGATGAGCGATGAAATACTGGTGGAGACTTTATATTCCTGTTGATTGCACCGTTGCTATGCACGAGAAGTTTCTTAGATTCAGGCTTTAAGAACACTCTAAAATAGAAAGAATTTGTATCAGTAATAACTTTTAAAGTTTCACCATAATCTAGGTTAACCAAGAATTCATAATTTAATTTTTGAAGATTTATTTCTATCATTTCAAAGTCACCCTCTAATCTTAAAGTAAAATGGACATTTCTTAACCCACCATAATTGATTTAATTGGACAATTTATAGTTCATTATAACTTCCAGTAAGTCAGTCCAGAGTTATCTAGATCTTTAACATCTAATCACCTTTAAAAAATACTTCTTGCAAAATAATCTATATCACAGTTACTGTAGACTCCGGAGTACCAAATCCAACTATTTCAGCATTTCTTAACATTGATAAGTCATTTACATTCCAAGTGTGATGACTTGTATCTCCAGAACGATAAACACACATCTCATATGGATGACCTACATAAATTTCTCCACCGCTTGCCACTACACGACGCAGGTAATTAGTATCTACGGCTTTAGGTAAGTCTGAAAATTTAATATGCTTCATAGTATCTGCTGGACTCATAATAGTAGCACCCATTACGAAAGTATCATATTTTAAATATTCTCCTACTTTTCGTTTAGCAATTATGTTCTCTCCTTCAAAATAATAAAATGCTTCTGATTTACCTACAACTTCTGCATTACTATACATGAGCGCAATCCATTGATCTAATATATAATGATCTAGGTAATAATCATCATCGTCCACTTTTGCTATTACTGGAAGGGTTGATGTCTCAATAGCCTTATTCAAGCAGAGTCCTAGATTTTCTGCTGGATCTGCGGATTGAATGTTAATATCAAACTTTGATCCACTTTTAATCTTACTTTGTTCTATTCCAGAAAGTTCATAACCATGTGTAACAAGGTTTATTTCAAGATTTACAAATTTTTGATTATTCATCTGATTTATGTAAAAATCAAGCTTATTTTTTCTGTTTGTTGAAGTAATTATACTCACATTTGGAATTTTTCTCTCGTTCTGATTTTCCGTTATAAATTCTCTTAAGTTGGGCATGAACATGAAAGTATGATTTAAAAAGACTCTTCTTTGTAGGCCAATGACATCCTTAAACCAATATTCGTAATTTCTTAATAGTACTCTTACTTTATTAAAGTTTGTTAAATCACTATTACTTTGAAATCCATATTTTGGTTCAATATCGATAGAGTGGTCATAAATTACATAAGTTGAACTTAAATATGCCATGTTTTCTATATATTGCAGAGTAATCTCATCTAAGACTACCGTTCCACTTATGTATAGTAGCTTTGTTTTTTTTATATAGCTTGATAGTTTTTTTAGTGAGTGTCTTGTAAATCTTGGTTCATTAACAATTCTTGTTAATGGCTTAAATTTACTGTTATAGGATTGTGTTTCAGATGATGAATTCATTTTACCAATTGCATAATAGGTAATATCTCTTGTTTTTTTAGTGTCAATCGGATTAAATTCTGCTGTATCTAATAACATAGGAGCCTTGAGAACTAATCCATCGTATTCATATTTATTTAACTTTGGATCAATTTGCAGAATAAACGCTTTTTTAAATGTTTGGTTTACAACGTGGTTTGAATTTTTAATAACAACTAAATTTATATCATTATTCTTACAATAGTTGACTAGATGACCACGACTTTGTTTGTACCAAAGATGATCTGATTCATAAATATAATTATCGACGAAAACAGTGTCTATTCCATATAACGATATCTCTGCTTCAAAGTTTTCTGGAGATAACTCGAATGTGTTATAAGAATTTCTAACAAACTGTTCCGAAAATAATGAAACAACTATACCTACATTATTATTTGTAGAAAACTCTTTCCAATCTTTTTGACCTTGAATTATTTTTTCCATTTTAGTCACCCTTGTTTTTTATTGTATGATTATACTTGGATTGTTAAGTGTGGATTTCCAATAAAATGTATTTTAGCAGATTTAAGGAGTCTAGTATCATCTATTTGCCATGTATGTTCTGATTTATCTCCTGCTCTAAAAATACAAAATTCATATGGATGGGTACAATATAAACGGCCACCGTCTTCTCTTACTCGCCTAAGTAAATCTGAATCTACCGCTTTTCTTAAATCACTGAATAAGTATTTATTTATAAAACTTGTCTCACAGAAAATAGTAGCTCCTGCAACATATTCAGAATATCTATATTGCGCATTTGAAAATCTTTGAATTACCATCTCCGTTTCCTCTAGATAAACAAACTGAGAATGCTTCCCTATAATATTAGCATCAGTGTATTTTGAAGCAATCCATGAATCTATTAAATAATTAGAATAGTAATAATCATCATCATCAATTTTTGTAAAGTACTTCTCAGTTGCTAATGAGATTGCCTCGTTTAAACATAACCCGAAAGAGAGACTGCTGGGTTTACTAATTATAGTTAGACTAAAGTTTGCTTGTTCTTGTAACGCCCTTATCTCACTCTGATCCATAATAAAACCATGTGTTACTAAAACAACTTGTAGTTGTACATTAGCTTGATTATTTAAACGCTCTACATAATCTTTCAAAGTCCATTTTCTTTTTGTAGAAGTAACTACACTAACTCTAATATCTTCTTTATTAATTCTTCCACTCAATATTTCTGAAAAATCATTATACTGAATTAATGTGTTTTTTAAGAAAGCAATTCGATGATTTTCAATATTATTTTTTTCTCGATATATTCCATCCCTATGAAAAGCATTAACAAGTTCAATGTTAGATTCATCATCTCTCGTGTTGATTGAAAGATTTGATTCCAATTTATAGTTTGAATCTAGAATAACTTTAGTATTCTGCAAAGCAGCTAATACTTCAATGTAATGGACAAGAGTATCTGGCAATTCTTCAGAATAATAAATATATAGAACTTTAGCCTTCTTAATTGTTTTAACGAGTTCTTGAACGATTCTCCTTGTTATGTGATCTGTCACAATCTCTTTTCTTAATGGTTTAACTTGAGTATGTAGTTTTTGTATGTACTTTCCCCTTTTTAGTGTCCCCAATTTAAAATATAATATGTCTAAACTAGGCTTATCATTAATGGGATTGAACATTTTTTCATTTGCAATTATTGGTAAATGTAAGTGATTATTTTCTATAATTGGTTCCTTAGTTTTTGAATCTATATTTATGTAAAAGTAATCTCCTCTTAAAAAGCTATTTCTTGAATCATTATTTACAATCACTATATTAATATCTAATTTTTCAAAAAGTGATATTATATCTTCAATATCGTAGGCAAACCATGGATGATCAATCTCATAAATATAACTATCAATAAAAACTACTTCAATATGTCTTTCTAAAACTTCTTCAACATATGTTTCAGGTTTTAGTCTAATTACTTTAAAATTTCTCTGTAGCATTTGCTCTGTAAAGTAAGTAGAGATTATTCCTATCTCTTGATTAGGCAATAATTGTGGTCTTTTACTTATAATATTATTTTCCATTTTTTAACCGCCTTTAAAATGAATAGATTCTGTCAGAGCTGATTGTTTTATTAGGTAATCCATAATATATAATATTGGCATCTCTTAAAAATCTACTATCAAGCACCCTATATGTATGATTCAATTTATCTTCTGCTCTAAAGACACACATGTCATATGGATGAATACAAAAAATTTTACCACCATCTTCCCTTACTCTGAAGAAAAAGTCACTATCAACATGACGTGGAAGATCATTAAATTTAAATTTTTTTAATACATCTGTCTTGCATATCATCGTATTACCTTTTACCTCAGTAATTTCACAATATTGGTATTTTTGTCTTCTCTGACCAACAACATTGTCTTTCTCTAAATAGAAGAAAAATGCATACTTTCCTACTACATCTGCTTTGCTGTATTTTAAAGCAAGTAACAAATCGATAATAAAATTAGGGTAGTAATAATCATCATCATCCATTTTAATTACATAATCATTTTTAATATGTTCTAAACCTTCATTTAAACAGTTACCAAATGACATCTCTTCAGCACATGGTATAAATGTGAGTTCATATTTGGAAAGATTTACAAGTTTTTCTTTCTCAACATCTGATAAATCAAAACCGTGAGTTATAAAAATAATTTGTAAATTAACAAACGTTTGATCATTTGTTTGTCTAATAAAATTTTCTAAGAATTCTCTTCTTTTACTAGCTACCAAGACACTGACATTATTATCATCATTGTAATTAAAACTTTTCTCAAATCTTTCATAATTAGGAGTGCGAAGAAATGTATTTCTGAGAAATACATTTCGAGTTTTACTTAAAATTATCTTTTCTCGAAAAATATCATTCTCGATCATAGCTTGAATCATATAACTGGTTGATTCTTCACTTTCGTACCTGTCACCATACTTTAATTTTATGCCTTCATTTGCATTATAGACTAGACATGTATTAAACAATGAAACCAGTACATCAAGGTAATATAAAAACTTTTTATTTATATTTGAAGCATCATATAAATAAACTACTTTACTTCTTTTAATTGCGTTTAAGAGTAAGACTATTTTGTCTTTATCTAAACTGAATATATCTATTTTCTTAGTCTTTAATCCTCTTTTTTTATGAAATTCTCGTTGATCATTACTATACTCATTGTCAGGCAAACCAAGATAAAGAATATCTAATGTTGATTTATTACCAGATGGGTTAAATTTATATTCATCAATTAGTATTGGATAATCATTAGGAGCCATGCTCTCTTCATATGAAGGATTAATATTGATGCACTTATAGCTCTGAAGAATTTTAGGAACTACTTCGCCATTAAAATTAATCAATATTGTTTTTAACTCTAACAATTCTGCTGCTTTAATCACATCAGATAAGTTTTTACTATACCATTCATGATCTTCTTCATAAATCTCTAATTCTACTAAAAGTGTATCTATGTTATTATCCCGGAAGTAATCGATATATCCCTCAGTGGGAATTTGAAAAGTATTGTATACTCTTGTAAAAGATTGCTTCGTTAGATAGTTCATAATTACACCAATATTTTTAGAAGATTTAGAGCTCTTTAAATTTATAGTCATTTATATCTCCTCAATATATTTATGTTTAATTAAAAAGACCTTATATATTTTAATATATCAAACACGTAATATTTATTTAAAGTTTGTTAAGTAACAAACTAATTCTAAAAAATAGTTGAAACACTTGATTAAAATTACTTAGTTTACATTTTCATAATTCTATTTTTATTGATAGTTAATCAAAACTACCTACTATATAATTCTAATTCCTTTTTTAATTCATTAAAATAGTTTTCTACTTCAATTTCATATATCGGTTCATATTTTTCATATAAATCGATAATTTCAAAGAATTTTTCTATTGCTTCTTTACGTTCAGAAATTTCTACTCTATCCATACGTGGCTTATACCACTTTCTGATATAAAAGTTAAAGCGTTCTTTCAAATATACATCCATAAGTTCATATTTTTCGAGATACGGAACTCTTTCTATTTCTAATTTGTAGTATTTTTCGAAGAACTTCTTAGATACAGTATTCGTCACGCTCCCCGCTACAGCTGCATAGTAAACATGAATAAACTTATTTAATCCTTGGATTCTATTACAGTTCAAAACGAGCTCTTGGAAGAACATAGTGTCCTGACCTGCTGCACCCTCAACCATTATCAAATCATTATCCACAATAACAGATGTTTTTACAATCAGAGCTTGAATGCTTTGCACACGCATACCTGCATTAATTAAGTATTCTCTTGGATTTTCAATTAACAATCTATCATTATTATACTTCTTAATTGTTCCAGTATATTTACCTGCGACTCTTCGGTCATTGTCTTCTTTAATTATATTACCAACTACCATGTCAACGTCTTGTTTCTTCATAACTTCAAGCATTTGGTGGAATCCATCTCCACACGCTTCATTATCTGGATCCAGATAAGTAATGAATTCAGTACTAGCAATTCTTGCACCCTTGTTACGAGGACGAGATGCACTTCCTGAACCTTCATCAAATTCAAAATAAACGATATCTGGATGTCTTCTTCTTAGACGATTAATTATCTTTATAGTAGTATCGTCGGTACTACCATCATTTACGAAAATAATTTCCATCTTCTTGAAACTTGAAGATCTTTTTAAACTAGCGAAACATTTTTCCTCAAGATAAGTACCATTGTTATGAATTGGTATAATAACACTTAGTTCCTTAGTCTCTTGTTGATAATTATCAACACTTGCTACTTCAACTACTTCGACATAATCAGTATTATATCCAATTGATTGTTCAGTATTTCCAAGCGTTTTTGTGTCAAACATTGTTAAATATTTATTATTAAACTTAGATGTAAAGTTATGTGGCTCTGAATCTTTATCTTTTGTCACAAAGTCAACATCGGTATATTTAAAAGCAGATATCATATCTTCCAAGTAATATTCTTCATATAAAAACTTATCATTAAAATAAACTATAAAATCATATCTATTAATCATTTCATCAGTTACTTCATTTTTGTTAACATACTCTTTATTGTGATAAATCTGTCTATTGAAACTCTCTTGGTCAGCTTCAGTCTCTCCTATCACTAGTACACTGTCCCGAGTTTTCTCTATTTCTAACCCTATATCTGATGCAATAGTTTTAATTCTGTCAAACGTCGTATGGTTCTCCATCACATTTCGGATTCCTTTAGCTTGTAAGTCTAATAGGTCTTCTTCTTTTGTTCCATATAATACTTTAAAATCGTCTGGTGCATTGATCATTCGTACATTTGGGAAGATATTATTAATCCCAGTATTATAATTAGATATTAAGATATTACCGAATGCTTGGAGTTCATAAACTCTATTGGCAAACATAGTTTCAGAATATTTTACAGAGTTCATATTTATACTCCACCTGAAAATCTTATGTAGCTTCATTAAAAAGTCATGCTGTATTGGTGGTGTGATATATGGAATATACTTTGATGGGAATTGATATCTCGGATCTCTCAACTCCAGATTTCTATCAATGATTGTAAGTGGTACTTTTTCACTGATAATTGAATCAAACAACCTTTGCGTTTCTGACATCCTTACTGGATACTTTGATAGCCAACTACCCGCAAACAATATTTCATCCTTATGCTCTTCTGCATACTTAGTTCTTGATCCTACTGGATTATGGATAATAGGGTTTACACCAAATTGGAGGACCTTTACATTGTCATTGCCAGTATATTCTTTGTATTCTTTAACAACCTCTTGAGCTGTTGTATAGATATATTTACAGTGTCTGGCTAGACTTTTAAACAAGTTGTAGTTAACAGGGTCTTCCTTAGAATAAAAGACTGTCGGAATTCCACGTCGGTTATATTCCTCAGCCATCATAATCATTTGACGACGAATTGGCCCGTTTGCAGTGGCAGCACCCATCCAACTGTTATCTATTCCTCTCCAAGTAGTTGCTAAAATGACAAAGTCATACTCTTTTATTTCTTCACGTTCACTTCGTGTTATATATTCTACATCCGCAACATCTTTAAATGATTCATATAGAAATTCATCAGAAACTATTCCTATTTTGTATTTAAGCTTTTTGAATATTCTACTGCCATTACTATTCGGCAATTCTTCTACAATTTCTCGGAATTTACTAAGTGCCTCGTGCCTTTTTAATTCTTCAATTTTCAAGTAATAAAAAGGATCTGAATCTCTTTTAAATAAATAATTTGGACTATACTCATTAATATTGACACTTGGGTTAAGGTCGTTAATGATATCGTTCAATGTTTTTGGAAAGTTCTTATTGATATTCTTATTATATTTTTTTAGTTTCTTTTTAACTTCTTTCTTATTCAATTAGACTCCCCTCCTTTAACAATTTCTATTTTTTACTATTCTTTAGATTCTTGTACTTTTCATCAAGGTCTCTTAACTTTTCTTCTACTAATGTCATTCGACTTTTATATCTATCCCTTTGTTCTTCAAGTCTCTGTTTATATGCAAGCTGATGTTCTAACCTTTTAATTGTGAGTTTATTTTCGTTATAGAGTTTGTTTACTTGCCTTGACAAATCTAAATTGTCATTTTTATATCTTTTTAACTCTTCATTTAATTCCTCAATTTTAAATTGATCAGAAACTGATGAGACACCTGGGATTTTCTTTTTATTACTAACAAATTCTTTAGCAGAAAGGACTGATTTTAATATTTCCTTTGTTTTATTTCTCTCATCATTTATGCTATAAATAATATCATCATAATATATATCTGATTGAATTACTGAGTTATTATTCTCTGCGATATTTACCTTAGGTAGTTTGCTTAAATCCACCCAGTAACTTAGAGAACCATTTACGAGAACTTTGGCTATTTTATTTTGTTTTAGAATAGCTGTTACCTTTAATTTATCGATATCAATAACTTCACTTTCCTCTTGAGTTAAGTTACTAAATTTATAAAACTCAAGACTTTCATTCAATTCCTCGGGTTCAATTTCTTTTTCAACTTCTATTAATGGATCAAAATATTCTGCTTTATGGAATCCATGAAATTTCGTTTTTATAAACACGCTAAAGTATATTTCATCGTTAAATTCAACTAATGATTTTATCTTAAGAAGTTTTCCCTTGAAGTGGGAAATAAAATCTTTGCTCATCCCCATATTTTCATTTAGAATATTTGGTTGAAATTTGTTTTCAATTACTTGATAGCTTTTAGCAGGGAATCTAAATATTTGCATAGAGTCTTCCAGCTCAATCCAACCTATTTTTTTATCCTCATACTGTATTAAATGCATTTTTCTTCCTTCATGATCTTTTTGCGTCACTGATGTCACAATTTTATATTGATATTCATCAACGTCAATTACTTCATCGCTGTTTAAACGCTTAACAAATTTTTTATCATTATTTTCCAGGAAAATATACAACTTTGTATAATTATACTCTTTTAATTTATCTATCATAATATATCTCCTTGTATTTCATAATATAATTTTGATGCTAAAAAATTTAAGCTATAGACATCGTATGTATTTACTTTGTCTACAGCTTTAATTATCATGTATCTTAAAATTTTTGTATATTCCCATAATTATAGTATTTTACATCGTTAAAATTATTATGAACTACATTTTTAGTGTCGAAAATCACTTTATCTCTCATAAATTTAAAGTCAGCATCAGTCAAAGTTTTAAATTCACTATGATCACTTAAAACCAATACTAATGAAGAGTCTTCAACGGCTTCTGATAAATCTTTTTCTACTAAATCCATCTTCACGTGAGGATCATAAGCATTTACTTCAATATCATCTAATTTACGTAACATCTCATAAATATCAAACGCTGGTGATTCACGTATATCGTCTACATCACCTTTATACGTCAATCCAAATACGGTAACTTTATTACCATTTAGTTTAGACAGAATATCTTTTGTGATACTCACGACATATTCTGGCATGGATACGTTAATTTCTCTAGATAACTGGATTAACTTAGAATGCTCGGGTGCCTCTGCAATAATGAAATAAGGATCAACAGCCAAGCAATGACCACCAACTCCTGGACCAGGACGATGTACATTTACTCGAGGGTGTTTGTTGGCCATTTCAATTACATTATGAACATTTATATCAAGATGGTTACAGATTTTTGCCAATTCATTTGCTAAAGCAATGTTTACATCACGATATGTATTTTCCATTAGTTTTGACATTTCTGCAGTTTTTGCATCAGTTTCAATCATTTCACCTTTAACAAACTTACCGTATACCTTTTTACCAGCTTCAACACATGCAGGTGTCATCCCACCGATTATACGATTGTTATAGATTAATTCATGCATAATTTGTCCCGGTAACACACGCTCTGGGCAATGAACTAGGAATATGTCTTCACCAATTTTAAATCCTTGTTCTCTAAGGTATGGTGTAACATGATCATCCATCGTACGTGGTGCTATTGTAGATTCAACTATTACTGTATTACCCTTCTTCAAGAGTGGAACAATTGATTCAATTCCAGCCATAACGATAGAAATATCTGCTGACTTATACTCATCATCATTATTTGGCGTTGGTACAGCAATGATAAAAGCATCTGCTTCTTCTGCTTTTGTTGATGCACGGAAGTTACCTTTTTCTAACACTTCTTCAAGTGCTTCTTGTAGCCCAGGTTCTTCAATATGAATTTGACCACTATTTAAAAGGTCAACCGCATCTTGCTTGATATCTACACCCAAAACATCTACACCGTGTTTAGCAAACATGATCGAGGTAGGGAGTCCAATATAACCTAATCCGATAGTTGTTAACTTCATTATGCCACACCTTACTTTTCTAAAAATTAAATTACTATAACCTGTATTATACCAAACATTATAGAACATAAAAGTGTAATCTTAAATCAATCTAGTATGATGTAAATAAATGGAAATCACTCGTTCTATTATGTTAATGCTAAGAAATAATATCATGTAGTAGAAGTAATATTTAAAGATTAAAACATAATATCGAGTGTCTTGTCCTCAACAATTAATTTTACTTGATTTTTATTCACACTGATAACTTGTATGTTACTATTTGTGTTTCTCAATAATGTTGCGAAAATGATTTCACTTGAATTCTGTTGAAAACATATTTTCTTATTATTAGTTTTTTTTCCAAATTTCTTTGAAATAAAACTATCTATTATCTTAGATTCTACATTCTTTGTTGGACTTAAGAGTTCTAATGAATAGCTTGAATCATCAATCCTTATATCGAAAGAATTTTCATCTTGTGTAATTTTTGCATTTTCATTGATATTAAAAATTTGCAAAGCGTTACCATCACTCTCTTTACTAACCTTATCTATTATGATTAAATCATTTAACTTTGTTACTATACAAGTTCTACTTATTTTTGCATTTTCATACAAATCATTAATACCTTCAACCAAATGGTAGTCATCAGTGTAGAAATACTTAGTAATTTTTAGTCTGTCGCGCAAACTTTGACCTACTTGATGTAATGGATAAGATTCATTCTCTAATGTAATTGTAGAATGTGCTGCAGGAGAAATTATATATTCTCTATCAGAATCCTTATTATACGAATACTTTCCAGGATCAATGATTACATCATGACCGTTATTATAGTAAGTAATTGATAGATCATCAAAGTGTTTATGTGTTTTACTAATATAACCACACTTAAATGTAAAATATCGGCTGAACTCTTGCTTCATTTCGTCCTCATCTTGTAAAACAACCAGACCAGCTTCTAAATCAACAATATCTTCAAATGATTTTTTTATTGATGGATATTTAGTTTGACCTGTGTCACCTAGTAATGGGAACTCATTGTTAGGTTTTAATAGTGATGCTCTCTTTTCAATTGCTGCTTGCCTGAGAAAATGTATATTTCTTTCTAATTTGAAATCATACTTCTTTAACGTATGAAAAATTTGATTTAGCAAAATTATATATAAATTATGGTATTCAGGTGAATTTTCAACATGTATGCCCTGCACTGTTAGATCTCTATAGACAGAAACTCTAATCCTAGACAAAGCTTTATTTATATAGTTATTTCTCAAACTTGAATCTTCAATAAATGCACTTGCTGTAATCAAAGCATTATCCATCATTAACCCATGATTATTGTGTTTATAATTACTGTCATCATTTAAAAACAAGCAATGTTCTTTTAAAATCGATTCAAAAAAATTTGATTCTAATTTGTATTCACCAGCTTTTTCTTGAAACTTAATTATGTTTAACAGTCTTGTAGATACCGCATGCTCATGCCAAGAGAATTTTGAATTTTTACCTTTGAGAAACCATTCATATATTAATTTTCGAGCAAATAAAAGTTCTCTTATATTTTCTGTCTGGGTACCAACAATAACAAAATCGTTGATAATAGAGAGACTATGTAAATATACTTGATATGTTGAATGATTTGTAGGATGTTCATACTCCCAATCGATTCCATTTTTAATATTTAATGTTTGTAAATTATATTTTAATACGAGTTCTCCATCATGAAATCGTTGCACATTCTTCAATGCTAAATTTATTTTTGATTTATTCATTGTTCCTCCATTTTTCTATCTGACTTTATTTATTTCAGGTTATGTATTATATCATAGACAGTTTAATACTTTTAACGAATACTGCAATAAGCTTTAGATTGACAAACTTTCGTCTGTTTGGAATAATTTTTAGACATGGTTACATTAAACAAACGGGGTGTCTTCATGCTTGTTGATATTTTAGGCAGTAGAGTTTTACGTCATGTTACTGAATTTAAAAACTTTCCTTATAAAGTAAATAATTTCATAATTGATCAAAGTATCTTAACTTTAACATCTGAACCAATTCCTACTTCAATGAAAGATATAAACACAACTGAATTAACTGATATAACGATTGCACACAGAGATTTGAACAAAGGGCAATGGGAGAAATTTGAACAGTCACACTCAAGTGTTTTAATAATAGATCTACTTGGTGAACTTCGCTCTATAAGTGAATATAATAACTCATATTACAACACAGACTCCTTAAAATATATAAACATTAACTCAGGAAAGAAATTATCACGAATTAAACAATTTAGGTTACTTCAAGAATACATTGATGACTCATTCATTGAAGTATTAAACCGATATGAAAAGGTAATAATAGTAAAATTTGTTGAAGATAATTCAGAAGAATCCGATTTTATTAATGGTATCTTCGACATGTTTGAAGAAAGAATTGAAAACAAGCTTTTGCTAGAATATATTGTTGATAAAAATGTCAATAAATTTCGTGCACCAATTGAGTTCTATCATGAAATAAATATGGACATCAAGCGCTTTGAATCTGATAGTTATGAAAATCAGCTCTTGTTTAATGAATTGCTTATTGATAATGAACTAAAGGTTTATATAAACTATATAGGAGATAGAGAGTACATCTATGAACTATTTAAAAATGGGAAACCATTTAAGAAATCCAAACCGACTAATTCAAGATTTTTTAAGTTTCAACTAAAAGAATCCGCCAAATATAGAATAAGAGTAAACCTTGTAGATGAATCAATTAAACCTAGACTTTCTAAAACATATGAGTACTACAAGCAATCAAGTACGGATAAAACAATTACATTTGTTGAGATGCCTGATAAAAATAACCTTTGGTTACTTGATGTATTAATAGATACAAGTGAAATCAACGGTATCGTAGGTAATCTATTTAAATATAAAGATGGCTATCAAGATATACCAGTGTATGATTATTCTGAAGTAACGCATGACTTTATACCTGCCAGTAAGTTATTATCAATTGCATTAGAAAAAATAGCTGATATGGATCATATAACATTTACGAGATTTTTAAAAAATAATGAGGATTCGAACAACCCATTACTCGTTGAATTTCTGACTTTTTTAAGAGCCAAGAGATAATAAAAAACAGTTGTGTAAGTTTAATGCACTGTAACCCGAATAATAGACAGCTTATAAAAAGCGTCTCTGGACTTGGTATAATAAACTGGACATTAAGTTAAGAGAAAATGGGGAGTTTATTATACCAAGAAGAACCTATGATAAACAATTTAAAATTCAAGCCGTTAAGTTAGTAATGGAAGATGAGTTCTCTGTTAAAGAAGTTTCCGAACAATTAGAGATCCATCATAACAGTTTGTATAGATGGGTCAGCGAGTATGAAAAGTATGGTGTTAGTGCGTTTCCTGGCAAAGGTAGCGCACTTTTTGATTTGCAGTATGAAAACAAGAAGCTAGCTAAAGAAAATGAACAGTTAAGAGAGGAATTAGAACTTTTAAAAAAGTTCCAGGTCTTCTTGAGGCAAAACAAGAAGTAAGGTTTAAATTCCTTAAAACACACCAGTCTGAGTTAAATATTAAACGAGCATGCAAGATACTGAATGTATCTCGCTCAGGGTTCTATGAGTATCTTCATAGAAAAAAATCCAAGAGACAAATTGAAAATGAAGTTTTAAAAGAAAGAATTAGTAAGATATTTCATGAACATCATGGACGCTACGGAACGATTAGAATCACAAAAGTTTTAGCCAAAGAAGGTATACATGTTAATCGCAAACGAGTCGGTCGTTTGCTTCATGAAATGGCTCTGTATGCCAAAGGAAGTAGATACAAGTATAAATATAGAAATCATAAAAGACCATCACTGACGCATCCTAATCTAGTTAATCAAACATTTTTAGCAACACGAAAGAACATCATATGGCTAGGAGATATTACTTATATTAAAGTTTCAGAACGTTTTCTATACTTAGCTGTTTACATAGATGTATTTACTCGTAAAATTGTGGGTTGGTCTATGGATACACGTATGAAAGATCAGCTCGTTATTGATGCTTTAAATCAGGCTGTTGGCAAGGAACAACCAGCCCCAGGCTTAATTATTCATACGGATCAGGGAT
>NZ_FOIT01000002.1:256891-333160 GCF_900110815.1 Aliicoccus persicus | reverse complement strand
TGGATACGACGGTCTTAGAGAGCCACCTCGTCGGAGTTCATTGAACCACCTAAATCGGAGTTAGCTGAGCCACCTAAATCGCTATGCTTGAACCACTTTGTGGTTCTTTTTTTGCCCTCGTGTTATAACTTACTCGTGAGTAATTCTCACAAAATATAACGGAGGTGGCATGAATGCCCAATTATGTAGAAATGATTCGGTTGCACGAAGCAGGATTCAGTCAGAGAGAAATAACTAAAATTGTTTCTTCTGGTCGAAATACCGTCGCTAGGACTATCAAAATTGCACAAGAAAAGGAGGTGTCTTATGAAGAAATTAACTTATGGTCAGTGAAAGAAATAGAGAAAATATTTGATGTGAGTATAGATAAGAAAGATCAATCCGTCTCTTATTATGTCAAACCGGATTATAAAATGTTATCAAAAGAACTTGTTAAACAAGGTGTTACAATGCAATTACTCTGGGAGGAGTATGCTCAGGAATGTCGATTAAATAATAAGATATATTATAAATTAACTCAGTTCAAAAAGTACTTTAATGACTATTTACATAAAAATAGTTTTAGCCATGTACTCCATCATAAAGCAGGCTATCAAGTCCAAGTAGACTGGGTAGGCAAACGCCCGCAATGGGTTGATCCCATGACGGGAGAAATCATTACAGGCGATTTATTTATTGCCACATTACCTTTTAGTGGTTACACATATGCCTTAGCTTGTATAGACCAAAAGATGCCACGATGGATTAATGCCCATATCAAAATGTTTGAGTATTTCCAGGGCGTACCAACACTTTTAACACCAGACAACTTAAAAACGGGCGTTACTAAACATACAAAATCACAACTGTTATTAAATCAGACGTATGAAGATATGGCGAATCATTATCAAACGGTTGTTGTCCCGACGAGGGTCGCGCGGCCAAAAGACAAGGCGGCGGTTGAAAATCATGTCAAACATCTAACAACACATATTATTGGTCGTATGCGCAATTACCAGTGCTTTAGTATCGATGAATATAATCAATATCTTTTAAAGATTCTAAATGATTTTAATGCCAAACCTTTTCAGAAAAAGGTTGGTACACGACTTCAAATGTTTCAAGAGTTGGAACAAGAAACACTCAAAGCATTACCACCTTACCCATATGAACTCTGTGAATTTAAAGAAGCGAAAGTCTATACGAATAGTCACATCACATTCAATAAACACTACTATTCTGTGCCTTTCCAATATATTGGTGAACAAGTAACACTTAAAATTTATTCAACAGCCATTAAAATCTATCATAATCAAAATCTATTATGTGAACATTCTACTGTCAATAAACCACCTGGGGCATATTCTACAGAGGCGTCACATCTACCCGAAGATAGTAAAGATTTTGGGAAATGGAACAGTACAAGATATTTAAAATGGGCCAGACGCGTTGGTCCAAATGTGCACATGGTTATCTCCAAAATGTTTAATCAAGGACCAGAACAACAGTACTACAGAAGCGTACATGCGATATTAAAAATGGCAGACACCTATTCCGACCAAAGATTAGATAAAGCCTGCCATTATGCCCTGGAACGATCCAGTCATCCTAATTATAAATTAATCAGACAACTCATAGAAAGTTCCATCACGCAATCAGATTTTAACACGTCTAATCAAAAGGAACAATCTTATCTGAGAGGAGCTGATTACTATGACAAATTCAACCGCAAGAGTTAATGAATTAACTCAACATCTAAGAAAGATGCGACTACCTATTATGGCTGATCGGTTGGTTGATTTATACAGCGATCCGCTTACTTCTCAGCGTACAACCTTAGAAATTCTTGAAGAAATAGTGAATGATGAATATCAGTCAAGACGACATAACACAATCCAACGTTATTTAAAACAAGCGAAGCTCTCTCAACCTCAAGCACACATCCAAGACATTGATTATTCTCCGAGCCGGAAAATAAACAAAGATACGATAGACCAACTGAAAACATGTCAATTTATAACGAATCATCGGAATGTGGTTATACAAGGGGCCACTGGTACTGGAAAGTCGTATATTACTAATGCATTATGCCGTTATGTCATAGAGGAAGGCTATACTGCTCGATATATGAGAATGTACGATTTACTTACAGAAATGGTTCAGGCAGACTTAGAAGATAAGCTCGAAAATTATTTTAAAAAAATAATGAAGTTGGATGTCTTAGTGATTGATGATTTCCTATTAACCCCAACCACACAAGATGAACAGAAGTACTTAATGGAAGTTTTTGAATTGAGAAGTCGTAATCGTTCATTGATTATATCTTCTCAAATGGAAACAGGAGAATGGCATAAAAAATTAGGCGGTGGCGCAATTGCCGATGCCATACTAGATCGTGCCATATCAAACTCTTATCATCTCCATATATCAGGTGATTCTTTAAGGATGAAGGGTGGCTCAACTACCACCGACTAGAGTGGCTCAGAGAAACGCGATTTGCCTGGCTCAGGCAATCGCGTTTCTGTGGTATTATCGGGACGCCGTATGCAAGAAATGAGAAACCTCTCCAAAATAATTTGGGGAGGTTACTTGTTTGTACATAAAAATAACTTAATAAATGATTGATATTTTTACAGAATGTTATTTAATTATAGAAACATGGGGATTATTAATCCAAATATGAGGTAAATTATATCTGATATAATTAATTATTTATCCTAGCATTCTTATTTTCATTAAATTCGAACAGAGCTAGTTAATTTCTACTGTACATTTATCTCATTAAATATACTCATCATTAACATCAACGTTAATATATTTTTGTTTAGAATTACTACTAATAAACTTATTAAGCCATTCATCCTCAATATTACTACTATAAATCACATCCTTAAATCTGTGCTCAGTGACTTTAGAGTTTTTTCCCTCGATATCTTGATTTTCTAGTTTCTGTATCATCGTTATTTTTATAGATGCTTCTAGTTTATTTATTATTTCTTCTTTTAGTTCTATGCTATGATCATTCAAAAATTCTTTAATCGGTTTGTTTGATTCTTTATCTTCTTTAAAGTACAAACCTGTTAGTAAATTGATTACTTTAACTTTAACAGAATCCCTGTTTAAGTTTATGAACGAAATTTCATTATGGTATAACTGATTAAAAAACTTGTCAGAACTTACTGAAAGACTATCTTGTTCTAACCACCCGTTAGTACAACATTCATATTTAAGTAACCAATATTCATCATAGAGTGTTTCATTTGAAATAAATTCCTTATATTCTTCAAATTTTGGAGAACCATACAGAAGATCCTTATCGTATAATAGTAGGACCATTATACAAACTAAACAGTTTTCATATTTGGTTAATTTTAATGTTGCATCCTTATTTAATTTAATACCCAAGTTTAATGCTCCGTAGAGACTCCATAAAATTTCATAATCATTTCTTAATCCTACATTTTCTTCTATAATTAAGTGCACATACTTTGTATATTCATCAAGATTTATTGGAAAACCTTTATAGTGATATGCCTCAATTATTTCATGTACTAACGGTAAAACAGTAGAGTCTATTAATGATAATTTAAGCATTAATGATTGAAATATTTTCCAATTCTCTGGGTAAAGTATATAATTTCTTATCACTTTTAGTCCGTACTTACCTATACCTTTATCATTATATTTCTGATAAAAATTGAATATTGAATTAAAATACTCAATTAGCAGTTCTTTTTCTTTTCTAACATTCTTTTTAGAATAGTTTTTATTAAATCTAAAATTTTTTAAGGATCTTATCCATTCTTTTTCTAATACCATTGGGATTTTTTCTATTACAGTTTTCTCACTATTCAAATCCAGTTCATAATTCTTTAGAACATTATTCATTACTGATAGTGCATTATTTGCTTCATTTAAGTTTTTAAAATAATACTCCATATCGTCTGTATACCGATAACCTGGAACTTTATACTCCATTTTTTTTGAAAAATCTTCATCAATAGCAGTACCAATAATTTCTTGAATAATGTCAGAGGAGAAAGGTCCAATCGGTATGCCTATTGTTTGGCCATCTTGCATGTTTCTAGTTAATGTATCTAGATTATTACCTAAATTTTCTTCACTTATATTTAATTTAGAATATTTCTTTCCATGTAATGCCCATGGAATACTATGCGTATATATACTTGGATAATATCTATTAATATCAATTTTTAATATAAATCTATTTAAAGACAAATTTTCTATTTGTTTATATCTCATTGCTTCGAAACCATGTTCTCGTTCCAGTTTACTATTATTCTTTATGATTTTTGTCAATGAGACTGAGGACTTCTCAAAATGTTTGGAAATATTTTCCCATTGTTCATCTATTAGATTAGCAAATTTAATGTAATGCAACGGATGAACTATACTTAATGTTCTCCTAAAACTTGAATTTTTAGGTATTGAAAAATTAATTAACTTACTTCGCTTATTAGAACCATTTTTTGACAAGTAATCTTTTGAAACGTTAATATTACTTTCCTTAAGGGAAAGTTCTTCACTGCTAAAAATTGGAGGAAGAGAATCACTAAAATAGCCTTCTTTTAGTAAAAATTTAGTTATTGACATTATTTAGTCCCCCTTCCCTTCTACATTTAATTCATAAAACAAGAAAAATTACTCAATAACTTTGAATTCAGGAAATTCATCTATTAACTCCAACGTTTTCATACTCACAGAAATAATTGACAACAATAAATTCAAAATATATTTTGGGTCTTCACTAAACTCATTGGGATCATCCGTTATACCTGACTTCTTATCAGTTTTTACTTGATACTGATCAATTATCCATTCAATTGCTGGCCGACCATTTACTACATACTGGTATGCTTCCTCTGGAATGTTTTTAATAGTGATATCTTCATTAAAAATAATTGTATCTAAAACATCCTTCTTGGGATGTTTCATCTTCTTTACTTTATAACTGGGATTTTCTGTTGAAAATATAACTTTAACACCTTCCCAGTGAGGTTGATGCTCATAGTTTAAATGAAGATCAGAAAGTTTACGACCAATCTCAATATACTCCTGCTTATTTTTCAATATTGGAATTTTTGGCAGAGATTTTTGTAAATCATTTGCATATTTATTTTTATAATCATTTGAATGTAAAACTGAATAGACATAGTAGAAGACTTCTTCTTTGTTTAAGCTGATTTTATTAACAAATAATTCATTAATGTTTTCATTATCATCTTGAAATAAATCATTGTCTGTATCATAATAACCAAGATAAAAACCTTGCCCTGAATCCATAAAGTGAAGATTAGGCATATAATTAACAACAAGTGCAGAAAACTCGCGGCTTGCACCTGGGCCAGTTACATATATTGCTTTAAATGGTCTCTTAAGATTCTTCCATCTTCCTGGACGTTCTACTAATTTTTCAGAGTAATATAACCATTTCATTGTAAATGGACGATATATTATTTGCTCTATATATTTTTCATCAAAATCTATTTTAACCTGTTTTTCAAATAACTTAGTTAATCCTGCACTCCATTTAATATTCTCACTGTTCAAATCACGCTTATCCAATTGACCTCCAAATTTGAGCACTTGGTTGTTATAGTTATCTATCATTCGATTGATATTCTTCAATACATAATGCTTGCTATATCCCACAATCCAAGCATCTCTACTAGTATTAATACCAATCATTTTATCTCGAAAGATTTCCTCCGACATTGAGTAAAAAGATTGATATGTCTTATCTCTTTGGTTAATCCATTCATTATTTAAATCAGGCTTAATCCTATCCCATACAATATTACCTATACTTTTGGAATCGTTAAGTATTTTTAGTTTTTCATCTCTAGATAAATAATCACCAATATCTTTATAGTAGATTTCGTGTTTATTACTACCATCTTTTACAAATATTGAAATAGCTATCGAAGCTCTACTACCAGAACCAAATATTTTCCCACCTTCTCTACGGGATATTTCACCTGCTGTTCTTTGATCTCCCCGTAAATTGAAGATATATATATAATTGAATTCCTCATAGAATAATTTTCTTAATCCGTCTGTACTTTTATTATCAATCCAACTACCATTTGTAACGAATCCTATTACACCTTTTTCATTGAGTCTATCACTAGACCAACGGAAAGCACGAATAAAGTCATCATACAGATTTCGCTTTAAATTAGCATTAGATTCTTTTACATATGTGTTTCCAATTCGCTTATCTAAATTATGATATTTAATGTTTGCATTATCATCATTTGCACTAGTCTGTCCAACAGAATATGGAGGATTACCAATTATAGCAGTTATTGGTACTTTCTGTTGCCGTTTCAAACGATCATCATTTGTACCAAAATAGGTATCATTTAATGTGTTTTCTATTTCTGTACTTTCAAATGTATCCGTTAATACTATTCCCTCAAAAGGCACGTAATCTTGGTCATTTATCCCTACAAATGTAGATTCAATATTAATTGCTGCAATGTAATAGCTTAGTAAAATAATTTCATTAGCATGTAATTCTTGCATATATTTACGCGAAATATCTGCTAAAGTAATTTCGTCTTTATCCATCAATACTTTTAAGTACTGTAAAGTTTGTACAATAAAAGTACCCGTTCCCGTAAAAGGATCAAAAATGTGTACATCTTTACTAGATAATGATTTACCGAAGTGTTTTATTAAAACATCATCTACAGACTTCACAATAAAATCTACAACCTCTATAGGTGTAAAGACAATCCCTAGTCTTTCCGTAGTCGATTTAAATGCTGTGCTAAAGAATTTATCATAAAGTGTAATTATTATTTTTTGCTTATCTTCTGCTCTCTCAACTCCCTCAGCTCTCATTTTTACTGATTCATATAAAGGGGCAAGGCTCTCTTGCTCCTTTGCAAATCCAGCATATTCTAATTCACCTACTATGTTCTCCATTGCCATAGAAACAGGATTATTATTTATAAAACTGTATTCGCTAAATAATGCTTCAAATATGGGTTTTGTAATTAAATGTTGAGATAACATTTCTGCTGCCTGATTTTCATCAATACTATCATTTATATTATATTGGAGAGAAGATAAGAACTTTTTAAACTCTATAGAAATTGGACTATTTTTATCTTCTATCCTAGCCTTAATCCAACTAATTTGACGTTGAGCGATTTTGGCAACATCCGAAGACCAGTTCTCTAAATATTTGCGATTCCCAACTTTTTGAACTATTTTTCCATAAATAGCAGCTTCAAATTTATCCCATTCAAATTCAAGTTGGCCCTGTTCAAGTCGTTTTCCAGTTTTGTTATCCTTATTATCTAAATCATTCTCTTTTTTTGGAGCACCACCAACACCAATAACTTTTAATTGCTTTGGTTTAGCGATATTTAATTTATCAACCATAGCTTCAAAGCGCTCGTCTACTGAACGTAAAGCGTTTATTATTTGCCACACTACTTCGTAGTTCTTATTATTGTCTAATACAGTTTCTGGTGTTTCTCCGGAAGGTATGACAACCGGCAAAATTATATAACCATAATCCTTCTTTTCCGATTTCCGCATTATTCGCCCTACTGCTTGTACAATATCTACCTGTGATTTTTTGGCCGCTAGGAAGATAACAGCATCTAATGTAGGAACATCTATACCCTCAGTTAAGAAACGTACATTGGATACAATCCTTGCCTCATCTGAAGGTTTATTCGGATCCGCCAGCCAATCAAGAACTTCACCTTTTTGTAAAGCATTCATAGTTCCATCTGCATGTCGCATTGAAAGTCGAACTGAATTATCTTCTAAATCTGAGCCAATATATTCATTAACCACTTGCTCGAACTGTTGTGAGACTTTCTTCGAGTCTTCAATTGTTCTTGTGAAAGCAATTGCTCTTTCCAATGGTGCTCCGTCATAAGGACTATTCTTTATGGGATTCTTGTAACCATTTCTTCGCATCATACCATTCCATATTCCTACGATACGACCGACATCATCGATATTAAGTCCATTTTCTGGATCTGCTAATGTTCGCTGCATGTCTTTTTGAATAGCTGTTTCATCTACAGCTAATACCATCACCTTGTAGTCAGTTAAGATGTCGTGGGAAACCGCTTGACCGAACCCCATTCGATATATAACTTCACCATACTTTGACTCATCATCCATTGAAGAAATTAGAATACTTTTTTCTTTAGCATTCTTTTTAGCATTATCTCCATAAATCTTCGGCGTAGCCGTTTGATAAAGACGTAATTTACCAAGTATATTCTCGTTATCATGAACTTTTGTGAATGCGCTTGCATCTTTGCTCGCCTCGTGAGCACCTGTTGTTCTATGTGCCTCGTCCGATATAATTAAATCAAATTCTGGAAATCCTTCTTTTTGTGCTTTTCCAATTACTTCTATACTTTGATATGTACTGAAAACGACCATCATATCAGTCTCTTGCTGAGATTTAACAACATCATCCCAGTTTTGGAGGAGTTTCTCTTTAGATGTGGTTGCAGGGTATCCGATGTCTGTTGCTTTAATATCTTCACTACCATCAGTGCCTCTTGAAGCATCTCTATCAGAAGTTACCGCCATGCTTGTAATCTCTAATTCAGTATCATTATTCCAGCCGCGTAAAGTCTGAGTAAGAAGTTGAATACTTGGCACTAAATAAAGCACATTAAATTGCTTATTTTCTTTTTTTGCTAGAGATTCTGCTATTTTTAAACTTGTAAAAGTTTTACCTGTACCTGGTGCCATGATCAATTGACCACGATCTTTCGTTTCAAAATGTTTCATTGCGAGCTCTAACGCCGTCTTTTGATAGAAACGTAATTCTTTAGGACTTTTGACTGAAACAACTTCTGGACGTTCAAAACTAAATTCAGACCAATTGATTTGAGAATTTCTTAGATCAGACAGACCAATAATTTCTATAATTTTATGGTTGTTTTCAATAGTATCTCTAGCATTCTTATTCCAATCATCAACAGTTGAAATAATTAAACCACCATCGTAATATTTGGCTCCCGTCTCAGCTACAAATGAATTAATTTCATTTTTACCTATTTTTGATTTGTAGAACTTAGCTTGAATAGCAATTATCTCACCGTTGGATTGCTCAGCAACAAGGTCAACTCCTCTATCTTGTTTAGGAATACCAAATTCTACTGGGACATCTCTTAGTTCCCAAACATTCTTATATAGACGTTTATAAGTGGGTTCATTTTTTAAATAAGTTAGAACTAGTTTCTCGAATAACGTTCCTCTTTCACGTTGAACCTCACCACCAACTTCATTAATCTGTTTAATCAAATTATCAAAGCTATTTATTATGTATTCTTCTTGAGTTTCCATACCGTACCTCCAAAAAGATTATATTTATAGTATTATCCCATATTTATCTTAAGAAGATAATAGAAATTTCATGATGGCTATATTTATGCTAAATCTTTTGTTAATATCTATATACTTTCTGGAGATCAAATAAGATACCCACATTATCGTTCTTGATAACAAAACTTTTTCTACTTTATAGTTTCTTATTAGAACTTTCATATAATAATTGTTTCTGATTGAAAACACTTCAAATACTGACATATAATTTTCATTATTAATTCAAAAAAGGTGTGTTCCCTATCCAATTGATATGCTCCCCCTTTAGTAGACACTTGAAAAAGTGAAAACTTTGGACTTGGTACAATAAACTGGACATTAAGTTAAGAGAAAATGAGGAGTTTATTATGCCAAGAAGATGGTATGTCAACAGTTTTCTAGACAGTTTTTATAGAGTGCTTCCTTATACTCCTTCGGTGTCATATAACCGAGTGCACCATGTGGTCTAATATTGTTGTACCAATTCACATAGTCAAATAGTTCAATTTCCAACTGTTGTAGAGATATAAAATGATACTGTCTAATGAATTCAGTTTTCAGTGCCTTAAATGTCGTTTCAGCAACCGCATTGTCATAGGGGCACCCTTTCACGCTCAGTGATCTTTTGATACCAAATGTGTCAAGTACATCATCAATCAAATGATTATCAAACGCTTTTCCACGGTCTGTATGGAACATTTGAACCTGTCTTAAATCATGTTTAATGGTACTCAGTGCTGCTGACACAAGATGGCTATCTTTATTTGGACCGGCACTATGCCCAACAATCTCACGATTAAACAGGTCAATAAATACACATATGTAATGCCACTTTCCTGACACTTTTACATAGGTTAAATCACTGACGAGCACCTCCATCGGTGCCTGTCTAATGAAATTTCTACTTAGTCTATTCATGATATTCCGTTCATTGGATTGTGAGGGATGCGGTCTATATTTCAGTGAAGTGTAGGACGATACCAATCTTTCTGTTTTCATAATCCGACCGATGCGTCCTCTAGAGACTTTGAATCCAATTTTATTTAACTCATGTTGGATTCTACGTGTGCCAAAACAATGACGATTCGTATTAAATATCTCAACGACTTTATGGCTGATGACATCCTCTGAATCACCAACAGTCTGTTTATTCAATTCATAATAATAGGTAGTTCTTGGGATTTGTAGGACTTTACACATTGCTGATACTGAATATTTATCGGTATTCTCTCGAATGACATCTATTTTTGTCCCATGATCAGCGCTGCTTACTTTAAAATGTCATTTTCCATCTTAAGTTGTTGGTTTTCTTTTCTAAGTTGTCTCATTTCTCTTTCTTCATCTGTTAAGTTATCTAAATGATTGGAAGAACCTGTCGACTGATGATTTTTGACCCACTTATCCAATGATGAGGGGGGTAGATCATACTCACGTAAAATTTCAGATTTGGGTTTACCGCTTTCAAATAATCGCACCATCTGTAGTTTAAACTCTGGGGTAAATGTTCTTCTTGTTCTTGTCATAAAAAAATCGCCTACTTTCTTTGATTTAACAATAACCTCCCTCATAGGAGTTGTCCAATCAAGTGTAGACGATTCACTTTAACAATGTTTATTTAAGTGTGTGTTCACTTTATATTCCTCTTTTTGTAAATTGATGTAATGCGTTTCTTAATGCATTTGTATCTTTAGTTAATTCTTTATTGGATGACTCATTATATCTTAAATCCGACGTAAAATCTAAATTTAAGTTAAATAATTTTTCATCTATTCGATTATTCATATCTTTATAAATAATTTTTACAGTGAAGTTTTCTTTTTCAGTTACATCAACTGATGTTATAAATTTTTGATTTGGTACAAGTAATGCATTTTTAATAGAATCTACTTTTCCTTGTCTGCCCAATCCCGTAATTTCTTTATCAAATATGATATCTATTATTGTTGCTGGTGTTTTACCAAAATTCTTAATAACAAAATATTTTTGAAAATGTGCGACTTCTATAATTTCTACATAACAACTTATATAAGGTTTATTCGCATCTTCAATTGATTTCCTTGTAAGTCGTAAGGATTTAGTGGCAATTATGATTGAAACAACCGATATCGTTGTTGCTGCTAATATAGATGTTATTTGTATCCACTCTGAAATCTCAATTGATTTTATCAACTCTACCATGTGTGTATCACTTCCTTTCTAACAACAAAGTATTAACAGACTCTTATTGAGATATTATTATCCTTCTGATTAATCAAAGGAAGTTACAGTACCTTGTGAACACAATCAATCTACATGATTAACTTATGCTTTACCATACTTAATTCCTTTCTGTTTATTTATTATAATTCTGCTTCTATAGGTATTAAGCGAGTCTACATAATCATTAAACTTATCTTTTTTAAATTTTTTTGATGTTTTATTACTATTTCTAAAACTTATTATGCTATTAGTCGATTTCATAACACTTAAAGTTTTTTTTAAGTCTAATTCATATAGATAATTTTCATCTGCATCGACAAATAATTTATTATCAGAAACAATAAAGGATTCTATATGATACGCTCCTTTACATTCTTTGAAGAATTTTTCTAAATTATCAATACTCTTATTTATCTCTATAATTTTTAATAATTCTGATTCTATTTCAAATTTTTCATTAGAATATATCTTGTCTGCGTATAGTGCATATAAAGCAGTTTCATCTATATCAAATACAATTCTTTTAACTTTTGATCTTACATACATGTTGTTGGAATCATCTAATATAAAATTATACTCATTGCTATTCGAAAGTCTTCTAAACTTTTCTCTTATCTTAAACCTATGATTCTTTTCAGTAATTGGATGTAGCTCGTCACTCTTAAAGTGACCATCCTCTTTCAATCGAGCTATTATCTTTCCTATACTCCTTTTCAGTTTTGTTTTCTTATCTAATAACTCATACCATTCGATTACTTCCGTATTCACTACCCAATCATTATTTATATTCTTTTCTACATACTCTTGTATTTCTTTTTTAATATTCTCAATCTTTGATTCATTTATTAAGCAATTTTCCATATTCTTGCCTTTACTCTTGATGAATTCCTTTTTACCTTGTTTAAGTAATTCCTGAGTTTTCTTAAGCCTAGATATCAATGTATTTGGAATCACTATAGGATGACGTTCTATATTTAACAATTTATTATATTGTGGAAATTCTTTGTTAAATTTCATTTCTAATGCAACATTTACTAAATCTGTAGTCTTTTTTTCGAAGCCAAACTCTTTAATACAACTTGATCCTACCCAAAACTTCGATTCATTTTTCATGTTTTCTATTAAATACAGTGATTTTAGATTTTTTTGATTACACAATTGACATTGATAGTCATCTCGATCAGATTTCACCTCATTAGTAAAGTTGTATTCATGTCTCGCATTATTCAAGATTGCTCCACCAAATTCTGATATATATTCTTTAGATTTTTCATCCGCAGAACTAATATCATTTTTTTTGATTCCTTTATCTCTAAATTGACCCATGAATATTAACAACTCAGGATATTTACTAACTTCTTCGCTATGTAAAATAATGTTAGTTTCTTTTCTATTTAACCTTTCCATAAAAATCACACTCCAATATTTTACATTTCCTAGATTATTACTCGTATTTTATCACATAATTCAATTCTCACCAATGCTGGGAGAGTTTACTTATTTTACAAAATATTTGTAAATTAAAATTGAATACTATAGTAATGAGCCCTCCCATTATACATTGGGAGGTTTTCGTATAATCCATATCAATTTCGAATTGTACTTAACGAAATTGCTCTCACTTCTCTGCTCAGGTATAATTAATAATACTAGAAATTTCCAATTCATAAGTGGTGATACTATGAAACTTTTTCTGGGACTTTTCTTATCTACCTTTTTACTTGTCGGATGCAATGATTTTGAAATCATAACTGACATCCAGGGAGACAATGAGGGAACAGAAGAAGAACTAAAAACAACTGAAGAAGTATTATCAAGCACTGACACTGAAGGCAAACTTATCGTGCATTTTATTGACGTTGGTCAAGGGGATGCTATTCTTATTGAAACCGGTAATTATGCTGCAGTGATTGACACTGGTGATTATCGTGGTGACGAAGTTGTTCCGTATCTCAAAGAACATGGAATAGATGCACTAAATCTCGCTGTCGTTACGCATCCTCACGCTGATCACATTGGCCAGTTAGACACGCTGATGTACAACATAGACGTAGAGGAAGTCTGGATGAATGGTCATCAGCATGATACGCAGACTTTCGAACGTGCAATTGATGCTATTTTAGATAGTGACGCATACTATGACGAACCTCGCGCAGGTGATACATACGAACTTGGTGATGCTCTGATTACTGTACTTCATCCAACATCATTGTCTGGTGATTTGAATAACGATTCGATTGTACTGAAAGTCGATTTTGGGGAAGTCAGCTTTTTATTTACAGGTGATGCAGAATCTGCAGCTGAATTTGAAATGGTGAACAGCGGGTATGATTTAAGTGCGGATATATTAAAAATCGGGCACCATGGTTCTGATACATCGAGCACCGCTTCTTTTTTAGATCAAGTAAATCCTGATGTCGCTGTTTATATGGCTGGTATAGATAACAGTTATGGACACCCACACGCTAGTGCATTATCTCGAATAGAATCTGTAGGTAGTGACATTTACGGTACGGACATACACGGCCATGTTATTGTTACAACTGATGGCCTGACTTACGAAATACATACGATTGAAGATTCAGCACCAACATCCGCTTCAGAAGAAGCACCGGATCCTGAGATTGAAGAGGTTGTGAGTACAAGTGATGAAGATGTTGAAGATGTATTTGAAACACCCGCATCATGTGAAACTTGGCAGGTTGCCATCAATTCAGCATCTCTCCTAGACTTACAAAGAATTCATCAAATTGCCGAAGAAAGAGCTGTTCTGATTGTTGCTGCCAGAGAGATTAGAAATTTTAGTTCTTATAGTGATTTAACCCGAGTTAAGGGTATTGGTAATGTACTCGCACAAGAAATAGAAGACCAAGGAATAATCTGTTTTGACTAAAGGAGGTGTTTTTATGAAAGCTGTAATAGACCGTGTTGAAGATAAAAAACATGCCGTCTTGATTTTAAATGGTGATGGCGAGGAAAAAGTAATACCTGTCGGTGACCTCCCTGAAGGAGCTGAAGAAGGTACATGGTTAGAAGTTAAATTTGATGGTGATGATATTAAATCTATCACGATTAATGAAGAAGAAACCAAAGCGCGCAGTGAGAGAATTGGTAACAAAATGGATCAGTTGAAGAAGAGAAAGAAGAAATAACAGAAAAATCAAAAAAGACGACCAATGATGGTCGCCTTTTTTGATTTATATCTATTTTTCAATAATCACTCTCATACTCTAAGATTCAAACTTCCCCTATTGAATATAAAAATATCTCTGTAAACGATAAACTCATCTTCGTTACTAACCTTCCATAGAATTTCTCAACCAGTAACTCATAATACCAACGACACCGTTTGCCATATAGGTTACTTCCCATATCTTTTAAGGACCATTTCCATATACGCTACAAGAAACAATGGCAAAAACATATTCAGAATGGCTTCCCACTTTCGATTATGAAGTAATTAATGCCCCAACTTTCTCTTTTAATAAAAAGGACGAGAATAAGTAAGATTATGCTTACAGTGAAATTTGGCTTCCTGTACGAAAGCAGTAAAGAAAAAACATATAAAAAAACACTCCCTGGATTTTTCCAAGGAGTGTTTCAATATATATGTATATATTAACGTTTTGAGAAATATCAATATGAAATCCATTTATACTCAATCAAGAACAATTCAGCTGTATCAATACTTCTATGATTTAAAAAATGGATAAAAATTGATTAAAATTGAATGGAACTGATAGTACTTGAACCAATTTGAACCAGAATAGATGTTAGTTGAATACAATATTAAACATTCTATTTATTTTTACTTCATTGAGGAATTAGACTTTTTAATATTAAGCGAACGCGCCCGTTTGCTTAATATTAGCACTTGCAGATCATTAAAATATTTCCATCAGGGTCTTTGAAATTTAAATAATGATTATGTTCAATTTCGGTAATCAAATTAACACCCTTATTACTCATAAAATGAAATGCTTCTTCAATGTTTTTTGTATTGAAGTGGAATGCAGGTGTTTTAAATATTTTATCCTCTGAATAAATCTTGCTGTCTAACACAATCCCTGTACCTTCCATAGGTATTAAGTAAAGATGACCAAACTGAATTTCTCCATCAGTTTTTAACCCTAATATATCACAGTACCAATCTCTCGCTTTATCTATGTTGCTTACCGGGATAAATACTGTTCCGATTTCTTTTAATATTGGATTATCCATAAAAAACACCTCTTTAAATTATTGCACTTATTAAATATTCAGGAGATATTCCGGATATTTAATGTAAAATTCTTCCCTTTTATTTTTTTTGAATAAGACCAATGCCAATACCAGTTGGATCAACTAAGTAGGCAAGGAAAAATTCATCAAACTCCATCTTATCTCTAATTACCATCGCACCATTGTCCTTTGATTTGGAAATAGCATCATCTATGGAATCAACCTCTATTTGAATGCGCGTTCTATGAAGATAATCATTTGGTCCTTTACGTATACCACCTTTGATTTCAGACTTCTCACTATCCTTATCCGTAGTAACAGCCCAATAATCCCATTATGGTTCAGAAATTTTTCATCCAAAAACGTTGGAGTAAAACTTTGTTGCTTTTTCTGGTTCCTGACTACTTAATTCAAAGCCAACAACTTTTCCCCATTTTTAACCCTCTCCTCAAAAAGTCTAATAATGATCCATATATAAATATTTCTCCATCTACCGTTAAAACACCTTTTTTGAAAGGAAACTGGCTTTTTAATTTAGTTATTTGAACAAATATATTATGCAACAATATGGCTCGTTTGTTGCATAATATTTTTATTGAAATCACTTAAATTTGTACAATAAGTATAACATTCTCGGTACTAATATCAACGAATTCATAGTTATGATTATCCAGAAACTGTGAAATGGTAAATGGTCTGTCTTTCACTGGTACATTTACTGTTATTAAGTGATAAAGAAGATATCACTTGTGATACATTTTTTGGCGGTTATTTATTTCTGCAACTGACATGGATGTAGAAATTGTTAGGAGCTTATCAAATATTTCTCTTTTTAACCCTTAATATATCTTGAGGAAAAAAGGGAGTGGTTTCTCCTTTTAAGAACCAGTACCTCTTTACTTTTGAGGTGGACTTATGTCCCAGCCCCTTCGTATATAAGCATCAGGTATCAAACAACTCACCTTCAACGGCTTGTACATAACGTTTGGCTGACTTTCGGACTATTTCTTTAGCATTCTCATTTATCGAATTATTAAATGCAACATAGATTCGATCAAATTTTATTTGCTCAACTTTTCTAGCCATTTCTTGAACAGTATGTGCTGGTAATGGAATCATATTCGGATAACTGTACATAAAAGTCACCCAACCTTCAGCTGCTACGGAATGAATAATATCTCCTGAAAATAGTATGCCTTTTTCATTATTTCCATTTGTCCAATTCAAGACAGCGCCACCTTTAAAGTGTCCACCTAAACGATATAGGAAAAACTCATCAGAAAGTTTCAAGACATCACCAGACCAGTATACAATTTTTTTACTTGGTCTCGTTACCCACTCTTTGTCATCTTCATGAATATAAATTGGTGCATCAAAAGTTTCTGCCCACTCAACTTGAGTCGAGTAGTAATGTGGATGTGATAGTGCGATAGCATCTATACCACCTAACTCATTAATGGTTTTTATCGTCTTATCATCAATATAAGTGATGCAGTCCCAAAGCATATTAAAGTTATTCCCCTGTACTAGGTATGCTGTTTGACCAATTGCAAATGATGGTTTAGTTGTTATGGAATATATGCATTCTTCTTTGTTTTCTATATTATTGGTGTATTCATCACTTGATTGCAATGCGTCAAGCGTTGTCCATGTGTGACCCTTTGGTGGAACATATTGTCTTTCATCCTCACAAATAATACAATTTTCAGGCGGGTTTTCTGATTTACTATATTGAACACCACAAGTCTTACAAATATAAGGTTGAATCATTGTTTGTTCATCCTTCCTGATTTTATTTCGTATTTATCGACTTCTATAAATCATGAATTGGTACATCTTTAATTTTGTTAATTTTTGAGTTATTACTTAGCATTTATATTAAACTGTCTATCTAGCTTACTGATTATTGCAATGATTTCTTCCTTCGGGCGAGAGAAACCTTCCATTGCCCACGCACTAATTATAGCGATACATCCTTCAATTCTGTCTTTACTGGTTTAAAGCTAATGACGATTACTTTTTTATTTGCATAAGGATTTTCATGCACACCATTGTCTAGCAACCATCTGAGGGTATTTCATCCCATTACAACTAAATCTACATCATCATAAAGATCAGAAAATCCATTATCACCTTGACCATCTACTTCGTGTAAAAAATCAACACTCTGACTTTCATCAGCTATAAATCCATCGACTGTCATGGACAAGTAAGCACATATTCATTAGACATTATTCTCATTCCCTACCAGTTCTCATTAGTAACAACTTAGCATTATTCTCTAGCTATTAAAAATTTAACCTCTTCATCTCTACTCTTGAAAAGTAAATGTCAGACTATACTGTTTCTTCAAAATTTACATTGATTTTCTCAGTAAAAATTAAAGTGTTTAGCGATGACTCTAAATGTTTATAGAATAAACTTTTCAATGTCTTATAGTCGTCTTCATTATAAAAAGGGAGTGGTTGAATCATAATCAGATGATTTGAGATTCGAAAAATTGATACTTCTAATTGTTCACTTTGTCTATAATAACTCTCAAAATTATCAATCAAGTTTAATGATTGGTATTCTAAAATGGAGTTATATGATGCACCAAAATTCTTCAGTTTGCTCTTTGTTACAAACAATAATCCATCACATTTTGTATCATTATAAATCTTGTATGTGAAATTATGATTTGAGTATATATCTGTTGTAAGTATTTTTTCATTGTTGATATCTTTAAAATAAAAAGAAATTCTTTCTTCCTGACTGAGTAGTATAGACGCAAAAGAACTCAGTCCGATTACATCACTTTCAATTGTATTTTTATCTTCTTTTATAACAAAAATCCTGAACGCTTTACTCTGATCCATATATTTATAAACTGTTGATTTCATTATTACATCCTCCTTATAATTACAGTACTGGGTTACGTAAGGTGAGGTGCAAGTATTAAATGAGATATTCTATATCAGACGTTGCGAATTTTACAGGACAAACAATCAGAACTTTAAGATACTATGATGAAATTGGCTTATTATCCGCAACACGACTTTCTAATGATCACAGGGCGTATTATATGAGTGATATATTGAAACTTGAAATAATTATCGCTCTAAAAAAGGTAGATTTTAGTTTAGATGACATAAAGTTAATCATTCAAAGTGAGCATGACATTTCAAATTTATTATCACTACAAGAAGATCTTTTGGTGAAACAAAAAGAAAATTTAGAATCTAAAATAGATAATATCAGGCACTTAAAGAGTTTGAAAAACAAAGATGAAATAGAGAGTACAATATTAGAGCGCCTTATAAATATAGAAGATGAGACGATTATTCATAAAGTACAAGATATCATTAAGAGAAATGAATTTGAGTTCGATGATTATTTTAAGAAAATCTATTTAAAAAGAAAGGATAACGAAGCGTCTAAGAAGATTATGAAAGAATTAATTAATGAGCTTAATTTGGAATATGCAAATTACTTTGATAAAAATGAAATTGTTACCCTTTCAATGCGATACTTGGAAGCTGATGCACAGAGGTTTTTTAGTAAATATGAGAAGGGATTTAATAACTATCTGTCTGACTTATTATTAGAGATTTCCAAAGAATATCAAAGTTCAGATCATATTGATTTTTAAGGAGGCTTACACTTGGACAAAACATTATTTAAGGAATTTATTAATATTTGTCGTTCTTTAAATGCTATAGATATAAAGCCTACTTTGATGGGTTCCTTAGGGTTGGAATTTGTAAGTGATAGAGAATGGTCACCAAGTGATATTGATATTCATGTCCCAGGTGATCCTCGTGGTTGGGATGCCCCTGATGAAGATAGAATTTACAACTTTGATCAGATTAATGATGTTATGAATCATCTTGGATACAAGCTCATTGATCGTCATGAACACGAGTTCTCGAGTGGCGATATATCTATAGAATTTGGATGTATTGATACTTTACCTGAATTTGCTAATGTTCAGCTTTCTGAGTTACAGGAGTTCAGTATAGATGGTGCCGATTTTTATGTGCCAACTTTAGAACAATATTTAAAAATATATCAGTCTTCTTCAAAAGATAGTTATAGAAATGATAATAATAACAATAAAGATTTTGAGAAAATAACTTACTTGAGAGGGAAAATTAGTATGTAAATGTTGGTAGATGGTATTGTCATAGGATAAAATCTGCTATGCTAATCAACACTGCCCCCTCTCGTAAACTTGTGGTTTCACAACTTTACCCAATGACCTCTCTCATAAACTTGTGGACTCAAAACTTTACGCAATGATCCCTCTCATAAACTTGTCAGTTCACAACTTTACGCAATGACTTCTCTCGTAAACTTGTCAGTTCACAACTTTACGCAATGCCCCTTCTCATAAACTTGTCAGTTCACAACTTTACGCAATGACCCCGCTCGTAAACTTGTCTATTCACAACTTTACGCAATGACCCTTCTCTTAAACTTGTGGATTCACAACTTTACACAATGACCTCTCTCATAAACTTGTGGACTCACAACTTTACGCAATGATCCCTCTCATAGGAGTTGTCCAATCAAGTGTAGACGATTCAAATCAAGTGTAGGCGATTCCATAGGAGTTCTTACTCTTTTCTATTAAGTTACTCGAACGTTTTTCATTTTACTCGAAACCCATTAAATCCCTTGATATCATTGGGGTACTACGAATTCTCAGTACTTTTTTTGGAGTTGCTCAACAGTTTTTCAATGTTACTCAACACCCTTTGAATCACTTGATATCATCGGGGTTCTAGGAACTCGCAGTGCTTTTCTGCTGAGTTACTCAACAGCTTTTCAATTTTACTCAAAACCTTTTTATTTTTATATTTACTTAGTTCCTTTCAAAAGATTGTTCTTCATAAAACTTCAATGAAATTTCCTAAAATATAGAGAAAGGGGCTGGGACATAAGTCCGAGCCATATTATGTCCCAAACCCTGTTTTTTTGTGGGTTTTAATTGATGGGCGGTGGCTGCCGTGCTCACTCGGACTGAAAAAAATGCTCCGAGTGAGCACGAATTCCATTTTCATGCTCACTCGAGTCGGAAAATCGTCGTGAGTGAGCACGGCTAGATCCTTGCCGGCTACTTCAGACATAAATAATGGCGCGAAGTAGCAGCTTTTTATAAAACCGGCTACTTCAGGTGGAAAAATGAGCGTGAAGTAGCCATCATAAGGGTCCAGTCAGAAAGAGTAGGGATAATTAGATCTAGCATGCCAATTCGAGAGAGAAAATTGCGTTGAATCGGCAGCTATTGAGATTGCCTGCCAATTCAGACGAAAAAATCCAGGTGAATCGGCAGCCCTTGATATTCATCGCTACTTCAAGAAAAAAACGTGAATTAGCGACTTCAATAAATTATAATATAAAAAGCACTCTCCACTTTGATTGGAAAGTGCTTGTAAATTGTATATTGATTAACGTTTTGAGAACTGTGGAGAACGGCGGGCTTTTCTAAGACCTGGATTCTTACGTTCGAAGATTTTTTGGGTTTCGTACAGATGTCAAGACAGTCGTATATCTTTATATTAAGGGACTTCTTATTTTTCAATATCATTTAATTGCTTCAAGTATCACTCAGGTGTAACTTAATAAACTGTTTGACGACGATAAGTACTCTGTTTTAGTAACTACTTTTTAAACTAATAACCTATTAATAACCTAATTAATTCTCTCTAAAAGTACAAGATATCAAGGTTTTAAGGTACTAATAACCTAATTCTATACTTTTAATGACCTAATTAATTCTATGTAGGTTATTGCTTTATCCAACCTGCACCCAAACCTCTACCTGTTGATTTAATTTTTCCACTTCTAGATAAAGACTGCAAAAGGTTATCAACCTTTTTCATTTTTTGTTGATTATCTAGAATATTTGGTAATTTATCTTCTAATAAAGAAAGGATTTCTTGTTTGGTGCTTTTAGGATATTTTTCAAGCATAGTCATGATCATAGCCTTGTAATAATCATTATTCAATCCAGCATCTTTTAAGTATTCATTCTTTTTACCTGTAATATCTGCTACATGCGAAGCAATAATTATGTTAGGATATCGACCTTCAATTAATTTTTGTCTTCTAAGACAATCAGCATCACTTTTTTTAATGCGAACATTTTTTTGAACTTTATCTAAAAGCATTACATCTTTTAAAGATAACTCACTATTTTGTACGAGTAACTTGGTATAATTCTCATCAATTATTTCTCCAAATATTGTTACTTTAACTTTAGGATTCAAAGCTCCTTTATCAGTAATATCATAAGACGGTAAAGGGAATGTTCTCTTCATCTGAATATTCATCATTTTTTTAATTCCACTACCAATAGTATCTATCATGTTTAACGATACCATTGCATCCGCTAAAAATTGATTCCTATAAATTTCACTCGGAGTACCTGAGTTAATCACATATTCTATAGATTCTGGCAGGAATTCACCAACATTTGATATCACCACTTTATTTGGATATTCAACAAGATTAATCTTCCCGTTTAACCCATAATCTTGGTGTGCTATAGCATTATTCAATGCTTCACGAAGCACATAGGAGTCATATTTCTTAGTTTCTGTCGGGAATAATGAATCGTCTGCAATATATCGATAATTTAAATTTCTTATTTTATTATAAATATTATCAATATTTATTAACATTGGTGCCGAAAAATGTTCATAGTCAATTTCAATATTATCTTGATCTTTCAATATCCATGATACGTTTATTTGTGCATTGTTTAATAATTCGGTAGACTCTGGGTTTCCCAACAGGATAATCGCTGTATTTGTAATTTTTGACTTACGAGTAATTTTAGCTTTATTTAAAAATGTTTCGTCATCCCAAGTGTCAACTTCATCTACTAAATTACTGTTTTTAACTTTAAATCTATCGCGTGCAACCTTTATCGCTTCGTTATTTAAGTCTTCTATACTCGCATCTTCTACTATCATTTTAGACCAATCTTCTGACGTTTGATTATATATTTTTTTCATTTCATAAGCAGAAAGGATGTCAATCGATTCTCCTGTTCTTCCATACGCTTTATCTTGATAAGTAGTGGGAATTCCTCTTAAAGAAGCTGGAATACCAAAAAAGATTACTCTTTTTCCTTCAATGAATTTTTCAGCAATCTCAGTAAAAGAAAGATTATTATTAACAAGTTCTTTTAATTGTTGCTTGGTTTTATTCATATCTCCCTTCTCTTTTTTATAATGAGTTCCTACAATGAATTTATCTGTCCCTCTATATTTTTTTGGATCATTTACTCCAAAGACGAGCCAAGCTACTTCTTTCCCACTTAAAGATGCTTCATTACTTAATGCAGAAAAATATTTCCCAAGAAGATGGATATTAAAATTTCTCTGGGCAGCTTTAAATTCTACTGTTTCATTTTCAGATGAATTATACAGAATATCTTCAAATTTCTTTTCTAACATTAGTTTAACTCTCCATCATATATTTGTATGTATTATACAATAATTAATTTTTAAAAACAGTGAACGAATCCCAGAAAAATACCTAGTCACTTCATATGCTTTTGTTTAGTTCCGTATAATTTATTTTAAGCAGTTTCCGAACAAAAAATTTACCTAATGTTAGCTATAGGTTTTTATATAAACTACTCTATGATTATGTTAAAAATACTCCTTGGATCCAAGGGGTGATATGATCTATAAAGATTGATTAACGTTTGAGAACTGTGGAGAACGACGGGCTTTTCTAAAACCTGGTTTCTTAAGTTCTAGAGATTATGAGGAGTTGTATATTTTTAAAGACTGTTTTACATCCTAATATTTAAGTTTTATGAATTTTAAAATTTCTTAGAATTACATCAAGGATCACTCTAGAATACCAATAGAGTAACTTATCAAACTACTTGCTAGTGGTATTATAGCTTCATTAATTACTTCAATGCAGATGATTTTGTAAATTTTGTACTTTATGGATTTCACACTGCCATTTAAAATCATTGTGGTTCTATAGATACAATCTTTTCGTCCGGTTATCGTCCGGTTATCGTCCGGTTGCTAGAATACTGATTCTTCAATGTTTATAAGACTTTTAATCATTATCGTCCGGAAATTATCATTACTTTATTCTATAAGAACTATCACTAGACCTGAAACTAAACATTTGGAGTATATGATCTTTACATTTTATCTTATTCAAATGATTTGTTTTTATTTCATCTGAATAATCTTTTTAGCTATCTCTTCACTAAATAGTCTCAATGAAATATCGTTTTTATTTTCATCGTTACTAATATTTGAAATCATCCAGACTAGTTTTTTATCTATTACAACAAAATTATTTGATACATGTGAGGTAACCTTAATTAGAAAACCGCTTTCTCTTAGTCTAACTAATTGTTTAAACATAATATTTTTAGTCTTTTCTGATACAACAACAATTTTATCAGCACTACAATCCCGTGATAAATTTAGTAACCATTCTATAATTTCTGAAGATAAGTACTTAATGTTCACAATGAATTCACTTGCACTATTAACATCTTTAGATAATATTTCGTAGTAATTTCCCTCAATAATATTACTTCTATATAACTCTGATTCAACATTCTCTTCGATAGCATAATTAAGTTGCTTGTAAGTTCTCAATCGTTTTAAGTACATTTTATAAAACATAGGAACAGCGTAATCAACATAATCAAACACTCTAAGCTCTTCTTTATCGTGTAAATTCCTTAGAAGTCTTCCTAAGTATTGTTTTATACTTCCCTTTGCTTTTATTGGCATTACTAACATTAAAGTGTCTAAAGCTGGTAAATCAAATCCTTCTCCAGCATAATTCCCAGTAGTAAATAAAACAAAAGGTTTTCCTTCTTGTTTAAGATTATTCATTTCTTCTTTTAAGTTAGAAGTTCTCATATGACTGTTTAAAATATAAGTTTTTGCATCCTTTTTTAACTTTTCAAACTGTACTTTTAATATTTTAATATGTTCAACATACCTTGAAAGTACAATTATATGACGACCTTCATTAATATTATTAATGATATCATTAATAATTATTTCATTTCGACTAACATCACTAACAATTAGTTCATTATTGTCATGGATTAAGTTGTCTTGAATATTTACGACATGCTCGCCAAGTCCTGTAAATCTCAAATATAATTTCTGTGCAACATGCTTAGGTACTTCTTTTTCTACTATATGTCGGATAGGGCCAATCCTCATGTATACAATATTTTCTAATCCATCTTCACGTTTAGGTGTGGCCGTTAATCCGTACACAAAATGACTCGTTACTTTAGACATTACATATTCAAATGTATTAGCAGCTACATGATGCGCTTCATCAACTATTACCATACCATAATCTTTCATTAGCTCTTGAACATCATCCATTGTGGCTAAACTTTGAAACAATGCAATATCTATATTTTTACTTCTTACAATCTTACCACCGTAAATTACCCCTATTTTTCCTTTTTTCTTCAGTCTCCCCGTAGGTGTGAACTCAGCAAAGGGTTCGTCTTTTAAGTCTATAGTTTGTTCAAGCTGTGATTTCCATTGTTCCGCTAGATTTTTGCTATTCACTATAATTAATGTACTAACACTTTTTTCAGTTATTAGCTTACTCGCAACAACCGTTTTACCAAAACCAGTACCCGCACTCAATAAACCATGATCATATTGTGTTAGTTTTTCTAATGCAATATTCTGTGTTTTATATAATTCACCCTTAAACACCGCTTCTATGGGCTTTCCAGAAGTACACTTATTTATTATATTCCCGTTAGGAAATATGGCCAGGATTTGATTCTTTAAACCTCTAGGCAATCTTATAAAACTGTTGTCTACATCAGATAGTGTAATCATTCTTGGAATATTTTTAGTGTTTAGTCTCATATTTAAAGCTTTATAGTATGCCCCGTTATGAAAACTAGCTAAGAATCTCAATTTTACTACTTCATTTTTAGTTAAATCGTTTACTTTAATTTTTATAACTGAATCAATTATGATATCAATTTCTTTTTCGGATAAATAGTTATCAGTTTCAAATAAAGTCATTTCCTCATTAATTTGATTGTGTTCTGCTTTATAATAATTAATAGAAAGTTCTTTAGAATATCTTTCTATAATCTCATCTATTTTTGATTCATCTATTTTTTTAGTTCCTTCCAAAGCTCCCCAAATATCATCTATTATTTTTATATTTTCATCTATAAATCTGCTATATCCATTCACTACACGTTTCCCTTGTAATGGTAGGGCGATAAGATTACCAAAACCACCGTTAGTAACTTCGTTTTGATTTGGAAACATACGATCAAACGACTCAAAACTTAGTTCTGGGTATTCCTTCATTGCTTGAGTTAATATAATATTTCCTAAGCTTCTAGCTTTTTTAGCTAGAATTTTATCTGCAAAGAATATCCAAATATGTGATCCATTACCTGATTGCGATATTTCAATAATGTAATCTAATGATAACTCATTTAGTACTTTAGAGATAATTTTAATTTCTTTTTTCCATTCTTTTTTGTCAAAATCAAATGCTAGTAAGTATGTTTTATCTTGATCTACAATTGGATAAAGGCCATACAAAACTTCTTTATTATAACTATTTACACCTCTTAGGTGATTGAATATCACCTCATCAGTCATTTTTTGAAAACTATGTACACTACACATAGAACATTGAAATTGAGGTTTATCTACTTTTGGACATGGAACTTGTTTCCGTATATGACACCATGGATAATATACCATCTTTCCTTCTTTTGTTCGAAAGCTTGTAGCAACAACGTCGTCATTCCCTCGGAAGTAAGACCGGTAAAGCTTAATTTTTTCATCAGTGGTTCGCTTAGATATCCTTTCATTAGACTTTACTATCATTTTTAATAATTCACTTAGTTCGCAAATATATTCAATAGTATTAGATAATACAACTGCATACTGCTTGTCTGTTTTAAAATCGTTATATAATTTGAGTACCTTGATTGTGGACCCATCCATTAGTTTATAATTTCTATCGATTTCCAACATATCAATGCCACCTTTTATTGCTACTTTTCGAAGTATATATTTCTGCGAATTTTAGGTTATTCATGTATGTATATTTAAACCTTTATGCTACTAGTTTTGTAGGCTTTCATATCGCGATTTATGAGTCACTCAAAACAGTATGAATCCCTTGATATCTTTAGGGTTTCTGTATATCTAAGCACTTTCATTTAAGTTACTCGAAAGTTTTTCATTTTCTACATTTGTATTGATTAACTGTTTAAATTCATTTACTAGGTCTTCTTCTACATCATCAATACTAGAGTACTCTACTAATTCTTCTTCAAACCTGCGTGCACCACGATCGTATTCTAATTTTGTAATTTAGTTGTGTGTTAGTTTTCTGCTTTTATCATTGATTCTTAGATAAACCGAATCATCTTTTAAGGTAATAATGGCATCATAACTAGGTTCAATATCAAAAACCAGAATTTGATCCATAATTCCATTATGGTTCATCACATCAATTAATTGATGAGTGTATCTTGGTATTCTGTTTAAATGTTCATAAGGAGCTTCTAGATACAATTCCTTATTTTTTGCTTTTGCATGATTAAAACCCGAAATTTCTCCATTATCTTCGATTCCAATTACTAATTTTCCACCTTCTGCATTCGCAAACGAACTAATATACTGAGTAACATCTTTTGGACTTATTGATGCTCTCTTTCTCTCTAGGAGTTGTCCTTCAATTTCAGTTTTTAAATATTCTATATATTTACTATTAGTCATATTTAAACCTCTCAATCATGCATTTTATAGACTTAATTATATCATTCAAAGAAATTTCTATCGATTATCATCATATAGTATGTCTGATTAACGTATTAATCCAATATGATCTAAATAGCTAACAAAAAGTCAAAAGTATTACTTAAAAACAAAAAAAGCACTCTCCAACTTTGATTGGAAAGTGCTTGTAAAGTGTATATTAACGTTTCGAGAACTGTGGTGAACGACGGGCTTTTCTAAGACCTGGTTTCTTACGTTCTTTCATACGTGGGTCACGTGTAAGTAATCCTGCACGCTTTAACGCACCACGGTTTTCTGGATCTGCTTCGATTAACGCACGTGCAATACCATGACGGATCGCTTGTGCTTGTCCTGTAAATCCTCCACCATGAACGTTTACTAATACGTCATAGTTACCTTCAGTTTCAGTCACAGCAAAAGGCTGATTTAAATCTAAGATTAAACTCTCATAAGGAAGGTACTCTCTCATGTCACGTCCATTAACTGTAACATTCCCTTCACCCGGTACTAAACGTACACGTGCGACTGAATGCTTACGACGACCTGTTCCTAAATATTCTACTTTAGCCATTTAATTAGTCCTCCCTCTTAACCACGTAACTCGTAGTTTTCTGGATTTTGCGCAGCATGTGGATGCTCACTACCTGCATATACGAATAATTTCTTCGCTTGTTTACGTCCTAATGGGTTTTTCGGTAACATACCTTGAATTGCTTTTTCCATTAAACGTACTGGGTTTTTCTCTCTTAATTCACCAGCTGTAATTGATTTAATACCACCAGTGTATCCTGAGTGTGTGTAGTAAACTTTGTCTGATGCTTTTTTACCTGTAAATTCGATTTTGTCAGCGTTGATGATGATCACATAGTCACCAGTGTCAACGTGTGGTGTAAATGTTGGTTTATATTTTCCACGTAAGATTGATGCGACTTCTGAAGATAAACGACCGAACGTTTGTCCTTCTGCATCAACTACGAACCATTTGCGTTCGATGTTTGATTCATTCGCCATATATGTTTGACGCATAGTGTGTTCCTCCCTAATATTTCCCTAAATTTCCCTGTAAAATAAAAAAAGCTACGTTGCTATTTAATTTATATCTTCACGGCAAGTTTCCGGGGCTCATCGTGGGTGATATAAAAATATACCGTTGTCTATGATACCTAATAAAGGTACATTTGTCAACGGTATTCTCTATTTTAGATGATTTTATTTTAGTGTTTGTTTTTTATCTTACATATCTAAATCAGACGGTAACAGTGAGCCGAGTAACATCGATCCAAGCAACGGAAGAATGTAGAACAGCACTGTTGCAACAACTGCTTTTGTCGTCGTCGTTTTGTACAGTACTTTAATACCAATGAATACGAGGACGAGCATCCAGATTGTAAATGGGTTAATCGATTCTAACAGTATATACTGAATGTCATTGACAAAATCCTGTGTTGACATATCAGATGCATAAATCGCGCCTAAACTCGTGTAGTTCTTCCCTGGGTTACCATCGATGAAGAATGCGATCGTTGTGCTGATAAGTGCACCAATTTGAACGACGATAAATGAGTAAAGTGTAATCGTAATCGGGTACTGAATATCTTCACCAGGTTCCACAATTGCCATGATAATCATTAAGACAACGGCACGCAGGACGATGACCATAAATAGTCCAAAAATGCCCATGATGCTGTTGAACACTGTTGTGAGTACAAGGGATGAGTTTGATTCTGATATTTCTTCACTTACATCCGGATTAAATGTTAAACCAAATACAATATTGACGATGCCTATTAGGAAAACGATTAATAGTGGAATTACTATTTTTGGTCGTCGTCTCAGCAGTTCGAATTGTCTTTTTGGCTCTGTAATAATTTTAAAAATATTCGTTTTTTCTGTCGTTTCTTCCATACAGCATTATCCACCCTTGCAATTTTTTAATATATTATCATAGCATTGATAGTTTTTCTATGTTTATTCATCTATGTTGTGAAATCCTAAATATGAATTAATAGTAATATACTGCATGAATTCCGGCATCTCACCACTATCGTTCTCGATATTAGATACTATTGCAGTATATAATGATTCATTTACTTCATGTTGATTGAAATCTTCAAACTCGATACTCATTCGTGATGTGTCATCATCCTCGAATTCCACAAAAAGAACTTCATCTTCAAACGTATAAGTACCTTCATATTCAGAGTTCCCTGTTTTTAATATGACCTCATCAGAAGATGTAAAATTAAACTGCACACTTGAGGATGTAATCAACTCTGACTCTAACTCTTCTGAGGAAACTGTTGCATTCATGTGGAATACATTAAATATCTCTTCGTTAAGATTGATCTTCATATCTTTATCTACTTTATAAAAACCTAAAAGCATTCCCAGAGGGATGTCTCTCATAAGTTCCTGCATTTCACCACTATCGTTCTCGATATCATATACTATTGCAGTATATAACGACTCATTTCTTTCGTGTTGTTTAAAATTTTCAAATTGGATACTCATCTGTGCTTCCCCATCATCCTCAAATTCTACAATAAGAACTTCGTCTGCAAGTGTATAAGTACCCACATATACCTTTGATGATACCTTTAATGTAACTTCATCAGAGGACGTAAAATCAAATTGCACATGTGATGATATATTCAAATCAGATTCTAACTCTTGCTCTGAAACTGTTGGGTCCATGTTGAATACATTAAAAACTTCACCATCTAACTTATTACTGTTATCAACGACTGTATCAGCACTAGCTGTACTAAATACACATGCAAGAGTAAGTAATATCACTGCAAATTGTACATATAGAAATTTCTTCATTAGTAACTCTCCTTTTCTTATTTTTTCAAGAATATTCTGATGAATTTCTTTAGACCTCCTTTTTTATCGGTATTTCACAATATTCTGAATATTAAGTTCGTCATTAAACATTTGCTTTTATTAAGAATAAACAAGGGTAGCTAGTTTACCTGGAGGAAGAATGTTACAAGCACCATTCAATGATCATGAACTTCTACACACTACAGACATTTAAACTTCGTGTACGTTTATAGATAAATTTTGAATAATAAACTTTATATATATATATATATAGTATAGTATAATTATAACAATTACCAGATAGTCTCATTATTATTATAGGTTCATCATTCGAAGATTTTGATTTTACTCTAGATGCAAATAATTTGATTAAATAAAAAGGAGCTCATCAATGAAAAAATTCCAAGCATTTAAAAAGTTATTTGAAGTTAAAAACTTAAGAATACTTTGGACAAGTGAAAGTATGAACCTTATTGGTGATGCATTCTTTACTTTTGCAGTTGCCTGGATAATTTACGCTGAAACGGAATCTATGCTCTATAGTTCTTTAATCGTCGTTGCGATGCACTTAACGAACCTGATTATTTCTCCAATATCCGGAGTAATAACCGATAAATACAACCGCAAAAAAATTATGATTTTAATGACACTATTATCCAGCTTAATCATGTTTATTACTGCGGTCGCCATATACATAATAGGTGAGGTAACCATAGAAATTGCAATCATCGCTGTTATTCTTACAAACATAACGACAAGTTTTTATACGAATGCCCGATCATCAATCACACCGGATTTAGTAGGTAAAGAACTGTTTACTGCCTCGCTCGGAATGTTTGGTATTATCAATCAGTTATCTGACATCATTGGACGACTGTTAGCTGGCGCATTAATTGTATACATTGGTTCAGTCAGTGCCGTTTTACTAAACAGTGTATTTTTACTTGTCGCATCACTCATCTTAACTTTAATTACAATGCATGGCACACGAGAATCATCTGATGCCAAAATTGAATATCCCAATTACTTTGAAATGTTAAAAGAAGGATGGATAACGATTAAAAATCATCCCTACTTACTGAGCATTGTTTACATTACAATAATCTTAAATATGGCCTCATTCTTTTTCCCGTTCTACCCGGCACTTGTCTACGATCAACTGGAAGGAAATGCACTGACACTAAGCATATTATCTATAGCAGGTATTCTAGGCGGTATTTTAGGCGGCTTAGTTTCAGGTAATATCGAACGCAGTATCGGGGTTGGCAAAGCGATGATTCTTTCTATATTAACTGGAGGGATCTTCATTATTATACTTGGTCTATCAAGTGTGCTCATCATATCAGTGCTCGCTGAATTCTTTTTGGTATTTGCTTTAGTCATCAATGGCGTCATGTTTAATGCTGTTCAGTCAATAACAATTGATGCTGAAGTCAGGGGTAGAGTTATGGGATTAGTCGGTGTTATCACGATGGTATCCATCCCTTTCATGAATTTAATCGCAGGGTTTATAGGAGATATCGTTGGTGTATCGGTTATTTTTGTAGCATCTGGTATTTGGACACTACTCGTTGTACCATTAATGGCATTTAACAAAAAAATCAGAAATGCAGAGCTTTAGAAAAAAAGTCCTACATTTGTAGGACTTTTTATTTACCACCCATAATCTATTTCTTCTAAATATAAACCAGCTGCTGGTGCAGTTCTCGGAATGCGTGTGCGATCTGTTGCTTCAAGTAGTTCTTTTGTTTCATCTTTACGCGCACCGCTTCCAACTTCTATTAAGTATGCAACGATGATGCGCACCATGTTATAGAGGAATCCTGATCCGGTGATGACGAGTTCTATCGTATCGTCATTCGTTTCTACATCACATCGGTAGATGTGTCTCACTTTATTTTCGATGACTGCTTTCGCACTTGAGAATGTTGTAAAATCATGTGTGCCGATGAACTGTCGTGCTGCATTGTTCATCTTGTTGATGTCGAGATTTTTATCGATGTGAACGGCAAGTCCATTTTTGAATGGGTCTGGTACTGATGTATACATTTTGTAGCGATACGTTTTCTTCGATTTCGCATATCTCACATGGAAGTCTTCGGATACTTCTGCACTTGATTTAATGTAAATATCGTCAGGCAATCTCGAGTTTAGTATATACGCCCACTTTGTTGGTTCGATGTTGAGCTCGGTATCAAAATGAATGTATTGATCTAATGCATGAACGCCACGGTCTGTCCGTGATGCTGGATGGATGCGTGTAAATGTTTTATGCATTTCTGATAATATTGCTTCGATTTCTCCTTGAACAGTACGTTCGCCTGGTTGGTGTTGGAAGCCGTGAAAGTCTTTGCCATTATAACTCATGTTGATTAATATTCTCATAGGCCGATTGCTCTCAATCCGAATAGTAGTGCTGCCAGTAAGATCATAATGATGATGGCAATCGTATCTGATGATTTCCATTCAAGTAAACGGTAACTTGTTCTCTTGCCTTTGACATTATACCCTCTTACATCCATCGCTACTGCGAGTTCCTCTGCACGCTTGAACGCTGAGACGAATAGCGGGATGAATATCGATAGTAGTGCTTGGAATCGCTCTTTCAAACCACCCATTCTAAATGATGAGCCTCTTGCGCTTTGTGCTTTTATGATCTTCTCTGTCTCGTCCATCAGTGTCGGTATGAATCTTAGTGAAATAGACATCATCATCGCCACTTCCGATACTGGGAAGCCGATGCGTTTTAACGGCTGAAACATGCGTTCTAAGCCGTGCGTGAGTTCGATTGGACTTGTTGTTAGCGTGAGTATTGTCGTCACAACAACGAGCAATGTTAAGCGCAATGTGATGAAGATACCGGTAATGATACCCTCTGATTCGATTGTGAAAAATCCACCGTCGACGAGTACTGTACCACCTTTTGTCAGGAACACATGCATCAAAAACGTGAAGATAAAGAGCACAAGTATTAATTTTAGTCCATCGAATAGGAATCTGATAGATAATCCTGCAACTTTTGTAACGATCAGTACGAATAATATGAGTGTTATATATGTCGCCCAGCTGTTTGCTAGAAAGACGATGACCATAAACAGGACGGTTAACAATATCTTTGAACGTGGATCCAGTGCGTGAATGACACTGTCTCCAGGGATGTAGCGGCCGATCAGTACTTTACTCAGCATGGGATGACCTCCACATATCGTACATAGAGATGAACTCATCCGTCGATCTTGGCGGCGGATTTGGATTAAATCCACGCGCTTTGAGGTCTTTTGTTAATCGTGCAACTTTTGGCAACTCTAAATTCATCGATGTTAACAATGCCTCATCTTGCAGTATGTCGACTGTGTCACCTTCTGAAACGATTTCACCGTGTGAGAAGATCTTGATTGTGTCGGTATACTGGTAACAGTCATCCATATTATGACTCACTAAGATGATTGTCTTCCCATGTTCTCTATTTAGGTTGTATATTAAATCCATCACTTCGATATGACTTTTCGGGTCGAGTCCAGCTGTCGGTTCATCAAAGATAATCGTGTCTTGATCCATCGATAAAATACCAGCAATCGCCACTTTTCTCATCTGCCCACCAGATAGTTCAAATGGCGATGCTTCATATTCACTTTCATCGATGCCGAGTAGTGTTAAATACTTCTCTGCATTTTTTCGTGCAGTTTCTTCATCAATGCCGATGTTAAGTGGACCGAACATGACGTCTTTCATAACGGTCTCTTCAAAGAGTTGGTTTTCAGGAAACTGGAAGACCATCCCTATGGAACGTCTAATCTTGTGGAAGACTTTTGCCTTAGTTTTTTTATTGATGATTGTATCTCCGATTATTACTTCACCTGAACTTGGTAATAACAGTGCGTTTAGGTGCTGAATGAACGTCGATTTACCACTGCCGGTATGACCAATAATCCCGTGGATTTTATTTGGTTCAAACGTCGTGTTGACGTCATGCAACGCTTTGAATTCAAACGGTGTTTTATGATTATATATACTCATTAATTGATTGATTTTGATCATAGTTTTCTTACCAACTTCGCATATGACATGATCGACTGGTTAAGCAATGCCGTTGAGATTTTTATCTCGAATGGCAACACTAAATTATTTTCTTCCAGTATATGTGGGTTTGAATAGATTGTATCGACGCTACCTTTTAAACGCACTTGCCCTTGATTCATAACGATGACTGCATCGCTTCTAAACACTTCAGTGAGGTCATGGGTTACGTAGATAATCGTCGTCTTACGCTTTTTGTGAACCGCTTGAACTAACTTTAATACGTCACGTCTTCCTTGGGGATCTAACATGCTCGTCGCTTCATCGAGAATTAATACATCTGGATCTGTCGCCAACGCACTCGCTATTGCAATGCGTTGCTTTTGTCCTCCAGATAATCGTGATGGTTCATGTTTTTTATATTCCAACATGCCGACTTCTTGTAGTACCGTATCGACAATTTCAAGCATCTCTTCGCGCGGTACTTCTAAATTTTCTAGCGAAAATGCCACATCATCCTCTACCGTTGCACCGACGAACTGATTGTCCGGATTTTGCAGTACGATTGAGAAGTTCTTATGCAACGCCCGCGTATTTTCTTCAGTGACTTTTATGCCATTGATAGATACGTCACCTTCATACGTTTCGAGTATACCCATGAGCAGCTTGACGAGCGTACTTTTACCCGAACCATTCGCACCGACGATAGAGATCCAATCCCCGCGTTCAATTCTAAGAGAAACGTTATCTAATGCAGCGCGTCTTGAATCATCGTATTTATATGTCACATCATTTAAGACAATCATTTCCCCATCTCCTTTACACACCGGATAAAACGCAAATTAGCTCAATGATCAAATCGCTTTAATCATTCAGCTAACTGCATTTTAACAATCATAAAAAAGCGCGTACCCTGCATAGAGTTACGCGTCATTTATTACTGTTTAATGCAGGGTACGTCGAGCTAAACAAGATGGAATTCTCTTTGTCTCATCCACTTATCATAACGCTCAGTCTGCTTTTAAATTAGTTTTCTTCTGAAGCTACTGCACCTTCAACAAATTCAATAATTACTTGTTCAGCACCGTCACCACGACGTGCACCTAACTTCTTAATTGAAGTGTAACCACCTTGGCGGTCTTCAAAACGCGGCGCGATATCACTGAATAATTTTTGCAATGCATCAATCTCAGTGCCATCTTCAGTTTCTAAATGTACATTGTATAACGTTTCACCTGCACGACGACGTGCACTTAAGTCTCCACGCTTACCTAATGTAACTAATTTATCGACAATTTTTCTTAATTCTTTCGCACGAGTTTCAGTCGTTACGACACGCTCGTTCACGATCAATGAAGTCGCAAGGTTTCTTAACATTGCTTTACGTTGATCAGATGTGCGTCCTAATTTTCTATAAGCCATTGTTTAACCTCCTTATTTCACTAGTCTTCTTGTTTAAGACCTAATCCGAGATCTTCTAATTTAAACTTTACTTCTTCTAATGATTTACGTCCTAAGTTACGTACTTTCATCATGTCAGCTTCAGTTTTATCTGTTAATTCTTGAACAGAATTAATACCCGCACGCTTTAAGCAGTTATACGAGCGTACTGATAGGTCTAACTCTTCGATTGACATCTCGAGTACTTTTTCTTTTTGATCTTCTTCTTTTTCGATCATGATGTCTGCATGCTGTGCTTCATCAGTAAGTGTCACAAAAATATTTAAGTGTTCAGTCATGATTTTCGCAGCAAGTGCTACACTTTCCTGTGGTGTAATTGAACCGTCTGTCCAAACATCTAATGTCAACTTATCAAAGTTTGTCATTTGTCCGACACGCGTGTTCTCCACAGTGTAGTTTACACGTTCAACAGGTGTAAAGATTGAGTCTACAGGAATAACACCGATTGGTAAATCAGCCTTGTTATTGCCTTCTGCTAACGTATATCCACGGCCACGAGAAGCAGTCATTCGTAATGATAAAGATCCGCCTGCAGATACTGTTGCAATTTTTAAATCACGATTTAAAATTTCAACGTCACTGTCGTGTGTAATATCGCCTGCAGTAACTTCACCTTCACCACTGAAATTAATCTCTAATGTTTTTTCTTCATCAGAATAGATTTTTAAAGCTAAGTTTTTAATGTTTGTGATGATTGTCGTAACATCTTCTATTACATCTGGTACTGTTGAGAACTCATGTAAAACGCCTTCGATTTCGACTGTTTTTACAGCTGCTCCAGGTAGTGATGATAATAGAATGCGACGTAAGGAGTTCCCAAGTGTTGTCCCATAACCTCTTTCTAATGGTTCAACAACAAACTTACCGAACTTAGAATCTTCCGAAGTTTCTACTGTCTCAATTCTAGGTTTTTCGATTTCAATCATTGCTAGACTTCCTTCCTATAACGTCGAGTTATTATTGATGTACTAAACGATTATACGCGGCGACGTTTCGGTGGGCGACAACCATTGTGTGGAACTGGCGTAACGTCTTTGATTGCTGTGATGCTTAAACCAGCAGATTGTAAAGCACGAATTGCAGCTTCACGACCAGCACCTGGACCTTTAACTGTTACTTCAACAGTTTTTAAACCATGTTCCATCGCAGCTTTAGTTGCTGTTTCAGATGCCATTTGCGCAGCGAAAGGTGTAGATTTTTTAGAACCTTTGAACCCTAATGCCCCAGCAGATGACCATGATAATGCATTACCATATTCGTCTGTAATAGTGACGATCGTATTGTTGAATGTTGAACGGATGTGTGCAACACCAGCTTCGACATTCTTTTTCACTCTACGTTTACGAGATGTTTGTTGTTTACGAGCCATGATTAGCCTCCTTCACTTATTATTTTTTCTTGTTTGCTACTGTTTTAACTGGACCTTTACGCGTACGTGCGTTGTTTTTAGTCTTTTGTCCACGGACTGGTAATCCACGACGGTGGCGAATACCTCTGTAAGAAGCAATCTCCATTAAACGCTTAACGTTTAAGTTCGTTTCACGACGTAAGTCACCTTCGATTTTGTATCCATCAATGATTTCACGGATTTTGTTTAACTCATCTTCTGTTAAATCTTTTACACGTGTACTTTCATCGACTTGCGCTTCTTTAAGAATTTCAGCTGAACGCGTGTTCCCAATACCATAAATGTAAGTTAATGAAATAACAACGCGTTTGTCGCGTGGTACGTCTACACCTGCTATACGAGCCATATATTACACCTCCTGATTAAATATTATCCTTGCTTCTGTTTATGCTTAGGGTTTTCACAGATAACCATTACTTTCCCTTTTCTGCGAATAACTTTACATTTTTCACAAATCGGTTTAACCGATGGTCTTACTTTCATATCTTTTACCTCCTTGAATAAGATGGAGTTCTTATTTGAATCGATACGTGATTCTACCACGTGTTAAGTCATACGGAGACATTTCTACAGTTACTTTATCGCCAGGAAGAATTCTAATGTAGTTCATTCGAATTTTACCTGAAACATGAGCTAAAATCTCATGACCATTTTCGAGTTCTACTTTGAACATCGCATTTGGTAAAGTATCTAATACTGTGCCTTCTAGTTCAATAACATCTTGTTTACTCAATTATTAATCCCCCTATTCTAGAAAAAATTTTACTTTAGGTGATAACCTCGCAAACACTAACGTCATGATGCGTGCGCAAAAGTTAAATGTGCGTTTAGATCCACCTAAAGTCAGGTGAATTAAATGTTTTTGAGAATATCAGCAACATCACTGAAAACTTCATCGATATCACGCGCTCCATCTACATTCACGAATACGCCTTGATCTTTATAAAAATCAATGAGTGGTTGTGTTTGCTTCACATTCACTTCTAAACGATTCGCCACTGTTTCAGGATTGTCATCATCACGTTGATATAATTTCGCCCCATCCAAATCACAAACACCTTCAACTTTAGGTGGATTGAAAACGAGATGGTACGCTTTTCCACATGACGAACAAATACGACGACCCGTTAGACGATTCATCAATTCCTCTTCAGGTACATCGATAAAAATCGTGCGATCAATACTCGTATTTAACTCTTTCATAATGTCGTTTAAAGCTTCAGCTTGTTCAATCGTTCTTGGGAAACCATCTAATAAGAATCCTTCTTTGGCATCACTCTGACTGAGACGTTCTTTAACAATGCCAATCGTTACTTCATTGGGTACTAAATCTCCATTGTCCATGTAAGATTTTGCTTTTAACCCCAATTCAGTTTCCTGTTTCATTGCAAGACGGAACATATCCCCAGTCGAGATATGAGGAATTTGAAATTCCTGAATGATTTTTTCTGCCTGAGTACCTTTGCCGGCACCAGGAAGTCCCATGATTATAATATTCATTTAAAAAGTTCCTCCTAGCCGCGTTTAGTAAAGCCGCGGTACGCCTTTTGATCCGCTGTACCCTGAAGTGACAAGAATATATTTAATACGACACCGACAACGATTAGCAAGCTCGTACCACCAATTTGTAATGATGGTGGAAGGTCTAATAATCCACCGAGGAAAATCGGTAAAATAGCAACGAATGCTAAGAATATTGAACCGACAAATACCAATCGATAAAGTACCGACGTAATATACGTTTGTGTCGACTTACCAGGACGAATACCCGGGATATAACTACCTTGGTTTCTTAAGTTATCTGCCATTTTTTCTGGATTCACTTGTACAAATGAATAGAAATAAGTAAACGCAATAATCAATACGACATAGAAGATTATTCCAATGCTGTCAGATGGATCTGCAAAACGAGAAATCGTCTGTGCAAATTCTGAATCCGGGAATAACAACGTCAATGTTTGCGGCATCATAAAGAATGCCATCGCAAAGATTACTGGGATAACCCCTGCAGGGTTAACTTTTAACGGAAGATACGTTGATTTAGGCGCAAGCCCTTTACCAACACTTTGACGCTTTGCATATTGTACAGGAATCTTTCTCACAGCTTGTAAGATAAAGACGACAAATGCTGTTAATAATAATACAAAGACGATAAGACCTAATAACTCAAGTACTGCCATCGTAATATCATCAGCACCTACGAAACGCTGTTGATAATATTGAAGCATTGCGTTAGGCATCATCGCTAAAATACCAGCAGCGATAATAATTGAAATACCATTTCCAACACCGTGTGTTGTAATCTGCTCACCTAACCACATTAAGAACGCTGTACCAGTTGTCAGTACAATCGCAATGATTAAATACGCAGCGATATTATTATCTTCAATCAGCATACCATCGAACATTTGGTTAAATGCGTATGACATACCGATCGACTGAATGAATGCTAAAACGATTGTGAAATAACGTGTAAATTGTGTTAATTTACGTCGACCCACTTCACCTTGTCTTGCCCATTCAGCAAATTTTGGTACGACATCAAGTTGTAATAACTGCACGACGATGCTCGCTGTGATGTAAGGCATAATACCCATGGCAAACACAGAGAAGTTCATCAGTGCACCACCACCGAATGTATTCATCAAATCAAGGACACCGCCTTGACCAGCACCCATATCAAATACTGATGGGTCTACCCCTGGAACAGGGATGAATGTACCAATTTTGAACACAATTAACATAGCAAGCGTAAAGAAAATCTTGTTGCGAATTTCTTGGATTCTAAAAAAGTTCAAAATCGTTCCGAACATGATTAGATCACCTCGTAATTTCCGCCCTGTTCCTCAATTGCCTTTGCAGCTGAAGTAGAAAATCTATGAGCTTTAATCGTTAACTTCTTCTCGAGTTTACCGTTACCTAACACTTTAATGCCAGATTTTTCTTTTTTAACAAGACCGTTCTCGATCATAAGAGCCGGAGTAACTTCTGTTCCTTCGTCAAAGCGATTTAAGTCATCTAAATTAACAATTGCATATTCTTTACGGTTGATGTTGTTGAATCCACGTTTAGGAATTCTGCGGAATAATGGTAATTGACCACCTTCGAACACAGGACCTACGCCACCGCCTGAACGTGAATTTTGTCCGTCATGACCACGACCTGCTGTCTTACCATGACCAGATGACATACCACGCCCAACACGTTTACGATTCTTACGTGCACCTTCTACAGGCTTTAACTCATGTAATTTCATGTGAGCACCTCCTTGTACATAATATCATTTATGCTTCTTCTACAGAAAGCATATGTCCTACTTTATTCACTTGACCTCTTACTTGAGGTGTATCTTCAAAGACTTTCGTCTGATTTAACTTTGTGAATCCTAAAGATTCAACTGTTTTTCTTTGCGTTTCTGGTTTCCCAATTACACTTTTAATGAGGGTAACTTTAATTTGTGCCAACGGAATCCCTCCTCACTTTAATTAGTTTAATAACTCTTCAACTGTTTTTCCGCGAAGTTTAGCAACATCTTCAGCGTTTTTAAGTTCAGTTAATCCAGTCATTGTTGCACGAACTACGTTAATTGGTGTATTCGCACCTAATGATTTACTTAAGATATCTGTTACACCAGCAAGTTCAAGTACCGCACGAACTGGACCACCAGCGATAACCCCAGTACCTGGAGCAGCAGGCTTCATGAATACGCGGCCAGAACTGAATGTACCAATGATCTCATGTGGAATTGTACCATCAACTAGAGGTACTTCTACAAGATCTTTCTTCGCAGCTTCGATTGCTTTCTTAATCGCTTCAGGTACTTCTTGTGCTTTACCTGTACCGAATCCAACGCGACCTTTTCTATCCCCTACTACTACTAAAGCAGAGAAACGGAAACGACGACCACCTTTTACAACTTTTGCAATACGGTTAATCGTAACAACACGTTCTTCAAATTCTTGTGGTTCTCTTTCTCTACGAGCCATGTTTTTACCTCCTTCGATTAAAATTCTAATCCGTTTTCACGTGCTGCATCAGCCAATGCTTTCACACGTCCATGATATAAATAGCCACCGCGGTCAAATACCACTGTGTCAACACCATTTTCTTTTGCACGTTTTGCAACGAGCTCACCAACAACTTTTGCTGCTTCAATATTTGATCCGAGTTCTAAAGTAAACGCTGGATCTTTAGTAGAGGCACTTGCTAAAGTTACTTGATCAACATCGTTAATCACTTGTGCGTAAATATGTTTGTTTGAACGATATACGTTTAAACGTGGTCTTTCTGCTGTACCAGACAATTTATTTCTAACTCGTCCGTGACGCTTACGACGCACTTTGTTTTTATCAATTTTAGCGATCATTCATGTCACTCCTCACTATTAATTATTTACCAGTTTTACCTTCTTTACGACGGATGTGTTCACCTTTGTAGCGAATACCTTTACCTTTGTAAGGCTCTGGTGGACGTACTTTGCGGATATTTGAAGCAAGTGCTCCAACTTCCTCTTTGTTGTTTCCTTCGATTTTGATCTGAGTGTTTTTCTCAACAGAGATTGTTAAGTTATCACCCGATACAAATTCAACTGGGTGTGAAAGACCAACGCTTAGCACAAGTTTGTTCCCTTGCATTTGTGCACGGTAACCAACACCGACTAGTTCTAATTCTTTCACGAATCCTTTAGAGACACCCTCAACCATGTTGTTTAATAACGCACGTGTCGTTCCATGGTGCATTCTGTGCTCTTTAGAATCACTTGGACGAACAACTTCTAATTGACCATCTTCTAAATTGTATGTCATTTCCTCGTGGAAAGTGTTTGAAAGTTCCCCTTTAGGACCTTTAACTGTAACGTGTGTACCGTCGATTGTAACTTCTACATCTTTAGGTACTTCGATTACTTTTTTACCAACACGACTCATTGCTTTGCACCTCCTTGATTTTTACCAGACGTAAGCGAGTACTTCGCCGCCGACATTTCTTTTACGTGCTTCTTTATCAGTAAGTACACCTTCAGATGTTGAAATCAATGCAACACCTAAACCGTTAAGTACTTTTGGTAGCTCTTCGCGCTTTGCATATACTCTTAAACCTGGTTTAGAGATACGTTTTAATCCTGTGATTACACGCTCTTCTTTAACACCATATTTTAAGAACACACGAATGATACCTTGTTTGTCATCTTCAATATATTCAACATTTTTGATAAAACCTTCAGCTTTTAGAATTTCTGCAATCTCTTTTTTAATGTTTGATGCAGGGATTTCTAAAACGTCGTGTTTTACAATGTTTGCATTTCTAATGCGAGTTAGCATATCCGCTATTGGGTCTGTCATTGTCATTATGAGTTGCCTCCTTTCGAATTATACGGCTTACCAGCTTGCCTTTTTAACACCAGGAATCTGGCCTTTATAAGCAAGTTCACGGAAACAGATACGGCAAAGTTTGAATTTACGAATTACTGAGTGTGGTCGACCACAACGCTCACAACGTGTATATTCTCTTACTTTGAATTTTTGTTCTTTCTTTTGCTTTGCGATCATTGATTTTTTAGCCACAATATCGCCTCCTTATTAATTACTTTTGAAACGGCATACCAAATTGAGTTAATAACTCACGCGCTTCTTCGTCTGTGTTTGCAGTCGTTACAATAACGATGTCCATACCGCGTACTTTTGATACTTTATCGTAATCAATTTCTGGGAAGATAATTTGCTCTTTAATACCTAACGTGTAGTTACCACGACCATCAAATGCTTTTTTAGATACACCTCTAAAGTCACGAACACGTGGAAGTGCAACTGCTACAAGCTTATCTAAGAACTCATACATTCTCTCACCGCGTAATGTTACTTTCGCTCCGATTGGCATACCTTCACGTAAACGGAATGTTGCGATTGATTTTCTAGCTTTTGTGACAAGTGGTTTTTGACCAGTGATTGCTTGAAGTTCTTCAACAGCAGTATCTAATACCTTTGCGTTTTGAACTGCATCACCTACACCCATGTTCACAACGATTTTTTCAATTTTTGGTGCTTGCATTACTGATGAGTAATTAAATTTTTCAACTAGTGAATTTTTGATTGTTTCATCATATCTTTCTTTTAAACGAGCCATCTCGTGGACCTCCTCTCTGAACTATTACTTTCTATCGTTCGATGTCGGTAATTCTTTACCTGACTTAACTGCAACTCTTACTTTGCTTCCATCATCTTTTATATCGAAACGCACACGTGTACGTTCTCCACTCTCAGGGTCAACGTGCATAACATTCGATACATGGATCGGCGCTTCTGTTTCTAAGATTCCGCCCTCAGGATTCATCTGTGATGGTTTTTGGTGTTTTTTCATGATGTTAACGCCTTCTACGATCACGCGATCCTTTTTAGGGAAAGCTGTAAGTACAACGCCAGTTTTGCCTTTATCTTTACCGCTGATTACAACGACTTTATCTCCACTTCTTACGTGCATATCGTCTGACCTCCTTTATTATAGTACTTCTGGTGCAAGTGACACGATCTTCATGAAGTTACCTTCACGTAGTTCACGTGCGACTGGACCAAAGATACGTGTACCTCTTGGACCTTTGTCATCACGGATAATGACACATGCATTTTCATCAAATTTTATATAAGAACCATCTTCACGGCGTACACCAGATTTAGTTCTAACGATAACAGCTTTAACGACTTCGCCTTTTTTAACAACGCCGCCTGGTGTTGCATGTTTTACAGATGCAACGATTACATCACCAATGTTCGCAGTTTTACGACCAGTTCCGCCAAGTACTTTAATTGCGAGCACTTCACGCGCACCAGAGTTGTCTGCTACTTTCAAGCGTGATTCAGTCTGGATCATGTTGCAACCTCCTTTGTTCGATTAAATTAAATAATTACTGATTCTTCTACGATCTCTACTAAACGATAACGCTTAGTTGCAGAAAGTGGACGTGTAGCTTCAATTCTTACGATGTCGCCCATTTTCGCAGAGTTGTTTTCATCATGTGCTTTGTACTTTTTAGAATACTTAACACGTTTACCAATAATCGGATGTTTTTTGTACGTTTCGATCAATACTGAGATTGTTTTGTCCATTTTGTCAGACACAACACGACCTTGGTACGTTTTTTGTTCTTTTTGAGTGTTTTCTTCCACAATGATTACCTCCCTTAATTATTGGTTATCTTTAGCTGCGTCAAGTTCACGCGCACGAATCGTCGTTTTCATGCGTGCAATTGTTTTTCTTACCTCTTTGATACGAGCAGTGTTCTCTAGCTGACCTGTAGCTAGTTGAAAGCGTAAGTTAAACAATTCTTCTTTTAATTCTTTGACATTTGTTTCGATTTCCGTTGTTGATAAATCGCGGATTTCATTAGCTTTCATTCGTATCACCACCTAATTCTTGACGTTTAACAATTTTAGTTTTAACAGGTAGTTTGTGACTCGCTAAACGGAGTGCTTCTCTCGCTACCTCTTCTTCTACACCTGCAACCTCGAACATAACGCGACCAGGTTTTACAACCGCTACCCATCCTTCGACAGCACCTTTACCTGAACCCATACGTACTTCAAGAGGTTTTTTCGTGTATGGTGTATGTGGGAAAATGTTGATCCACACTTTACCGCCACGCTTCATGAAACGTGTCATCGCGATACGCGCTGACTCTATTTGTCTCGACGTAATTCTTGACGTCGTTGTCGCTTGTAATCCATATTCACCAAAGTTAACTTGGTTACCGCCTTTTGAACGTCCTTTAGTATCTGGACGGTGTTGACGACGATACTTTACTCTTTTCGGTAATAACATTTAATTGTCCTCCTTACTTGCTATTTTTCTTAACAGGAAGAACTTCTCCACGGTAGATCCATACTTTAACGCCTAACTTACCATAAGTAGTGTCTGCTTCTTCGTGAGCATAATCGATGTCAGCACGAAGTGTATGGAGTGGTACTGTACCTTCACTGTAACCTTCTGCACGTGCGATATCCGCACCGCCAAGACGACCTGAAACTTGTGTTTTAATACCTTTAGCGCCAGCTTTCATAGCACGTTGTAATGCTTGTTTTTGCGCTCTTCTGAACGACACGCGGTTTTCTAATTGACGCGCGATGTTTTCTGCTACTAATTTTGCATCCATATCAATTTTCTTCACTTCGATCACATTGATATGTACTTTTTTGTTTGTTAATTGAGTTAAAGCGTTGCGAAGTTTATCGATTTCGCTACCACCTTTACCAATTACCATGCCCGGTTTACCAGTATGAAGCGTAATGTTCACACGGTTTGCTGCACGTTCGATCTCAACTTTAGAAACTGCAGCATCTACTAAATTTTTCTCAATATATTCACGTACTTTTAAGTCTTCATGTAAAAGCGTTGCAAATTCTTTGTCTGCATACCAATTTGCTTCCCAATCACGAATGACGCCTGTACGGAAACCAATAGGATTAATCTTTTGACCCAAACTAATTCCCTCCTTAAATTATGCTTTGCTTGTTTTTTCTTCAGTGTCTGCTTCAGTTGCTGTTTCTTCTTCAACCGCTGCATCTGCAGGTTGGTTATTAGCTTCTTCTGTTTCTTCTACTGCATCTTCTTCAGTCGTTTCAACAGGTGCCTCTACTTCATCTTCTTCAACATAATCAAACTCTTCTAATACAACAGTGATATGTGATGTTCTCTTGTTGATTCTAGATGCACTACCTTTTGCACGTGGACGGAAACGTTTCAACGTCGGTCCTTCATCTGCATATATTTCAGATACAAACAGGCTGTCAATGTCCATGTCATAGTTGTGCTCAGCATTTGCTACAGCTGATTTGATTAACTTCTCAACAACTGGAGACGTTCTTTTATTTGTCAGTTGCAAAATCGCTAATGCTTCTTGTACTTCTTTACCGCGAACTAGGTCTAAAACCATTCTTACTTTACGCGGTGCGATTCGAACTGTTCTCACTTTCGCTTTCGCTTGCATATGTCTCGTTCCTCCTCAATAAAAAATTATCTTATCTCTTCGTCTTTTTATCGTCGTCGCCGTGGCCTTTGAAAGTTCTTGTTGGTGCGAACTCTCCAAGTTTGTGACCCACCATGTCTTCTGTGATAAACACCGGTACGTGTTTACGTCCATCGTATACAGCGATTGTATGACCGATGAAGTTAGGGAAGATTGTTGAGCGACGTGACCAAGTTTTAATTACGCTTTTTTTGTTGCCTTCGTTCATGTTCTCAACTTTTTTCATAAGATGATCATCGACGAAAGGTCCTTTTTTAAGACTACGTGCCATTATGTGGCCTCCTTCTTAAGTAGTTCACGCAAGCTTAGCGCTTGCGCAACTTATTATTTCTTACGTTTTCTTACGATTAATTTGTTTGAACGGTTTTTACCTTTTCTTGTCTTCTTACCAAGAGTAGGTTTACCCCATGGTGACATTGGAGACGGACGACCGATTGGCGCACGACCTTCACCACCACCGTGTGGGTGATCGTTAGGGTTCATTACAGAACCACGAACTGTCGGACGCTTGCGCATCCATCTTGAACGACCGGCTTTACCGATGTTAACAAGTTCATGCTGCTCGTTACCAACTGCACCGATTGTTGCACGGCAAGTTGCAAGAATCATACGAACTTCACCAGAACCTAATCTGACAAGTACGTATTTACCTTCTTTACCAAGTACCTGTGCACTCGCTCCTGCCGAACGGACTAACTGTCCACCACGACCAGGTTTTAATTCGATGTTGTGTACGACTGTACCAACTGGGATATCAGATAAAGGTAACGCGTTACCTAATTTAATGTCTGCATCCGTTCCACTCATCACTTCAGTTCCTACAGTAATTCCTTTAGGTGCGATGATGTATCTTTTTTCTCCATCCGCATAATGTAACAATGCAATGTTTGCTGAACGGTTTGGATCGTACTCGATTGTTGCAACTGTCGCTGGTACGTTATCTTTATTTCTCTTGAAGTCGATCACGCGGTATTGACGTTTGTGTCCTCCGCCGTGATGACGCACTGTGATTTTACCTTGATTGTTTCTCCCCGCTCTTTTCGGTAGCGGTTGTAATAATGACTTTTCAGGCGTTGTCGAAGTGATTTCGGCAAAGTCCAAGCTTGTCATATTACGACGAGCATTCGTGGTTGGCTTATATTTTTTCAATGCCATCTGCTCATTACCTCCTTAATGGTATCAATTGTTTATAGTAAGTCGATTGTACCTTCTGATAGTGTCACAATCGCTTTTCTTCTTCTGTTTGTATAACCGACATAACGACCCATGCGTTTTTTCTTCGGCTTAACGTTCATAATGTTTACTTTTTCAACTGTTACATCGAAGATCTCTTCGATTGCGTGTTTCACTTGAGTTTTGTTCGCACGAACATCAACATCAAATGTATACTTGTCTAATTCCATTGCCGCTGCTGATGATTCAGTAATCACCGGGCGTTTAATAATATCGCGTGCTTCCATTAGAGAAGTACCTCCTCTGCTTTAGAAATTGCACCTTCAGTAAAGATGACACGATTAGCAGAAAGAATATCTAGAACATTTAACTGTTCCGGTGTTAACACAGTAACACCTGTAATATTTCTTGAAGATAATTCAATGTTTACATCCTCATTTTCTAAAACAAGTAAGACTTTCTTGTTTGCATCAAGGTTGTTAAACACGCTGATCATATCTTTTGTTTTTGGTGCATCAAGCGTAAAGTTTTCAAGTGCTACGAATGCATCTTCTTGTACTTTCGCTGAGATTGCTGAACGAAGTGCTAAACGGCGCATCTTCTTCGGCATTTTATATCCGTACTTTCTTGGCGTTGGACCGAACACAACACCACCGCTGCGCATATTCGGTGCAGTTAATGTACCTTGACGTGCTCTACCAGTACCTTTTTGTCTGAATGGCTTTCTACCACCGCCACGTACTTCACCACGGTTTTTCACTTTGTGTGTACCACTGCGTAATGATGCACGCTGTAGGTTTACCGCTTCAAACAATACATGTTGATTTGGTTCAATTCCAAAAATTTCTTCATTCAATTCAATTGTATTTACTTTTTTACCTTCTCTAGATAAAACATCAATGTTTGACATAATTATCCTCCCTTCCTCAAAGACTCAATTATTGTTCTTTCCTTTTCGTTGCTGATTGAATTTTCACAAAACCTTTTCTAGGTCCTGGAACGTTACCTTTAATAAGGACAACGCCGTTTTCTACGTCTACTTTAACAACTTCTAAATTCTGTAAAGTTACTTGCTCTCCGCCCATGCGGCCTGGCATTGCTTTACCTTTTTGAATTTTAGCTGGGTCTGCAGCCATACCGATTGATCCTGTACTTCTGTGGAAGCGAGAACCGTGACTCATTGGTCCACGTGCATGGTTGTGACGCTTAATGTTACCTTGGAAACCTTTACCTTTAGAAACACCCGTAACATCAACGACGTCGCCTGCAGCAAATGTATCTACAGGGACTTCTTGACCTAATTCAAGACCATCTAAGTCGATGTCTGTGAATTCACGTACGAAGCGCTTAGGCGTTGCACCCGATTTTTTCGCGTGCCCCTGTTCTGCTCTGTTTGCATACTTGTTACTTCTCGCGCTTGCTAAATAGTCTCTTTTGTCTCCGTAACCGATTTGCAATGCGTTGTAACCGTCTGTTTCTTCAGTTTTCTTTTGCATTACTACGTTACCGCTAACTTCTACTACTGTTACTGGTATTAACTCACCGTTCTCACCGAACACTTGAGTCATACCGATTTTTTTACCTAAGATTCCTTTGGTCATCGAAAGTCCACCTCCTGATTATAATTTAATTTCGATGTCTACACCTGATGGTAAATTTAAGCCCATTAGAGCATCCACTGTTTTCGGTGTAGGGTTTAAAATGTCGATTAGACGTTTGTGCGTACGTTGTTCGAATTGCTCACGAGAATACTTGTAGATGTGGTACGAACGTAAGATTGTGTAGATTGTTTTTTCAGTTGGTAATGGAATTGGTCCGCTTACTTCTGCACCTGAACGTTTCGCAGTCTCTACAATCTTCTCTGCTGATTGATCCAACACTCTGTGATCATACGCTTTTAAACGAATACGAATTTTTTGCTTTGCCATTATTTAACCTCCTTTATAGTCGTCATCATTTGTTGATAGACTTCTCCACGAAAATTTTCTGCTACCACTTCGCCATGGCAACTCGGCCGTGTGTATCAGTAACCTCTCGCTTCATCGATTAGTAACCTTATATTCATAAGGTTTTGGGTAAAAAGGACACATTGGTCCCTACTTAAAGTCCAACGTTAAATATATTACACGAAAAAGGTGAAGAAATCAACTGTTTATAGAAGATTTTTTCACCTTTTTAAAAATATATTTTTATATGAAATTTTTGTTTTGCATATTATATAGTAGAAACTATCATTCTAGGAAGATAAAGTATAATACGAATATGACGAAAAGTCCATACATAACAGGATGTATTTCCTTTCTACGACCCGCCATAATCATCGCGATTGGATAGAAAATAAATCCTGTTGCGATACCTGTTGCGATACTATATGAAAGCGGCATAACAAATATCGTAATGAATGCAGGCAATGCAATTTCAAATTCAGTCCACCTGATCTTCGCCAAGTTCGATGCCATCAGTGCACCGACAATGATCAGTGCTGGCGCAGTAACTTCTGGTGTAAACATAACGATCAGCGGTGAGATAAATATCGCGAGTAAGAATAACACACCGGTTACGACTGCAGCAAAACCTGTTCTTGCGCCTGCTGCAACACCCGCTGTTGACTCAACATAACTCGTTACTGTCGACGTACCGAAGATAGAACCCGTTACCGTTGCTGTCGCATCTGCTAACAATGCTTTTTGAGCACCTGGCAATTTATTGTCTTTGATTAATCCCGCCTGTGAAGCAACCCCTACTAACGTACCTGCCGTATCGAAGAAGTCAACGAATAAGAATGTTAACATGACGATTAAGAACTGGATCGTAAAGAGTTGTGCTGGGTCAGCAAATGCTTCAAACGCTGCACCGAAAGTAGGTGCTATGCTTGGTGCTGCACTAAAGATCGCTGTTGGCGTCGGTACTAATCCGAAGATTAAACCGATGATCGCCGTCGTAATCATACCGAAAAATACGGCACCTTTCACTTTACGAGACATTAAGATCACTGTGATGACGAGACCTGCAACAGAGAGTAAGACTGTTGAACTTTTAATGTCACCCAGTGCGACGAGCGTCGCATCATCCGCAACGATAAGTCCCGCACCTTGCAGACCAACAAATGTAATGAAAAATCCGATACCGGCACTGACGGCCATCTTTAACTCCATCGGTATCGCATTGATTATGTATTCTCTAAGCCCGGCAACTGTGAGTAACATGAAGATGATACCCGAGAACATAACGCCGGTTAAAGCTGTTTGCCACGGAATACCCATCGCTAATACAACTGTGAATGCGAAGAATGCGTTGAGACCCATACCGGGAGCGACTGCTATCGGGAACTTGGCATAAAGCCCCATAATTAAACATCCGACAAATGCGGCAATAGCTGTCGCTACGAATACCGCACCCATATCCATGCGCATTGAATCCGGTATACCATCGACACCTTGCAACGATAAGATCGATGGGTTGACCGCGAGTATGTATGCCATAGAGAGAAATGTCGTGATCCCACCGATAATCTCACGGCGATAATTCGTTCCTAACTCTTCAAAATTAAAGTACTTCTTCATTGTACGCCTCTTTTCTTATAGCTTGTTTGATTTTTTATCCGAATGATTGACGGATCGTCACTGCCGAGAAACTTAACGAGTAGGCTGCGAGTTACTGGCAACCACAACTCTATGCACTTACCTAAAAATAAAATGATGAACAACGTACCGATAAACACCGGACCACCAAGCAAGAAACCTGATGTTGCAGCGAACAACTCCATGAGGTTTCGTGAAGTTGAAATCTTCAAATTAAACTTGTCTGCAATTAACAACATCAAACTATCGCGCGGACCTGCACCGAGATTCGGTGAGATATACGTTGCGATACCGTAAGATAAAATGATCACACCAAGCATGTAAAATATACTGTGTAATAACCAACCTTCGACGTCGGGTAGAATAAATAAGAAAACATCAATGAATACCCCGACTGTAAATAAGTTGACGTACACGCCGAGTTGCGGCCACTTTCTCGTACCGATCGCAGTCGCGACTACGATGATAATTCCGACGATAATTGCCCAGGATCCAACGGTTAGACCAAACGTTGTATACAGTCCGTAATGCAGGACATCCCACGAGCCAAGCCCCCACATCTGTCCTTTTATCGTTAATCCGACACCGAGTGCCAAAACGACTAAACCATAAAAGAAATACAACCACTTCTTCAATAACTTAACCTGCACAACGATTCTCCTCACACCCGAACTATGTTTCAATAATATACATTAAAGTTCGTGTTTTCAAGTGTTATTTTGGTTTGCTATCCATTCGTTCAAAATTCACTAACAAATGAATTAATTTACCAATCCCTATTATGATATGATACATGTATGAAAGAGGTGTTCTCAATGAATTTGAACGATCAATTACTTGAACTGAAATCTACATATATCCGATTACAAGGTGATATTGAAAAACTCGGCAGTACGGGTAACGATGTTTCACACCTTGAAAAACAATTAGAGTCAATAGAAAACGAAATTAAAGAAACGCGCAAAGCTATGCGTGCGGCCGATAAATAGGAGATACGTTATGAAACAATTGAATCAAAAACTACTACTTATAATGATCATTCAATTCCTCATCTATTTCGGGTTCAGTATGGTTATCCCAGTCGTACCGGAACTAGTTACAGAATTAGGTGTCTCAACAGTCCACGTCGGCTGGTTGCTCGCAACGTATTCAATCGCGGGCTTTATCGTCGCGCCATTGTTTGGTCGTCTGAGCGATAAGTATGGGCGCCGCCCTGTTTTGCTCGGCGGTCTTATTGTATTTTCTTTGAGCTTCCTATTCTTCGGTCTGTACATCGATAACTTAGTCATCATGTATATCGCAAGAGTATTCGGCGGTATCGCCAGTGGTGCGCTATACACGGCAACAACAAGCATGGTTGCAGATATTTCAAGTCGTGAAGAACGCACAAGATATATGGGATTAATCGGCATGTCAATCGGACTTGGCTTTATCTTCGGTCCAGGTGTCGGAGGTATCCTCGGTGATATCAACTTAAGTTTCGCATTTTACATGACTGCGGCAGTACTGGCTGGAGCATTCGTCTTTGCACTGATAAAAATCGAAGAGACATATAAGCCGTCGACAGAAAATCCTGTTTCTCAGTTGCGTATCGTTCCGAGTGAATACTTTTTAAAGCCCGTCGGAATTTTGTTGATTACGACTTTCGTAATCATGTTTACGATGAGCGGTATGGAAAGCACATTCCAATTGTTAACGATTGAATTAATTTCAATCACACCAACTCAAATGGGCGTCTTGTTCCTTATCGGTGGTCTGTTAAATGCGGCCGTTCAAGGCGGATACATTCGAACGCTGAAGCCGCATCAGGAATACCCGGTCATGATTGCCGGACAGATGATGACGATTATTGCGTTTATTATGTTGCCATTTGTGCCAAACTTGTGGTTTGCCGGCATCGCTTTGATTTTACTCATGCTAGGTAATGCACTCGCGCGTACACTATTAACGTCGCTGATCACACGTGAAGCAGAGGATCATGAGATGGGCCGCATGACATCGACAACATATGCTTTGGACAGTCTTGGACGTATACTTGGGCCACTGACGTTTAACCTGTTGTTCGTCGTGTATTTAGGTCTGCCATTCTGGTTAGGTGCGTTGATCACAATATTATCGACGTTCTTTATCTATCAATACTTTAGAAAACGAGGAGCTACTGCATGATATATCTCACGCTGTTGTTCATGATTGTATATGGCGCACTCGCTATATTTAATATTGGGGTTGTTTCGGGGCAGGTTGGTGGAGTTGAGCGGGTTGTGCGGTTCGTGCGCCTGGCTGTCGGGTTGTTGTTTATCGTTTTTTCAGTTGTCGTGGCGATGCCACTTGAGTCAGTGAATCAGTTCCTTCTCGTGTTGATGGCAGTGACTGTCGTTGGTTCAGGCGAAATCGGCAAATTTAAGATCGCGGCTGGTGATAGGGACCGCGTGTTCCTAGTTCATGCGTTTACTGCAATGTTGATGGTTGGATTTGTCGTGTTGATTTTTGTGGTGTAGTTTGATGGTGTGGACGCTTAAACATGACTGGTTTTTATCAGGTTGAAATTCATTTGAGTGACTTATACAGAGAGGTTCGAGCGAGGTGATGTGAATGAGGCGTGTAATATTAGTTCTACTAATTCTCTTACAACTCATTTTTTTCTTAGATTTTATACTGAACAGAGAAGTCATCTTCATTAACGTATACATGTGGCTTGGCATCAGTATGATCACATCATTTGTCGGCTATCGCTCTGCACATAGCGAACCCAACCTAGACGAGAGCATGCTCACGCACAAGATCATCTCCTACACACTGATGTTGCTAAGCCTGATCTCAATCGGTTGTGTCATCTATATCTTTTTGTTTAAGAGTTATATTATTTGATCGGGTTTATAGGGTTTTTGAAGGGGTGAGGTGGCTGATGTGCTGCTTCACCTTATTTTTTTGGTCGAACAGCTGGAAAACTTTAATCGTGCTTACTCACCGCTCTTTTTTGGCTTCAGTAAGCATGAAACCTCAATCTGTGCTTACTCACCGCTCTTTTTTGGCTTCAGTAAGCACGAAACCTCAATCCGTGCTTACTCACCGCTCTTTTTTGGCTTCAGTAAGCACGGAATCATCAACTTCGCTAATTCACCTCTTTTTTAGGCTTGGAGTAGCAGGCTAGGTGAGAGGATAAGTTCACTTAAGAAATTATCTTACCTAAAATAAAAGTTGATGCCGAAACCACATTCTGATTTTGGGGGTTTTGAATGTATTTTACACTGTTTAAGAAAAAATTTTTCACATACAATTTTTAAATTTTTGTAGTGTTTTTTGCTCATTATTGCATGTTTTGCTCACAATTTTCACATTATTGTATGTATGTTTATCAACTGTAAAAAACAGGATTTTTTTATTTGTGGTATATATGTAGTATGACTCGAAAAAAATCATTTCTTCACTCACAGTTACAAGTCCTCTTTCGTCGCAGTCACCTCGATGATGAAAACCGCATTAAACTCGAAAAACTTTCTTTCGGATTGTCTGGAGAACAATCATTTGACCAAATTATCCAAACCTATGTTCAAACGTTCAACTTGATTCACGTGAAAGACCTGCTATTCAAATATGATAATGGAGAAAAGGAAATTCAGATCGACAACATTGTGATTTCAAACGACACTTGCTATATATTTGAAGTTAAAAAGTATAATTTCAACATTAAGATTGATGAACGAGGACTTTTTTTCTATGAAGAAGGGAAAGAGTTTACATCTTTAAATGTGCAAATTGAAAGACAGAAGGGCGCAATTCACGAGTTACTTAAAGATATTGGATATCCGATGACAATTAAACATTACTTGGTGTTTATCAATCCTGACCGAACTGTGTTTGGATTACAGCGAGAGCATTCAGTCCTGATCCACAATACTTTACATTACTTTTTAGATATTCATATGAGGAAGAATCGAGAAGATTACTCATATTTTATACCACTCATCGATAGTCGTCGTTTACCTTTTTCAAAGTATGATCAATTTTATGACATTAAACTCAAGGATTTAGCAAAAGGTATTTACTGCGAAACGTGTAATGGCCGGATGCAGCGTGTTACACAAAGAACTTATCATTGTGAAAAATGTAGAATATCGATTGGAACATTAGAAGCTGTTAGACAACTTATTCAAGACTTGAAGTTTCTAAACCCTCATTTTAAGTTGGACTCCATTATATTGAGTCAGTTAAGCGAAAATGAAATATCCAGTGCTACTATACGAAAATATCGTAAAGAGGATAAAATTCGTTTCTAATTATTTCTGCTTCAGCATTCGCGTGCTCACTCAACTCAGTTTTTTGGCTCGAGTAAGCACGAATGTCTAAACCGTGCTTACTCAACTCAGTTTTTCAGCCCGAGTAAGCACGAAAGTCTAATCCGTGCTTACTCTACTACTTTATCTAACCCGAGTGAGCACGGCACGCAATAAGAATTGCGAGTTAACCTGCCTAACAGGATGATCTTCTTCACCCATCACTAAAAGTGTAATGGTACACCGAAAATCGCCTCAAAACAAAAAGCACCCCGGAAATCGGACTGAAAAGTCCAACCTCAAGGGTGCTCTTACGTGATTCTCGGGGGTGCCAACTCCAGTACGAGCATCAACAAAACAAATCAAACTATTTCTTCCGATTCAAAATCTTGTTCAAGTTAACCTTTGCCTTCTGGGCCAGAGGCACGCCTTTCTCGAGCAAAGTGTAAACCGGCTTGTTCAACACGTAGTCGAATTCGCCAATCTTATCGCTGACCTCGGTGCCCCATGCTTTTTTAAATCGCCACAAGCCGAAATACGGACTATCCTCGCCGGGATCAACGCTGACACCACCGAAATCGTAGCTTTTCGCGCCGTGCGCCCGAGCATATTGCATCATCGTAAACTGCATGTTGTGGTTTGGCAAAAACGAGCGGTAGTGATCTGAAGACGCGCCATATAAGTAGTATGCTTTCTCGCCACTCAGCGCGAGCAACGCACCTGACAAGTAGATCCCCTCAGGATGTGTCTCTAAAATCTCACCCAACTCTTCAATCCGCTTCTCCATTGCAGTCAACTGATCATCCACATCGCGCATCGCACCAGTGACATCTTTTTTCTCACTGCGCTTCACAAGTTTTGCCTTTTGCTTGTCGAGCTTCGCCTTATCCTCTGTCAAAGTCTCCATCAACTCACCTGGCTCTAACTTCACCAGGAACAATTCCATGTTTCCTGTCGGATTCAAAGCATCATACATCGATAAAAAGTACGTCGTGTCTCGTGTTAAGAAGCCGTTGCGTTTACCTGTCTCATCCATCAACGCCTTAAAAATCCCCATGTCTTCTCGCCCAGCGCGCTCCACTTTCGTTCCGCGCTTAAATGAGCTGCGTACAAGCGTGCGGTTCTGGCTTTCAAAACTCTGGATCAGCTCTTTATCTGGCTTTGTAATGTCTGTGACCATCGTCTGTCTCGGCTGAATGTTGTCTTTACTCATGCCGTCGACAAGCCCGCTATGCTTGAAGCCATATGCTTTCAGTCGATCGATCAACATTTCATTGCCTTCGACTTCGATATCGGGATCAATTTTAATCACGTAACTCTTTTCGTCCCTAGCCACCTCAATCGCTGCATCGAGCATCGCGCTCACCAATGCGTCGTTCGAAAAGTCGCACACGAAGCCGCGCGATACGTAGCACATCGTCAGGCTCACCTTCGGCAGTTTTTTAAAGAGCAGACTTGCGACACCGACGACTTCACCATCGCGCGCGACAGCAATGCGACGGCTGTACCAGTCTGTCAGTTCTTTAGATTTTGCCCAGCCACTGAGTTGGAGCAAGTCCCCAACAGGATGCGACATGACAAATTTATCATGTTCGGCTGCTGATAATTCTACTGTTTTATACATGATTTCACCTCATTACTTCGGTTCTTCTGAAGTTGCCTCTTTCCTCATTACTTCGCTTATTCTGAAGTTGCCTCTTTCTCTCCAACCAATCCAAGTAAGAAGCTGATTGAAAACCCGATTATAAATGTAATAATAGTCAAGATCCACATCGTTGGAGATGTCGGCAATCCTGGATATATTGACAGTACACTGCCGAGCACAAGCCCCATCACACCGGCATAGGTCATATATTTAAAGTGTGTAAATAAGAAAGTGATGACGACACTGCCTACGTACAATCCAACTAAAATTCCTAGGCCGACCGCAATCAATACCGGTAACACCGTAAAATTTAACGATGTTAGTTCATTGATTGATGACACGACTATATAGTAGTAGCCAAAAATTAAAAGAACTAACGACCCTGAAATACCAGGTAACAACAATGTCATTGCAGCAAGTACGCCGGCAAAGAATAATTTAACAAGCAACATTGTTGTGATTTCTGGACTGTGTGCAACTTCTTCTGGCGTGATAAAACTCATGCCAATTAGCAATCCAAGTCCAATTATAAACATAATAATTTGTGGTGCCTTAAATGTTTCTCTCACTCGAGACAACCGCCACAGCATTGGTAAGACTCCGATAACCAATCCGACGAATGCCATCTGTGTTGGAATCGGATGTGTTTCTAACAAGTATGTCATAACACTCGATAATGTTAATATTGCAATCCCCATACCGATGACGAGCGGGAATAAAAACCGCAACGATTCACGAAATGACTTGCCGAGCAGTCCTTTTATCGACGATAATAATTGTTCATATACACCGAGTAATAGAGCGATCGTGCCGCTCGATACACCTGGGATTAACTCGGTAATCCCCATCGCAAAGCCGCGAAATATATTGGTCCATCTCATTTCAATGTGTCCTCATTACATTAGTTTAGTTTAATACCATTATTGATTATAACACAGCCGATAGTTCACTCTAAGTAATTACAACTATTAATTAAATACATATTCCAGTATAATTAATACCAACAAATGTTGCGAAGGAGACTTATTATTATGGTTAATGTTAACGAACAACTCACTCGATTTAAAGATGAAATAGGTAAAGTGATTATCGGACAAGATAAAGTACTCGACTTAATTTTTGTCAGCTTAATTCAAAAAGGACATATACTTTTCGAAAGTGTACCTGGAACTGGTAAAACAATGTTATCAAAATCAGTTGCTCAAGCACTGAACGGAGATTTTAAACGTATTCAATTCACACCGGACATCCTGCCAAGTGATGTAACGGGATTAAATATTTTCAACCCAAAAACTCGAGAGTTCGAACTGAAAAAAGGACCTGTTGATACAAACATTTTACTCGTCGATGAGATTAACCGTGCAACGCCACGTACGCAGTCTTCACTGCTTGAAGTGATGGAAGAACGTCAGATGACAATCGATGGGACACGCATTCCGATGCGTGCGCCTTTTATCGTGTTGGCAACGCAAAACCCGATTGAATCAAAGCAAGGGACGTTTGATTTACCAGAAGCACAGCTCGACCGCTTCTTTATGAAAATCGACCTTGGCTATCCATCTTTAGAAGAAGAGTTGCGCATGATCGATACACACTTAAATGACGATGCGCTAAACAATGTTGAAGCTGTTCTGACGCTTGAAGATATTCTTGAGATCCAATCGCGTGTAAATACAATTAATGTAGATCCTGCCATTCAAAAATATATCGTGGAAATCGTTGATAAGACACGTACACATCCACACCTTGAACTTGGTGTATCGCCACGTGGTAGCTTGGCACTCGTACGTGGTGCACAAGGTTATGCAATGATCCAAGGCCGTGAATACGTTACACCAGAAGACGTAAAAGAAATCGCACCGTACATTTTGACGCACCGCGTTGTGCTCAGCATTGAAGGTATGACACTCACGACGCCTGGTGAGCTGATTCAAGAAATTATGGATTCTGCCACTGTGCCTGTCGAATTTGGAGTTTCTGGCAATGAGGTTTAAGGCGGAGATAAAAGACAATACTGTGATGTCAATATTTATAGCGATAGTTTTCATTATTATCCTATTAAATATTTTGTATCCGTTCACTATCAATTTATGGTTGTCATTACTTTTAGGTCTCGCTTTATCTTTTTTCTTGCTGAATCATTTCTATTCAACACGTGTCGCAAAACAGCTCGTTGTAGATTTTGCATCACAATCCATCCGACATTATAAAGGTCAAGACGGCGCGCTGCACATTACTGTTCGCCAACCTGGCAGAATGCCACTACTTAATGCTGAAATGCGGGTTATCGCGAGCGATCACCTGTTATTTCATAATGAATATAAAACGAACAAAACATTCCAGACGGAAACGCGTGTTAAATTTTCAACATCAGGCAATAAAGATACGTTGATTACCCTGCCATACACTGCAAACAAACGTGGTGTGGGTAAAGTTGTCGATATTGAAATTCACGTGCCTCAGCCATTCGGCTTTGATACAGTGAAGCTCGTTCGTTTGAATCGACCGAATGTTGAAGTCATGGTGTACCCGGATAAGATGAAGGCTAAGAGAGATGATATGCGCGCGAAGATGATGCAAGGATTCATCCAAGTGAACCAGTCACTATTTGATGATCCGATGCAAATGGTCGGTGTAAGAGATTATTTCCCGGATGACAATATGAAACGCATTCACTGGAAAGCGAGTGCCAAAGGTGATGGATTAAAGTCGAAACTATATGAAAACGTCACGCAGATGAGTTGGATGATACTCGTCAACTTGCGCTCTCAAGATCACTATTCTCCACCTGAATATATCGAAGATATTTTTGAAAAACTTGCGTATTTAACTGAAGAAGCAACGAAACTCGGTATTTCTTATAGCATAATGACAAACATGACAACATTCGATAAGTCAAATTACTTTAAACTGCATGAAGCGAGCGGTCCGAAACACTATAAAAATACACTCGAAGCATTGGCACGAATCAATAGCCTAACCTACACAATTCCGTATCCAGTATTTTTAAAAGATGTCATGCAACACGAACAGTTACCGACGCACGTCATTGCATGTGGTCAAGTGAACCATGAATCGCTTATCGTCTTGAATCAAGTGTCTAGAAAAGGTTCTTATGTATACCACTTAGATACAGAAGGCATACACCGCCTATCATCAAGCAATGGAGGTGTGCCGAATGAAGCCTAAAATCAGTTTAAATTTCATATTACAGTACACAACGACTGCGTTTATGTGGTTGCTCATCGTCGTGACACTGAACATGTTGAACCAGAAACCAGATAATGCACTCAGTTATGGGATCATCGTCCTGTTAATGCTCGCCGCCTACTATTTGTTCTTTAAAGATAAAGGACGCCGTCTCATCTACATCATGTTCCCAATCGCAGCAATTGCGATGTGGCTACTCGATTATCACTGGACTGCGGTGTTAATCGGTGCATTTTTACCAATCGTAAAACTTGAATACTTACATCACGATGAACAGACATCACGACTTGAGATCTCAATGATGATTTCGTTCATCATCGTCATGACATTGAACTTTATTTCGTTCAGTGTGATTGAAGACTATATGATGTGGCTCTACGCGATCGTCATCGCACAAGTAGTCTTCTACTTCATTGGAAGATTTCTAGTATTGATGTACAAAAACGGCCGTGAATTCCGCGACAACTTGAAGATTTTTATCGTTGGAATACTTTCATTTGTATCACTTGGATTACTGCTAGGATTCTCATTTAGATATGTGATTCAGTATGGTACGTATGTCATTCTATTTTTACTAAATGGCTTTATCGTGTTACTCCGCCCTATTTTCGCTGGATTAGAAAATGTTGAACTCGACTATCCACAAAGTGAGGATGAACCAGAAGAACTCGGTGAAGACCAACAGGAAGAGGAAGTCACGCAAGCAACCGGTGAGTTGCCAATTGATCTACCGATGGAACTCATTACAGTCGTTGCGCTCATTATCATCGCTATCATCGCGTTAGTTATCTACTTTAAGCGACGTGGGGATTTGTCGCGTAAAGAAAGTGGAGAAAAAGACACGAAAAATACAGTCAAACATGTCGAACCACGCGAAACTAAATATAGTTTTAAAGACTACGAAACACCAGACGATAAAGTGCGAAAAGTCTATTTTGAATTCGAGAAATGGTTGGCGAAAAATGACATCGGTAGATATCATAACGAAACCATTTCAGATTGGTTGAAGCGCCATGACTTTGTGTCTATAATTCAAAGTGAAGACTTCGATACCTATCGTAAAGTTAGGTATTATGGGGAGCGGGTTGATGAGGCGGAATTCAAACAATTTGTAAAGTGTATCGACGAGATCAAAACGGCCATTACAGAGACACACTTGAAATCTACAGATTAGCGCGCACGATAGACTTCACTCAAAATTAAATTCTAGAGGAGACTTCTCATGAAAAAAATGATTAAGCTGTTCACAGTATCTATGTTAATCGGTACAACCGTTGCGTATTTCGGTACAACAACGCATGCACAAGATGAGGCGGATACAGTAGAGATTAGCATGACAATTGGTAACGACATCGATAGCTTAGACCCTTTCCTAGCGCAAGCAACGTTAACAGATTCGGTCATTTACAATATTTTTGAAGGATTACTTGACGCTGAAACGGATGGTTCTCTCGTTCCTCACTTAGCACATGATTATGAAATTAGTGACGATGCACTTACTTACACATTTTTCTTAGAAGAAGGTGTGACATTCCATGATGGTAGTGATTTCACTGCTGAAGATGTTGTGTACACTTACAGCAAACTCGCTGGTTTAGATGGTGAAGACGCGTTATCTGATAAATGGGAAGTTGTAGAATCTGTTGAAGCAACGGATGATTATACAGTAGAAGTAACGTTATCGAACCCTGACTCTGGATTTTTAGCGCGTACAATTCGTGCAATCGTACCAGCCGATTATGACGACCATGCAACAAATCCAGTTGGAACAGGTCCATATACGTTTGTAGAGCATTCAATTGATCAGCGTGTGACGTTAGAAAAGTTTGATGATTACTTCCAAGGGAATGACTTTGATGTTGATGTCGTCAACTTCGATGTAATGCCGGATGAAGAAACTGCACTCCTTGCATTCCAAGCGGGTGAAGTTGATTTCATCACTGCGGTTTCAGACCAAAACTTATCACGTGTGCCTGAAGATGCGAACGTAGTGAGTGGTCCACTTAACATGGTGATGATGCTTGCAATGAATCACGAGGTTGAGCCTTTAGATTCTGTAGAAGTTCGACAAGCAATGAACATGGTTGTCGATAAACAAGAAGTCATCGATGTTGCAATCGATGGTAATGGTGATGCGCTTCATACATTTATGAGTCCCGCTATGGATTTCTATTTCAACGAAGAACTTGTTGACTACTACACAGTTGATGTTGAAACTGCTCAAAGTCTAATGGCAGAAGCAGGTTATGAAGATGGTTTCTCTATTGAAATGAAAGTACCTAATAACGCACAGCTGTATATCGATGCCGCACAAGTGTTACAAGCACAGCTTGCACTAATTAATATCGACTTAACTTTGGACGTTATTGAGTTCAGTACATGGTTAGAAGATGTTTATAATGAGAGAGAATTTGAATCGACAATCATAGGATTCACTGGGAAACTTGATCCATATGATGTAATGATTCGTATGGAAACAGGTTATGCATATAATTTCATGAATGTAGATATCGAAGGTTATAATGAAGCACTTGAAGCGGCAATTTCAGCACCATCTCCAGAAGAATCAGCGACACTTTACAAAGAAGCACAAGAATTACTGACAGAGAATGCAGCAGCTGTGTTCTTAATGGACCCGGCGAGAAACAGTGTCATGCGTTCAGGAATCAGTGGATTCGAAATGTATCCTTATGAACGCTATGTCGTTAAAGACTTAGTAGTCGAGTAATTATATGAAATTTATAACTAGAAAATTGCTTTCTTTTATCGCAACTTTAATCATCATTTCAATGTTGATATTTTTTATCTTCAACATTTTACCGGGAAATCCTGCACTTTCTATTTTAGGACTGGATGCAGACCCGAGTGAAGTTGCGCGACTCGAAGCAAGCCTTGGCTTAGACCAACCGTTACCCAATCGTTATGTCGATTGGGTAACTGGCATTTTTACTGGAGATTTTGGTGAAAGTTATCGCTATCGTGCACCCGTTTTAGACATTATCCTTGAACGTATACCGCTGTCGATGTTCATTGGTATATATTCGCTCGTACTGACACTCATTATCGGCATACCACTCGGTATTATCATTGCACGTACGGATGGTAAATGGTATTCATTAGTGATGAATATTTTAACGCAGCTCGGAATTTCAACACCATCATTTTGGATTGGATTCCTACTTATTTTTATCTTTGCAGTGATGCTTGGATGGTTCCCAACATATGGTTTCACGCATTGGACTGAAAGTATTCTTGGTGCACTCAGGTCGTTGTTCTTACCATCATTTGCAATCGCAATAACGAACATTGCTGTCGTCATACGTTATTTGAGGAACTCCATCCTAGATGAGTATAAAAAAGAATATATAAAACTCGCACGCATGAAGGGGCTCACTGTTCGAGAAATTACATACAGACACGTGCTCCGCAACAGCATCATGCCTGTTTTAACGATTATTGGACTCATTACTGCAGATACGATGGTTGGCACGATTATTATAGAGAATGTGTTTGCATTGCCTGGTCTCGGCACGCTGCTCGTATCATCGATTGAATACCGTGATTTTCCACTTATCCAAACACTCGTTATGATCGTCGCGATCATTATCATCGTCGTCAATTTGCTTGTTGACGTCTTGTATCGCGTCGTCGATCCGCGTGTAAAGTTGTAGGTGCTACTATGTATACAAATAAAAATATAACATTAAATATCGGCGTCACACTCGTCAGCATCTTGTTTTTCATGATGATTGTTTCGCTGTTTTGGACACCGTATCCGCCGAACGAATTGCATACGAGCGACCGACTTGTCTCACCGAACGGACAGTATTGGTTTGGCACAGACAACTTCGGACGGGATATTTTATCTCGCATAATGGAAGCGTCGCAAACAGCATTTTTAATCGGTATTAGTACGCTCGCAATCGCGTTCACTGGTGGATTAATCATCGGTGGCACATCCGGTTATTTCGGTGGTGTTGTCGATGAAATACTCATGCGTATCATCGATGCATTGCTTGCAATTCCCGGGTTACTTTTAGCGATTATGTTAATTACAATTTTCCATACAGGGTTATGGAACACAGTTCTCGCAATCGGTGTGATGGGAATTCCAACGTTTGCACGCGTCATAAGGAGTGGCTTCCTACAGATAAAAAACAATGATTATGTCACAGCGAGTCGGCTTAAAGGCGCTTCACATTTATGGTTGATTCGCCAGCATATATTACCGAATGTGATGACACCGATTATCGTTGTATCCACGCTATATTTCTCTAGCGCGATACTCGCTGAATCTGCACTGAGCTTTTTAGGACTCGGTGTGCAAGAACCCGACGCGAGTTGGGGACGTATGATTAATGAGGCTAGACCTTACTTAGCAACTGCACCTTGGTATATTCTAATCAGCGGTGGTTTTATTATCATGCTCGTACTCGGGTTTAACTTGATTGGTGATGGACTGCGTCATCACAACGAAAGTAAGAGGTGATACGATGACTTTACTTCGTGTCAAAGATTTAAATGTTGAGCTAATCATAAAAAAAGAAGCGTATCCCGTCCTAGAAAATATAAACTTTAGCTTAAATCGTAACAAGACACTCGGTATCGTCGGTGAATCCGGGAGTGGTAAGAGTATTACAGCTCAAACCATTTTACGTATGTTACCAGATGATGCAATTGTTAATGGAACGGTTGAGTTTAATGGAGAAAATTTACTCGGATTTTCAGAACGTCAAATGCGTCAAATTAGAACAAAAGAGATCTCGATGATATTCCAAGAACCCGGTCTCACACTCAATCCTTTAATGCGCGTTGGCCAACAAGTATTGGAGGCTGCACGACTGGATCAATCGATTCCAGCAAATAAAAGAGAATCTGAAGTCATCAAAATGCTTGAAGAAGTCGGTTTAAAAAAAGATGTCTATAAAAAATATCCACACGAATTATCAGGTGGGATGAAGCAGCGGGTCATCATTGCGATTGCACTGATCTGCAATCCGTCAGTCATCATCGCCGATGAACCAACCACTGCACTCGATGCGTCCATTCAGTCACAGATATTAGATCTACTAAAAAGTGTCATGGAAAAACGCGACGGTGCACTGCTGTTAATATCACATGATCTCACAGTCATTAAACATATGTGTGATGACGTGTTAGTCATGTATGCAGGCCGCATCGTTGAGTCCGGCAAAACAGATATTGTGCTCAGCACACCGAAACATCCATACACCAAAGCTTTAATCGATGCAGTGCCACGTTTCCAAAAACGTGGGAGTGCGCTCGACATCATACCATTTTCAGTCCCATCCTTAACAGAACGCAGTGGACTCAGTTGGCCATACTTATCAAATGAAGAATACTTGAATGAATACTTCCCAGAAGCAGGTGATGAGTCATGAGGCAGCCGATAATCGAAGTTGAAAATGTTTCTAAATCATATGGACAAAACAGTTGGTTTTCGAGAAATAAACCGGAATATGCAGTTGATGGTGTGACCTTAGCTGTTAATCGCGGTGAAACGTTTGGGATAGTCGGTGAAAGTGGATCTGGTAAGACAACGCTCGCACACATGATACTCGGTATTTTAAGGCCTGATAACGGTCGGATAAAGGTCCTTGAACACGAACTCACTGATTCAAAAGTAAATTTAAGCGATATGTCGAATAAGATTCAATTCGTCTTCCAAGACCCACATGGGTCATTAAACCCGAAAAAAACAGTTGGGTGGTCAATCGAAGAAGCGTTGCATATCCATAATGTTGGAGACTCTGCCAAACGAAAAGAGGCAACGCTTGCGCTGATGGATCGTGTGAGTTTATCAGAAAGTTACTATGACCGATATCCACACCAACTAAGCGGTGGACAAAGACAGCGTGTAGCAATCGCAAGTGCACTCATTATGAATCCAGAGATACTCGTTATTGATGAAGGTGTATCTGCACTGGACGTGTCGATTCAAGCGTCGATACTCAACTTGTTAAATGAGCTGAAAAAGTCGATGAATTTAACGCTCGTATTTATTACACACGACTTAAATGTCGTTCAATACTTTTGTGATCGCGTGGCTGTCATTAAAGATGGTCAATTAAAAGAAATATTCAACGTGGATACATTCCATACCGATCCACACGATTCATATACAACCCATTTGTTCCAATCAATCCTAGAAGATTAGGATTGATTTTTTATTATTTTTATATTAAAATTTTTTCACGTATATGAAAATTTATACATAACTATTCATAGGGGGCTGTTATATGAAATTTAGATTTTTAACACTAATTTTGGGAGGGCTTTTACTAATTCTATCCCAAACAACCACGAGTGAAGTTTATGCACAATCCGATTCAGACGAAACAATCACTGTGTCACTAAGAAGTGATGCCGCTACCCTCGATCCACACGGTTCCAACGACCAACCTTCCGAAATTATTCGTCACCACATATTCGAACGTTTACTTATTAGAGATGATAATAATGAAATCACAGGTGTCCTTGCAGAGGACTGGGAACAAGTGGATGATGTTACGTACCAATTCAACCTACGCGAAGGTGTCGAATTCCATGATGGCACACCATTTAATGCCGAAGTCGCAAAGGAAAACTTAGACCGTGCGATGGACCCTGCTGTTGCATCAGGAAAAGCATACCTCCTAGAGAATGTAGACTCCGTTAATGTTGTAGATGAATATACATTGGAGATTGTAACGACAGAAGTCTATGCACCGATGCTCTCAAACTTAGCACAAGGGGTGACGATGATGATGAGTCAAGATGTCATCCGTGCCGATTATGAGAATGCATTTGAAGAAGCGGGACTCGATTTAACCATTGAAGAATACTATGAATTACGTGAAGCAGGCGGAGATGAATATGAAAGTGCAGTCGATGAATTCTCTGCATTCATCGGTCAATATTCTGAACGCAATCCTATCGGTACAGGGAAATTACAATTTGAAAGCCGTACAACAGGTAGCGAAACTGTATTGACACGTTTTGATGATCATTGGGATGGCCCAGTGTCATTTGGTAGTGCCGTATTTAAAGTCGTACCAGAACAAGGTGCTCGAATTGCAGAGCTAGAAACAGGTAGCACTGACATTGCGACAGATATTGACACAACAAATATGACACGTGTTGAAGAAACGGATGGCTTATCACTACTAACAAGCGTATCGCCGGGTGTACTTTATCTTGGATTTAACACAGAAGTAGAAGAGTTAAGTGATCCACTCGTGCGACGTGCGATTTCACATGCGATCAACCGTGAAGAAATTATCGAAGGCGTATTCAATGGTGTTGGACATGTCGCTGCAACACCGATATCAGAAACGATGTCAGGCTACAGCGATGCGAATGCAGGTAACATATATGATTTAGCATTAGCACAAGAATTACTTGCTGAGTCCGAATATCCAGATGGATTTGATATTGAAGTTATCGTAAACGCAGCAGATAATGAAAATATTAACACGGTGCTTTATGTTCAAGAGGCATTGGCAGAGTTAGGTATCAATCTAACTGTGAATCAAGTAGAGTGGGCGACGTTCCTAGAAACAACAGCTCAAGGGAACCAAGAAATGTTCATCATGACTTGGACGAACTCAGCAGAAGAATCAGATAATGCATTCACTGCAATGTTCCATTCCGAATCAATTGGCTCAGCAGCAAACAGATTCCGCTACAACAATCCTGATATGGATGAATTAATTGAAGCAGGTCGCGCAGAAACAGATTCAGAAGCACGCGCGGAGATTTATCAGGAAGCGCAAAATTTATTACTAGAAGATTCACCAGCAGTCTTCATCAGACACCCAGAATACATCAACGGTGTGCGTGATGAAGTGACAGGAATCAAGCTCATTGCGATGGGTATTCCAGATTTGTTTGATGCGGTGAAAGAGTAAACTAATAAATAAAGATCGTTCGGATTGATGTTTGCGTGTCTATGAGCTCTTCTCATAGTCCGTCAAATCCGTTTGCGAGACCGTGAGCGTGTCTCATAATCCGTTAATCCTTTTGCGAGACCGTGAGCGCGTCTCATAGTCCGTTAAATCCTTTTGCGAGACCGTGAGCGCGTCTCATAGTCCGTCAAATCCGTTTGCGAGACCGTGAGCGTGTATCATAGTCCGTCAAATCCGTTTGCGAGACCGTGAGCGCGTCTCATAGTCCGTCAAATCCGTTTGCGAGACCGTGAGAGCGTCTCACAATCCGTTAAATCCATTTGCGAGACCATGAGCGTGTCTCATAGTCCGTTAAATCCATTTGCGAGTCCGTGAGCTCATCTCATAGTCCGTCAAATCCTTTTTTCGCGCCTATGAGCATCTCTCATTGGCGTGAAAATCCAGCAAAAAGAAAACTGGAACGAGATCCTCAATTAAGTATCTCGTTCCAGTAATACAATCTGTCATTAATTATCTTCCATCAAAGGTTCGCTAGCCCGAACCTGAATGTTTATACTTCAATTGTCAATCCTGGTTGAGCAAGTTGAACATTTTCAATTCCGCTTTGTTTTGCAGTCTCAAGCAGATCGTTAATTTCTCCGTAATGTGGCAAGTGTGTAAGAATTGTCTCTTTTACACCAGCATCTTTTACGAGTTCAATACAATCTGTAATGTTCATGTGACCTGTGTTTTCTCCATCTGCCCACTCATATAAACTACATTCTGTAATCAACAAGTCTGCACCTTGAGAAAATTCTTTTAATTCCTCAGAAATTGTACCATCTGCTGTATAGACGACTGTTTTATCGTCAGTTGAAATTTTCATCGCAAAGGTCTTTACTGGATGATTCATCTCAAGAAAACGAATAGACATATCCCCAATTTTCAAGACAGAATCTTCTTCGTAACTTTTAAATTCACTGAATTTAACTGATTCTGGATGTTGTGATGAAATCTCGTTATACGGCTCATAAATCGTTAAAACGACATCCGTCTTTTCCGTAATTGTGTTCACCAATCGCGAAAACATCATCACACCGATGTCACTTGCATGATCGTAGTGACTGTGTGAAACGACGATGTGACGCAGTGTATTCACATCCATATACTTACCAATTTTGACTGCGACACCACTCCCACAATCGAGCAAAACTTTTTCTTCATTATGTTCTATTAAATAACCTGAGCACGGCTCATCCACTTTCGGAAAACCGCCCCACATGCCAATTACTGTAACCTTCATATTTATACCTCTTCAAAGTAAAATGCACTCTTAATCAGTGCTTTCGTGTATTCATCTTGTGGATATTGTACTAATTCTTTCATATCGCTTTCCTCGACCATTTGTCCATCTTTTAATACAAAACCATAATCTGCGATTTCATTCACCGCAGCAATATCATGAGAGATGAAGATAAAGTTCGTCTCGCCCTTTATCGTCTTCAACAGATCAATAATCTGCGCCTGCACAGATAGGTCGAGTGCAGATACCGCTTCATCACAGATGATTACTTTTGGACGTAAGCTGAGTGCACGTGCGATACATACGCGTTGTGCTTGACCACCGCTTAGCTCACGCGGATACTGATGCAAGTACGATTCATCAAGTTGCACATCGTCAAGTAAGCTGCGAACACGCATCATCATATCACGACGACTCATATTGCCCTCAAAAACCTTTAATGGTTCCAACAGATTATCTTTCACCGTATAGTACGGATGAAGTGAATCTTTTGGGCTTTGGAAAACAAATTGAATGTTTCTTCTGTAATCTCTATATTCTTGTTTTTTCAACGTTCTAATATTTTTCCCATAATACAACACTTCACCGGACGATGGTGACTTGATATCTCCAACGATATCAACGAGCGTTGACTTGCCTGAACCTGATTCACCGACGATGCCGACAGATTGTCCTTCTCTTAATGAGAATGAGACATTATCCACCGCTGTAATCGTCGACTTTTTACCATTCATACCTTGGCGTACTGAGAAATTTTTAGAAATATTATTTGCTTCTATGATGTTAACCACGATTTTTCACCTGCTTTTCATACGTCGAAGACTCGCCATATTTCGGAATCAAATCGACAAGAAGCTTCGTTTGCGGATGTTGTGGATTTTTAAAAATAGCTTTCGTCTCTCCACTTTCTACAACTTCACCCTTGTAGAGCACGTAGCAGCGATCTGTGAAATAATGAATGAGCTTTAAGTTATGCGTGATAAAAATCATCGATACATTATGTTCATTTTTTATTTTTTGAAGTAACTTCATAACGCTTTGCTCTGTAATACTATCGAGCGCAGTCGTCGGTTCATCTGCAATGATGATATCCGGCTTCGTCATCAAGCTCATTGCAATGTTCACGCGCTGGCGCATACCACCGCTAATTTCATATGGATACGACTCTAACACACGCCCCGGATCTTTTAATCCGACTTCTGTCATAAGTGAAATTGCACGCTCAATTGCTGTAGCTTTATTGCCGTAACGGTGCGTCACGTATGCTTCAGTAATTTGGTGTTTTATCCGTATGAGTGGATGCAAGTAAGCCGTCGTATTTTGTGGAATATAGCCGATGCGTTTCCCGAGTAACTCCCGATATGCTCGTCCGCTATATTCTTTAATGTCCGTTCCAAGTATTTTATGTGCATCAGTTTGGATATTCAAATCATCATCAAGCACACCAATGAGTGACTTGACCGTAATTGTCTTACCTGAACCGGACTCACCAAACACACCGACAATCTCATTATGATTCAGTTCAAAATCTACGGACTCGACTAATTTATTGTTGTTTTCTGTACTTATGGAAAGGTTTTTTACTTCAATTAATTGTTTCATTAGTTTCTCCCCTTCCTGCGCACTAATAAGTCATTTAACTGGTCACCGACTAAATTAAATCCGAGCACTGTCATCATCAAAATAACACCGGACGGCACTGTCAAATATGGAAATGTCAGCATGTATTGTTGCGCTTCATTTAACATCAGTCCCCAGCTTGCGTTCGGTGGTTGAACACCTAATCCTAAGAAGGATAATGATGACTCTGTTAAAATTGCGCCACCGATGCTCGCACTAAACTGTGTCACAATCCTAGGTGTGATCGCAGGTAAGTAATGCTTGTATATCATGCGCAGTGGCTTGACACCATATGTTTTAGCAGCTTTAATATATAACTTATCTTGCTGCTCGAGCACGAGTGAGTATGACAGCCGTGCAAACACAGGTACCATAAATATTGAAATGGCGAGTATTGTGTTCCAGATACCCTCACCAAGTGCTGCAACAAACATCATCGCGAGCAAGACGCCCGGGAATGCCATCAAACCATCGATCATGCGCATGATGAGTCCACGTAATATCCCCTTAGAAATCGCGCCGAGTGCACCGAGCATAACGCCCATAATTGATCCAAAGAAAACTGATGTAATACCGATAAAGAGCGCATAGCGTGATGACACCATAATCCGACTTAATATATCGCGACCAAACTGGTCTGTTCCAAGCAAATGCTCCATACTTGGATATTGCATACGGTTTGCCACATTCATCGTGTTTGGTGGATGTGGTGTATAGAAAAATGATGTCAAACCAAGTACGACTGGGATTAACAGCAATATAATACCAATAATAAATAATACATTTTTCTTATTCATCGCGGCCTCCAATCCTCATCGTAGGATTAGCAAGTCGGTACAATATATCTGTGATCATATTAATGATGACGACTGTACTGACAATAACGACAACGATGCCTTGTAATAAAAATAAATCTCTTTGTTGCACTGCCACTAACAATAGTCTGCCTAATCCTGGTAGAGAGAATATATTCTCCACAAGAATGACACCACTAAGTAATCCAGCCATTTGCATACCAATAATCGTAAGCGGTGCGATAATCGCGCTTCTTAGTGGGTACTTAACAATGGTCTTGAATTTACTAATACCATTCATTTTCGCTAGTAACATATAATCTTCTTTTAATGCAATCAGCATCGAGCTTCTCACGATACGAATCATCGTTCCCATCAGTCCGAGAGACAGGACAAACGAAGGTAATAATATACTCAGTATACTGTCAATGAAACCTTCACTTATCGGTGTAAATCCTGAAATTGGAAAGAGACTCGAACCTGCTGCGACGTATACAAGTAGGAGTAATGCGAGCCAAAATGATGGCATCGCATCTCCAATTTGCATTAAAGTTCGTGCTAAAACATCTGGTAATTTATTTTGATATAATGCTGCGATCACACCGATGAAAAGTGCAATCGGTGTCGCAATAAGTAGTGACAAGAGTGCAACTGACACCGTGACAGGTACCCGTTGTAAAATCAATGTACTGATCTCTTCACCATATAAATATGAACGTCCTAAATCACCAGAAATAAATGACGTGAACCATTCTAGAAACTGCACATACCAAGGTTCGTTGAAGCCCATTGCATCACGCAGAGCTTCAACGTTTTCTGGCGTCGCTTCAGTACCGAGACTGAGCAAAGCCGGGTCACCTGGTATCATCATTAGGATTATAAAAGTTATAAAAGATACGACAAAAATAACTGCTACACCGCTTAGTAAGCGCGATAAGATAAAGCGCATTTAATCACCTTAATTATTCGAAGTATATATTTTTAAGTTCAATAATATCGATTGGATACGATTCATATCCTCTGACATTTGCTTGTGTTACCGACAATCCGATTGGTGATTGAATATAAAGCGCTGGTACTTCTTCTGCTAGCGTATCTTGAATTTCTGAGAACATTTCATAACGTACATCTTCGTCAAGTTCTGTTTGAACATCTGTCAATAACTCATCGATTCGTTCGTTGTTATAGTTGAAGTAGTTCTCACTGCTTTCAGAATGATAACGTGCAAGAAGTACATATGGATCTAAACGACCCGTATGACCGACAACTGTTAAATCATAATCACGACCTGTGTAAATATCACTTAACCAAACTGACCATTCGACAACTTCGATATTTACATTGATGCCGATATTTTCTAAACTATCCGCGATAATTTGACCCGCATCTACATAGCTTTGGTAATCAGAAGGCAAGTACATATCAAGTGTGATATCTGCCGCTTCAAAACCTGCTTCTTCAAGCACTGCTACTGCTTCTTCTTGATTGAATGCATATGCTTCAGAGTGATCCTCATATCCTAGCAATACTGGTGGATAGTGTGAACCAATTTTCTCACCGTAACCCCAGAACACACTTTCAATGAGAAGGTCTTTATCGACTGCTAAGTTAATCGCTTCTCGTACTTCCGGTACCGATAAAAATTCGTTCCCTAAGTTCATTGCCATCAACTGAACCGCGTTTGATTGATTCTCAATAATTTGGAATGAATCATTGCCTTCGAATTGTGAAACCAAGTCACCTGATACACCTACGATGTCTAAGTCACCACTTAACATAGCTGTCGTTCTTGCTGTCGCATCTGGCATCATCGTAAATTCCACTGTGTCGATATGTACTTCATCAAAGTAATTTTCGTTTTTCGTCAGTGTTAGATTTTGTTGTGGCACCCATGCTTCAAGTGCATATGCACCTGTACCGATTGGACTGTTACGCAATTCTTCTTCATTTTCTTCTAAGACGATCGCAGTCCATGGGTATGCGAAGTCTGATGCAAGTGATGCGTTAAGGTTCTCCGTTACAAACTCAATCGTATAATCATCGATCACGTTGATTTCTGTAATGTTAGCAAAATCATTTGCACGTGGACTCTCATCTGCTTTTAAACGCTCGAATGAATATAAAACATCGTCCGCACTGAATGCTTCACCATTATGGAATTCAACATCGTCACGTAAGTTGAACGTGATTGTTAAACCATCTTCTGAAATTTCCCAATCTGTTGCTAATCCTTCTGTTAACTCACCTTCTGGCGTCACTTTAACTAATGTATCAAAGATATTATTCGTAATTTGGAAAGTAGAAGCAGCTGTCGTACGGTGTGGATCAAGTCCGTCAGGGTCTACAGAAAGTGCCATGTTCAATGTGTCATCATCTTGAGCAGATGCCGTTTGAGTACCAAGGAAAATTCCTGCGATTAAAAGTGAAGTACCTATTTTAGTTAAATGTTTCATGATTTCCTCCATTAATTAAATAATTTATAGTGCGCTTCAATTGATTCGATATTTTCTTTTATACGTGCATCGCCGAGCATTGTCAGCGACTTAATCATTGCATTACTGACTGATACTGCAGCTGTGTAAGAATCTAAAAATCCATAGCTTGTCGTGCTGACTTCAAAGTTTATGTTTGACAACGTACGAATGCTCGCATTTTCTTTATCAGTGATAGAGATAACATAGACACCTTTTTCTCGAGCTGCTTTGCAAAGTTTTAGCAGTATCGAGTCATATCTCGGGAATGATGTCACAACGAGCACATCACCCTTTTTGAAATACGTTGTATAATCGGGTGCGAGCCCTTGGGGTATATTCGTCGCATTGCCTAACATGTATTTCAATGTGAACTGCAAATGATTCGAGACACTTGTGCCAAGACGCCAACCTGCAGTGTAAATGTGATTTGCATTTAACAGTAACTCTGCTGCAAGATCAATTTCTGTCTGTGAAATGTTGTCACTTGATCTGAGGATGTTCTCTGACTCTTGCTCAAAATGCTTGTTCAACCAATCATCTTCTATGAGCGTTGTTGTATTGATAAAGTTCCTGAGTGCTCTTTTATCGTCACTCAGTAAATTTGAAATATCGACTTTAAAACCATGGTAGTCATCATAACCGAGTGCTTTAACTGTTCGAATCACCGTTGCTGTACTCACTTTCGTCTGTTCTGCAATTTCACGCGCGGAATTATTATTCAGATTTTCAGTGTTATAAATAATGTATTTCGCAACCTGTTGCATCGTCAGTGTTAATGTGTGAAAACGCTCCTTAATGCGCTGACTAATTCCGTGACTCATTATTCTCAACTCTTTTTAACAATGATGGTAATACCTCAATTGAGTTGATGACTCTAACAGACGAATCAAGTTCTTCAATGCCTAACTTTCCATATGGATTAATGAGTACACTATCCATGCTTACCGTTCTGGCACCGACAACATCATCATAGTAGTTGTCACCAACATATAGACATTCATCACCTTTAAAACCGGTGTTGTTTAATGCTGCTTCAAATATTCTAGAATCTGGCTTTTCAATGCCAAGTTCGGATGAAATGGTGATGCTTTGGAAATATTGCGTTAGATTATTTTCTTCCAACACTGCATGTGCTGTGTCATTCCAGTTTGAGATTAAACCAAGTGTATAACCCATGTCTCTAAGTGCTTGTAACGTGTGATGCGTGAACGGGAAACATTTCCAACCACGTTTTTGCTTAGGATTTTTACTCGGACTAAACGCTGGAACATCTGAAAGTTGTAATCTTTCTAGTAAGTACGCGCGGTACTGAGTCATGTAGTTGTCACGACTTTTACCAAGTAAACCTGGAAACTCTCTCATGAAGTATTTGTCCGCAAGATGAAACGCATGGACAACTTCTTCTTTCTCTTTAGTGATATTGTGCGCTTTTAAATGATTTAGAAACCCTTCTTCTCTTTCTGTGAAAACGAGCGTGTATCCTAAATCAAAAAATATACATTTATATATACAATCACTCCTCTTAACTCCCGTCTATCTGAATCTTAAACAACCATTATTTTTTCCAAGTGAATTAATCGTAAAAAGTTTGTAAACGTATGACTCATTTCAGAGTTTTGTCACATTTGATTTTGAAAAAAATTGATTAAACACCTTGATATAGTTGATTTTGAGACTGATTTTTTGTTCACAAAAAATCCCCAGAAAATTGTGTGTCACACAATTTTCTGGGGGACTATGAGCTACTTTCATTGGCACATAGATTGGTTTGACGGACAATGAGCTACTTTCATTGGCGCGCAAAATCCGTTTGACGGACTATGAGCTACTTTCATTGGCGCGCAAATCCGTTTGACGGACTATGAGCTACTTTCATTGGCGCGTAAATCCATTTGACGGACTATGAGCTACTTTCATTGGCGCGTAAATCCATTTGACGGACTATGAGCTACTCTCATTGGCGCGCAAATCCGTTTAACGGACTATGAGCTACTTTCATTGGCATGCAAATC
>NZ_FOIT01000002.1:211895-256876 GCF_900110815.1 Aliicoccus persicus | reverse complement strand
CTACTTTCATTGGCGCGCAAATCAATTTAACGGACTATGAGCTACTTTCATTGGCGCGCAACAAATATCTATAAACCTAGTATCTCTCTAAGTACTGATCAAGTTCCCACTCTGAGACTTGTTGACGATATATATCCCACTCGATTTGCTTGCTGTTTAAGAACTGGCGGTATATATGTTTGCCAAGTGCGTCTTGAATGACTGTATCTTCTCTCAATGCTTTTAGCGCCGTATGTAGCGTTGATGGTAAGTCACCGATACCTAAGTTCTGACGTTCTTCTAAAGTCATTTCATAAATGTTATCGTTAATTTCATTTGGAATTTCTTCTTTATTTTTAATACCTTCTAATCCTGCTTTACAAATTACAGCGAGTGCTAAGTAAGGGTTCGCCGATGGGTCTACTGAACGTACTTCAGCGCGTGTGGATAATCCTCTAGAAGAAGGTACACGCAATAGTGGACTGCGGTTTTTGTTACTCCAAGCGATATAACACGGTGCCTCATATCCTGGCACAAGTCTCTTGTACGAGTTCACAAGCGGGTTACACACTGCCGTCATACCTCTTGCATGTTTTAATATACCTGCCATGAAGCTCAGCATATCTTCGCTCATCCCATTTTCCATGTCCCGATTATAGAAGGCATTTTCTTTATCTTTAAATAGCGAGACGTTGAAGTGCATCCCGTTACCTGCATAGCCGTGCAAAGGTTTCGGCATAAATGTCGCATGTAGATTATGTTTACGCGCAACTGTTTTTACGACTAATTTAAATGTTTGAATGTTATCACACGCAGTAATTGCATCCGCATATTTAAAGTCAATCTCATGCTGACCTTCTGCAACTTCATGGTGCGATGCTTCGATTTCAAAGCCCATATCTTCAAGCTCTAAAACGATATCTCGACGACAGTTTTCTCCTAAATCTGTCGGTGCTAAATCGAAGTAACCGCCGTTGTCATTTAAGTCCATCGTCGGTTTACCTTTTTCGTCTAATTTGAACAAGAAAAATTCTGGCTCTGGCCCTAGGTTAAAAGATGTATAACCCATCTCTTCCATTTCTTTTAGCACACGCTTCAAGTTCGAGCGTGGATCCCCTTCGAACGGCTTACGATCGACGTCATACACATCACAGATAAAACGCGCCACTTTCGCTTTAGAATCCGTATACCATGGGAAAATTTTAAATGTGTTGATGTCTGGAACTAAATACATGTCCGACTCCTCGATACGGACAAATCCTTCGATTGAAGAACCGTCAAACATCATGTCTCCGTCCAGGGCTTTATCGAGTTGTGTCACTGGTATTTCTACATTTTTAATACTTCCTAAAATATCCGTAAACTGCAAGCGTAAAAACCTAACGTTTTCTTCCTTGATGATGCGGTGGATGTCTTCTCTTGTAAAATTTGTCATGTGCTTTCTCCTTTTTATTTAAAGAATCTAGATAAATCACTACGGTTTACAGGCGTTTTTCCACGCGCCTGAAGTTGTGAAATATCTATCGATTCGTCACGTGGACGAAGTAGTTCACTGATCCGTTCCATCTTGAATCCTTTTTCTAAATACATTTTTATATCTAGCAATGTATCCAAGTCATTCATCGAAAAAATACGAGTACCACCTTCTGAACGAGCGGGTAAAACAAGTTGTTTCTCTTCATAATAGCGAATCTGCCGAGCGGTAAGCCCTGTCAATCGTATTGCAGAGGAAATTGGAAAGACAGGTGAGGAGCGTCTAAGCTTGTCATTATTCATTGTAAAAATACCTCACAAGGGAATATTAGCATATTATTTTTATCTCACAAAATCTATGTTAGAAAATCTAACATGAGCTTTTAAAATAAAGACCCGGAGCGATTCCGAGTCTAAATACCGAATAATTGTGCAATAAATATCGCAATAATCACGATTGGTAAGATATATTTCAGTAAAGCAATAAACACTTTAAAGAATATATTTTCTGCATGCGTTAATTCTAACTGCTGCATGACAATCCGTTTCTCCATAATGTAACCCACGAAGATCGTCACGAACAATGCTCCAATCGGCAGCAGTATATTGGATACTAAAAAGTCGACATTATCGAATATCGACCTGTCAAAAACGATGACGTCTGACAACACACCATAACTTAAAGCCGATGGAATACCTACGATGAACACGAGTACTGCAACTGTATATGCTCGTTTCTTACGCTTTGTATCATCGCCTTTTATCCAGTTGGCGACATTGATTTCTAACATCGAAATCGATGATGTCACTGTTGCAAATATAAACGCTATGATGAACATTACAAATATGATACCGCCAAATGGAATCTCAGCGAAAATGGCAGGAAGTACGACGAATATTAAACCCGGGCCATACGTTGATTCAACATCGAGCGAATACAATGCTGGGAATATTGCAAGACCTGCGAGTATCGCAATCGATATGTTTATAAGAACAATTGATACTGCTGACTGTGTGATGTTCATTTTATCACTCGTATATGAAGCATATGTCATCATCGTCGTTGCCCCGACACTTAGCGCAAAGAATGATTGACCGAGCGCATAGAGTATCGATTCTGTATTTAATTCACCAAAATCAGGATTTAAGAAGAATGACACACCATCCATTGCACCGGGTAATGTAAGTGAACGGATAATAATGATAATAAATAATATGAACAACAGTGGCATCATAATTTTCGATGCGCGTTCTAAACCTTTTTCAACACCACCTGTAACAATTATAGCAGTCAAAAATATAAACAATCCTTGTGCACCGATCGCATAGAGTGGATTTGATATCACCGTATTAAACAGATTGTCATAGTCACTGATTGTCATGATATTGAACATTGTCAATATGGATATGATCAAATAGATGAGTAACCAACCGCCGATCACACTATAAAACGATAAAAGTAAAAATACACCAACGTTACCCAGGTGACCGAATAGGCCATACACTTTACGTCCACCAAGCATTTGTAAGCCTTCGATTGGACTTTTCTGACTGGCTTTCCCGATTATAAATTCTGACAATAGTAATGGTAGACCAATAAAGATTGTCATCACTAAAAAGACGACTAAAAACGCGCCACCACCATGTTCTGCAATCATATATGGAAAACGCCACAGTGCTCCAAGTCCTATCGCTGATCCTGCTGCTGCAAGTATAAATCCAATTTTTGAGCCCCACTGTGCTCTTTCCATACGCTTCACCCCTTTTTTCTATTAGCATAAATCTACCATAAATATGTGTGACTGCATATAAAAAGCCGAGACATTATCTCGGCTAAATTGAATATTAGTTCGGATTATCTTCTAATTCCGGGATTGGTTTTTCATAGTATTGACGGTCTTTATTTGCTGTGAATCGCTCTGCCTTTTCCATCGTTACATCTGCAACGTAATCCGGCATTTTAGCGAATGACTCATAAATACCTTTTGAAACGAGCTGGTTCCCTTCAGGGAACTGCATGCCTAAATCACCCACTGCTATGTCCGCATACTTCGCAAATCCTTGAAATGTACCATTATCGTTGTAAAGTACGATTGCTTCACCGTCGATAATTCCTTCTCGCTTCGCATCTTTTTCATTGATCAACACATCATAGCGTCCCATTGCATTAAATGCATCGTGATCGCCATAAACCATTGAGTTGAACTGCTTACCACGACGCATCAACAGAGTAAATTTACCAGGTTTCTTTTTATTGTCCGGAATGTCGACTGAAATCAATCTTGCACGGCCATCATCTGTCGGACAAATACCGCCCTCACATAACCATGCACCACCGTACTGATAAACATCTCCAGACTTTCTCAAGTACTGAACACCATCATAGTTCGGGTTACCTTTCGCAATCTCTTCTCTGATTTCTTGACCTGAATTGAAATGTACGAGATCATACTGTTCTGGTTTAACACGCTTCGCTAAGTCTAAATAGATCTTCCATTCACTGCGTGCTTCACGTATTGGGTTACGGTTACCTTTGATTGGTGGAGAGTAGTACACCATACGCTCTGTCGACGTCGATAAACCACCGCCATCTTGTTCGAATCGAGTCTTCGCAGGTAATACGATGACCGCTTCTTTTGCTTCAACTAATGTCGACGTGTTCAAGATGATATCTTGGTGCACGCGAATTTCTAAGTTTGCTAATGCTTTTTCTACGAATGCTGGGTCTGGCATTGTTTCTAAGAAGTTACCACCAGACATATAGTACATTTTAAGTTTACGCTCATGACCTTCTGGTAACATCGCATTCTCAATCGTTACACCGACTGTATCTCCTGGCCAGTCTGGTAAATCAAAGCCCCATACATTTTGGATGCGATCGACGTTCGGATGCTCCCAACCACCGCCTGGTAATGAGAATGGATCTGCACCCATCTCTCCAGATCCTTGAACACTTGAGTGTCCGCGGAGTGGCATTAAACCTGTATGCTCGCGTCCTAACCATCCGCGTAGTAACGCAAGGTTTGCAACTTGTGAAATGTTATCTGTCGCATGTTTGTGCATCGTTAAACCAAGCGCCCAAACGTGAACACCGTTTTTAGATCTTGCGATCATTTCAGCAAACTCTACGATCTCATCTTTAGAAATCCCAGATGACTCTAGTATATGATCCCATGATTGTTCTTGGACTTTATCTTTTAAATCTTCAAAGTTATTCACATGATCTTTTACGAATTCATGATCGATTGCTGAGCCTGGATTTTTCTCTTCCATCTCGAACCAATGCTTCATGATTCCATGCATGAATGCAATGTCGCCACCAATTCTTACTTCATAGAACTTATCTGCAATTTTTGTACCAAATAATGCAGATTCTGGCACAGATGGTACCCAGTAATTTTCCATTGCAGGTTCTTTGTATGGATTAATGACAACAATTTTTGTACCGCGCTTTTTAGCTTCCATCATATACTTCGTAGAAACTGGTGAAGAGTTCGCTGCAACTGAACCCCAGAAAATTAATAGGTCTGTACCTAACCAGTCCTTGTAGTTACACGTCGAAGCACCAACACCAACAGAACGCATCATTGCTGTTTTCGATGGCGAGTGACATATACGTGATGCGTTATCGATGTTGTTCGTTCCTAAGTAACGCGCAACTTTCGCAGCAACGTAATATGATTCATTCGTAATACCGCGACTCGTTAAATAGAACGCAAAATTTTTAGGGTCGAGTTCCTTCATCTTGCTTGCGATTGTATCCATCGCTTCATCCCATGAAATTCTGACGAATCGATCGTCGCCTTTTTTACGAATCATTGGATATGGAATACGTCCAAGTTCACGTAATTCGGCGCTCGTATATTTCTTTAACTCATTGATATCCGAGTGCAAAATCTCTGGCTTGATCGGCGGTGCAGTGTTTAAGCGCAATACGTTCAAGCGCGTTGTACAAAGGTGTGGACCTGTTAACGTTTGGTCCTGAAGCCCACCAACTCCGAGTGCACATCCATCACAAACACCTTGTGTAATTATATTCGTAGCATAGAACAAGTTGTCTTTGTTCTTCCATGCGATTTTGGCAGTGTCAGTCATATGACGTGGTTTTACTTTCGTCAATCCAAAAGGTACTTTACTTACCCACAGACTCGGGTCCCACTTTTTCGTCTTCTTAATCGGACCTGTATGAAGTGTTTTTCCCATTTCTTACACCCTTTCACTAAAATCATTTGTTTACATTATACTACATTCTATTGATTTCAAGTACCCTTAGAAACTATTCAATCTCTAACTACACATAATCTGGAATTTTCTTTTTTATCAATTGTTGTAAAGTTGGTATACTATTTGTAATACGATAAAAACCAACGAGGGTGATTATGATGGAGATTACAACGCGTAGAGAAATTTGGAGATATAGTGACGAGCAGCTGTCTACCGCTGAGGATACGATTGCAGAAGAGTTTCCGTTAACGATTTTTCTAAACGATGTCGAATTCGCAACACTCGTTTGCTCGCCTCAGTATTTGGAAGAATTAGTGATTGGATTCGTTGCATCAGAGGGCGTCATTAGAAAACGCGATGAGATTAAATCGTTCAATTTGGATGAAGAGGGCGGATATTGTCACATAGAACTTCATAAAGAAATCCCAACAGACTTTTTCAAATTTACGAAACGTGTGCTCGGATCTTGTTGTGGTAAAAGCCGTCAATTCTATCACCAAAGTGATATGGAAACTGCAAAAATATCCATGTCTAAAACGAAGATTACACCTGAGCAGTGCATCCAGCTGATGAAAGAGATGCAGGATAGTTCGACTGTCTTTAAAGAGACGGGTGGGATTCACAACGCCAGTCTTGCAACACCTGAAGCAACATTCATCCACCGCGGTGACATCGGTCGACATAATGCACTTGATAAGTTATATGGGTATTGTTTAGAGAAAAAAATCTCAGTGAGCGACAAGATTTTAGTGTTTAGCGGTCGGATTTCGTCAGAAGTATTGACGAAAGCTTCAAAAATCGGAGTCGGAATTATTCTGAGTAAATCTGCACCGACTGATCTTGCGATTAAATTAGCGGAGGATTTAAACATCACGACTGTCGGTTTTATCCGCAACAAATCATTCAATGTTTACAGTCATCCGATGCGCATCGATACTTCAGCACTTGGTGTCGATGAATCTGTAAGCTTAACAAAATAAATGTTCACACAAAAAATCCAGCGACCTTATGAAGTAGTCGCTGGATTATTCATTGTAGTAATTTCTATAAAATCGGCTCGGTTCTAAGTCAAAGTAATCATAGTAGCTTTCAGTAATCTCTGCGATGACACGTGACCAATTGACATCCGTGGCATATTGGTTGCTCGTCGGATTCTCTGGATTCCAACGCATCGCATATGTCGTGAACTGATTATTGTGCACATAGCTCTCACTAATAAACTTCGCACCACCGAGTATCGCTTCTTCTGGCGATGTCCATTCTTCATTCACTGCGTAGGCATGGCCTTCACTCACAGCACCTGTGTCAAACGCACCGATTCCAAAGAAGTTATAATACGTTTCATCTTCATGATCGATGCCAGCAGCAAGTTCGGATTCACCATGTCCCGTCTCAACCAGCGCATGCGCAATAAGATAAAACACGTTGACATTATAGTTTCTTTGCGCACGTAGGAATGAGTCCCCATGACCTGCTAGAATTCCTTTATCTTCAAGTACTTCATTTAATTCATCTTCACTAATTCTCACCATTTCTCTTAAATCGAGAAATTCTAATGGACGATTCTCATTGATTTGCATCGCCTCTTGCACTTCGAGTAAGTTTGCTCTTTCAAACAATGCGGGTCCACCGGTATGTACCATCGGTGGTGACGATGCATTATATTGACGATGCGTTGCATTTTCAAATAATGGACCTTCGAATTGTTCAATATCTTCGCCGCGATCTAAAAACCACTGATCGCTTCGGCTGGATATAAAGAACGCGATGATTAATAGAACAATCAATGCAGTAATTGCCCACATGACACGCTTATCCCATACCAATTGATTTTTCTTCGCCAATACAACCCCGCCTTTCCTCTAAAAATTAACAATCATATTCTATCATTCATTGTGCCAATAATACATTTAAAAGAATTAAAAAAGCCGATGCCCAAGCATCAGCTTCCTAATTTATCGTTCAAATCAATTAATAGTCTAGATGTGTTTTCGTCGAGTTCTTCTAGTTTAAGTTTCCCTGCTATCAACGCTGTTGCATCATCTAATGATATATCTAATGCTTGGCTTATTTGATATGGCGTTAACTTATCAATTATCAAAGAAATATCTGGATTAGTATCCAACAGCCTCACCTTTTCGTTTTTAATATTACATTAAAGCTTAACAACTAAAATATTATCTTGCTTCAAAGTCCTGTATCTAATTATAGAGTGAATTACAAAAAATGCAATTATCTCACTGATTATTTTCTACTTTTATTTAATAAGTATTTTGCTTCATTATAACTTAATCTATATTTCATTTGTAACTTATCTATAATCTCATCATCCGTTAATCTTTTTTCTTCTAGTTCAAAGACGGTCTTGTACATTTCTTGTAACCTTTCGTAGTGCTCTACCTTTTGCGAAGCATTTTTTAATGACGAGCGACTGACAAAGAATAACACAATGAGTACAATAATTAAAATAACAATTAGAATATCGATAATCTCACGCCCTTCTGATTACTTATCTCGATTACTTATGTAATAATAATAGCATGTCTTATTTACTCAAGGAGGCACTTAATCATGTTCTTTAGACAATTTTTTGATAGTACGCTGTCGCAATATTCGTATTTAGTCGGTTGTCAGAAAACGGGTGAAGCAATCATTATCGATCCAGCTCGTGTATTAGATGAGTACAAGGCTGTTGCTGACGCAGAAGGTTTAAAAATCACACATGCTACAGAAACTCATATACATGCAGACTTCGCATCGGGTTTACGAGATGTGTCGCGTAAATTTGATGCGACTTTATTCGTATCGGATGAAGGAGATGCAGATTGGAAATACCAAAACATGCCGAAGGATACTGTATTCCTAAACGGTGGAGATATCTTTGAAGTTGGAAACATCCAATTTGAAGTACTCGCAACACCTGGACATACGCCTGAAAGTATTTCTTTCTTACTTACAGACAACGGCGTCGATGAGCCAATGGGTATTTTTACAGGCGACTTCTTGTTCGTCAGCGATGTCGGTCGACCTGATTTACTTGAAAAGGCTGCACATTTTGAAGGCACGACAGAAATCGGTGCAAAAGATTTATATGATTCATTACAAAAGATAAAAAAATTCGATGACCATTTACAAATTTGGCCTGGCCATGGTGCGGGTAGTGCTTGTGGTAAATCACTGGGTGCGGTTCCTTTATCTACATTCGGTTACGAGCGTCAGTTTAACTGGGCATTACAAAGTCCGAGCAAGGCTGACTTCGTAAAAGAAATTACAAACGCACAACCTGAGCCACCAAATTATTTCGCACAGATGAAACGCGTTAACAAAGAAGGATTACCAGCGTTCAATTTGAAAGATGTACCTGTAGAAACACCAGAGACATTAAATGGACAAGTATTTGACTTAAGAAATAGCAATGCATTTGCTGATGGGTTTGTGAGGGGATCGATTAACATCCCTTACAATACTGGCTTTGTTAAACAAGCGGGGTGGTTTATCGATTACAATCAGCCGTTGACGATTATTGGGAAACAAGAGTTATCTGAACAATATCAGAAGGATCTAGCTTCTATTGGTTTTGATGATATTGCGAGAATCGTTCCTGAAGATTCTATTGAATCGCTTGTTAATGATAGCTACGAAAAAGTATCTCCAGAAACATTTGTTGATAAGTATGAAAATGCGAATATATTGGATGTACGCGGACAAGGCGAATATGATGCTGGCCACGTTGGTCATGGTATACACAGACACCACGGCACTATGCGAGATGCAGATATCCCATTCGATAAGAATGAAGAAATTCTCGTCCATTGTAAAAGTGGCGGACGCTCAGCAATCGCAGTTAGTGTGTTGAAAGCGCGCGGTTATAAAAATGCGAAGAACGTGTTGAAAGGTTACGACGGATTTAAAGATGAGATTGAAGTAAAGAAATAATTTTTTTGTAAGTATTAGGCATCCCAGAAGTGAGGTTTACTTCTGGGGTGTCTTTTGTGCTGAAAACAACTTACTCGATATGCCTAAACATCGACTCTCGCAGATCCTCGCGGTAATCGTATATGCTGACAACAATAACTTTAACGACTGCATAAAATGGAATGGCAATGAGCATTGCGATGAAACCACCTATGTTTCCGGCAGCGAGCACAATTGTTATTACGGTTAACGGGTGTAGTTTCAATGTATTTCCGATAATATTCGGTGTGATGATGTTCCCGTCGATTTGCTGGGCTACGAGTGTAATGATACTCACTCCAATCACTAAGATTGGATCTTGTATAAGTGCTAAAATCAATGCCGGAAAATATGCTATCCACGGACCGATGAATGGGATAACGTTCATAAATAGAGCAAATATCGCGAGCAACAACGCGTACTCCAATCCAATTAATGTATAACCGATATACAACAGCGCAGCTAGGATGATACTCACTATAATTTGTCCTTGCACGAAAGATGCTAGCGTTTTATCGATATTGTTTAACAACTTTACAACGAATCCACGAAAGCTTCCTTTAAGTGGTCTTGTAATTGTCGGTATTAATTTCTCGTGATCTTTCAGCATAAAAAAGAAAAAGAACGGTATTAAGATCAACGTTAATAATGCAGTTACGGTGTTAGCTACAATAGAGAAGAAGTTCACCGTGATCTGTCTCAATAGAAATAAACCCTGATCAACTAACTCATTGATTGGGTTACCAATATCAATATCAAAGCGCTCAGTTTGTTCTAGAACAAAATCAAACAGATACGCTATTTCATGTTGGATAAGTGGCCATCGCGCAACAAATTTTTGGATCTCATTCACTATCATCGGTGCAATAATCAACACTAAAGCAGTAATAACAATCAGTATGATGACGAAGATAGTAAAAATACTAGACCCACGCCCTACACCTCTTCGTTCTAAGAACTTCTGAATTGGCATGGTGACGTAGTATAAGAGACCGCCTGCTAGGAGCGGGATAAAAACCGTACTCAATACGATGGCAGCGGGTTGGAAAAGTACACCGACATTCATCACAAGTGTGATGATGATTAGCGTCATGACAATGGCTGTTGCTGTCTGAAACCATGCTTTATTTACCATACACTCGGTCCTTTATATGTTAATTATTTACCCCTTAAAAAATCTAAAAACTTACTAAAGGCACCTTTTTCTTCTACTTGCTCTGATGTTGCTCCACCATTGTCAGATGAAGATTCAGGTTTTTCATTTTCATATGAAGACATATCAACACTTCTTTCATTTTCTCTCTTATGTGCTTCAAACTTTTCTACTGTTTGTGCTTCTTCTCCAGTCGGATCTTCTGACTGGCTTTCTTCTGTATCTTCTTTCTCTTCTGTTTCATCAGTCTTAACTTCATCAGTGTCTACAGGTTCTTCAGCGTCTTTCTCTTCTTCATTAGAAGTTTCTTCTTCTGATTCCTCTTCTTGAGATACTTCTTCTTCTACCTCAGCACCAACTTTAGAATCATTCGTCTCACGCAGTTGATTATTATTTTCTAGTGCAACTGACGTCTCATCCAGCTTACTTAAGAGTTGGTCCATCTTTTCTCTCAGTTCTTGATGGTCATTTTGCATTTCCTGCATTTTATCAACAACTGAGGTTAATAATTGTGTCACTTCATTATTAGTTTCGACGACTGGTACTCTCGAGTTTGATTGTACAACATCGCCAGTTGCTTTACTTGCTATATGGTCTGCAGCTGTTTCAAGTGTATAACCGGGTTGTTTAGCAAGTTTAATTAGTTCTCTTAACACAGCAATATCTTCACCTGAAAATAAGCGACGATTGTGTTCATCTTTCGTCACTTCATAATTTCTATCTTCAAGTAGACGCACATACTTACGGACGTTTTGATCGGATAACTCGACCATTTCTGTAACTTGTGCTGTCGTAAAAAAAATCGTACTATTATTCTCCATTATACGGCCTCCACATTCGTTTATCTATTAACATTATAACGTTAGTGTAGCATAACTCCCTTTATTTTCTATGGTAAATCCATATATTTTATGCGTTATAACGTTAGAAAAAGAAAATAACGGTATATCTTTTCGATATACCGTTAAATTTAAAAATAGATTACTTTGTTAAACGAAGTTCTTTTGCTGAATATTCCATAACTTGTTTGAATAGTTCTTCGTTCTCATATAAATTTTGACCGTATGATGGAATCATTTCTTTAATCTTATCTTCATTCGTTTCGATTAATTCTGGGAAACATTTTCCAACAAGTTCTAACATGACAGAGATAGCAACAGATGCACCAGGTGATGCGCCTAGTAATGCTGAAATAGTTCCATCTTCGCTTGTAATCAGTTCTGTACCGAACTGCAACGTACCTTTTCCTTTATCTTGTGTATCTTTGATCACCTGTACACGTTGACCAGCTTTTACAATTTCCCATTCGTCATCTTTTGCTGATGGTATGAATTCACGTAAGTCATCCATGCGTTGTCTATGGCTTAACATCAATTGTTGAATCAGATACTTTGTTAAGCCCATCTCTTTCATTCCTGCAGCTAGCATCGTCGTGAGGTTATATGTTTTAACTGAAAGTGGTAAGTCTAACATTTTACCTGTCTTTAAAAACTTAGGACTGAATCCAGCGAATGGTCCAAATAATATTTCAGTTTTTCCATCAATATATCGTGTATCTAAGTGCGGTACACTCATCGGTGGTGCACCAACTTTTGCTTTTCCGTAAACTTTTGCACTATGAGCAACAGCGAGATCTTCATTTTTACTCTTTAAGAATAATCCGCTGACAGGGAATCCACCGATATGTTTAGATTCTAGAATACCTGTTTTCTGTAATAGTGGCAGCGCATTACCACCTGCACCAACGAAGACAAAGTCAGCAGTTACAAAGCTTTGTGCGTTCGCATTTAAGTCTTTCACTTTGATTTGCCAAGTACCATCACTGTTGCGCTTTAAATCTTCGACTTTATGTCCTGTAAAAATCTTTACACCTTGTTCTTCGAGATTTTTGAACAGCTTACGAGATAGGGCACCGAAGTTAACATCTGTACCTTGTTCCATCTTCGTTGCTGCAACTTCTTCTTTGTTATCTCTATCCACCATCATCAGTGGCACCCATTGGCTCAGCGTTACATTGTCAGTTGTAAACTCAATTTCTTTAAATGTTGGATATTGTTTTAACACTTCATATCTTTTTCTTAAGAACTCAATATTCTTTTTACCGATTACAAAGCTCATATGTGGGACTGAACGAATGAACTCAGCAGGATTTTCTATCAATCCTTCTTTAACTAATGAAGCCCAGAATTGTCTTGATACATTGAACTGTTCATTAACTTTCAGCGCTTTTGAAACATCCATTGTCCCATCAGGATTTTCATTTGTGTAGTTCAACTCACAGAGTGCTGCGTGGCCAGTACCCGCATTGTTCCATGCATCCGTACTCTCCATAGCCAGACCACTCAGTTTTTCGAATATTGTAATGTTCACACTTGGGTCTAATTTTTTCAGCAATATTCCTAGCGTTGCACTCATGATTCCGCCACCGATAAGCACGACTTCTCTCGGTTCTTTAACTTCCGACATCATTTTCCCTCTTTCTCCATATATATATTTCCATTATACAACCAATCTCTTAAACGTGAAACACCCACCCGATAATTACCATCGATGTGGGTGCTTTAATTAAAGACGTTCTTTAACAAATTCTAGAAATGCCTCTGTATTTCCATCAATGATTTCTACCATTGGAATTTTCATACCATTTTTAAATGTGATAATCACACCATCTTTTTCAAACGTCGCTTCTTCAATATCCTGATAGCTGAACACGCGTGTGTAAAGTTCACCATTCATATCTGCATTCATAATTAGACGTTCATTTGTTGTGATATACGCTGTTTTGAATGCACTCGTTTCACCAAGTTTGTATAGCATCGTACCAACGAGTTTCGGACCGAAACGTTCAGTTGGGTATAAATCTGATTCTGTAATATTTAAAATATCAACTTCACTCATTTGAAATAATCCCCCATCCATTTACTTCTGCATATTGTCTAAGTTCATCATCCGGTCTGACTGCATATGCATTACCAACAAGTTGTAGCATGTCTAAATCTGTAATGCTGTCGCTAAACGCATAGCTGTTTGCCCAGTCAACATCCTTATCCTCTAAATGCTTCTTAATTTCTTTGACTTTGACATCGGATTGCATATGCAAAATCTCATTGGATGTGTCAATTTTATCTTCTTTAAATGGAATTGTTGTACCGATCAAATGGTCAAAATCATCTTCTAGAATGCCTTGAAGCAGCTCTGTATATGCACCAGAAATAACCATTGTATACACATTTTTTGCTTTTAACGCCTTTACCTTTTCGATTAACGGTTGATACAGATCTTGCCTAATTTCTTGTCCAAGTTCTTTGAAGTAGTCGACGATCTCTTCTTTCGTATTGTCCTTAAAAGAAAGGATATAGAGTTTCATTGCTTCTGAACGCATCGTATCCTTTGAAACGAGTTTAAGTTTATAGCCGATATATACCAACCTGAAACGACTCATAAACTTAAGATAGTTTTTACTATATTGTGGGTGATCTTTTAGATGTTTGAGCATAACATTAAACGTTTGACCTGGATATAGCGTACCATCAAAATCAAATAGTGCGACTTTCATATGACTTCTTCCCCCAATATATTTATGTTTCTATTTTATCATATAGGGAAGACTGAACATAAGAATATAGACTTTAAAAGGAGCGTTTTTATCATGGAATTAACTGTATATTTGGCAGGTCACGTACATGGTGATTGGCGCGAAGTTGTAAAAGCTGCATCAAAGGATAAAGGTCTACCCATTCAGTTCGTTCATCCACAGACTGAACATGATCTATCAGATGCTATCGGTGAAAATATATTAGGCGAACAACCGAATGACTTCTTTAGAGATGATGCTGCAAGTGCCATCAACAATTTAAGAACAACAGTTTTAATGCAGAAATCAGATGTTGTCATCGCGCTGTTCGGAGACAAGTACAAACAATGGAACACGACGATGGACGCAACAACAGCGATCAACTTAGGTAAACCGCTTATCATCATTCGTCCGAAAGAGCACATCCACGCGATGAAAGAGTTATCGAACAAGGCAAATGTTACCGTTGAAACAATCGATCAAGCGATTGAAGTACTGGCTTATATTTACGCCTAATTAAAATGCCGAGCACTCTTATATAGTGTTCGGCATTATTTTAACCTCTCCAGAACTTCGTATAGCCAGCCTTATCTTCGATGTTAAACTCAATCATTTCGCTGAGTAAGTCATAGTCCACTTTGTCCGTGTATTTAATGCGGAATAACATCTTTGAATGTGTATAGCCTGCCGCTTCTATCTTATCTTTGAACACATCCATCCCTTTAAATTCAGGAGAAACTGACATGTGCGCTTTCGATAAGCTAAATGCAATAATATACGTACCTTCATGCGTATACATCGGTTGATTCCACTTTACTTCTTGCTTTAACTGGGGATACTTTTCACTAATCCAATCAAAAATCTCTTGCACGAATGCTTGTTGAGTCTCGCTGTAACCGTCTAAATATTCATTGATATCGATCGAGTGTCTCCCACTTTCAGTTTATAGGTTAGATAAAAATGCCTGTGAGGCACTTACTGCGCCAGCAGTGATCTCGTGTGAGCCAACCCAATATTTTTCAACATTGGCGCCTCTTGATTCGAACAACGAAATGACATGTTCGCTCGCTGCTTTCGGTACAATCGGATCCATTTCACCCATCGATAAGAATACATTTGCATTCTCAAGCGTTACATTTTCATCCACATCTACATTATACAACGGTGCGAATAAAAGTGCATTTTTTACTGGAGAATTTTCTCTTAACATCATGTTGATTGCAATGTTAGATCCGTTAGAAAATCCGACAAGTACAGCATCTTCTAACTTAAAGTCATATTCTTTACTCGATTCAACTAAAAAGTCGAGCAACTCTTTTCCTCTAAGATTTAAATCTTCTACATCATATTCCCCTTCACCATGACGTTTGAAGAAACGGCGCATGCCGCCTTCCATTACTTGTCCATTAACACTTAAAATCGCTGCGTCTTCATCGATTGCTCGGCCGAGTCCGGCAATATCTTGTGCGTCTCCACCCGTGCCGTGCAATGTGATTAAAACACGGTCGTTATTGCCTTTTAAAAAAATATGTTCCATTATTTATCGCTCCTCGTCGTATCAAATGGTCTCACTTGTGCTTCAATTTCTTCACGCTTTGGCTCTAAGAAAGGTGGTAAAGCTAAACTTTCTCCTAACGTTTCATACGGTTCATCTGTCATAAATCCCGGTCCATCAGTAGATAACTCAATTAAAATGTGACCAATTCTCGTGTAAAGTGCTTCAAAATAAAAGCGGTCGACGATGCCTGAGTTACCCATGCGATGTGTTTTGTACTTTTCATGCCATTTAACAATTGCATCGTGATCTTTTACTCTAAACGACACGTGGTGTACTTCACCATATCCTTGCATCGCTGGACGTGATGTATCATCTTTGCGTAAGATGACTTGCGCACCGTTTCCACCTTCGCCCATTTCAAGTAATGCAACTTCGCTTTCATCTTTAATGACCGTCATACCATAAATTTCAGTCAATGCTTCTTTAAATTCATCGAAATAAGTGACTGTAATTTCAATTGGACCAAGTCCATAAATTGCGTGTTTTGTATCAACGGGTCCGTTTTGCCATGGAATACCTGCAGAAACACCTTCGTTATTCTCGTCACTGATTAACTGGAATCTCTGACCATCTTCTTCTTCAAACGTTAGTACTTTGTGACCGAATAATGTTTCTATTTCTCCATGTTCTACATCAAATTCTTCGAAACGCTTCTTATATACTTCAATTGCTTCATCATTTGGCACTCTAAAACTCGTTCTTGAAATTGAGTTTGTACCACGAATTCCTTGCGGTTGTCCTGGGAAATCAAAAAATGTCATGTCCGTTCCCGCATTGCCTTCATCATCTGCAAAAAAAGTGTGGTATGTTTGAATGTCGTCTTGGTTCACTGTTTTCTTAACAAGTCTCATACCCAATACATCTGTGAAAAATTTGTAGTTGCGACTCGCGTCATCTGTCATTGCTGTTACGTGGTGTAGTCCTAATAGTTCTATTGTCATTCCATTTCACTCCTTTTATTATCTCGAATTCGAGATAATTATAACATCTGTCGTTTATCGTTTCAAGAATTAAACGTAAAGTTACTATCGTTACTCAATATTTACAAAATATTTATAGTTACTTAGCATTCATTTGGTAATCTAAAAAATGACGCACAAAGTAATCAGGAGGTTACACATGTCTATTAGGATTGATCATCTTACAATGAAGTTTGATGATGTAACAGCTGTTAATAACATCAACTTTAAAATTGAAACAGGAGAACTCGTTTCATTACTTGGCCCTTCTGGATGTGGAAAATCCACAACACTATTTATGCTCGCAGGTATACATACACCTCATTCTGGCGAAATTTATTTCAACGATAAAAAAGTAACAAAAATTACACCCGAAAAAAGAAACATTGGTATGGTGTTCCAAAACTATGCTCTATACCCTCATATGACTGTGTTACAAAATGTTATGTTTCCACTAAAAATGCACGGTGTGAAACGTCGTGAACGCCAAAAACAAGCGATGGAAGCTCTAGAACTCGTAGAAATCGCACACTTAAGTAAACGTAAACCAAGTCAATTATCTGGTGGACAGCAACAGCGCGTTGCAATCGCACGTGCAATCGTTAGAAAACCAGACGTACTATTGCTCGATGAACCACTTTCAAACTTAGACGCGAAACTGCGCGTCACTATGCGCGAAGAAATTAGACGTATCCAGCAAGAACTTGGTATTACGACTGTCTTTGTCACACATGACCAAGAAGAGGCGATGAGTATTTCCGACCGTATCATCGTTATGGAAAACGGCAATATCATCCAACATGGAATTCCAAATAATCTCTATGATCACCCGAACTCAGAGTTCGTTGCTGACTTTATTGGTGCGCCTCAAATCAATACATTCAACTTAAAGAATTCAGAATTAGACGACACTCCGTTTGCTAAATATTTAAATCAAGAGATTGAATCGATTAAAATTCGACCGGAACATCTTTATGTCGACGATAAAGGGATTCCAGCTGTTATCACGATTATTGAACAAAAAGGAAAAGATACGCTCGTCGTTGCAGAACATAATGAGAGAAAAATTCGTTTCTATGTCGAGAAAGACCACATCTTAGAAGTGGAACAAAATATTTATCTCAATGCGCGTGATGAACATGTACTATTATTCGATGCGCGTGGCAAGCGAGTAGGTGAAGCCTATGAAACAGAAAAGTCATATTAAAGGTTGGCTTTATGTCTTACCGGCTCTAGTCATACTTGCCATATTTACGCTATATCCAATCTATAAATCTGTCGTCATGGCATTTTACACAGATTATGATTTCTTTAATGACATTGTCTATGCATATGGATTCGATAACTTCATCTATTTATGGGAAGACCCACTATTTCATCGCGCACTCCGTAACACATTTATTTATGTGCTCGGCGTCGTACCTGTATCGATCATACTGTCACTGGCAATTGCGATGGCCTTAAATACAAAGATTAATTTTAAACCGTTGTTTCGGATGATTTATTTTATCCCGTTTGTGACGAGTGTCGTTGCGGTGTCTATCGTTTGGCGCTGGATTTTCCACGGGGATTACGGTTTGATGAACTACTTTTTAGGTTTAGTCGGCATCGATCCAATCCGGTGGCTGACCGATCCGAACTGGAATATGCCGGCATTGATTATCCTTTCAATATGGAAGGGACTTGGCTATAACATCATCATTTTCCTGGCGGGCTTACAGATGGTCAATACACAGTATTACCACGCCGCACAGATCGATGGTGCGAATACGTGGCAGCGCTTCTTAAATGTCACATTGCCACAGCTCGCACCGATGACGTTCTTTATCTCAATTATTTCGATTATCAATGCGTTTAAAGTGTTTGATGAAGTATACGCACTTTTCAACGACCGACCAGGTGTCGCAAATAGCGCATTAACCGTCGTGTATTATATGTACAACAAATTCTATGGCGAATGGGACTTTGGTGTCGCATCCGCTGCCGCGCTCGTATTGTTCATCATTATATTCATCTTCACGATGATACAGATGTACATCGGAAGCAAACGCGTCACATATTAGGAGGAGAAACATGAAACCACTATCTAAGACGTTCATATACACTTTCTTAATCATTGGTAGCTTGTTAATGTTACTCCCATTCGTTTGGATGTTATTAACATCCATTAAACCATCCTTTGAAGTACGTGTGATGCCACCGATATGGATACCGAGTGAGTTTCGTTTTGACAACTACTTAATTGCATTCGAAGTCGCACCGTTCGCAACATATTTCATGAACTCAATGATTGTTACCGTGCTCAGCACGATCGGTGAGCTCATGACGACAATACTCGCAGCCTATGCATTTGCTAAAGTTCAGTTCTTCGGGAAAAATGTACTCTTTGCCATTCTCATTGCAACGATGATGATACCAGGCGAGATGTTGTTAATACCGAACTTTGTAACCCTTGCAAACTTTCAATGGATTGACCAATATGAAGCATTAATTATTCCGTGGCTTGCTTCAATTTTTTCGATTTTCTTACTGAGACAGTTTTTCAAGTCTGTCCCAGATGAACTCGGATATGCCGCCCGCATAGACGGTTGTACCGATTGGCGATACTTATGGCAAGTGATGGTACCGATCGCGATGCCAGCGATTATCACGATCACACTGCTTAAAGCAATCGGCTCATGGAACGCATTCCTATGGCCGCTTATCGTCACGAACTCAACGAATATGCGTACACTCCCAGTCGGTTTAACTGCATTCACATCAGAGGCTGGTACGAACTATGAATTGTTGATGGCCGCATCAGCAATGATCATCTTACCTATGATTATTTTATTTGTCTTTTTACAACGCTACATCATCAGTGGTGTTTCGCGTTCCGGTCTTAAAGGATAAAAAGGCAATTTAAATAATATATACCGTCACTCTAGCACTCGCGCACAAAAATATTTGGAGGGTTCTATCATGAATTCGAAGTTTAAATTATCTCTTGTTTCTTTAGCAAGTGTTGCACTTTTAGGTGTTGGCTTAAGCCAAACAGTTAATGCACAGGACGATCAAATCGCTGGTGGAGAAGAAGTTGAAGTTGTATTCTGGCATGCAATGAATGACGCGCACCAAGATTGGTTAGTTGAAGCAACTGAAGAATTTAATAGTTTACATGATAACGTTACTGTTGTTCTTGAAAACCAAGGTAACTACGGTGCTTTATCTCAAAGTTTACTTGCATCAGTTAGAAGTAACACTGCACCAACAATCTCACAGGCATATGGTGAGTGGATGTTAGATTACGAAGCAAATGATCAACTTGTTGATTTAACTGATTTCATTGAGAACGGTTTTGATGAAGAAGAACCATACGAAGATATTTTCGAAGTATTCCGTGAGGACAATACATTTGGTGACGCTGTTTACGGTTTACCATTCAACAAATCGACACGTGTATTATTTGTAAACAATGACCTTCTTGAAGAAGTTGGCGTTGAAGCACCTGAAACTTGGGATGATCTTTTATCAGTTTCAGAAACAGTATATGAAGAAGCTGGCGTTATCGGATTCGGTTTCGAAAATGGATTACAGCACGAATTCCCAATGTGGGTAAAACAAGCGGGTGGAGAATTCGTTGACGAAGAAAACAATGAAGTATTATTCAACTCAGAAGAAGGATTAAAAGCATTAACTTTCATTAACGACTTAATCAACAGTGACTTCGGTCGTATCGCTGGTGAAGATGAGTACTTATCTGGTCCATTCACAACAGGTGACGTTGCAATGTACATCGGTTCATCTGCTGGTATCCCATTCGTTGAAAACGACGCGGGTGACATGAACTGGACAACTGCACCTGTTCCAACTGATGTTGAAGCTGCTGCACCATTCCAAGGTACAAACATCACGATGTTCGCTTCAGCGACTGAAGGTGAACAAGAAGCTGCATTCGAATACATGAAGTTCTTAGTAAACGGTGAAAACACTGTGAGCTGGGCACAGACAACAGGTTACTTACCGGTAAGAGAAAGTGCACTTGAAAGTGAAGAGTGGACAAGCTATGTGGAAGAAAACGAAGTATTCGCTGCACCTGCAAGCCAGTTTGATATCGGCTTCATCGAAGAGCGTGTACCTGGTGCATTCGCTATGAAAAACGCAATGCAAACTTCACTTGAAAGTATGATCTATGAAGGTTTAGACCCAGAAACAACGCTTGAGGAAATGAGCCAAGCTGCACAAGACGAAATCGACAGAGCTCAGTAAGCGCCTATGGAAACTTCCATCACATTTTATAGAGGCATAGATACAATTGGTGGTATTATTTTTGAGGTGTCTTACGGCAAAGAATCATTCATTTGTGATTATGGTAAACCGATGAATCACCCACTATTTTCAAAAGATATCCACCTCAGCCGAGCGGATTTAAAAGATATTGGGTATATTCCAGACATCAAACGCATGCACGATAAAGATGCGATCGTAGCCGTTGGTGTGTCACACCTGCACATCGATCACACGGGTATGCTCGATTACCTGCCGAATGACATCGCAATCTATATGAGTGAACCGTCGAAAAAATTATACGAACAGCTCATTTATATTAACGAAGAGACTGGCAGTCACATTAAAAATACATGCGGCATTACCTATAATACGAAAGTTAAGGTCACACCGAACATCAGCGTGACCTTTATCCCTGTGAACCATGATGTTCCCGGTGCTTCAAGCATGATGATTGAAACACCAGATGGTACAGTCGTATTCTCAGGAGATGTGCGCTTGCATAAACACGATAAGGAAACACGCGAATGGATGCGTCGTGTTAAGCACACAGATTATCTCATCATAGAATCCACCGGCTTCTTTGAAGATAAAGATTACGTGGAAACAGAAGAATTGACTGAAAATATCGATTCGAGCGAACTGCTTGAAGGCGTGGCAATGCTCAATTATGATTTGTTTATCTTTAATGCATATCATCGTGATATCAACCGTTTAAAATATCTGGTCCGTTACGCAACAGAACATGGACAGCCGATTGTCTTTGAGAAGAAGACAGCACGTCTGCTAGAGAATTATTTAAACAATGGTGAGAAATCGAATGTGTATTATTATGACACACCGTCAGAAAATACACCGAGAACCATTCAAAAAGTGGACATCGAGGTCATCACGCGTGGCTTTGTACAAAACAGTTTCGAAAATATCGCAGCCCTAAAGCGGTTTAATCTCGAACGTGCATGCTATTTACATTTGAATGGCACACCGCTCGGTCCATACGATTCAAACTATAACGTGCTGCTTGACTGGCTGAGATATTACAATCTGGAAATTGTGAATCATGGGACGTCAGGGCATGCAGAAGCGGGACAAATCAAGCATATGATCACTGAGATTAATCCTAAAGCATATACCGCTGTGCATGGGTTAAATACGCACAGGCTGAAGGGTGCCAACCACTTTCCAGCAAAGCATGGCGAGACATATATACTTGAAGATATTCTCAGACATACAATAAAAGCATCAGACAGGTCATAACCTGTTTGGTGTTTTTTTATGATTTACTTTATAAGATGTCTTAATTAGCTTTCAATACAAGTATAGTAAATTTATGATATTAGATCTGAGGGGATGTAAACATGAAGTACTATATAGGCGTTGATATCGATAGTACAAAGATATTAACTGTATTGATGAATGAAAATAAAGAAGTTATCGGCGATTATCAAGTTGCAACAGATACAAGCTCAGAAGAGCATCTATTTGATTCGGTGGTTATATCCATAGAAAGTCTTCTACAAAGTAAAAATATGAATCATAACGATATTACAGCGATAGGTGTCGGTGTGCCAGGTTTGGTAAATGCTAAAAAAGGTATTGCTGTCTATCAGAGCAATATTCCGTGGCAAAACTTTCCAGTAGTTAAAAGAATGTCAGACCACTTTGGAAATGTCAGAGTCACGATTGATAATGATGTGGCTGTGGCTGCATATAATGAGTGGCATAATGTACAATCGAGCAAAACATTTGTGTACGTGACAATCAGCACGGGCATTGCAATCACGACAATTATAAATGGCGAGATTTTCAGGGGGAATGGATTTGCAGGCGAACTTGGACAAACATTCTTCATGCATAATGGGGAATATCAACGCCTTGAAAATATTATCAGTGGACCTGCACTCAGGAATCGATACAGAGCCGTTACCGGTAATGGGCTCTTGAACACAAAAGACCTTTTTAATCATTACAAAGACAATGAAGATGCAAAAATTATTATCGACGAGGCTGCTCAAATGATGGCTGTTGCATTATATCAAGTCAATGCTCTGATTGATCCGGACACAATTGTATTCGGTGGCAGTGTCATTACACACAACCCGGAGTATTTAGAAGCCATTAAACAAAAATTAAGTGACATGCTGTTGCCCGACCAGGCACACATACTCAACCGTACGTATATTTCAAAAGCCCAAAACCAGCAGGGCGCACGCGGGGCAGTATTACAGGCAATAAGTAAAGTATCGAACGAATAATTAAATCTACAAAGGCAATATCCCGGAAGAATAAACTCCCGGGATATTTCATATACAAATATTTATATTCAATTCCTTAAAAATCGTGCTGAATATCCAGTTCATTAAATAGAAAAGTATATAAATCAGTTTGTTCTTCTATTACTTTTGAAGTCGGCTTACCCATCCCATGTCCAGCATTTTTTTCCACTCTTAACAAAATTGGATTCTCACCTGCCTGCGCTGCCTGTAATCTTGCAGCAAATTTCTTTGCATGCAGCGGGACAACACGGTCATCTGTATCGGCAGTTGTAATAAGAGTCGCCGGGTAACGCGTACCATCTTTAACATTATGAAGCGGTGAATATTTGTACATAAACTCAAAATGTTCCGGGTTTTCTTCAGCGTTACCGAATTCCTTTGTCCAAAAACGACCAACTGTAAAACGGTGGAATCTAAGTATATCTGTAACTGGTACCATACATAGGGCAGCCCCAAATAAATCCGGACGTTGATTAATGCATGCACCGACCAACAACCCACCGTTACTTGCGCCCATAATTGCAAGCCGTTCCGGTTTTGTATATCCGGATTCAATTAGCCATTCTGCTGCTGCGATAAAATCATCAAAGACATTTTGTTTTTTCTCGAGAATACCGGCATGGTTCCATTCCTGACCATATTCTCCACCACCACGGATATTTGCCACCGCGTAAACCCCGCCAGATTCCAGCCACATTAACTGAGATGCAGAGTAGGACGGTGTCATGCTGGCATTGTATCCACCGTATCCATAAAGTAATGTCGGAACATCCCCGGTAAGATTCAATCCTTTCTTATGCGTAATAAACATTGGAATTTTTGTACCGTCTTTAGAAGTATAGAATATTTGTTTTGTTTCAAAAGATTCAGATTTTATATGCTTGATTTCCTCTGTAACAGATACAAGTGCGTCCTTTTCAAAATCGTATTTATCTATCTTCAGAGGATAAGCATAAGAAGTATACCCGACAAACATCTCTGTATCTTCTTTCTCGCCATTCACTTCATACACACTGATGAAATCAGGCAGTTGCAGCTGCTTTTCTTCAGAACCGTCCATGTTAAAGATTTTTACGATGCTGTAAGCATCATGTAAATAAGTAATGACAAATTTGTTGTTTATTAGTTTTATAATTGAGAGCGTGTCTTTACCTTCAGCAATCACCTCTTCCCAATTTTCCTTCTCAGGATGCTTAATATTTATAGCTATAACCCTGCCCTTTGGCGCATTGTTTGTTGTATAAAAATAAAAGACATCATCTTCATTCGCTATGTATGAGTAATAACCCTCACCATCTTCAATTAAACCCGTAAAATCCTCGTCCGAACCCTGTGATTTATAATACACATTGTTTTTAAGCTCAGTGCCATAATACCTGCTTAGTATGATGTATTTATCATCATCAGACACAGTTGCGACATAAGAATATTGACTGTTTTCCTTATCCTGATAAACTAACTTGTCATCCTTTTGCGGCGTATCTACAACATGATAATACACCGAGTTAAGATCAGCACCGCCTGCTAAAGAGAAATCATCTGCATTCGGGTAACAGCTGTAATAAAAGCCACCATTGTCTTTATCCCAGCTGATATTCGTAAACTTACACTTTTCTAACAGCTCATTATAATCCTGGCCAGTCTCTAAATTTCTTATTCTGATTTCCTGCCAATCACTGCCGTTGTATGAGATTGCATAAGCCATCATTGAATTGTCAGGACTGAAAGAAATATTTGTGACCGCTGCTGTACCTTCGTCGTTAAGTTCATTTGGATTAATTATTTCTTCTAGATCACTCAAATTCGATGATTTGCTTCTATAAAAAACAGGTTGATTTTGCAGTCCGTCATTTTTAAAAAAGTAATAATAGTCACCCTTCTTTTTAAGTGAAGAGTATTTAGGGAAATCAGTGTATTTTATGATGTTATCTTTAATTGAATCCCTAATTGGAATTTTATCAAAATACTTTTTAGTTAGTTCCTGCTGCTTATTCGTCCATTCTTTTACCTCTTCTGACGATTCATCTTCCAACCATCTATAAGGATCTGCCACATCTGTGCCGTGGAAATTATCTACTACATTATCTATTCTTGTTTCCATAATCATCCTCCGTTATTTATATATATGAAGAAATTCAATTCTTATATTACACAATATTCTGAATATTAACAATAATGTTTTATTTTATTATAATGATAATATTGTAGAAATAAAATTTAATAATATATTATCGCTGCTTCTCTAAAAGAAATTTCACAATAATGTTTTCAGATCTTTCATTATCAATTTAACTACCATATAATGTATACATATACAACCGAACGGACGGGATGCTATGGAAGCGAAAAAAATAAACTTATTAAATGCTTATGAGCGAGGATTTATAGACCGTTTTACACCTAAGACATCACATCATCCACCTGAATTAATTATAAATTCGAAAGAAGAAAATGTATTATCACCAATGTTAGACGCACTGGAATCATGTGATTCTTTTATAATTTCTGTCGCATTTATTACAGAGGGAGGCATTGCTTCACTGAAAACAGCTCTGTACGAACTGAATAAACGTGGCGTGAGAGGACGCATAATCACTTCAACATATTTAAATTTTAATAAACCAAAAGTCTTTAAAGAACTTTTAAAAATTCCAAATGTAGATGTTCATATTACAAGACAATCAGGTTTTCATGCAAAAGGATATGTATTTAAGAAAAAGAAATATTCCATCATGTTTATTGGCAGCTCTAACCTCACTGACTCTGCATTAAAGAAAAACTATGAATATAATTTAAAATTAACTTCACTCGATAACGGTGCGGTTATTCAGCATTTCTCAGAACAATTTGATGAATTATGGGAAGCTTCAGAACCGCTAACAACTACTTGGATAAATGATTACGAAAAGATTTATGAAGAGTCAAAGCATGATGAGAAAGTCTTAAAGATATTAGAAACAAAACAACCTTACCATTTTAACAATCTAGATCCTAAAGAAATCACCCCAAACCTTATGCAAGTCGAAGCATTAGATTCTCTAAAGAACTTGCGATTAATGGGTGAAACAAAGGGATTAGTAATATCTGCTACAGGTACTGGTAAGACATATTTATCAGCATTCGATGTAAAAAGTATGAATCCAGACCGCGTATTATTTATTGCACATCGTGAACAAATCCTTAATAAATCCTTAAACGATTATCGAAACTTAATTGGTGGAGATCCAGCTGACTATGGTATTTATGCAGGTGCTAGAAGAGATGCAGATGCAAAATATATGTTTGCAACCATACAGACATTCTCTAAAGACAATCACCTAAAACAATTCGCTAGCGATAGATTTGACTACATCATCATAGATGAAGCCCATCGAAGTAGTGCAAATTCTTATGAGAAAATCATTAACTACTTTGAACCGAAATTCTTATTAGGAATGACAGCTACACCAGAACGAACAGATGATAATGAGATATTTGGGTTATTCGACTTCAATATCGCTTATGAAATTAGACTTCAACAGGCATTAGGGGCAGAAATATTATCGCCTTTTCATTACTTTGGTGTTACAGATTACATTGTTGACGGAGAAACAATTAGTGATACTAGTTCATTGAAAGACCTTCTAGATGAAGAAAGAATACAACACATCATTGATAAATTACATTACTACTCCCACGCTGGGGAACATGTTCGTGGACTAATGTTTGTATCCAATAGAGAAGAAGCACACCAACTTTCAGAGTTGCTTAACCAAAGAGGCTATAAAACTAAATCCTTAACTGGACTTAATACCCAACAGCAACGTGAAGACGCGGTTGAATTACTTGAAGCAAATAAACTAGATTACTTAATCACTGTAGATATTTTTAATGAAGGTGTAGATATTCCGTCTATAAACCAGGTTGTAATGTTAAGACAAACAGAATCAAGCATCATCTTTGTTCAACAACTTGGCCGTGGATTACGTAAACACGAAGATAAAGAATTTCTGACTGTCATAGATTTTATTGGTAACTATAAAAATAACTATCTTATCCCTGTCGCACTAACAGGTGATAAATCTTTTAACAAAGACAGACTGCGAAAAGATGTGATTGATGGCACTGTAATTACTGGTGAGTCGACAATTAATTTTGAACGCATTGCTCAAGATAGAATATTTAATTCAATTTCAAAAGCAACACTCGATTCTCTGGCAAATTTAAGACGCATGTATAGCTACACTAAAAATAAACTTGGTAAGATTCCTACTTTAGTTGATCTCCATAAAGATCAAGAAGCTATGAACCCAATGCTCGTTCTTAACAAATATGATCATTATGTTACGTTCTTAGGGAAACTCAAAGAAGAAACCGAACCATTAACAAATGGACAAGATCGTATTCTTACATTCCTGTCTCAGGAAATCGTAGATGGAAAAAGAGTGACTGAGATTTTACTTTTAAAAGAATTATTAAAAGGTCCAGTTAACATCGCAGACTTCCAAAAAGATATGTATCAGAAAAGATACTTTATGAATGATTCAACGATGACGTCGATAATTAGGATGTTTACATTAGAATTCTATACACAACAAAAACGGACGAAATACGCTTATCCTTTAATAGAAGTTAATGGGGATTTTGTATCACTAACACAAGAGTTTAGATCTTCTTTAAACGATGACTATTTTAAAGCACAAGTAGAAGATGTGATTGAGCTTGGGTTACTACAATCAGAAGAATACGACCAAACTGTCCAACTGACTTTAAATGAAAAATATAGTAGAACCGATGTGTGTCGATTGTTGAATTGGGAGAAAGATGAAACGAGCACGATTTATGGTTATAAGAACAAACATAATACGACACCTATCTTTGTGAATTATCATAAGTCAGATGATATCGATGAATCTGTACGATATGATGACAGATTCTTGGATTCACATATCTTTCAGTGGTATACGAGAAAAGGGACAAATCTAGAATCAAAAATCAATAGAGAAATTATCAAAGATTACCAGAATAATGATACCGCCATATACCTGTTTGTAAAAAGAGATGATGACGAGGGTGTGTATCATTACTATATGGGAGAAGTAGATATTGACTTGGATTCAGCAGAAAATACAATGATTGGTTTGCATGATGATCAACATAAGGTTGCTAAGATGAATTTCATTTTGAAACATACTGTTGATTACAATATGTTTAGGTTTATTGATGGGAATAAATAATCCATGTTTTATCTAAATTTAAATCGGGAGGCATGCTATGTATTCATTTGAAGAATTTCGTAAACTAAACGGCGAAGAACAATTCAATTATTTTATCAGTAATTTAGCTACTTCTAATAAAAATGCTGAGTATTTCGTGAATTGGAGTAGAGTTAATGATAAAGTCAGAGAATTATCTATATCTTTAAATACACTTAATTATCTGCTCGGCAAGGAAAATATTAAAGAGGAAGCACGTTATTTATTTAATAATCAACCTGAATTATTAAAAGTAATACCTATATTAATTGCTATGAGAGTTACAAAAAAAGATCCAACTATTCAAATATTAGAAAATATCTCATTAACCAAGGATGGAAAGCTTAGTTATTTGGATTTAAAATTTTTTTTTGCGTAAATTCCTGTACCATGCTCAGATTCGTTTAAATTATAAAGATTTTCTCGCTCTTGTGCCGCAATATTTACTTCTGTTTGCAATTGGTTTGCACTTTTTAATTTATTATCTTTTATCATGAATTCAAATGGAATCTCGTTCATTGATATTCTTTGAAAAGACTCCTTATTAAACAAAGTAACACTAGGTTCTCCGAATGGAATATTCAATAATCTCTCGGTTTCCAATACACTATCACTTGTCTTATTAAAACTAGTTAGGTGATGACTTTCACCAACGATAATTAAAAAATCAATTTCACCATCTTGGTTGTTGGTTACATTAAACGAGACATAATCCAAAAACTGAAGATTTATTTCTCCATACTCTTGTTTTAAATAACCTGAAATTACAGTTATATCCGACAACGGTGTAAGATTGTCAAAACTTTGATTTACGTTGTTATTCTTATCAATGTAATACGAACCTTCTAGAAAATAATTATATACAACGTCATTTCTCGATCTCACCATTTCTTTATTTACATCTGGAGTACTTTCTAAAAATCTTTCAAGAGATAAGTTAATTGCACTGTCAGTATCTCCTTCATAAACAATATCCGGTTCTCTGTATTCATACATTGTAAATGTTCCATCATTATTTATTTCTATATACTGTCGTTCTGGAGTCTTATATAGCATATTATCTTTGTATTTATATTCATCATAAAGATAGTAAAGACCGACCAATTCATCCGTATCACTCATCACTTCTATATTCTGGGATATTAGCATCTATGCCTTCAATTTCATGGTAGAAATAGTAATTTTTAGCATCTTCAAAAGTAATGTTTTCTTCTAATTCTAACTCATCAGACTCCCATGCAGCTTCTTCCGCCGCCCTTTCATATGCTTCTTCTAACTTCTTAATAGCTTCTTCGTCTGTATTATCACTATTTTCGTTTGACTCTATTATTTCTTCTATATTTTCATTACTTTACATATTATTAGAAACTCCTACTATGTCCTCGTTATTTTCTTCATTTTCGCTAGTTTCTAAAGTATCCCCATTTCCACAAGCAATAAGTAAAAATACAGATAACAATAAAATACTGACTAATTTTTTCATCACAAAAACTCCTTATCTATGTTAATTATCTAATTTTAAAAATATGACAAGAGTTATATTATTCTAGCCGTTATGCCTTAATAAAGTAATACAGTCATATGATAATAAATATACTGAACCATTATTGCGCATATGAATTGTAATCAACAATTTTCCAATTACTAATGCCATCCACTCTCACGGTATACTCTCCGATAAGATTCACTATACCATCAGAGAGATCATGCTCTCGATCTGTATTTACTCTTATATATACTTCGTTTGCATCATAACTAATAACTTCCTCAATTATTATGTTGTGAACTACAAAATTATTAAACAACTGATTCTCAACATTATATTTCATACTATTGTAGTACTCAGTGTTCTCTAATAAATCACTCGCAATATAATTAAAGTCAGCAGTTTCATATGCTAATTCTAAGTTTGAAAAGAATGTCCGAAAGAAACTCATTGCAAACGACTCCGGATCCACATCTCTTGTATAGGAGAGGATTTTAAGTCTTTCACCTGTGTTATCTATCGAATATGTATGATAATACACTAAGGGACTTGAAGTACCAGTATGTAATGCAGCATGTACTATAACTGTTAAAGAATCCGAGTGAGAATAAAACTCAACTATCTCATAATCATTAATCAAAGAACTTGTCCGTGTATCATCTGTTACACTATCTTGGATATGGTTATAGTAACTAGAGTCCTCATCAATGTATTGAGATATTGTTGAGAAATCACTAGTTCTATAGGCATTATTTAATTCTATGAAATAAGAATCGAAAAAGAGTTCAATCAGTTCTCTCCCTACAAGTCTTATTGAGGTATCATTAATGTAATCATTGATATTAGAACTATCTATTAGTGGTAATATATCACTAATATCTATGTTTTCAGCATCCTTTAGATGAAATTCTTGAGACGTTTCTAAGGCTGCTTTCTTTGATTCTTCATAAGCGAGTGATGGGTCTTCAGAATAACGAACATGATTCACGCTATCCATATCTAGTACTATAATTGTTCCATCTCTTAACAATTCGAAAGCAATTACATCTTGTTGAGATTCATTAGATGCAGTAATTCTTAGATTTGTGGAAAAAGAAAAATCTTTGAATTCATTCATAAGTCTTGCTTCTTCAATTTTGAAGGAATTAAACTCTTGAGTGTCTTTCCCATAACTAAGAGCAATTATCTTCGCAATATTTTCATTTGAAAGAAAATATGCAATCCCGGCTGAGTTATCCGTAACGATCATGTTAGTTACTTTCTCAAACAATGGATCGTCCTTGTGTAACTCATATAATTCCTCCACCTTGAATAAATGACTAGAAGTATCATTCGGGTCACCGTATTCTGTAGGAAGCATTACACCGCTACCACTATCCCTAATTAAAATATCAGTATCATTGAAAAAAATTTCAGGTGTTAAACGACATCCAAAAGGGGGCAAGCTAAAGCCACGCATATCACCTGGAGCATTTATCATATCTAGTTGACTTGATCTTTCTACTATAGGAATTTTATAAAAGGGTATATCACGCATACTCTCTGAAACACCTGGATAACAACTTTCATACCAACCTTGTTCAAACATTTCACGAGGGTAAAAATATGGATCTTCTTTCTCTGCTATCAAAGCGAGTGCAACAATCTGTTCATCAGATAAATCAGAATCACTGTTAGCATAAATTTGATTATTAGAGAATGTAAAGAAAATAGTTGTAACAAGAAAAGATAGTAATATTTTTTTCATGCTTATCTCCTTTAAATTGTTATATTTATCATAAATTATAACATATCTCCTAAATGTAAAATGTTAGAAATTAGAATGATTTTAATCAATTTATTGTACATGAGCACACATTTTTAATATTCATATGTTCATATGTATAAGTTTTTAGTTGAGAGTTAACTAAGACACAAATATTAGAATATATATTTATGGCCACAGTATTTTTATGAAGTATTTTAGAAACTATATTGTAGTATTAATTTGGGAATAATAATATTGGGGAGGAACAAGTGTAGATTATATTAAGAAGCTTTTGAGATTAGAGCATTTTATCACACCATCAATCTTTGTTATGTTGTTTTGGATACTATTTGCATTAGTCATATTATCAGCTATTGTTTTGATAATAGGTTCGCTATTTTATGAAAGTGCTTTTGCATTTTTAACTGCACTTGTTTTAATAGTCTTTATTACTCCAATCCTTCTAATTTTTGCAACAGTTTACACGGAACTCATATTGTTATTTTTAAAAATATATTAAGGTTTACATAATATTGAAGAGACTTTAATAGATACATCAAATGCGAGAATTAACTAGTAGGATACTCAGATAAACATTGATGTGAGGACTGAATAGTGATTGTGAAAGAATTAACCATAATACTCTTCTTAATTTTAATTCTGGACGCATTTGATAGTGATGAAGACTCTCTCATAGGTCAATCTGAGGCTGTTTGGTTAGAAGGTCTAGTGAAAAAATGGATACTGAATATTTTTCAGAAGTTTTTCTAACTGCCTATTTTGGTTAAAAACGGGTCTCTTAATTTATCTGTACCAATATTCGATGGCTCAGAATAAGAGAGGTTAGTAGTATCAAATACTTTAGAGCATCAAATATTGACATTAAGTATGCTCGTTGAAACAAATAGTGAGATACAAATCAAATTTCAAAATTTTGAATAACACACATTTAATCCTCGACAATTTACTGAAAACTTCCTAGAGTTGTATATATTTGAGGATGGTAAACCATTAGTTGTTGACAAAGAAAATTCTACCTAGTTCGACGACTTCAAAAATAAATAAACACCGTATTATCTAAGGTGATTATGACATTTAAAGCATCTGTGAAATATTATGTCGGACTTATCTTGAGTTAAATCATAGCGACTACTTTGTGAATAGCAAACAGTTGCTTATTTATATTTAGGACTCAATGCCTTATCGTTATTTCTCATTACTAATATTATTTTGGATGATTTTGAGCAATCATTATAACTTATATGTGTATTACTGAGGTAACATTCAAACATATTTTCGGGGGGAGCGGGGATTCCTAAGAAGCTAATTTTTAGTCACTTTCTAAAGTTCTTTGACCCCCCTTCCCCTGCACAATCGTCTCTCTTAACTCAACTTCATCATCATAAATCACAATATCCGCAAGCTTCCCTGGCTCAATTACGCCACGGTCTTCCAGATGCAGTCGTTTTGACTGGTTATAACTTGTCATCTTTACGATGTCCATCCAAGTGCAATTTGTAAATTCTTTCATGTTCTTGATGGATTCTTTTATAGACACCACACTGCCTGCGAGGGATCCTGATTTTAAGCGAGCTTCGCCATTTTTAAGCACGACTTCCTGTCCGCCGAACGGGTACGTGTCGTCTTCCAATCCCTGCGCGGGCATCGCATCGGTGATGAGCATCAAGCGCTCCGGTCCAATGAAATTATATGCAAACTTCACCATGTCTTTTGACACATGTATACCGTCACATATTAACTCAACGAACGGTCTACCCATCAAGCCAAACCCTGCAACACCCGGTTCTCTGTGATGGATGCCGCGCATACCATTGAAGTAGTGTGTAAGATGCGTGTCGCCGAGTTGTTCCAGTTCCTTTAGTGTGTCGTATGTCGCATCGCTATGCCCGACTGAAGGGATAATATTGTTTTGATGAAGATATTTCGCAAGCGCCAGCTCTTTATCTTGTTCGGGAGCAAATGTCACAATTTTAATTTTGTCTTCAGTAAGCGCCATGAATTCTTTCATTAATGTGACGTCGGGTTTAATAATGTATTCAGCATTTTGTGCACCACGGTGCTTTTCATTAATAAACGGCCCTTCCACATGAATACCGAGCATTTCAGCACCGGATTCGTAGCGGTAATCTTTAACAGATGCCAGTGCATGCCGGATGGTCTCAAGAGCTTCTGTCATCGTCGTCATTAGATAAGATGTCGTGCCCATATTCGGTAATTGTGCCGCCATTTCGTTGAAGAAGGCCGCATTCCCGTCCATCGCATCGACACCATGTGAACCGTGGATATGTATATCGATTGCGCCGGGCAGCGCATATTGATTTTTTGCATCATATACGTCGGCATCTTCAGGTTCGTCGCCGGTTTTACCAATTGATTGGATGGTATTATCCTGTATATGTATCCAATGATTATATAGAATTTCTTCGTGCGTAACGATTGTGACGTTTTTAATTAACATGGTGCTGCCTCCTTATTTACAACCATCGTATTATTTATATATTCTAAAGACAACTTTTTATGTTAATCTAGTGTAAATGTATAAATGTCTGGAGGTTTGACCATTGTCTACTGTACTTTATAGAAATATCGCTGATGATTTAAGGCAGCAGATTAAAGACGGCGTATATAACGAAGGCGATAAACTGCCGTCAGAACGCCATTTGTGTGAACACTACGAAGCAAGTCGTATTACGATTAGACAGGCACTCGAATTGCTTGAACAGGAACAGCTTGTCGTGCGTAGACATGGTAAAGGGACATTTGTTTTACCGTCTAAATACAATCAGCTGCTGAATGATCTATACAGTTTTTGAGAAGAAACTGTGATTAAGTTTCCTGTACCAACAAGCGGTCATGGCGGTGGTGATGAGCGAATCATGAAACAGTTCATTCAACAAATTGGACCTAAAGAAACCGGTTCTGAAAGTTTATCTTCAATCGATAAATCACTACAAAGTCACTTGATGGCATTTGCTGCAGAAGAATCACGTTTGAACAATGGCAAGTCTATTGAATTAGCTTCATTTTAAAATTAAATAAGCCCATTATCGGTTGTGTGCAGATAATGGGCTTACTTTTTTGTTTGGGTGATTGAGTTGGTTGTGCAATTGTTGGGTTTATTAAGTTTAAACTGGGTTTTCGTGTCTAAGAGCCAGTTTCATTGGCGCGATAATCCATTTGACGGACCATGAGCCACTTTCATTGGCGCGTAAATCCATTTGACGGACCATGAGCTACTCTCATTGGCGCGCAAATCCTTTTAACGGACTATGAGCTACTCTCATTGGCGCGCAAATCCTTTTAACGGACTATGAGCCACTCTCATTGGCGCGCAAATCCATTTAACGGACTATGAGCTACTCTCATTGGCGCGCAAATCCATTTAACAGACTATGAGTTCTGCTCATAGTCCGTTAAATGAATACTACACCACTAACCTAACAAACTCCTATCTATTCCAAACTCATTTCATCAATCTTATCCACAATTTCTTGGACGATGACTTGTTTGCCGAGCGGTGTCAGGTGCACACCATCATTACTAAAGTATTCTGGATGTCCCTCACTTATACCAAACCAGTCGATCAGATGTACGTTCTCGTTGTTCTCTGTAATCTCGTTCAGCATGCTGTTCACATCGGCTTGCCAGTCTCTCGGACTGCGTGTGTTGATCACATATATCGTCGCCTCATCTAACTGATCAATCACAGCCTGCATGTCATCGACTGCAATAACGCCATTTGTACCAAGCTGCAGCACGACGATGTCGTCTGTTTCTGTGTAATTCGCATAGTTCCCCTGAATCAATGTCTCTACATCCCACAGCTGTCTACCAATCTCGCCATCGACTGTCGCATATGGCATTCTGTATAATACTTCATCTTGTATATCAACAGTAATAGAGTCTCCGATAAAGAGCGGTTCGAGTGTGCGAATTGACTCTTCATTCACAATGGATTGTTCGATGGTTTTTATCGAGCTGGTGAATGCCATCTCTTCGTAGTCTCTTTGTTGTTCGCGTGTTTCTAGCACTTTATCGATTGGATCATCGAGCACGCCTGTTAAGAACAACACCATCATAACACCGAGCGCGCCGACGACGATTAGTCTAGTTCGATTGATCACGTCTGAAAATCCAAATGCTTTAAATCCATTTCGTCGGAATGGTTGTTCTATAAATCGATATGACACTTCTGCCATAACAAATGTCAAAATGACTTGAATAATAATCACGTAAATCGGCACTTGTCCTGCTACAAAGTACGTATTCGATAACACGATGATTGGGTAATGCCATAAATACAATGAATATGACCGCTGTCCAATAAAAACAAACATCGGGTTCCCTAACAATTTATTCGCAAAGAATGTTGACGGATGGACACTTGCTGCAATCAATAATGATGTTAATACAGCGATTGCATACAGACCACCGGCATATATCCAGTAGTGGCTTGCGCTAACAAAAGTAAACATATAAATCAAAATACCTAAAGTAACGAATCCGATTAAGTTTAGAACGACTTTAGAGCCTGTATCTATTTCTTTTTTCAGTCTAAACGGCGGAAAAATATATGCGAGCAACACACCGATAAGCAATGAGTGCGCACGTGTGTCTGTACCAAAATAGACACGCGAGTTGTCCTCGAGCGGTACGCTCAAAACGATCATTACAATCAACGACACGAGCGAGATTCCGAATGTAATCAACCAGATTCTACTCATGCGTTTTACAAGCACAAGTAATAAGAGTAATATCACCGGCCAGATGATATAGAACTGTTCCTCTATCGCTAGCGACCATAAGTGTTTGAGCGGGTTTGCTTCGAGCGCTTCGAAATAACTCACGTCTTCAAAGATAAACCACCAGTTTGCCAAATAGATGAGCGCTGCAATGAAGTCTGCTTTAATTACAGCCAGTCGCTCCAAGTGGAAGATGGCCATATATGATACGAGGACCATCAGTAAAAATACAACTGCTGGTATCAACCGTTTAAATCGTCGTATCCAGAAGTTTTTTAAGTCGATGCTGCCCGTCTCTCGATATTCATGTAAGAGTAAGCTTGTTATTAAAAAACCTGAAATTACAAAAAACGTGTCCACACCAAGAAATCCACCAGATAGTATCTGTGGATTCAGGTGGTATATGATAACGGCGATGACTGCAACAGCACGTAGCCCGTCGAGTCCCGGCATATATCTTGTTTTATGTTGGTTTCTCACAATATTATGTTCGCGTTTCATAATGTATATACACCTTCTTCAATCACCGAATTCATTGGATTACTCATTGACATGACATATATACACTGAATATTAGCATGATTATCTATTCGATTGAAAATAATTCCTGATCGTTTTCACTGATAAAGTTCACAATTTTATCGTGTAAGTACCCCTCACCAAGGTTTCTATACTTCTTCATGACGTTGTTAAACGTAATGACAAAACCCTCTTCTTGAACTTGTGTCAGTTCACGGTTTTCTAATGCACGGTCATACTTCTCCATCGCATTTTTTAACGTTGGAAATGTTGAGCTCACAATGCCAGCTGCCCGATCTGCATCAATATAATTTAGACTTTCTGCAATCGCTTCTTTTGTCGCGTTGATACCATCTTCATCGATCTGTTCCTCATAGGCTTCTAATACGCCTTCAAAACCACCTGATGCAACTTCATTGTAGAAATCAAGCGACGTTAACAAATGATTGAGCGCCACGTTGTCGAAACTTTCTTCACTATACAGTGCATCGACTAAACGATTCCATTTATCGTCTGCTGTTGCATTCGCTTTTACGAGTAATTTATCCACTTCATTCACCTCTTAAAGTATTTGGATTAACTTAAATACGACGTCATACAATGAGACATAAAATCCGAGCATGAATAGCGTCAACACAAGTAAAACCGTCAAAAGATTAGTGAAATAAAGACCAATTTTTGCTTTGTAAGTCATCATATATTTCGTTACTAATACGACTGGGTTGATCACGATTAAACTAAATACAATTAACATGAATAGTAAGAACACTTCACTTAAACCAAAGAATAGAGCACCGACACCAAGTCCTAAAAATACAGCCGTAAATACTGATAAAGTACTAAAATCTTGAATGATTCGGTATGTCGAAATTTCTCTTGAGATCAGCAATTTGGTAATTGTATATATCACACCGAATGTAAGGATAAAGATGAGTAGTAATACCGCCGACATCTCTAACCAATATAATATGTTTACACCATCAAGTGGTTGTCCACTCAAGTAAATATAGAGCATGAGCGTTGAAATTAACAGTAGAACTGCGACTGTAATCGTTGAGATGAGTATTGGCGTCTTATCTCTTGATAATGATTGATCAGGGCGTATTAATGCTCGCCACGTAAAATCAAGACCGCTGAGTATTCCTCGCGTGATTACCATGAATGCATTATCTTCTTTTAATAAGTCCTCTTCTTCTGTCACTTCTATTTCTTCATCTATTTCTTCTTCTGTTTCTCGTTCAACATGTTCACCACAATTGGGACAAATTTCATCCTTTTCTGATAGCTCATGGTCACAGTACGGGCATAACATATAAACACCACCGTTCATAAATGTACATTTCTCTAATCATAGCTAGTATACAATAACTATGCGTTACTTTCACAAAAATAAAAACGTCCGAAGACGTTTTATGACTAATTATTTATTTTTTGAGAGCAATCGATCAATCATTACCTCAGCTGCACGCTCTTCAATTTCATTATTTTCATACACAGGTGGCACACTATACCCTTTTCTTTCACACGCTTTGTCGATTAAATAATCTGTAATTTTCGGATTTTTTGGGAGCAGTGGGCCGTGTAAATACGTGCCGATCATATTCTTGTAATGGATACCTTCACCACCGTCTTCAGCATTATTTCCGTAACCGCTGACGACTGTTCCAAGCGGTTCGTAATTATGGTACGTACGACCACCATGGTTTTCAAATCCAACAATTTTTCCGAACTGTTCTGATTCTAAAATGATGTTTCCAGTCAGACGGTCCACTTTAGATTCCGTACGGAAGTCAAGAATATTTAATGTCTCGAGTTCTGTACCATCAGCTGTCACATAACTATGTCCTAAAAATTGATAGCCGCCACAAATCATCAGTGCTGGTATACCATCTTCAATCAATGCTCTAAACTCTTCTTGCACATTGAAGATGTCGAGCGTTGCAATCTTTTGTTCACGGTCGCTCCCGCCGCCAATAAATAATATATCCGCTTCAGAGAGATCCACTTTTTCAGACGCTGTGACATTGACGACTTCAACATTCAGTCCGCGCCATTCCGCACGTTTCTTCAGTGCCGTCACATTGCCGATATCACCGTATAGATTCAGTTTATCTGGAAAGAAATGAAATATTTTAATTGTTTTACTCATAATTATCTCTCCTTAAAATATTTCTCAATGCTGCGATGCATCGGAGTTAGGGCTGTATAGTTTGGAATTGCAATGAGATGTACCGATTGTTTTAATGCTTGTTCCGTTGCTGCAACAATATTTTGGTTACATGACACTTTATCTTTTGGTAATCCTGCATATTTAAGTCTGAGCGCAAGTTCTTCTGCGCGAGAACCAGTGCAGATAATAAAATCAATGTTTTCATTGTTTAAATGTTCAAAGTCAACATCCCAGATCCACGAAACATCTCGACCATCTGCACCATAGTCATTAAGTGCCATCAAATAGCTGACCGCTTCATTTTCTTCAGACACAATATTATGACCGATCGTCAGACTCATGTTAAAGCTTGCTGGATTTTTGGCTAAGTTCACCATTGCATTTTGGTTATCATTTTTGAAGTACTGCATGCGCCCATCTGACAGTTGGAATGATTCGATACCTTCTATAATTTCTTCTTCGCTCAGTCCAATTTCTCGCAGAACAGCGTATGATGCCAACACATTATACGCGTTATAGTCGCCAGAAACACGCGTTTTTAATGGTATATCATTGATTGACATATCTAAAGATAAACCGGAACTTAGCGCTGTTATCGCGTATTTAGGTTCTTTCCGGCTGAATCCACATTCACATGTGTAGTGGCCAATGTGACTGTAGTGTATCCATGAATAATCTAGTGGCTTACCACATTTCGGACAGAATTTACTCTCCGTCATATTCGCCTCTTGGAATTCATAAATCCCTGCATCAATACCGTAGTAGATGGCATCATTACCCGCTTTTGCTAAGCGTCTGACAAATGGATCGTCACTGTTTAAAATAAGCGAGATATCTTGGTCTTTCAGACAATCAATAATTTGGTCTACAAGTGTATCTAATTCACCAAATCGATCCATCTGGTCACGCGAAAAGTTCGTGAAGACCATCTTTGTTGGTTGAAAGTGTCTAAATGTTTTCGCAATACTACCTTCATCGATTTCAATGACTGCAATTTTTGTTTTACTATTTTTTTGAATAACAAAACTCGATAATATACCTTCAAACATATTTGATCCTTCAATGTTATGAACGATGTCTCGACCGCTAACTTTCAGTATATGGCCGATTAAATTGCTCGTCGTCGTCTTCCCATTCGTTCCCGAGATAAAAATGATATCATCGAATCCTGCTGTTACAGATTTTGCAATATCTGGGTCTACCCTTTGTGCAATTTTACCAGGAATTGTCGAGCCTTCTCCACCTCTTAAACGACTGACTCTTCGTCCTAGCTTTGCTAAGTTTGTTGCTATTACTTTTCGCATGGATATCACTCGCTCTCTTATTTAGTCAATTAAAAATTATAGCAGAAAAGTTTCAAATAAACATATTCTACGTTTAACCTGTAAACAGAAACTTAAACACATTAAAAATTGCTATGAGCGATTGCCCATAGCAAGCTTGTTAATCTATTTTTTTAACGACTGAACTCTTTAGCTTCATGGCACCAAATCCAGGTACCTTACAGTCGATATCATGACCATCAACAGGTTCAATCAATCGTATGCCTTTAACTTTGGTACCTTGTTTAATAGAATCGGACGAGCCTTTTATCTTCAAATCACGAATGATCGAAACGGTATCACCATCTTGCAATTCGTTTCCGTTTGCATCACGCACAATCGATGCTTCATCCGCTTCAGCTTGCGATGCTTTCGTCCATTCGTGTCCACACATCGGACAGACGTAATTCTCGCCATCCTCATAAGTGTATGTCTCATTACATTCCGGACAATTCGGCAATTGATTCATACTCCCACCCTCATTTCTGCTTTTCTTGTTGATGTTTATCTTTTCCTGGGATAAACAACAGGATTATAAATATAAATGGTGCAAAAATATAAAGTACAATATAGAGCAGGCTTCTCATAAAGTATTTCTCTTTTAATTGTTTACTATAGTTATCTGCAACAAATGGAAATGCAAATATTGCGATGACTAAGTATACCGTTAACGTGAGCATACCTGGCTCAAATGCGTTTGAACCAACAATTGAGAAATATATGATGAATAGAATACCTGCAATAATCAATGCGGAAACTTTAAAATAGTTTATTGTAAAATTCATCTATTCGTACGCCTCCATCATATATTATTCATCTATAAGCCCTGCTTCAGATAAAAATTCATAGGCAACATCATATGGTGCTTCGTCTTCAAATTGGACGCGATAATTCATCTCCTGCATCTCTTCATCTGTAATGAGTCCTGACAATTGATTCAGTGCCTCTTCAATCTCAGGAAATTCTGTGATGAATTCTTGTTTAAATAATGGTGCACCTTGATAAGGTGGGAAGACATCTCGGTCATCTTCAAGTACGACAAGATCGTATTCAACAAGTGCAGCATCGGTTGCCCAAGCTTCCATCAAGTTCACATCACCTGATTCGATCGCTGTGAATCGCATCTGTTGTTCCATCGTAAATACTTCATTGAATTCTAGACCATATGTCTCTTGAATGGCTGGATAACCATCCTCACGGTCGTTGAATTCTGCCGTAAAGCCTGCAACGATCTGACTTTCAATGCTGCCTAAGTCACTGATTGATTCTAGGTTATGTTCTTCCGCGAACTCACGTTTCACTGCTAGGCCATACGTATTGTTAAATTGCATCGGTTCTAACAATGCAAGGTCGTGACTTTCTAAAATTGCATCACGTGCTTGTTCATATACTGCTTCAGCGTCATATTCTTCAGGCGGACTATCCACAATGTCCATGAGCACCGTGCCTGTAAATTCTAAATAGCCATCGATTTCATCCGATTCGAGTGCATTAAAGACGAATGAAGTCGGTCCAAGTCCATCTCTGACACGCACTGTATAGTCCGTTTCTTCTTCAATTAATATCTTATACATGTTCGTGATAATTGATGGTTCTGTACCCAATTTACCAGCAATGCTTATATCGCTACCACGGTTCGACATGAACGGAATGAGCGAAACGAGTAACATGATGAGTAACATCGCAACAAGTGTTTGAACAATTCGCTTATATGATAAGTTTTGAATCACTCTTAACACGAAATCAAGTGTAATCGCTAAAATTGCTGCAGGGATTGCACCGAGTAAAATTAACTCAGAATTATTTCTGTCGATACCAAGCAAAATTAAATCACCGAGACCACCTGCACCGATAAGGGCAACGAGCGTTGCTGTACCAACAATCAGTACCATCGCCGTCCGTACACCAGCCATGATGACTGACATCGCTAGGGGTAACTCAACTTTAAAAAGACGTTTCATCGGATTCATTCCGATACCGTCTGCAGCTTCTAACAGGGATGCATCGACGCCTTTTATCCCCGTATATGTATTTCTTAAAATCGGAAGTAGTGCATAAATGACTAATGCGATCACTGCAGGCACTTTTCCTATACCAAAGAGCGGAATCATTAAACCGAGAATGGCAAGTGATGGAATCGTCTGCAGTACTGCAGTGATGTTAATGATAATCTCTGCCAGTTTTTGTGTTTTCGTCAACCAAATTCCGAGTGGGATTGCGATCACTGCAGCGATAATTAAAGACACAAACGATAATTGAATGTGTTCAATAAGCGCCCATAACAACTGATCGCTTCGAGCTGAGAACGTGTTAATTAGTTCATTCATGAAGCGTCACCTCGCTTGCTGTCTGCAAGAATTCGGAAGACATCTTTTCGCTTCAGTAGGCGTAGTTCCATACCAGACTTCACCAAAATCGGACTTGCATTCGCAAGTTCCTCATACACTTCAGATAAGTAGGAATCACCACTCACGACAGGATAATCGACATTGTCATGATATTCGAGCGGTGGTACATCTTTAATAACATCTTTTAACTTCACTTGGTTGAGCAAGAACGTATCGATGTCACCGAGGAAATCTCTGACGAAGTCCGATGCTGGATTGTTAATGAATTCATCTGGTGTTCCGAGCTGTTCAATCTCACCAGCATTAAGTAAGCAAATTCTATCGCCAAGTTTCAGCGCTTCATTAATATCGTGTGTCACAAAGACGATTGTCTTTTTAATGCGCGATTGCAGTTCAATCAAGTCATCTTGAAGACGCACACGCGTAATTGGATCGAGCGCACTAAACGGTTCATCCATTAAAATCACCGGTGGGTCGGCAGCTAATGCACGCACAACACCGACGCGCTGCTGTTGTCCACCAGAAAGTTCAGATGGGAATCGCTTGCGATACGTTTTCGAATCAAGTCCTGCCATTTCGAGCAGTTCATCAATACGTGCATCGATTTTATCTTTATCCCACCCCTTCATCAAAGGTACTTGTTCAATGTTTTCTTCAATTGTCATGTGTGGGAATAGCCCGATTTGTTGCAGTACATATCCGATATCCCAGCGCATTTCAAATTCAGGGTATTCGCTAATCATCTTATCCTTAAAGAATATAGTTCCAGTTGTAAGTGGGATCAATCGATTAATCATCTTTAAAGTCGTCGTTTTTCCACAGCCTGAAGGACCAATAAGCACAAAAATTTCACCTTGCTCAATTTCGAAATTAAGGTCGTTTACTACTGTCTTCTCACCATACTTTTTGGTAACATTCTGGAATCTTATCATAGAATACTCCTATACAGTTTAATACGTTCATCATACATGATAATGTTGAGTTTGTATTAATATTTTAACATTAAATTTACAATTGCTTGAGCGTTTGGCGTTGCGTGTCAATTTTCTCTTTCCAGTTTTTCCGACGGTTGACCACGAGGCTGTGCGCTTCACCATCCATCGTTTTTATTAAAAGGCCGTTTGGAATGAATCCTAAAAAGTTTTTAAACGACACACTTTCAACATCTTTTAGCTCGATGATAAAGGTATCCGATCTTAAATGGTGACCCTCTTGCTGGTGGATGAGCGCCTGTTCCAAGAGATACAACTTTCCACGCACCGGCTCACCACGTTTCCAAACATTTGCAGAACCACGGTGTAGTGGCTTTCCATATTGAGTTAAATCCATAGTTTCCTCCGCTCTACAAATTTTAATCTTAATACTTTGTTTATTAGACTTTTATCCTTTAAAATTAATTTAAGAAATCACAAACGACAAGGAGAATCGTTGATGAATATAACTGTTACAGACGCAGCAATTAATTGGTTCAAAGAAGATGTTCAACTCTCTGAAGGAGACATGGTTAAATTCTATGTCAGAATTTACGGGACGAGTACAATCCAAGAGAATTACTCGCTAGGCTTTGAAATCGATAGCGACATTAAATCAGATTCAGTGTCGACTGAAAAAGACGGCATCACATTTTATGTATATGAAGAAGATTTATGGTTCTTCAAAGATAAAAATCTATTGGTAGATTACGATGACGACAAGGATGAAGTCGTGTTTGATTATGTTGACTAGATTTTTTAGTGGGTCGAGAGAAATATGCACCACCATAAGAGAAATGGATTTGGAATCTTACTTTGTGAAGGTTCCAAATCCTTTTTTTGTTGTTTGCTGTCTGTGTGTCGCTCATTGGCACATAAATTCGTTTGCGGGTCTGTGAGAGAGTCTCATTGGAACGCAAATCCGTTTGTGTGTCAGTGAGCAACTCTCATTGGAACGCAAATCCGTTTGCGCGTCTGTGAGCGAGTCTCATTGGAACGCAAATC
>NZ_FOIT01000002.1:41824-211340 GCF_900110815.1 Aliicoccus persicus | reverse complement strand
TCAAGATTTTCCGGGCTGACGCACAGCTAGCTGCTCTAAGTGTGCGACAGCTCGAGATTTTCGGTGCTGACGCACGATTGGCAAGACTTAGTGTGACTCAACACCCGATTTCTCTCCCCCAAAAAATCACACGACACACTAAACTTTAAAAATCTTCTATCGTACCATTCGTTACTTTTACTTGCTTCAAGCTATTATCAATGAATATATATATGATGCCTGTATCAAAGTCTGTCGAGTTGTCCTTGTAGAAAATAGCTTTAAGTGCGCCAGACTCCTCTTTCACACTTCGGTCAATCTCAAATTTACCATTCGCTTTAACGACGAAGACTTTCTCTCCTCGACCGTAATTAAAGTAGTCGCTATCCACGGCTAAGTTGTACGGCACAATCGTCAGCAATACATTTGGTAAATGTTTCATTAAATATTGTACTGGGGATACTTGCAGCACTAAACTAACCACCGCCGATTTTGTTTCGCCGATGATTACATGGTCGATATCTTTAACTTTGGCATATTCAATCACATGATCCACAGCACGTCGTGACACTATCTCTCGAATTTCATATACCGCATTATATTTGTCTGCATAAAACTCAATCTGTTCTAAGTCGACAATCTTATTGTAGGCATGATCTTCATTTTGGTAATCTAACAGCAAAATATGGAATTTATCTTCTGGCAATAGCATGTCGTACGCACGATTAATCAGTTGTTCTCCTTCAACACCGTATCCAACGGCAACAAGGACATTTCTACTCATACAGGACCTCTCCTTTAAATAGGATTACTACAGCTAATATAAGGTATTTTTCATAAAAAGTTAAGTACTTTCTTTATCTCCAACAGTGCATGATTATTGCAAAATAAGTAAATTTCCATTAATAGCAATTATTTTTATTTTTATGAATAAGGATTATTTAATAGGGTATTGAAATAATGTGAAAGATTACATTTTTGATTAGATTGGAATCAATAAGTGAGGTGGGTATTTTTTGAGAAGGCTACTAGATGTTCTTTTCGGATTGGTAATACTCGTTTTCATGATTTACTTCATTTTTGATTATCTGAATTTATCGGGTGTACAGCCATATATTGATGATATGGAGAGTACAAGTTGGTTCCCATATGTACTTTATGTTTTCATGGCTTTAATGGTTATTATCGGTATTACGCTGATAATCATTGGATTGCGACCAACCAAACGAAGCAACAGACTTGTTTGGGAAACTGAAACAGGTAACCTTGAAATTCAGAAGGTGGCTGTTGAGAGTTTCATCAAAAAAGTTATTTCAGATGAACCAAATGTCGTCCATCATGACACAACATTAACTTTCCGTTCAAACAACGATGAACAAACCATCGAGGGTTCGATTGATGTATTGTGGGCTGCAAGCATGCATCACAGAGAACCATCGATACAGAAAATTGACGCACGCATTAAAGATAAACTGACTGAATTTACTCAGGCAGATTGCAGCGGTATAAACCTAAATGTGTTAGATCAACACAAAGACACTACGCGCAGAGTTATATAAGGAGGTTTACATGGATATTTTGAATCAGCTTAAAGCACACCCATTTATGGTGACTTTATTCATTGTCGCATTTTTCTCACTTACTTTAATCTTTTTAATTGGTGTATACAAGTTTGCACTAGTCATATTAATAAGTTTAATTTTTGGATTTGTTGGGTATTTGTTAGACCGAAGCGATATATTGACTAATAATACTAAACGGTAATATTATTTCAGATTATTAGTTGAAGTCGCAGCACTTAATTGCATGTGAAACGATAAGTAAAAATGTTGTTTACAATATTAAAAATTTATTTGGAGGTTTCTATTATGGCAGACAAAGAAAAATACAAAGAGCAGTACGACAAAACAGTTGGTGTTGACGAAGAGCAAAAGCGTTTAGAACAGGAAGAAGCAGAAGCAGCGAGAGAAAACGAAGTTGAAGAACAACAGTTCACGAACAAATTATCATTTGATGATGCAGTTGTTGAAAAAATCGTTGGTATTGCTGCACGTGAAGTCGATGGTATTTTAGCAATGAAAGGCGGATTCGGCTCTGGTTTGTTCGGACGTAGAGATGAGAAGAACGATGTTTCTCAGGGTGTAACTGCTGAAGTTGGTGAAAAACAAGCTGCGATTGACTTACGCGTTATTTTAGAATATGGTGAGTCAGGTCCTGAAATCTTTAAAAAAGTAACTGACGTTATTAAAGAACAAGTTAAGTTTATGACAGGTTTAGAAGTTGTTGAAGTGAACCTTCATGTTGAAGATGTTATGACACGTAAAGAATATGATCAGAAGAACGCTGAAAAAAATAGAGATGTAAACGTAGAAAGAGTACCAAATAATCGTTTAAACTAATATAATATTAAAACGAGCGATCTCACTTGAGATTGCTCGTTTTTGTGTTTATAACTTACCTTTTTTCAACTGTTTATAAATAAAAGTCTGTGCTGCTACTGGTATTGATATTAATACGATTAATATGATGTAGTAAACAAGCGCTTGTAGCCCCGTTTCCACGATATAACCATCATCACCCAACCAGTTCATCGTGATAGATGTCGCAAATCCCACAAAGATAAACAACCAAAAAACATTCACGATCCACCACAATATCATTTTAAAATTCATCTAAAAACCTCACAATGTGTAAAGCATATGGAGCAAATATTACTTACTTAAATACTTATGGAAAATGTTTCCAAGCTCCATTAAAAACTTTCTCGCTTCGACATTTGATTGCCAACCATCTGAACAAACTGAAAATGTCACCGTGTTACCTTCATACGATATGACGCCGAAATCATGCTCCAAGTTATTCACTGAACCTGTCTTAGATGCGATATAGAATTCTCTTTTTCCATCATCCTGATTTATCAAAAATCCACCAATACGGTCATTAAATTGCTGACGTTTCATAATATCGAGCAAGCGCTCGCGAAGATGTGTTGGGAAAACATCATTCTCTTCTGTAAGCAATTGCATCACTTGGTACAAGTCGTCGGCAGTTACTGTGCTGTTACGTCTGTCTTTATTGTCAAAGTCATAATACTTACCGCGCAAATACGAATCTTTCATACCAAATTTTTGATAATATTCATTCAAATCTTTAACACCAATATGATCGATGACCATGTTTGCAGCCGTGTTGTCTGAAATGATAATCGATAACACAATCGCGTCATACAATGTAATCTCTTTCGTATGCCCGAGCGTATGTAACACGCCACAACCATCGACAGGGTTTTCAACTGGAATCATTTTGTCTAGTTCGTTTTCAAATGCTAACATATTCGCCATTGCATTAGGAACTTTTACAGTACTCGCAGGGTAGTAAGTTTCACTTTCACGGTACTTTAAAACTTCATCACCTAAACGGATGACGTATGAGATATTACCGGATTGCTGATCTACTAATTCTTGAATCTCTTTTTCTAACATGGTATCCCTCGCTTAATTTTGTTGTGTTTAAAGCAATGATACCACGTATGCAATCTATATTACATTTAACTGAAACAACATTGCGACGATAAAAGCCCCGGTCAAACCAAGTCCTGTAACGACATTTAGTACATTTGGTTTTTCTTTTTCTATTGTATAGTCCTTACTTCTATCTTTTTGTTTTTGTAACATTTCTTTTTTATAATTCATCTGTTCCATTTTTGTCATTGCGACATATTTATCGACGAATCTAGCATACTCATTCGCAACTGGTACACACGCACCAAACTTAACCATTTCACCATAGTGTAGCCAAATCGCTTTATTACACATCTTACCGACTTGTTTTGCAGAGTGCGATACGAAGAAAATCGTCTTACCTTTTGCTTGAAATTCTTTAATCATTTCTCCAGATTTACTCGCAAATGTGTCATCTCCAACAGACAATGCTTCATCCACGATGAGTACATCCGGATCACTATGTGCAGAAATTGCAAATCCTAACCTTGATTTCATTCCGCTAGAGTATGTTTTTATCGGTTGGTCAATGAATTCTTCTAGTTCACTGAACTCAACGATCTGGTCGAATTTTTCATCGATTTCCGCTTCAGACATACCATACATCAAACATTTCATACGAATATTTTCTTCGCCTGTTAATTCCTGGTTTAATCCGGCGTTAATCGCAATCAGAGAACTTTTCCCACGAATCGTAATGTTACCTGTTGTCGGTTGTGTCACTTCACCGAGTAAATCAGACAACGTCGTCTTCCCTGAACCATTCAGCCCAACGATGCCGACAGAGTCTCCCTCTTCAACTTCAAATGAGATGTTGCGGAGCGCATAATATGGACGTTCTTTCGAATATAGACCAAATGAAAGAAGTGATAGCAGCCGATCTTTACGCTTCCGGTTTAAATCATATACTTTTGATACATTTTCAACCTTTACTTTGTAGGTCATAACTATCACTCCTTTTCTCTATAAATTAATTACTATTTTTTTACCATCAACTGTGACATAGAGAACATTATCTTCCCGCACTGTATTCACGTCTAACGCTGGATTCATTACTATCATTGTTTCGAAAACATACTCAGCACTAGAATCTGTGACTGAAAATGCGAGTTGTTTTGTATCGATTGTATTGCCAAATGATTTCGTATTCACTGCTTGAACTTTATCTTCAGACGGCTCTCGCACTTCGTATGAATCGACTGATTTTAACTGTTTAAGTAACACCGATTGACCGGATTTTAATTTTAGTGTCGCTTCTGCTTTCGAATGTTCCACGACTTCTACAGCATGGTGTAAGTTAAAATTTTGTACAAGTGTTTTATCTTCAGTCTTTGCTGAGTCAAATACAAATATAATCGGAAAGTCTTTTAGCTGGATGACCGTTCGGTAAAGACTGCTATCATCAAACGCTTCATTTTTACCTTTTGCAAGCGTGTGCGTATCGCTATCAAAATATGATGTTAAATCAATTGATCTTGTAAATCGGTTTTCATTTTCTCGAGGATATTGCTTGCCTTTCATGTACAACGTCGAATGCGCACGTGCGGATGTCATATAGCTTCGAACTGGACTTTTACTATAGTTAAAACGGCCTGCATCCACGAGAATATCCTCATCACCATACGATAATGTAATGCTTAAATCATCGGAGTGCTTGTGCGTTTTTCCTGACATTCCAGAGATAAAGGTCGTATAGACCGGCTTTGGTTTTTCATATTGCATAATAACTAAGCCAAGTTCGTAATCAAATACATTTTCAAACACTTTTGTGCCGACTTTACCACCTGAAGAATCACCGAGTTCAGGTAATTCATAATTGGGCTTTGCGATGAGACTGTAGTACTTTTTCGCTTTTTCTAAGTATTGCAGTATTACTTCACCAAGCGTGCGTTCGAACTGGTTTAAATAAGCTTCAAGCTCATCGTAAATTTTAATCACCATGCCATGATATGAAGGTGAATTTTCTAAATGAATGCCTTTTGCACTAAAGCTGTACCAAAACGTTTCGACTGCACGGCTAATGCCGAGCTGTACGAATTGTTCCTTATTCAAAATACGACCGATAATAATAAGCGCACGGTCCATCATTAAACTGTGATTATTGTATTTATATATACTTGGATCACTCATAATTTTAGCATGACGTTCTAACATCTTAGAGTAGCGTGAAGCATCCAATTCAAAGTGATTACGCGCATGGTATAAGAAGTGAATGAGAATCTGTGCGCGATTTGCAGTCGGGTGATCATACCACGTCATTGCACTGTCTGTCTTACCTTCAGCGTAATCCATCCACGATTCAACAATTTTTTTTGCTTTATCTAAGTAATTGAATTGATTCGTTTTTTCGTACTCTAATAACAGTGCACTAACGACACGCAAAGCCTGGATATAAAGTTGATAACTATGACCGTACTTTTTCTTAGTTACTTCCCAGTCAAACGTCTCATCGAAATCGACTGTTTCAAAATTAGGAAAAGGCTCGATAATGTCTTTCATTGCACGTTTCGCTATTCTAATCGAATCCTTATTACGCTTTATGAGTGGCAAGACATCTTTTTCATCGATTCTCTCAAGAAAAATATCTTCAGCGAACACTTTACCATCGAGCTTTTGCTCAATGCGTTCGAGCAGGCTGAAGAGTTCTTGATTTTTATCCTGTTCATTATCCGACTGACGTCGTAATTTTCTAAACATGGTTAGACACCTCTAGTTTGAGTGATTCACTTCTTTTTTCAATTCTTCAATCATACGGTCGAGATCAATATCTGGTTCTCTATAGCGCTTATATTTGTCATACATACTGTAAATTTCTAAAAACTTTAAGATGGCTTCTTCACGTTCTTCAGGTCGTGTCCGTTCAATTTTAGATATATACCAGTTTTTTACGTAAAAATTAAAGCGTTTCTCTAAGTACGTCTTCATCAAGTTGTTTTCTTCTAAAAACTTAATACGTTCGATTTCTAATTTATGATACTTATCGAAGAATTTGACACCGAGCGTGTTCGTCACAGAACCTTCTACAAACGCATAGTACATGTGTACATAAACATTTTTCGCCAGTGCTTTATTACAATGCAACATGACTTCTTGGAAGAATAATGTATCCTGTCCTGCTGCACCTTCAACCATTTTAATATCATTTTCTTGGAGTACTTCACGCTTTACGATCAATGCTTGAATACTTTGAGCGCGTAATCCCGCTTCTTCTAAGAACGATTTCGTATCTACAATCAGCGCGTTCCCGTTATTATACTTTCTCACTGTGCCGTGGTAGTTAAAGCGCTGACGTCTGATGTGGTCTTCTTTAATGATATTACCGACGACCATATCGAGTGACGCATCATCAATCAAAGATTGTAACATCTCTGCATAACCATCACCTGTCGCCTCATTATCTGGGTCCAAAAATGTAATATATGGACTCGATGCAATCTTCATACCTTCATTACGCGGTCGTGATGCACTGCCTGACCCTTCAGGAAACTCTAAATACACGATATCCGGATGTCTGCGATGCAAGCGCTCAATAATTTTAATTGTCTCATCGTCAGTACTACCGTCATTCACAAAAATGATTTCTAGATCATCAAAAATAGAAGAACGCAGCAGGCTGCGGAAACACTTATCTTCTAGATAACGACCATTATTATGAATCGGTACGATGACCGACAGCTTTTTATCCGTTTTTACGACGTGCTTTTTCTCAGTCATTATTTCAGTAAATGGAATATTATAGCCGCTGTAATTATTATTCTCTGTACTTGGCTGGTACACTTTCGCATCAAACATCGTCACATACTTACTGTCGTAACTGTTCGTAAATTCATGTTTGTTTGACTTCACCTTCGTGATGAAATCAACGTCCGTATACACGAATCCCGATAGCAGTTCGTTTATGTGATACTCTTCATAGATAAGATCATCGCTAAAGAATGTGATGAAATCATATGATGACAGTTCTTTTTCATTTAACTCTTCAGTCGTCACCAATTTTTTGAGCGAGTACATCTGCCGTTCAAAGTTTTCAAGCGCTGCATTTGTCTTAGATTCTACAACGACGAGTACGCGCTTTTTATCCTGCATTGAATCTAAACCTAAATTTTCTGCGATTTGATTGATTCGGTGGAACCCCGTGTGATTTAACATAACCTGATGAATCCCTTTTGCGCGTACTTCATCTAGCGTTTCTTCAGAGTGGTTATTTAAAATATTGTTTACATCTTTCGTATCATTGACGATAAAAACATTCGGAAACTTGTTGTTCACACCGACGCTATAATTCGACAGGATCAAATTACCGATCGCCTGCAATTCATATATTCGATTGGCAAACATCGTTTCTGAATACTTCACTGAGTTCACGTTTATCGCCCAACGGAACAAACGGTGGATGTTCATTAAATCCTGATGTTCAACGGGATATGTTAAATTGCTAATATATTTGCTCGGAAATTGATATCGTGTACGCTGTAAGTTCAAGTTTCTATCGATGATTGTCAAATCAGCACCGACATTGGCGACACCCTCAAAAATACGTGCGGAATCTTTATTTCTGACCGGATATTTTTCAGTCCAGCTACCTGCGAAAATGACATGGCGATCATAACCTTCCTGGTTTTCCGTACGTCTTGAACCAATTGGGTTATGATAGAGCGGGTTCACACCAAACTCCATTGTATACACATTGTTATGGTTACAGTATTCTTTATAAAGTGGCACCATTTCATTTGCTGATGTATAAACTTCATCACAAATCAGCGCTATCTCTTTAAACAAATGATAATTCACCGGGTCTTCCTTAGAGTAGAAAATAACTGGAATACCTAAATATTTTGCTTCTTCAATGAGTGAAAACAATAACTCTCGTTTCTCACTTCTCGGCGATGCCATGCCAGCCCAACTGTCATCTATACCACGCCAAGCAGTCGCTACGATTAAGAAATCGAGCGACGAATCGAGTGTACCCCAGTCGGATGGAATGTATTTTAAATTAACGACATCTTTATATGAGTGGTACAAAAACTCATCAGAAATAATCCCCACATCGAATGGCAGCTTTTTAAAGTATCTCGAGCCATTGCTCTTCGGAAGATTTGAAAGCTCTGTTGACAACTCGTCGAAGAAGTCAGTCTTTCCTTCTTCGTTAAATCGGTCATAATATTGTGAGATTTGATTATATTCTCGCTCTTGACTGATGTGTTCAAGCGCTTGAAAATAGTTATCTTTTAACAGTTTTAAGTAAAGGTTCAAACGTTTTTCCATCGGGAGGTCTTCGACAATTAGGCGCGTTTCATCCTGTTCATTTTCATTTGTATCAAAACGATCCGTCATTATTTTCTTCGCCCCCTTAGCAATTCCCAAAGCTTAACTTGGATGCGTCCAAGTTTAGATGACTTTAGATTACGATAATTTTTTTCGATCCGCTGTAAACGATCGATTTGATCTTCGTAACTTTTGATTTGTCTCTCATAGTCAATTTGGGCTTTCAATAAACTTTCTATAATTGGTTTCGTCTTATTGCGTTCCAATCGTAAAACTTCTTTTACATGTGTATCTAAATCATTCAGATTGCTGACAACATCAGGCACTTCAAGATTCGTATCCGATAGTTTTAACCAGTACTGTAAACGTCCCTTACGCACTTTTAATAAATCTAATGTAGGAAACGCGAGCTCTGCATAATACGTTGTATCAGCCATGCGTTTTTCAACATCGATGATGAAATTTGAATCTTTAAACAGCGGTACATCGGGTTCTATCGTCATCTCAATATCAAGTTGCTGACTTCGATGTAAGTCTTTCGGGTAAACAAACCCACGCAATTTCCCTTTCGTAAATAACATCTCTAACTCGTGTTCGCCATCGTAGATAAACCCTTTTGATGTGAGTAGTTTATCTTTAAATGCGAGATGTAGATCGCTGTTAATACCCATTCTCGTGTTAAATTCTGGTGTCGAAAAAGCTTCCGGATTTATCTTCACAGATTCCAAACGTTTCGGCATGACATAATATGAATGCTTAAGTCGTGTCCATCCCATAATTCGACCTTGGAATTGAATCAATCCATAATAGTCGTCCTCATGAGATTTCACACCAAGAATCATTACAAGTTGATGATTTAAATTACTTAATGTCCGCTCTGACAAAGAGACATTAAATTCGTCATAAATCTTTTGTGTTACGTCTTCATTTAACACAACTTGAAATAATTGTGGCAATTCAGTATGTTGTTTTAATTTTTCAATAAGATTTTTTGACATAAAAATCATCCTTACTTATAGTCTACAAGCCTATCTTTAAATCGATAATATATTTGCGAACCGATAAAAATTAGCAGCAACGTCAGTGTCCAAAAATAAATATGGTCTACCATATCTCCATATAGTGGCGCTTCATCATAGACGAAAGCATAGCGATAGTTCATGATGAGATACGCAAATGGATTGAGTGATGATAATCGCTGCAATATTTCATTCGCTTCACTCAGCGACCAGAATATTGGTGTTAAGAAAAATAACATTCGTATAATATTCTGTAAAACATTGCGCATGTCTCTCACAATAATAACAAGTGAAGACATGATAAGCGCAATTCCCATCACGAGTGCATACGTTGCAAATAATACATATATAACGGAGATATAATGTCCCGGTTCTGAGTAGCTCCCGATGAATCCGATGACCATGAGTATTGTCGTTGTAATGATAAAACTAAATAGACCATTCACAAACGATATCGTTAAAAATATACTTGCCGGGAACTTCATCTTCGTAACCAAATCCATCTGACCGCTAATTGCATTTGACATGCCATTGATTGAAGATGAGATGAACAGCCACGGGAAAATACCACTGATTAAATAGATTAAAAATGGAATATCATCGACATCCGAGCGTGGCCCACGCAGCCCTAATCCGAATACAACATAATAGATTAGTACTTGTAATGCGGGTTGTAAAATATCCCAAAACACACCTAAGTAATGATTTGCATACTTACTTTTCGTGCGATAGATTGCAAGTTTCCATATTAATTTTCGATGTTGCCATTGTTCCTGAGCAATACTCAAAATCTTATCCATTTTGTACTCCTTGCATTCATTGTACTATGTTATCAACAATTTACCCGCCTGGTTCCATGAATCACTTTCGTAGGACTTCATATACTCTACTGAAATTTTAACAGGTGTATCCATTAATTTTAAATTCACACCATCATTTATGTCTAGCACATCGTAGCGTTCGCGCAGTCGCTCTCCTTTAACAGTAACAAACACTTTATTGCGACCGGCTTCTCGTCGATATGTGCTACGGATGTTAATATTTATATCACTATCTGTTGTATTCCTCAGTACAATCTCGTAATTTTCAACAGATGAAATCATTTTAGGAGATGGCGTCACGGAGAGTTCCCCAGCTACTTCTTCAAGTAACATATTCTCATTGTGGCGAATACGCATATCTTTAAATGTCCTAGATCCGCTTCCATTCAACTCTAGTTTCTCCCACAATCCCTTAGTTTCATTCACACCAAAATAGTTTAACACACCCCAAAATTCATGGATGATGTGTTTGTGTAACTTATGTTGGCGCATTTCATCGATTGAAATTGAAGTGAATAAATCGATCAACTTACGCGTGTTCAAATATATGAATTCTTCAGTTGCAGGGTCGGTCTCAGATGTTAATGCACTATGCCAGTTCCCAAGTCTTGATTCTAGGTGATACACTTCAAAAAAATGTCTGCCTTTCGTCACGTCATGTGTTACTAAATTCCGCTCGAAATAAGCATCGAGTTCATCATCTACATTATAAAACGTTGAAAAGTCTTTTTGAAAATGTGTCATCAATTTTTTATATTCATTTAAGTCATCTATAATATGATCCAATTGAGGATCGTAGTCTGCTTTACCCACACCGAAAATCGTCGATTTAATGTGCAACGCTTTATAATACCCTTTGTCTTTATAGTATTGCGCGAGTCGAGGACTATGTTTAGAATTTAAGACTGCTTTATAGTATTCCGTATCTTCTGGCATACGATAATCGCCTAGGTTTATAATCGCATGATTCCAGTTCATGTTTTCCTTCATGTCACGCGTCACAGTTTCATCGATTTTATAAATCTTTTTTGCCATCGATGTCGCCAACATTTTTCTCGGTGTCATGTATGTCAAAAATTCAATTCTAGATTGTAATGCATGTGCGATGGCAGCGGATGTGCGAGAATCCATACCCGCAGTCAATGTTAAGAATATATCACCTTTATATTGAGCAAGCCAATCATTCTGAGCTTCAAAGTACGGCTTCAATGACTGAACTGCCGATAAAACACTCTGTTTCGTTTGTACTGACCTTGGATAAATACGCTCCTTAGAAAATGGACTGAGCGTGTACTTGATGCTCGGATTCACTTTCCAAATCGAATCAAAGCGTGTGAAATCCAAATCATTTGTTATATTTAATGGACGTCTATTTACTTCGAAACCATTGTTTTGAAGTATTTCAGCAAGCAGCATATCATGACTTGCTATGATGTTTGAATGTTCATGATAGTTTCCAGGCAATAGATTCGATGCATCACTATAATATTCAATCTGATTATCTTTAATACGAATCATGACGAATCGGCCGTTGATGAATTCAAGATTTTCCACGAAATTGTTCGAGTAGATCAAATCATGCATAATTACTTCTTTCGTTTTGTTTCCATCACGAATATCCAGCACATAGCCGAGCACAACGAGCGTTATATCATTCTCTGTCATACGCTCACAATCCACAGTTGTTGAATGAACCAACTTATGTCCAAGAAGATTAACCGATTCGCATTCACTGACCATGCTGATATCAAATTCATTCGGTATGATGGCGTAGCTATGATGATAGATTTGATTTTGATACTTCATAGCACATCCTCCTTACTCATTCACAACGATAAAACTACGCGTCATAAATGTATCCAGATCGAGTTCTTTTGTTTTCTCTACACTTTGGACGACTGTTTTCATATATTTTTGCTGAATGCGTTTCATAAACGTATCCAGTTTTGATGCTTCATTCAAACCAAGGATGAGCAATGCATTTTTATTGTCTACTTTTTTAATGTAACCTGTAACGCCTAATTTAACAGCTGCAAGACGCACGCGCTCTAAATATCCCGGTGTGAGTACATTCGCATGTACTTCGTATACCCATACACGGTCATTTTCTACAGTGGGTTGGCCAATAGTCACATCATCAACGACAGATGATTTAAGCGCTTGATCTATATCGTTGATATCAAAATAGAAGTTATGCTTTTTCGCACCCTTTGTTTCTGGGAAGTAAAAATCAATGACTGCTGCAGCTAGGTTCACGGGTGCACCTTCCGTAGGGTACATATGAAATGGCATTTCTGCAGTTGCATTGATCTCAAGTACAATACACTTAGTTGGATCATCTGGACTGATGATGACATCCACACCGCCCTGAACCATACCATCTACTGACTTTAATGCACGCACAGCCATCTCCTTTACTTCGTCTGAGATCAAGTGCGTTTCATCGATTCCTTCACCACCGGATGATAAGTTTGTGAGGTTCTTGATAAAGACCTGTTCACCTTTAGGCAACACGCTATCTTCAGATAAATTGAGTTCTTTAAGTCTGCGCTTCATTTCATAATCGCGCTTAATTGGCTTTTTCTTTAAGTAAGGGTTCTTTTTTCGCTCTTTGTTTTTTGCATCAATGAGCTCAGAAATTGTCGATAATCCGTCCCCGGTGACATTTGCAGGTATTCTGTTTACTGCACTGAACATCGTATCACCAATCGTATGCATACGATATTCTTTACCAAAATAATGTTTTTCTACAAGTACGCGCTTATAAACGATATTCTTTTTATAATGTTGGATGATTTCATCGACTTCATCACTGCTCATAATATTTGTAAATACACCTTTACCCATCGTTCCTTCTGTCGGCTTGATGACGACTGGATAGCCAATTTTCTCAGCATATGTTCTGATATCATCCACTTCATTCACATGAAATTCTTCACTCTCTGCGATGCTGACACCCGCTGCTTTAAACTTATCAATTGTTTTTTTCTTATCATGACAAATGTTAAACATCGATTCTGTTACTTTATCGCCTCGAGAGCGGTAGAAGAAATGTGTCTTCTCACCATCTGAAAGTGAAAACACCAATTTCCTTAATGACTTTTTACTCTTATGCACAACGATGTTTGGCACATTAGATGCTTCTTTATAATATTTTAAAGTCAGTCCACGACGGTAGCCTTCCATCGCTATGAGTAGCGCGTCGAGTTCAAAACCTGAAACGGAATCGAGCATGCGCTGCGGATATTTTGGAATTGGCTCAGTGCTCATAAAATCACCCTTTTATATCTTTCTCGTTTAATTTAAGTCTATTCATGATGTAATCAGTATATAATGAATCGCTTTATGATGCATTTCTCAGCTGAATGAATATTTTAATTTAACTTCGGTTATTATACAATCGTATTACATATTATTATAATTCATTTGAGAGGTGAAGGCATGAAAGTCACATATGACGATATTTTATCAGCACGTGAAAGAATCCAAGATACAGTATTTGAAACACCTATTATTCGTCTCTACCATCTCGAGGAAACACTCGGATGCCACGCCTATGCGAAGCTTGAAAACACACAATTGACGCATTCATTTAAAATTAGAGGTGCATTGAATGCGATAAGAAAACTAAGCCCAGATGAATTATCTCGCGGAGTCATCGCAGGTTCTTCTGGTAACCACGGACAAGCCGTTAGTTATATCGCAAAGTTACTAAGCATCCCATGTGTCATCGTCGTTCCAGAAACTGCTTCGCCATTCAAAATTGAAAAGATAAAAAACAATGGCGCGCGCCTCGTGTTTTGTCCAGCTGAAGAACGTACTGAAGTTGCGAATAGGATATCTAAAGAAGAAGGTCTGACGTTGATTTCATCTGCAGATCATGAAGATATTATAGCTGGGCAAGGTACAATAGGGCTCGAGTTAAATGAGAGCGAAGTTGATTTTTCTCATGTCGTCGTACCAATGAGCGGCGGTGGTTTGCTCAGTGGAATTGCACTTGCTGTCAAAGAAGGTGGCTCAAATGCACAAGTGATCGGTGTCGAATCCAATCAAATTCCTCGTTTCACTACAAGTATTAAAAATGATGAAATCACATGTGTTGAAACCAAGGAAACGATTGCTGATGCTTTGATTTTAAATAAGCCTGGTGTTATTACATTTGACTTAGTCAAAACATTTGTCGATGAATTAATGGCAATCGATGATGAGGACTCGTTAAGAAAGGCGAGACGAATGCTTTTAGATTCACAACAGATTCTTGCTGAACATTCGTCTTCAATTGGCATCGCTGCATGTCTTGAAGGGAAGCTAAAGTTCTCCCCTGATGATCACGTATGCTTTGTGATTTCTGGTGGTAATACGTTACTCGACTTCTAATGTGTCTGACCGAGCTCACTTTTTACATCCGTCTCATGAATTGTAATGACTTGAATGATTGCTTTCAAACCAATCACAAGTTCATGCAGTGAAAGTGACGGATATTTATTGTCTTCGACTTGATCGTGAATAAACGGAACGTGAATAAAACCAAACTTTAAGTTTGGATATTTTTTTTCTTGTAAGTAACCGAGACTGTAGAGCACATGGTTACACACGTAAGTACCCGCACTATTTGAAAGGCTCGCTGGTATATCCACTTCACGAAGCGCTTCGACCATGCGCTTTACAGGTAAGTTAGAAAAATATGCACGCTTACCGTCTTCAAATATCGTCGCATCGATGGGTTGATTACCAAGATTGTCCGGGATACTCGCATCATCGATATTAATCCCAACACGTTCTGGTGTCACTGCCGGACGCCCGCCCGCCTGGCCAACCGCAAGCACGACATCGTAGTGTTCTGTCTCTAATTTTTCTTGAATTTTATCCATCGAGCGGTGAAACGCTGTCGGAATTTGCATTACTTCGATTGAGGCACTATTGATTTCACTTGGCAGACCATTCACTGCTAACCACGATGGGTTAATCGCTTGATCTCCGAAAGGTTCAAAACCTGTTACTAAAATTTTCATATGTATTCCCCCGTTTATATCAACTATACCACTTTAACATGTACGTTCTTCTTCTTATGCTATAAAAAACAAGCACCATCGCTGGCGCCTGTCGTTAATTATTAATTATTTACCAAATTTTTTCGAAATATCGTCGATTGCATCGTTTGCTTTCTTACCTGTATCATCGACAAATTCTTTCGCTTTACCAACTAACTTGTCTTTCTTACCTTCTTTTTCTACTTCTTTATCGCCCGTCGCGTTACCTACTGTCTCTTTCACGTTACCTTTTAATTGATCTTTCTTACCTTCTAATTCACTCATGGTATCACCTCATAAAAGATTTGTTGTACTCAAATTATTCCCACTATTACACGATTCTAAACAATTGAAGCATTATACCCATTTAAATGATATAGATAAAAACTCACATTTCCTATAGTATAAAAAATGGGTATTCGGATTATCGTGTGGAAAAACATTATAGCTGGTAGATTTTTGCTAAACTAAGGTCAGGCTAGTTGAAGAGTATCTTTTATTTTCTAAGTAATTGTGGTAGCATAAAAATGAACTAGAAAACTGTAGCTAGGGTTCCGCTATCTAGGTAGGTCAGTGACCGAGGGCTACATCTTTTACAATATGTAAAAGGCACCTATTGACATAAAAGGTCCGAGGGGGAAGGTTCAGCGTAGTTGTTATGCGTTGAAATCTTTCTCTTCGGCTCTTTTTTTATTATTTAGGAGGTATTTATCGTATGAAAAGGATCGATGATTTGAAAGCTGGTGTTGCAGTTATTATTTTGAATGAGGAGAACCAAGTTTTGTTGCAAAAAAGGTCCGATGTAGGACTTTGGGGTATTCCTTCAGGACATATAGAAATAGGGGAAACAGTTTCTGAAGCAGCTATTAGAGAAATAAAAGAGGAAACCAATTTAGATATTAGAATTAAAAAGCTTATAGGTGTGTACTCTGAGCCTGATTCTCAGGTTTTTACTTATCCAAGTGGAAGAGTAGTGCATTTTATAACAACTTGTTTTCTTGCTGAAATTACTGGGGGTGAACTACGATGTAATTCTTCTGAGTCACAAGAAATTCAATTTTTTGAACAACAAAGTTTACCAAGAGACTTATTGAAAATGCATCCTCAATGGTTAAATGACGCCCTTGCCAATGATGACTTAGCTTTTATTCGTTAAAAAGTAAATCCTTGTTAAGTTAACGGGGGGATTAGTAAAAAGAGGGGTTCAGATAAAAAATTCCACACTATTTTCCGATTACCCTAAAAAATAAAAGGGATATTGCTATGGACCAAGGTGTAATCGATTACGTAAATAATATTGAAGACGAAGATAAGCGACATGCGATAGAACAATTGATTGAGACGTTTGAGGCACACATTGGAGACGGATTTGAATTGACGATCAACTATGGCATGCCATGTTACATCGTTCCATTTGCGAAATATCCGCAAGGCTACCATGTGGATCCGACGCTCCCACTTGGATACATTGCTTTTGCCGCTCAAAAACGACACATCGCCGTCTATGCATCTCCAGTTTATATGGATGAGGAACTACATGACTGGTTCGTTTCAGAGTATCCAAATCATATGACGACGAAACTCAACATGGGCAAGTCTTGTATACGATTCACAAACCCGAAGAAAGTCCCATATGAATTGCTCGGTGAACTGGTAGGAAAACTTGACATTGATACTTACATTGACACATATGAAGCAAACGTTGAACGAACACGAAACAGCAGAAAATAAGCGTCCAATTTTGGACGCTTTTAATGGTTAAAAGAGTGATTTTCTATATTCAAGGTAACGTTCTTTACTCACAAAAGCATTTGAAAATGCTGCGATTGCAAAGATAAAGTTTGAAGCAAAAATTACGACATAAAATGCAGTATCTGCAGCATCTGCGACATCTCCGTGAGCGATTATCGCAATATAAGTCCATAAACCAACTAGTGGGATAATCCAGTCGCGTGTTTTAATCGTAAATAACACGATGATAATCGCAACGACACCGAGTGTCAGCGTTGTGACCAGCGTTTCATCAAACGGTGCGTTGAATGTTACGCCCATCTGATCAAACCACGTGAACACATTGACGACCATCGCCAGTGAAACCCATCCGAGATATAAAGATAATGGTAGACGATCTAACCAATGATAGTCATAATGTCTATTCACTTCAACATACATCCAAATGACTGTTAACCACAGTGTTAAAATGACAAGGACTGAAGTGAATAACCACTCCTGAGTAAATACAATAATCCAAATACTATTGAGTACGAAATTTAAAGCCGGTATCCATTGAATACTGATTTGAATTTTATCGCGTGAATTTTTAACAACAAGCATGCGAATAATCCATGCGAAAAGTCCCAGGTAAATTAAACCCCAAATAGAGAATGCATACCCTGCGGGTTGAATCAATGTGTCGTATTTGTTTGCTACCTCTGAAACATTTCCGCCTGCAATAAAATTGATGATGATCATCACAATAAATAATGCGAGGTAGTAAACCGGTAATCGATTATGCTTTGACATATATCTGCCACCTTCCATGTCAATTAAGTTTTAAAATCCTATGATGCAAAAATAAATTCCATAGCCGATCAACCATACAGCACTCCACACACAGTATTTTGCTGTCATGGATAACTGTTTAAAGACATAGTGGCTGAGCATATAGCTGAGAATAGATATGAATAGAAAACGTGCCAGTCGGGCTGGAATACTCACCATTAAGAATATAGCGAGTGATGTATATTCTGGTGCCACGGATGCAAAGATTTTATAGGGGACACCGAATAACGGTCCGGTAATCAGTGCGACGAACACATTAGATGACAACTGTTCATGTACATGTTCGACCATATGTGGATGAATTGCAGGAACGTTCATCAATACGTTGATCAAATCAGTACCACCTGCACTGAGGCTATACGTAATTGTACCACCAACAATTGCACCTAAAACACAAATAAAATTCGCTAAAATAACGCGGACAAACCCATTTTTTTGAATTGCATACAGGCTGAGCAACACATCCGGTATAATGAAAAATAGTGTCGACTCTGCAAAGCCCCATATAAAAATCGCTATTACCATGAACATATTCGCACTACCATTCTTTGAAATGACCTTCTTGTTGCAGCTCATCCATTCTTGTATTTAATGCATCCATAAACGCGCGTTTATCTTCCTCAAATTTAAATGGATTACCGATGAATATATCAACAATAATGGGGATGAAAAAGAACGAACCTTTTGGCAACGCCTTTCCTAATCCATGTAAAAATACGGGTACAATCGGCACATCTGGGCGTTCACGCATCAAGTAATAGACGCCACTCTTATAACGACTGAGTTTCTCCGCTTCACCACGCGAGCCTTCAGGGAATACGATGATAATCCCACCATCATCAAGCGCATCAACCATCGGAGCAAACAACCCCTTTATGTCGCGCGTCATCTTCCGTTCGATTGGAATAATGTTCATTACTTTCGTTGAAAACCATGCAAGAAACTTATTCTTAAGAAAATAATCCGATGCGGCGACAGGGCGGACTTGATCAAAACTTTTTCCTCTGAACAATGACATGAGTACGAGCGTATCCAAGTGACTGTTATGGTTTGCCACAATCACACACGGTCCTTCTTGTGGAAGGCGTTCATAATGACGCGCATTCATGCCGAGTACGAGTAAGACAAGTGGACGTACAATCAGTGAAAATAGAAATCGACGCATATATGCCGCCTCCTAAATTAGAAATAGAAAAAGCGTGTAAAGTGCAAGAATAGCGGTGCAGTATACGTGAGAGAATCCACACGATCCAAAATACCACCGTGTCCTGGAATAATCGATGATGTGTCTTTTATCGCTAAATCTCGCTTCAATGCAGAGATATTCACATCACCAATAAAGCCCATGAGCGCAATGTACAGCCCGGAAATGATACTTGCTAAGATGCTAAACGGCGTTAAAAGCGGTGCTAAAATAACTGCCAGCACCGTCGTCGTCAGCAATCCGCCAACAAATCCTGCCCACGTTTTATTTGGTGATACTTTTGGCACAATTTTCTTTTTCCCAAGCATTTTACCCCATAGGAACTGTGCAACATCATTTGCCTGTGTCAAGACGACCAAGTAGAGCACGAGTCCTGCGCCGATCAATCCATTTTCCTTACCAGGAAGGACGAGTGAGAATGCCAGGTGTGATAGACCAAACACCATAAGCATCATGCCCCACTGGACAGAAGCAATGGACTGTAGGAAATTTTTTGTATCCCCGACAAAGATTGCTTGAATCGGAATCAATAAGAACATGTATACAGGAATAAAGATAATGAACATGCCATATTGTTCGAAATATATAAATAAAAACTGAATAGGAATTGCTAAATATGCCCAAAATAACACCAATCGGTGTGCGCGATTAAATGGAATCAATGAGAAATATTCTTTGAGTGCAAGAAAGCATAGTAAAGCCATAAAAATTAAAGAAATCGTTGAATGCAACACAATCGCAATTGCAAAGATGATGAACATCACCCACCAAGAGCGAATGCGTAAATCTACTTCGTGCAGTGCATCACTTGGCTTGCGACGCTTTAAAACCGCTGTAACAATCGTTGCAATAACGAGCACAGCGACAATCCCAACAAAGACATACATCAAATCATCTGAGAATATTCCTAGATTCATCGTCTGGCACCACCACGTTCCATACGGAAGTAAATATTAACTAAAATAGCCGCTGAAGCAAGTAGGAAAACAACCCATAGCAAACCTTCAGGTGGTATACCAATTATTAAAAGTACACTCAATGTACCGACGAGCAACGCACGATCACTTTTCCCCATCGGGCCATCATAACGACGTTCCCCCGTCACAACTTCTGCGATTATACCTGTCATTTCACTCACGGCAGATAAAACAACAAATGCTAAAATAATCCATCCACCATTCGGTAAGATAAACATCCATGGCAGATACAGTGCAGCATCACTAATTACATCTGTAATTTCATTTAAATATTTCCCACGTACCGACTTCATGTTGTAACGCTTCGCTAACACGCCATCCACAGCATTTAATGCCATGCGAATAAATAAAACGATTGGAATAAGGACAAAGATCCATGTTGAATCATGATTCATGGCAAATAAAACACCGACAATGATCGACAATATACACGTAAAAATGGTCACTTGGTTCGGCGTTATATTGCGCTCGTGAAGTGCGCGCACAACGGGTAAAAGCAACTGTTGAAATTTTGGTTTGAATTCATAAATACTGGCCATATCTTCACCTCATAAACATATTCTATAATCTGTATACCCCATTCAATCTAAAAGTAAAAAAGCCACGTCAATCACGTGACTGGTTTTACTTATTATTCTGTAAATCTGGCGTGACCCGCAATATAATTCACGCTCGGGAAATTCCTAACTGTGAGTATATGAGGACGGACGCCATCTCTAAGTACTTGGTAAATTGGCAATTGTAACGATGCATCATGTGATTCTTTCGTTTTCCACACTTCATATACGAATAGTGCATCATCACTTTTTGGATCCACACCTACTATGTATGCTTTGCAATCATCAATACCATTCATTTCTTCAGCAACTTCAAGTAAGTGTTTTCTAATAATGTGGCCTTTATCTTCTTTCGCAATGATGCCACTGTAAACAGCATAGCCTTCCATTCAATACACCCTCTCGTCATAATAATCCCATTATAACACGATAAAAACCCAAAGGTTGAATGAATATACAACCTTTGGGTGGATTTATAATTCTTTCTAGAATCGACCTTTATCGTGGTCGAACGCATCTTCACGCGCCTCATCCGCACGCAATGTGTCATCTAATCGATTCGAACGCTTTTCACGATTTCCTTCATCATCAAAATCTAAATCATTCGATTGATTAAGTGCTTCTCTAGACGCTTCCTCTTCATCGAGATCCTTATCTTCTCTGAGGATTTGGTCTTCATCACGATAATCTTCGTATTTGTCGTCAGTTGATGGCGCTTCTACATCATCTAAGTTGTTGTATGGCCCTTTATCTTCTTGTGGAATATCCCATGCATCGACTGAATCATTTCTTTCTCGATCTGCATTCACTGTACGTCTCTCAACATTTCCTGAGCGTTCAATCTCAATATCTCGCGCAATTGTTTCATCTTTCATTTCTGCATTATCAATTGAGTCTTCCGTGCGTGCTTGATTATCGAAATCTTCTGCGACACCTTTATTCTCTAGATTCTGTTCATGAATGGCATCATTCGTCACTTCTTGTCTAACACGATCATCTTCAGGATCTTCTAGTGGTTGATTATAATCGTCATCAGGATTCTTGTCTTTTTCGATAAAATCATCGATAGGCTCGTCGACTGGTTCTGTCTTAAAATCATTATCCAGACCATTTGAACGATCTTCGCCAAGCACATCTGTATTATCATCTACCGGCTGATTATAGTCAGCGGCAGGATCGTTGTTCTCACGATCTGTAAAACGCTCGATTGGTTCTTCATCTAATTCTCTTTCAAAATCATTGTCAATATTATTTGGGTCCTCTTCATTAAATGCATCATTAATGTCATCCACTGGTTCAGAATGGTCATTTATTGTATTGTTGTTCTCACCCGTAAAATTATTGACTGGTTCTTGCTCAGTTTCTGTCTCAAATTCATCGTCAAGATTTTGTGTGTTCTCTTCGTTAAATCCTTCGGTATTGTCCACTGAATCAAAACGATCATCCTCGTCTACATCATCTTCATCTTTGTCGAGCTCACTCACGTCATCGCGAGGATTGTCCTTACCGAACGCAAATTCTTTGTTGCGTTCATTATCAGTATCCATGCCTTCTTCTTTGTTACCAGTTTTAAGTCCTTCAGCATTTTTAGTTTCTCTTAAATATTCTTCATCATTCAAACGATGTGTTTTATGCTCTGGTAAAGACCCTTCATCAGTATCTACTTTATTTTGTTCGTCAAAGAAATCATTGTCTGATGCTTCTCTTTGATCTAACGTACCTTCGTTCCCAACATTTTCGTCAACTTCATCTTCGTTGTTAAACATCGGCTCGCGACCAGCATCATGCGAACCAAACTGTGCACCAGCGAGTGTTGCTGATTTTTTATCTGTGTCTACGACACCGTCAGTATGATCATCTTTACTCATATCATAATGTTCGCCATCTAATGCACCATCAAAATCATGAGAAGCATTGAACACGATGATATCCTCTTGATCAATTGCCTGACGACATGTTTCACGTTCCTCTTCCGTCAAATCAAGGCTGTTCAGCACTTTATCTTCAGGAAGTTCATCAGTAAATAACGATGAAATTTTTTCCATGATACCGCCTTCAGAATCCTTGTACGTAACATTAGGATAACGTGAAGACAACTCTACTAAACGCGACTTCGATACGATTGTGACATCTTCTTCGTTTACACCGTGACCTAAAATATCTTCTAGATGTTTCAACACTTGTTGTTCAGAGCTAAATCTCTCAAACTTGTTCATTTATAAAACCTCCAAAGATTTTTACATACATGATGACACACGTTCTAGCTGAATATGTGTTATTAAAGTACCCGGCAAAATGAAGTTTCAAACCACAGTGTCAGTCGGATTTTTGGGGTTTGCGGTACGATTTGGTAGTCTTGCTGGTTGTCTTGCTGTGCGGCAGCTCGGATTTTCTTGGGCTCACGCACACTTTTGTTCTCCAGATGTGCGGCAGATTGGATTTTCTTGGGCTGACGCACACTTTTGTTCTCTAGATGTGCGGCAACTCAGATTTTCATGGGCTGACGCACACTTTTGTTCTCTAGATGTGCGGCAACTCAGATTTTCATGGGCTGACGCACACTTTTGTTCTCCAGATGTGCGGCAGATTGGATTTTCTTGGGCTGACGCACACTTTTGTTCTCCAGATGTGCGACAGATTGGATTTTCTTGGGCTGACGCACACTTTTGTTCTCTAGATGTGCGGCAGCTCGGATTTTCTTGGGCTCACGCACACTTTTGTTCTCCAGATGTGCGGCAGCTCGGATTTTCTTGGGCTCACGCACACTTTTGTTCTCCAGATGTGCGGCAGATTGGATTTTCTTGGGCTCACGGGCTCATAACTGGGTTTACGCGCCAATGAGACTTGCTCATAGACACGCAGATTGATTTGCGTGCCAATGAGACTCGCTCACGGACACGCAGATTGATTTGCGTTCCAATGAAACTTGCTCATAGACACGCAGATTGATTTGCGTGCCAATGAGACTTGCTCACGGACACGCAGATTGATTTGCGTTCCAATGAAACTTGCTCATAGACACGCAGATTGATTTGCGCGCCAATGAGAGTTGCTCATTGACACGCAGATTGGTTTGCGCGCCAATGAGACTCGCTCACGGACACAGAATTTTAAAAAATGAACCTACATGACTCATTTCACCTCATGTGCAACAGTAAACGACCTGAAGTGTTCCTCAGCACTGATTTTTTTTCGTGAGGAACAGTATTGTATGTTCCAAAGTGTTACTCAGCACGTATTTTCAACCTCGGGAGTCCCATCCCAATACATTTTCAAATCCATACCAAGCAAAAATCACCTCAAAACCCAACTTTTGAGGTGATTTTGAGGTGATTCGAATACAATCTATGATTTAATTTACACTCGCAACGTAACGAACTGTCTTCGTACGTGCCAATGAATAATCTTTTAGCTCATTAAAAGCGTAAGTGTGCGGGTCGACTTCTACGGACTGGTTTTCATTGATACGCATCGCAATGCCTTCTGACTCATGTGTGTCTAAATGCTCAGTTATAATCGTAATGACATAACTTTTATCGCCTGTAATTATCCCTGTTAAATATTGAACTTCGTCATTCTCACCAGACAACTGGAGAAATATTTCATCGCTACTCCCGAGCAAACTGTTAACGTCTTCTACTTCTGCCCAAATCTCTGCCATCGTTTGATCTGAGTGGTCATGAATATATCTCATAAATTCATGGACGTCATCTGTTGGAATATCAAGCGTAAATTGACCACCCGTCGTATTGGAAATAAACAGATTTAAATCTTCTGTATTTTCAAATCCAACATGATGCAACAACAGATAAAAAGCATTCATGTCATTTTCAAATGTACCAGCAACGAGTTCTCTCAAAGTAAATGAACCTTCGGTAAAGTCGCTCTCTGATGAACCATTCATGTTAATTGCATAGTTTGATCTCACTGTTTCAATTTCATCGGTATATGCAAACTCTTGATCCCAACTCACGCCACCGCGTTCAATTTTATTTAATGTATACGCAAGTACAGCAACTCTTCCGAGCGGTGTATTATTAAAATTTAAATCTTTATTGATACCCGCATATTGTGTCTCTTCATCTAACATATCGACCTGAATTAACGTCGGAAAATCTGCAAACTGATTTAAAATGTTTTGAAAATGTACATGCACTTCTGGTGGATAGTCATGTCTAACAATCGTTGGAACATAGCTGTCTACTGTTTCTTCACCAACGTCACTGTCTTCTTCGGATGATTCATCATCTGATTCTGCACCATCTTCAGTCGACTCATCATCTGTCTCTTCTCCATCTTCCTCAGTCGTCTCGCCCTCCGAATCGTCACCATCCTCATCTACCAAACTTTCACCACTCGGTGGACTGACGATAAGTTCATCTCCTGGATGAATAACGCCATTAGATATGTCATTCCATGACTCTAAATCTTCTACGGTTACACCATAGAGGGTAGATATTCCGTATAAACCTTCACCGGGTTGTACAACATGTATCTGTCCTTCTTCTTGGGCAAATACTGCCGGTGAAAACAATAGGGTAATTATAAATATGCCTGTAAAAAACTTTACTAATCGTTCCATAAGCATCCCCTTACTTTCTTAACGTTTACTATTTTGGTCTTGACTTAGAACTTCATTCACATCTCTGGCAATATTGCTGATTGTGTCATCTCCAGCGATGCTCGTTAAAACAGTGATGACATAGTCATGATCACCTTCAACAATTGCTGTCGAATGATTCACTTGATTCGTTCCACCGATTTTTTGATACGTATCATCAGCAACGACATCCAATTTCTGTTCATCATAATCAGTTGTCGCCATCATTTCCTTAACGCTGTCATCCTCATGTTCATAAATATAGCGCATCACTTTTGACATCTGTTTTGCTGTAATTTGAAGTTGGAATGAAGATGCTTGGTATACATCGCGCGTAAATTCAGCAAACGCTTCTTCATATGCGTGACCGACGTAGTAAAGCAACATGTTACTCGCCATATTGTCTGAATTTTTTAGTGTCATTTCTGTCAATTCTTCGAGTGTGTATTCATTTATTCGGTAACTCTCATATTGCATGATGCCACTCCCACCCCATGCATATGATAACGGCTGTTCATAAATCAAATCGTCATACATATATGTGTCATCCCAAGACAAAACACCTTCATCGACTTGGTGTAAAACAAAAGCAGCGAGTACGATTTTAGGGACAGATGCACCATACACAAATGTCGTGCCTTCAATCGACGCTGATCTTTTATCGTTTTCTAGAGATTCTACATAGATATAGACAGGATAGCCACTATACTGTTCAAGCACTTCTTGTAGCTCGTCATGAATTAAATCATCACGACCATAAAGTCCAGGCGATAAAATTTCCAAATATTGACCTTGCACAAGCTCTTCACTTTCTAGATTATTCCACGCCATGATTTGTTTTGTGGACACATCGTAATTATCTGCAATACTCTCCAGTGTTTCGTTTATGCCAACCGTATGATACACTGGCTCATCAGTTGTTTGCGCATGAACATCAACGCTGATAAAAAGCAATGTAAACATTGTTATTATATAGATTAAAACATTATTACTTCTCATTACGAATTCACCTAATTATGTCTATTGCTTTCGTACCTTTTTCTTCGTTATTAAAGTGCTAGGTACAATTTACCAAAAGTATACCATAATACGAAATTATATAATAAGTAGGTATGCTTTTTATATGATGCGACAGCTTAGACAGAACGACTCGTAAGTGATATATTGAAGAGCATGAATACAGAAAAAAGGTGTATATATGACTCAAAATAATACAATTGAAAGTCTCAGAGATAAAATAGCCGAATTGAATGATGAACTGTTAAAGTTACTTAAAGAACGTGGACATTTAGTAGAAGAACTTGATGAATTAAAACGTAAATCGGGACGACCTGCCTATGATCCCGTGCGTGAATCTGAAATGCTTGAGCGTCTCCTAAAGCAAGGTAGTGCGCCATACCAACCAACTCAACTTCAAAGAATATTCAAATCAATCTTCGATGCTTCTAAAGAAATTCAAGATGAGAAGCGCAAAAAAGTTTTGCTCGTATCGAGAAAGACGAAAGCAGAGGACACACATATAGATGTCAATGGTACTGTAATTGGGGATGGCACGCCGGTAATGATGTTCGGTCCGTGCGCCGTTGAATCGTATGAACAAGTCGATCAAGTCGGAAAGTTGTTAAGTGAGAAAGGTGAGAAGTTTATCCGTGGTGGTGCACTTAAACCGCGTACTTCTCCATATGACTTCCAAGGACTAGGTGAAGAGGGATTGAAAATTCTTCAAGATGTCGGGAAAAAGTATAATTTAAATACAATTAGTGAGATTGTCGACACCCGCCAAGTCGAAATGGCTGCTGAATATCTAGATGTATTCCAAGTCGGTGCAAGAAACTCACAAAACTTTGAGTTACTGAAAGAGATTGGTAAGACAAACAAGCCTGTTTTATTTAAACGTGGCATGAGCACAAATATTTCGGAATACATTCATGCGGCTGAATATATTGCAGCAAATGGCAATAACAATATTATTTTATGTGAACGTGGCATACGAACGTTTGAAAAAGAAACGCGCAACACGCTTGATATTTCAGCCGTACCGATTTTAAAACGCCAAACACACTTACCAGTCATCGTAGATATTACGCATTCGACAGGACGCAAGGACATTATGGGCGATATTGCAAAAGCAGCGCTTGCAGTAGGTGCAGATGGACTCATGTGTGAAGTGCACCCGAACCCAAGTATTGCACTTAGCGATGCAGCACAGCAGCTTGATTTTAATGAATTTGAAGCACTATACAAGATTATTAGATAATATAAATAAAATCACACCTGACTCCTAGGGGAAACGCGTCAGCAGTGAGACTACAGGCTCACGCGACGCCCCAGGAAAGCAGGTGTGATTTTATAAGGACAAACTTTTTATCTCGTTTGCATTAAATCTAAAATTCCAATCGCGCATACCGCTTCAATAACCGGAATTGCACGCGGCACGATGATTGGGTCGTGTCTGCCGTGGACTTCAAGTGTCACATTTTCTCCAGATTCAATATTTATTGTATCTTGTGTCTTCGTAATTGATGATGGTGCTTTCACAGCGACGCGGAACACAACGGGCATCCCGTTGCTGATTCCACCGGTAATTCCACCATTGTGATTCGTCTTCGTTTTAACGTTACCATCTTCATTATAATAGTATGCATCATTCGCTTCTGAAGCATGCATGTTGGCAATGTCAAAGCCACTTCCGAACTCTATGCCTTTCACAGCTGGTACAGCAAATAGTAAATGAGAAAGAACGGATTCAATTGAGTTGAAGAATGGGTTGCCGATGCCTGCCGGTAAGCCGAGTGCCATGCACTCGATAGTACCCCCAACTGAGTCGCCTGCATCTCTTGCTGTTTCGATGACAGACTCTATGTCTTTTGCTTTTGATCTATCGATCAGTGGTAGATGGTATTCTCCAAATGACTTTAACAGTTCTGGTGTCGCATTATCCAATGTGAGTCGTTCATCTTGCACATCCATGACAGAGCCGATATGTGCACCAATTGTAATGCCTGACGACTCTAACACTTGTTTTGCGATGCTACCTGCAAACACGAGCGGTGCTGTAATGCGACCTGAAAACTTACCGCTTCCACGATAATCATTAAATCCTTCATAACGCATACGGGCAGGATAATCCGCTTGACCCGGACGCATTTTCTTCTTCATTTCACTGTAGTCTTTCGACTTCGTATTTGTATTATGTATAACTGCTGTAAGTGGGGCACCTGTCGTTTTACCATCAAACATACCGCTTAAAATATCAGGTATATCATTTTCCTTACGAGGTGTTGATAATTTACTTTGGCCTGGTGCGCGACGTTTCATTTCAAAACTCACTTTATCCATATCAATCGATACGCCGGGTGGGATACCATCAATTGTTACACCGATTGCTTTACCATGTGATTCACCAAAAATAGTCACTTTAAATGATGTTCCAAATGTTGCACTCATAAGATTCACTCCTCATTGTCTTTAAACAAAAATAATGTACATCACGAGCACTGCAATAATTGCAACGATTAAACTACCGATTAATATTTTCATTTGTCGATCTTTCTTTTTATTAAAACTCATAGGAACACCCCGTCAACTGAATATATTTATCTAATGATAACAAAAAAGAGGGCACGTTGCCCTCTTTTAGTATATTATTCAGTTAAATTTAATTCTCTACCTTCTACGCTATGATTGATCAAATTATTCATCATAACATCTGACAACATACCGACATCGAATACAAGTGAACTATAATTTTCCAATGAATCTGCTGGTACGATATAAGTGTAATAAGCGACACCTTCAGTACCGTCTTCTATTAATTGAGCATAACTACCAGTTGTTAACGGACTATATTCTGTGCCGTCTACAAGTAAACTGTTGTACATGTCACGCGAATAGATCGCTTCACCTGATTTATTATTGATTGTTACTTCAAGTACTATTGCTGCGTCTCCCTCTGACACTTCACCTTGTGCAGAAGGCAGCGGTGTTAAGTTAGAAAGTTCTACACCTGTCACTGAAATATCAACAGCTTCTGTTTCTAATGTTGCGTTCGGTGAAAGTTTTTCAACCACTTCTTTTTCAGCCATATTATTGGCAACAAGAACATCAACTAAATATGGGTCTTCTTCAAGTTCTGATTCGTCCAACACAAAATCAAGTGGTTTAGAGGCACCCGTTTGTATTGATGAATCTCCATCAAATGCATAGCCTCTATTTAAGAAGATATGACCACCATGCGTCTCAAAGAATTCTTGTTGTTCCGCATTGACGAGTGCGAGTAATGGAAACTCTGTTATACCTGGGACAAATCGATATTCTGATTCACCAACAAGTGATTCAAACTGAAGATCTTTAGGAAGATATCTTGATTCACCTCGCGCAGGGCTGTACATATCATCAAATAAAATTTGTACAACATCATAATCATACAGGTTTACATCACTGCCATTATCAACCGCGAGGTCAAACAATACGAACATGACTTCATTATTCTTATTTGAATAAGACATGAATCTATCGCTTTCATCCGTAAATTTGTATACATCGTAGCCTTTTAACGTGACCGTCACGTCATAGAAATTCTCCGTATGTTCAAGTCCTTCTACTGTCCCAAGCAACTCTAAACTACCTTCATTCTCTACTGGGAACTCCGCTTCAAATACTTCACGATAATTCTCTAGAGTACGCTCATCATCTGATAATGATGGGTCATAATCTCGAATAGATACTTCTGGTCTACCTTCTTCTCCACCGATTTCATCTGGATTTTCCAGTTCTAAGTGTGAATAAAGATCATCAATTAATTGTAGTGTACTCGTTGTTTGTTTCACATATAAATGATCTGACTCTTGTTGTTCAAGTTCAGCAACAAAGTCTTCTTCACTTCCTTCTAATTCACCACCGATGAGCACGAGGTCATTAAACTGGTCATAGTCCGTAACAAGGAACTGATAAATTTCCGTACCATCCTCCGCTTCGGTCACTTCAAACGGTAATTCTTCCCCTGTCTCTCCGACTAAAATTTGTTCTACTTCAAAGTAAACATCACTTGTTGGGATACCCATGTTGTACGAGTCATACATCAGATGTTCAAATGGGTCGACTGAAATCCCTTGATATGCTGGGTTCATCGTATACTGTATATGCTGATAGTCCATATAATCATCATGTGCTTGGAATATCGGTTGATAGTCCATAAATACGCCGCCCATCCAAACTTCTTCATTTTCAATCTCAGCTTCTATCTCTTGCTGACGTTCGTAAATTGCAGTGATACCAGCGAGGTCATCATCCGTAATTCCGACACCAGGTTCAATATAAGCAAGCATGACTGAACCGTCTTCATTAGAGTGGTGGAGTCCGAGTGAATGTCCAAACTCATGTGTCACTGTAGAAATGTATGTCTCTTCATCTTCAATCAATGAATCATATAAAATGACAATCTCTCTATTTGCAATCCCGTAAAGTAACTGGCCATTCGTAAATACCGGACGATCTGAAGACGTCGTGATAATCACATCCGCTTCGTAACGATCATCAACACGTGTCACATTTACCTCTGGAGCGGCATTCCATGCCTCTACACCTTCGATGACCCATTCAATTTCTTCTGAACCCTCTTCAAAGTGTTCTTCACTAATGTAGTATGTCACGTCTCCAATATCTTCTTGGTCTGCGTAACTCAAACTCATTAGGTTATAGGCAGCAGCATCATTTCCATTGACTAAAGTCGCAGTTAGACACACCATTGCTATCGATGCACCTAAACTTAATTTTTTTCTCATCTTCATGACGTTTACTCCTTTTTTCTTGATGTCAGGTGAACAATCCACCAAAAAATATATGGCTATATGCAAGCAACGACTACACAATCAATTTGCTATTCCCTTAATCTTTAAAAAATAAACAGATTGTGACATTTTACAGAATACCACTTACTAAATATTAATTTTTAACGCTTTAATATATTCCTTAGCATTTTCATGATTTACCAAGTGTCCACTTTTTTTGATAATTGTCAGATTAATATTTTTACTTTTTGCACGATGTAAACTCTTCACTTCATGATCTGCCATCTCACCTAAAATGGCATATTTCCTCATACCTAATGATAAAAACTTCTGGTTATCTTCAAATGGGTACCAATTTTTATTTCTCGCTACATCGACAAAAATTTTCCAGTTTGCACGGTGTAAATTATCAAGATATTTTGAAGCTTCTTCATCTTGTAAGAGCATTTCCATGTTTTGTCTATCATTTTCAATCATTGTTTCGTAGTTTCTCGGTTTCACAAACATGAGCCCACTGACGTTTATGCTTCGGACATGCTTCGGGTATTGATTTGCAAAATTAACGGCAACAAGTGCACCAAGTGATATACCTACAATGTTTATTTCAGAAATGTTTAATTCATCCATCAATGCTTTTAGTGCATCTGAGCTATTTAAAAAGTATAAATACGGATTTATATAATAATCTTGATCCTGATATATAACAGATTTCCCATGTCCTAGTAAATCTGGAACGATCACTTGGTATTTATCTTTAAATGAATCGACGATATGTCCGAAATCATTCATACCTGTCTGTAATCCTGAATGCAAGAAGACGATTGTGTCTTTATTTCCTTCTCCAAAAATTGAATAATGTAACAAAATAAAAAACCCCTAACATCACGTTTTGTACAATTTTACCATACAGTAACGTGAGTTAGGGGTGCGTTGTTAATCGCGTGTTAAGTTTTTAATATACGGGAAGCTACTTGGGAATTGGAAGTAATCATCTAACAAGTCTTCCTGGATACCTGAAATGAGTACCGTATGGTAAATCGGAACTAGCGGTGCTTCATCTACGATGATTTGTTGCGCGTCGTGGTAATACTGGAAACGCGTTTCTTCATCTGTTTCAACACGTGCTAAGTCGAGTAACTCATCCACTTCTTCATTCGAATAACGTGTTCTGTTACCCGGTGCACCGATATTGTCTGAGTGGAACATCGGATAAAGACCGTAATCACCATCTAGAGTTACTGTTCCCCAGCCACCCATCAACATTTCAAAGTTTCCTGTAGCAGCATATTCTTGGAATGTTCCTGCTTCAACTTGAGAAATTGATAACTCGATGTTTAATTCACTGAGTGCTTCTTGGATAAACGTCGCCACATCTGCGTGTGTTCTGTTATTCATAATCACTTCAGCACTAAAACCATCTTCGTAACCATTTTCTTCTAACAATTCTCTTGCAGCATCCATGTTGTACTCAATCGGTTCAATGTCTTCGCTATGTGCGTTCACCGTTGGGTTAAGTGGTGTTTCTGCTTTTAGTGCGATACCTTCAAGCAATTCTTCAATAATGACTTCTTTATCGATTGCCATGGCGATTGCTTGTCTAACAACTGGGTCATCGAACGGTTCTACTTCCGTGTTGAATCCTAAATATGTCATGTTTGCACTATCTGCTTCACGTGCAATAGCTGTTTCACTCTCATTGATCTGCGGCACATCTTGTGGGTTCGTTGGATAGATTAAGTCTGCGTTACCTGTCGTTAATTCTGCAACACGTGCACCGTCTTCTGGTACCGCTCTAAACGTTACAGAACTTGGTGCAGCTGGTTCGCCCCAATAATCTTCGTTTCTAACGAGGACGATGTTGTCACCTTCGGCAATACTTTCAAACTTGAAGAAACCTGTTCCGACTGGATTTCTATTGACTTCAGTTAACGGTGCAGCACCATCTTCCATCGCTGCATAATCCGCTTCAATAACAGCTGGTGAAATCATGTGTCCACCTGGATGTGCTAAGTGAGATGGTAGGGCTGCGAATGGTTGGTGTGTCGTGATATGTACTGTATACTCATCAACCACTTCAACCTCATCTATTTCAGTAAATAAGAACGCAAGTGGCGATCCAATATCTTCATCGAGCACACGATCAAGGTTAACTTTAACCGCTTCTGCATTGAATGGTTCACCATCATGGAATTCTACATCTTCACGAAGAACGAATTCCCATGTTGTATCATCAATTTGTTCATAGCTTTCTGCAAGTGCAGGCTCCAATTCTAAATCTTCATTAAGTCGAACGAGTGTCTCATAAATGTTAACCATGACATAAAGAGAATAACCGTCATTCGCTGCATGTGGATCGAGTGAGTTTGGTAATGCTAAGAAACTCAAGTTTAAGTCTAAACCATCTTCATCTTCAGTAGAGGCTTCGTCATCTGTTGATTCATCTTCTGTTTCTTCTGAATTTTCCTCTGTACTTTCTTCTTCTGTAACTTCCTCTTCAACATCGTCTTCTGCATCATCTGTATTACATGCAATCAGTACGACCGTTGAAATGATAAGTAATAAAAATAAACGTAATTTATTCATTTTTTCCTCCTATTTAATATTATATCGATTGATAGTATACCATCAGTCCATTTTTCTTCCGTGCTATATGCTCAAAAATACAGGGAATTTTTACTTCGTTGATTCATCAATAATCATGCTGCCAACCTGTTGTGCATTTAGGACAACCATAGACAATGTTGCACTCGGATGAACGGAAGAACCAACATAGTATACATTCGAAAACCGGGTCGATTGTTTCGGATATTTGAAACCTTTGTTATATCTCATATCTGTCGTTACACCATTCATCGCCCCACCGTTTTAGTGAAACTTCTTTTGAATATCATACGGCGTAATCGTCTGTTCAAATATGATATGCGCTCTTAAATCCTCTAATCCCATCTGCTCTATCTTACTCAGAATTCGATGTCTCAAATAGACAAAATCTTCTTTTGTGTATTCCATATCATTCAGGTTAGGGATTGGTGTTACAACTTTTAAATTTTGAGTGCCGCTTAGCGCATGGTTTTTATCTAATTGACTCGTATTGACGACGATGCTAAATAAATCAGACGGCAGCTTTTTATCTGTGAAGAAGGCTTTATCGTATTGGATCATGTCTTTTGGTAGAAAAACATTATAGAAGTTGATATTTTCGTATATTTTCGAGACACCGAGTAACATGATAAACGCCGATGGCGTAACGCTCGGATAGTTGTCTGTCTTTTCATTTTGTTCATCTATTAACTGCTCAAACGTGACCGGGGACATATTCGAAACATAATAATCCGCCTGAACGTGTTCTCCTGTAGATAGTTCTATACTCAATATTTCGTTATCACGCTGCTCTATAGCAGTTACTTCAGTATTATTGTTAAGACTCACACCGATATCTGCTGCCAACTGCACGAGTCCTTCTGTTAAGTTATGCACGCCACCACGTATGTACCAAAGGCCATGTTGATGATGCAAATAATTCATCACATTATAAATTGCTGGTGTATGATATGCGCTTGAACCATTTTCGTACATCGATGCACCGAGCAGTTCTCTTAATTTTGGGTTGTGCACGAACTTATTGATGCTCGATTGTAACGAGATAAAATTCGAACGTTGTCTAAACATCGATAGAAGCGGATTTTTCTTGCGGTATTCTTTAAAGTCATCAGAATTACTTTCGAAATAATTTTGATAGGACTGCTCAAACATTCGCTTGGACTCTCCTAAGTAATCCTCATAATCACGAATGTCATCCTCCGATATAACGTCGTTATACTTCCTTAAATCAGCCACCTGATCGTAGAGCGCCAATGTTGTACCATCTGTAAAAAATGCTTTCGTTTGATGATTCAGCCGAACGAGATCGATGTAATCACTGATATTGAGCTTACTCTTTTCGAAAAGTTCGCCGATTATATTTGGTGTTGTTAATATAGACGAACCCATATCGAATTGGAATCCATCCTCTTTTAGCGTTGACATCTTTCCACCAAACTCATTATTCTTTTCATAAAGTCTGACATCAAACCCGCGCTGTCTCAGTGTAATTGATGCAACCAAGCCACCAATCCCACCACCGATGATAATTGCATTCCTGTTGTTGGTCACTGTGTCACCCCTATCAATCAAAAGATAAAAATCCCTTCACCCGTGTTTACCTATTCAAAATAATTATACAATAGGTAGAATTCGAGCAAAGGGAAGATTGTGATTCTTTTAACCTTTGACGACTTGCATGTCATACATCTTGCGATAATCTTTACCCAGTGCCATCAATGTTTGATGATTGCCTTGCTCTTTAATAATTCCTTTTTCAAGCAGCACAATTTGATCTGCATGTTGAATCGTGGAAAGTCGGTGTGCAATGATGAAGGTCGTTCTTGAGTCACTGACCACCTTCATTGCATGTTGAATGATCTGCTCCGTCTCAGAGTCAACATTACTTGTTGCTTCATCTAAAACAAGAACTTTCGGATCAAATGCGAGGGCACGTGCAAATGAAATCAATTGGCGTTCACCGAGTGAAAGCGTTGCACCGCGTTCAGGAATGTAAGTATCCATACCTTCCTCCATACGATTCAGCAAATCCTTTCCACCAACGTCTATCAATGCTTGCTTCGCTTGTTCTTCAGAAATATCGGTGTTATTTAACCGAACATTATGAAGTAATGTTCCCGCATAAATGAACGGATCTTGAAGAACGATTGACATGTAACTGCGCAAATTCTTCTTATTAATTTCACGAGAGTTGCTATCTGAGAACAGAATCTCACCAGACGTTGGATCATAAAATCTAAGCAACAAGTTGATGATTGAACTCTTACCTGACCCTGTATGTCCAACGAGAGCAACTGTTTCACCTTGCCCAACACTCATGTTGATGTTCTGCAACACTGTATTCTCTCCATCATATGAGAATTCAACATTGTCAAATACGATACGTCCATCGAAGTCAGTAAGCTCCCCTGTTTCAACAGGCTCTTCTTCCTCATCAATCATTTCAAATACTTTCACAGCAGCAACACGTGCCTGTTCAAATACTTCCAATTGATTGACCAAGTCAAATAACGGGTTAAAGAAACGCGTGACATAATCGACAAGTAAATACATGATCCCGACGCTCAGCGCTTGTGTTGGTGATAAGTACATCATCGAGAATACAAGCACCATCATTGCAAAGACGAGAGACATTAATGTACTCGCTAAGTTATGTCCCGTTAAAGAATTTAATTTTACGAGATTCGTTGCACTTTTTGTGTATTCTTCATTAATCTCGCCAAACTCATCATAGATCTGTTTTTCTCTATTGAATACTTGGATAATTGGCATCCCGTTAATCGATTCATTAATCATAGCGTTCATATCACTGTTGCGTTCACGTTTCGTGTGGTTAAAATCATTCGAATACTTCCGATAAAGAATCATCCATACGATAACGAGTGGTACTGCGAGTAACATGACAACACCAGAGAACACGTTGATGTAGAATACAGCAATCGTGATTGCGATCATCGTCAATCCACTGACAAGAAGTGTTGGCAGTACGACCGTGAAAAATTGTAGGATTGTTTCTGTATCATTCGTTATTCTTGCCACAACTTTACCTGCTGGTAAATTATCAAAGTAGCGAATCGGTAAGCGCTGAATATGTTCGAATACTTCATGTCGCATCCCTTGAACAACGCGTGCACCAGTATTTTGAAGAACAATCTGTGTAGCATAAGCGACAATCGCATGCACAACCTTAATTACTGCATATATAATTAACAGCTGAATGATTGGCTCAAGTAAGACACGGCCTTCACCTAAGCTAATATAGTCATCGAGTATCGTCATGATCACAACTGGACCAAGTAACTCTGCAGCAACCGCAATAATCATCAATGATATTCCTAAGATGAACCACCATTTATAAGGGATTACATATCGAAATAATCGTTTAATTTCTGTCATCGCCGTCACCCCCTGTTAAATAGTAGCGATTTTGTTCACTGTACCAACCATCTTTTTTACTGAGCGTCGAATGTCGACCCATCTCAACAATTTCACCGTCATCAAGTACGACGATGACATCCGCATGTTGTACTGCTGACAATCGGTGCGTGACGATAATTGTCGTCTTACCTGCTCTTGTTTCTTTAATATTATTTATAATTCTAAGCTCTGTCTTCGCATCTACTGCACTAAGTGCGTCATCTAAAATTAAAATATCTGGGTCTTTTATCAGGCTTCGTGCAATAGAAATTCGTTGTTTCTGACCACCAGAAAGCGCGACACCTTTTTCACCGACGAGTGTGTGAAGCCCTTTTGGCATGCGTGCAAGATCACTATCAAACGCTGAGTTCACAATCGCCGCTTCTAGTTCTGCTTCTGTGGCATTCGGATTACCAAACAAGATATTCTCTTTTACTGTGCGTGAAAACAAAATATTTTCTTGAGACACATAACCGATTTTTTCTCGGAGTTCTTTCTTGTTCAGCTTTGTAATATTGATGCCATCAATCACTAACTGTCCTGTACCCGGCGGGTAAATTTTTAGCAGCTGCTTAATCAACGTTGTTTTACCGCTTCCCGTTTTACCGACAATACCGAGTGATTCGCCACTGTTCAAATTGATCGTGACATTTTTTAAGTTTTGACGATGCGATGATGGATATTTAAAGCTCACTTCATCGAAGTCAATCGTCGTATCCGATAACATTTCTGATGCGTCATCTCCTACGTCATCTTCTTTATCTAACACGTCATTGATTCGATCGAGCGATGCATTACCACGCTGCATCACATTGAATAACATACCGAGTGCAAACATCGGCCAGATCAACATATTGAGATAAATGTTAAATGAAACGACTTCTCCGACCGTCATCGTACCGTTATTGACAAGTACCGCGCCATATCCAAACGCGATGATAAAACTCATCGATACGACAAAAATCGTTAACGGTTGGAACAAGGCTTCGAGTTTGGCAACCGTCATAAATTTATTTAAATAGCTTGTTGTCATCCCTTTAAAGCGCTCTTTTTCTGCATCTTCTTGAACGTAACTACGCGTCATTCGTACACCTTCAACGACTTCAAGCGCTGATTCGTTCATCGTCCCGAAAGCTTCTTGAGCTTTCGTATGGTTCTTATGGATCATTCGACCCAGCTGCACTTCGATGATAATTAATAATGGCAACGGTAAAAGTGCCACGAGCGTCAACTGCCACGAGATTGTAATCGCCATTACAGAAATGATCGTAATCATAAATGTCGTTGAGTCGAGCAATGTAATGATTCCGAATCCTGTTGCCATGTTGACACTTCTTAAATCATTTGTTGCTTTTGCCATTAAATCTCCTGTCTTATTCTTTTCATAAAAACTCGGAGATAGTGTTAAAAATTTTTGCATCAACTTCATACGTAAAATACTTTCTATCTTATAAGCGCCACCAAAGAGCAAATACGCCCATCCATAATGCATGATGTATGTAAGGATGACAGAAAACATGAATATGCCAAAGATGATCCACATCATCTCGAACGTCAGCGTTTCTAAGTTAATCGCATCGATAGTACGACCGATTAACTGTGGTGGTATCACTTCTAAAATATTTGTTGCGACAAGCAAAAGTACAATCATGATGTACCTAAGCTTGTGTTGTTTAAAATACCATTTTAACTTGCTTAAATATGAGAACATTGGTCTACCTTTTCCTATAGCTCAGCTATAGACTTTCTGTTTAAAATTTAAAAATTGCACAAAAAAAGTGCACACTATTTTTATAGTGCACACATAAAAATGCATAAAAATAGGGTGGAACACCACCCTAACGATCGTTTATATCCGTCATTACAAATACAATGACATCATTAAAATAGATTGGGGGTGTTATTTGCATTCAATTGTTGTTGTTTTCCTAGTAAGTTGCACATAACATGGCCCCCCTTTCTGTTTTTTATTCGTCATAAGTATATATGCATAAATATTTCATTGCAAGGATTATTTTAAACTTTTTATCGGTAGTTCAATATATGACAATTGGTCTTTATCAAAAAATACCTTGTTGTGAGCGACTTTAACCGTTTCCGACGTTGCCAAAGATTCGCCTGTATTTAAATTTCGATCATACTTCGGAAATGCTGAAGATGAAATTTCAATTCGAATCTTGTGACCCGCTTTAAACACATTCGATGTATTCCAAACATCGACTTCAACTTCATAGACTTCACCTGGTGTCATTAATACTTCTTTTTCCATGCCTTCGCGGTAGCGCATACGCGTCATCCCATCCATCATGCGAATCGCTTTACCATTCGGATGAACATCAAGAAGTTTCACCATAAAGTCCGTATCTTTACAATCCGAAGTCACATAAAGTTTCGCGCGAAGAGGTCCGACGACAGCTGTATCTTCTGTCAGTTCATCGGTTGAGTAGACGAGCACATCATCGCGTCTTTCAATCGATGAATAGTCATCTGCACCACCAATTTGCGACGATACAACATCCGTCACAAATGGAACTGGGTCTAACGGATCATAGTCATAAGAATCACTTCCGAACTTCACTTCAGATGCATCCGTCGTCAGTTTGCCATCACCAAAGCGAGAATTCGCGCCGCGCTCACTTAAAATATAGTATTTCGTAGGCACTGCATCAGGTAACGGCCAATTTTCTTCCTTCACCCATTTGTTGTGGCCCATTAAAAAGATATCGACGTTCTTTTTATCTTCACCAAAATCATTATCGATGCCTTTTAAATACTTATCGAAGAACTTAAGCTGATAGCCTTTTAAATCAATAAGTGAATCAGGGCCAAACTCCAATTCACCAAGAGACGTAGACTGATTGATGCCATGTGGCCATGGTCCCATCAGTAAGTAATTATCTTTTGCATAATTCTTCTCCGTTGTTGGATTGAACATGCGCGTGAAGTTAAGCGGCGTACCGACCTGCTCATCATCGTACCAACCGGAAATATGTAACGCCGGTATATCGATGCGATCAAACTTCTGCTGATACGCGACATGATCCCAATAGTCATCGAAAGTATTGTGCTGCATTTCCTCTTTCCAATGTTTCGAATAGCGCCCCGTCACTTCATCCATTTTCTCAATGGGTAACGTCTTGTAAACTTGTTCCCAATCCACGACGTCGACGTTTTGCATCTGTCTTCCACCGACCATAAATAACCAGCACATATGATGTGGCGAAGGTACACCAGTTGGCCATTCGACGAATGGATCACTTGGTGAAACAATCGGAATCATTGCCTTTAATGAAGGCGGTTGATGGAGTGCAGTTAAAAACTGAACATGTCCAAGATATGACCCACCCATTGTACCGACGATACCATTACAATATTCTTGAGCTGCTAACCATTCGATAGAATCATAACCATCAATACCATCATTTCTGTACGGTGAAAACTCCCCATCAGAATCACCACGCCCACGTACATCCATGTACATGACGACATAACCATTCTCAGCGAAAAACATACCGTTATCATGCTGTGCCTTTGATAACTTACCATACGGCGTTCTCAGCACAATACCTGACGCGGGCGTTTGTTCTGGCATATATATGTCTGCTGATAACTCAACATTATCTCTCATTGGGACACGTACATCCCGTGTAATTGTCACTTGACTCATCAAAATCCTCCTTAGAATATTTATACCTAGTCTACTATAAAAATTCTTAGTTGTGTATGTGAGCAAAATAGTTTCAATTCGAGATATTTTTCTGTATTATAAGCGAGGCATAATAACTGGATTATGAATCATTAAATTAAAAAATACTTTCCTGAGGAGGAAAACAATGTTCCACAACAAAGAAACGATTCACGTAAAAAACGTTGATTTAAACGTCAGCAGTTTATCAACGATGAAGGCGTTCTATGAAAACATTCTAGGACTCACGTTGGTTAAATCTGAGGATAAAAAAGTAGCGTACCAAATCGGAGATAGCGACCATACGATCACTTTGATAGAAGTCGAAGGTGCATCACCAGAAGGACATCGCGCAGCAGGATTATTCCATATCGCGATTCTGTTACCAGATAGACAATCGCTTTCAGATTTCATCCTGCATATCCATCAAAAAGGCGTTCGCTTTGGTGCAAGTGATCACCATGTTAGCGAAGCAGTCTACTTGAATGACCCAGACGGGAACGGATACGAAGTCTACAGAGACCGTGGAGACCACGATTGGATTTGGAATGAAGATAAGGTGTACATGATCACAGAACAATTGGATATCAATGGCGTTGTGAGTGAGCATTCCGATGCAGGTTGGCAAGGTTTGCCAGACGGATCAGTGTTCGGACACTTACACTTAAAAACACATAATGTGGCTGAGTCTTTGCCATTCTATATTGAGGAAATCGGACTTGAGATTGCGACAGATTATCCTGGTGCAATGTTCATGAGTGATAAAAAATATCACCACCATATCGCGATTAACGCTTGGCAATCAAACGCACCGCGCGAAAATAATGAGACAACACTTGGCTTGAGACACGTCGATGTTCATCATCCGGCTGTTGAAAATAAAGATTTAGTGTCACCGGATGGGATTCATTTTACATTGTCGAATAAATAGTATTTTATATGGAGCGTCTGTGTGATCAATTGGTCACGTGGACGCTTTTTGGTGTGCGGAATGGTTTTGCGTGTCTGTGAGGTTCGCTCATGGACACGCAAACTAATCTGCGTGTCTGTGAGCTAGTCTCATTGGTACGTAAATCAATCTGCGTGCCTGTGAGCAACTCTCATTGGAACGCAAATCAATCTGCGTGTCTGTGAGCAAGGCTCATTGGCATGCAAACCACTCTGCGTGTCTGTGAGCGAGCTTCATTGGAACGCAAACCAATCTGCGTGTCTGTGAGCAAGCCTCATTGGAACGCAAATCAATCTGCGTGTCTGTGAGCAACTTTCATTGGAACGCAAATCAATCTGCGTGTCTGTGAGAGACGCTCATAGACACACAATCCACAATCACTCAAACTCATTGCGATTTTCTTCGTCCGGATTCAAATTTTCTTCCTCAAATAACCTTTGTTCGCGTTCTAACTCCGATTCCTGATGCTCAATTTCGGCTTCTACTTGTTCAATCAAAGCTTCTTGATCTTCCAGCGATGCTTCACTATCCAATTCTGAATCTAAATTACCCAACTCTCGTCCCACAATTTCTTCACTATTTTTATCTTCTTCATTTCGTTTTTTAAACATCATAAATTCTCCTTTACTATGTATTATTATTTCTCTAGTTATACCCGCTCTACAAAAAATTCTAACGCTTACTTCTTAATTCCGCTCAAAGTTGAATTGATTGCATAGTGTCCTCACATCGTAATTTTGTTAAAATTAATACGATACGAATATAGGAGTGTTGTTATGACAATGGAATTTAAAGAAAAAGACCTAGATTTACAAAATATCATTACGGATGAGGTCAACAAATATTTAAAGCGGGATTTATCGACTCTACCTGCGTCTCGTGTAGCAAGTCCTGAGCTCATCAATAAATATGAAAAGATGGAGGTACCAGAAGACGGTCGTGATATTTATGAAATTTTAAATGAACTCGACAGTGAAATTCTAGAATATATTCACCGCGGTAATCATCCGAGATCATTTTCATTTATTCCTGGTCCGGGTTCTCGTCTTTCGTGGCTCGGAGACATTTTAACGACTGCAAACAATATTCACGCATCGAACTTTAAAAATGCGAACCTACCAATTAGTATTGAGCGTAATCTAATCAACTATTTTGCGGGTAAACTTGGCTGGCCTATTAAGCCTGCCGGTGGTGTGTTTGTTTCTGGTGGTTCTGCAGCAAATTTAACAGCGCTCGTTACTGCTCGCGATGAAAAGATTGAGTTAAAAGATTTACATAAAGCGACTGTTTATATTTCTGACCAAGTCCACCACTCGGTAACGAAAGCATTTCACATCGCTGGTTTCTTAAAGAAAAACATTCGTCGTGTGCCTGTTGATGAAGACTTTAAAATGCGTGTAGACGAACTCGATAAAATCATTACACAAGATAAAAAAGACGGCTACACGCCTGTTTTAGTTGTAGCGACAGCGGGTACGACAAACACTGGTGCGGTCGATGATTTAAACAAAATTGCGGACATCTGTGAATCTCACGATACATGGTTACATGTGGATGGTGCATATGGACTGAGTCACTTACTTTCAACGAAAGGTCGAGAGCTTTTCCCAGGTATTGAACGTGTAGATAGTGTCAGTTGGGATGCTCACAAACTATTATTCCAGACATATAGCTGTGCAATGGTCATCGTGAAAGAAAAACAGCATATGTTAAATAGCTTTAGTGAAGAAGCTGAATACTTAACAGATGTGCAAAGTGATGATGACGTCATAGATCCTGAGATGATTGGTATGGAGCTCACACGTCCAGCACGTGCACTCAAACTTTGGATAACGTTACAAGTATTAGGAGAATCGCAATATCGTGCACGCATTGACTACGGCCAAGAACTTGCAGAATTAACAGAAAGTGTGGTTTCTGAAATGGAGCACTGGCACATCACTTCTAAAGCGAGCCTTTCAATTCTTAGCTTCAAATATGTACATCCGAGTCTAACTGCTGCACAAAACAACAAAGTATTATCAAACGCAGCACAGCGTATGGCATCATCCGGCTATGCTGTGACTTACACAACAGAATTAAATAAGGAAAAGGTCATTCGTATGTGTACGATTAATCCTGAAACTACAAAAGATGATATCATCGGTACATTAAATCGATTGAATGAGTTTGTTATCGATGAAGTAGAAATTGTTCGCTCATAAAAATTGGAGGTTAGATGATTATGAATTGCCCATTTTGTGAAACGCCGATGCAAAAAGGATATATAAATGCCCGCATGGATATTGTGTGGACGCCATCGAAGAAAAGTATGGATGAGGATCCAACATTAGATCCAGAAGCTGTACTTTTACCGGAAGAAAGCCGCTTCGAAGAAGAGAACAAAGAAGCTTACTATTGTAAGTCGTGTGATCGTGTCGTCGTAAAACCGAGTTTCTAATTTGTAAAATATTTAAAATATTAATAGTAAACGACTACATTTATTTTCCAAAAATACAAATTAATAGTCTTTAAATCATAATAACCAGTCAATATAGTTACGGCTGGTTATTTATGCATCCCATTAAAAATTTATCAAAAGTTTATTCCCAATTCGAATTTTAATTGTTATAATTCACTTATCTTACATACTAAGGAGGATTCACCAATGAAATTAAGAAAGCCATTAGCTGCTCTATTTGCTGCATCTTTACTGCTTGCTGCATGTAATGATTCAGAAGAGGATACGGATACAACGGACGAAGATACAGAGGACGTTGAAGAAGTAGAGGAAGATACGGACACTGAAGAAGACGCAGACGCTGAAGAAGACGCAGACGCTGAAGAAGACGCAGACGCTGAAGAAGACGCGGACGCTGAAGAAGACGCAGACGCTGACGAGGATGCGGACGCTGAGGAAGATGCGGACGCTGAAGAAGACGCGGACGCTGAAGAGGATGAAGTATCAGATGCTGATATTGAAGCGGAGTTAGATGAAGCTGCTGCTGATTTTGAAGATGTGGAGCTTGAAACTAGCCTTGTAACAATTGCAACTGGTGGTTCTTCTGGACCATATAACATCATTGCAACGACGTTAGCTGACGGGTACTCTAAAGCTTTCGGTGTTAACGCACGTACTGAAACTACTGGTGCTTCTGCAGAAAACTTAATCTTACTTTCTCAAGAAAACGTTGAAATGGCGTTCGTAATGTCTGATGCGTTAATGCAAGCTGTAAACGGTGAAGAATCGTTCTCTGAGCCAGTTGAAAACGTACAACAAGTTGCTGCTTTATATCCCAACTTCGTACAGTTAATCACAACTGAAGGTTCTGGTATTGAAAGCATCGCAGATTTAGAAGGTAAACGTGTTGCTGTTGGTGACCAAAACTCAGGTGTAGAAATTGCATCTCGTGCAATCATTGCAGCACATGACTTATCGTATGATGATTTTAATGTGGACTACTTAGGTTACGCTGAAGCGGCTGAGGCTATGCGCGGTGGAAATTTAGATGCTGCATTCTTGACATCTGGTTTACCAAACGCGTCTGTTATGGAATTACAAAACTCAGTTGACCTGAAGATTGTACCTATCGATCCTGAGGTGATTTCAAATATCGAAGAAGATTACTTTACTTCAATGGATATTCCTGCTGACACATATGGAAATGAAGAAGCAGTTCCGACTGCTGCGATTATGAACGCTTTAGTTGTCCGCGCTGACTTAAGTGAAGATGATGTATACTACTTAACTCGATTCTTATTTGAAAATTTAGATACACTTGCGAACTCTCACCAAGCAGCTGAAGATATTAGCGTTGAAAACTCGCTTGAAAATATGGTAATTGATGTTCACCCTGGTGCACAACGTTACTATGATGAAGTCGAATAAACGATTCGCAACCATTTTAGGGAGCATTTTTATAGTGCTCCTTTTTGTTTTTGTATACCCTTTCAAACAGGTTGTTTTTGAAGCAGAAGGGTATGACAACCTTTATCTTTTTCCTGGTTCATTTGAATTGCATTGGGTACATTCGATTGAAAAAGAGGAATGGTTTGAAGTGTACGAAGTTGTAGATGATAGTTTGTTACTCTCAACTTCACATTTCAAAACATTTGGTGCTGGTGTTCCAGCCACTTCAGATAAAGAAACATATATAGAGGACGGGTACGTCGTCTATGTCATTGAAAATCAATATGAAGACATGCATTTAAATGTATCTAAAAATGTTGATACTAAAGTAATTCAAGGGGACGATGAGTACTTATTGTATGATTGGTTTGACTCATATGTTTCAGTAAAAATCAGTATCAAACGTGTACCACGCATTTTTAGGTTTTAGGGAGGGACACCAATGGCCAATAAAAACGCTAAAAAAATCAGAGACAATGAATCATTATCAACATCGAATAATCAAGAGCCCGAAGTTGCACCAGATACTCAGGCTGTATTAGAAAAATTCGATAGAGATTCAACAACTCGTAAGCATCGATCTAAGACTGTGTATTACATTATGATGATTGTTGCTATACTCTATTCTCTATTCCATATATATTTAGTATTTAATCCGATGCCAACATTGCAATCACGTTCTATTCACGTTGCAATCGGTTTGGTATTAATTTTCTTACTTTATCCGATGTATAAATCACAAGACAGAGGTAAAGTACCGATTTATGACTGGATACTCTCTCTCGGTGGTATTGCAACTGCACTTTACATCTATGTTGAATACACTGAGATTATGACCGCTCGTATTTCACCAAATACTATGGATATTATCATGGGTATTGTCGCAGTTATTCTTGTACTAGAAGCTGCCCGTCGAGTTACCGGTTTAATTCTACCGATACTCGCATTGATTTTCTTATCATATCCGTTCTTTAGCCATATGGATTTTTTACCGAATATGATGATGACACGTCAATATGATATCGGGGATATATTCAGACAACTTTACTTAAGTACTGAAGGTCTATACTCAACGGCCATCGGTGCGTCACTAAACTTTATCTTCCTATTCATACTATTTGGAGCGTTTTTACAGAAATCTGGAATGGGACAGTTCTTTAATGACTTGGCACTTGCTATTGCCGGGGGCTATAAAGGTGGTCCGGCAAAAGTTGCGGTTGTTTCAAGTGGTTTCATGGGGAGTATCAATGGTGCAGCGGTTGCAAATGTAGTAAGTACCGGTGCATTTACGATTCCTTTAATGAAAAAAGTGGGCTACGATAAAAACTTCGCCGGTGCTGTTGAAGCCAGCGCCTCCGTCGGTGGACAGATCTTACCACCAATCATGGGTGCGAGTGCATTCATCATGGCGGAGACGACCGGAATTAACTACGGTGTCATCGCACTTGGTGCGATGTTCCCAGCACTTTTATACTATCTCGCAGTAATCATGCAAGTTCACTACCGTGCAGGTAAGAAAAACTTAAAAGGTATCTCTAAAGATAACTTACCTGTAATTAAAGAAGTTATGTTAGAACGTGGACACTTGCTAATTCCGCTCGTCGGGTTAGTTGTCATGTTATTCTTAAACTTCCCGATTGCTCGAGCGGCACTTTACACGCTTGCGCTTACAGTAGTTGTCGCAATGCTTAGAAAATCAACGAGAATGTCTGTTAAAGACGTTGTTCTTGCACTTGCAAGTGGTGCTCAGCAAGCTTTATCAGTAATGATTGCATGTGCGGTCGTTGGTATCATCATTGGTGTTGTTTCTCTTACAGGTTTCGCATCAATCATGACTTCTGCTATCGCTAGCATTGGTGCAGGTAGCTTATTCTTAACGCTATTCTTCACGATGATTGCATCGATGATTCTTGGAATGGGATTACCATCAATCCCAGCATATATCATCACAGCAACAATGGCTGCTCCTGCTCTAGCTGAGTTTGGCATTCCAATACTTGTTGCACATATGTTTGTATTCTACTTTGGTATTTTCGCGAACGTTACACCACCAGTTGCACTCGCTGCATTTGCTGGTGCAGGTGTATCTGGCGGGGATCCAATGCGAACCGGATTCCAAGCCCTCAAACTGTCCATTGCAGGGTTCTTAATCCCGTTTATATTTGTTTACGAGCCGGCAATGCTCCTCATTGATGTCGAAGGACTCGCAACGAATGCGAGAGAATACCCACTCGCAAGTGCCATTGACGTTATCATGGTTGTTGCTTCCACACTTATTGGACTCGTCGCTCTAGCAGCCGCACTTGAAGGCTGGTTTAAGAAACGTATCAACTGGTTTATAAGGATTTTGCTTATTGCTTCAGCAGTGCTCTTAATCATTCCAGAAACATGGAGTGATATTGCAGGTGTTGGTACTGCCATTGTACTTCTCAGCTTGAACTATATATCATATAAAAAACATGGTGATGGTCATCGAGAAGAAGGAAATCAGACAATTAAATTAGAAAATGTTTAACATAAAGAAATCCGAAAACGGCAACGTGTTTTCGGATTTCTTCTATATTGCTGTGATTCTTTTCCCTATCGATTTAAAAATCAATGCACCTATTGAAGTCGTGATGAGTGTGGATATAGTGATTGAGAAGAAACTAATCCAAAATGGAAGTCCAGCAACAGCGAGTAACATCCATCCGACAAACACACCACAGAGCAAACTAAATATTATAACGTTGATCCAAACATTCTTTACAAAATAACTGATCGTATATGCAACTGCGCCAATACCCACTCCAACAATTACGTCTAAAATACCGAGCCCGGAAAACATATTCGCAATACCAACCCCAATTAAAACGCCAGGTATGAATTTTCGATTGAAAAACGGTAGGACGGATATCATTTCACTGACACGTATTTGTATTGCCATAGTACCGATTGGATTAATGACAGTCATTGCAACATAAATCGCTGCAATAACTGCATTATAGACAACATACTTTGAATTCATTCTATGTAAACCTCTTCATTTAATTTTTTAACTATATTATCATATGAGAAACGGAGCAATTTTACAAGGAGATACTATGCATCATATATATGAGTTTAATCAAATCATTCCGATTGATAGACAACAGATCGTAAAAGTTCTTGAAGATGACACTTTTATTATCAATCATTTTAATATGCTAGACCACATTAAATATTTAACAGAAGATAGACGGACGAAAGGCACGAAATTTAAAGTATTATTCCAATTGAGACGTAAAATCTTTCGCTTTAAATCTGAGATAAACGATTATAATGTACCGCAGTATTTCTCTATCATTACATTTACTCGTCATGGTAACATCCGAACTGATCTAAACCTTGTCGATCACCATGAAGGCAGTCAAGTTAAGATTAACAGTAAGATAGATAATACTCAAAAATCAACGCAATTAATCTTAAAAATTATGCATCCTATTCTAAAAATGGCTTTAGACCGTAGCATTAATAATTTTATAGAAGAAATAAAAAAAGACTCCGTATCAAATTTATAGATACAGAGTCTTTTAGGTATATTTATAGATAGTCCTGAACTGTCGTATGCGCGACTTGCCCAAAATCTTCACTGTCAATCAGGTTAGTAAGAGCACCTGCAACTTGATCTGCAGAGAGAAGCTGTTCATTATCCTTCATCGCTTTGAATCGTTCTAGATCTTCAAAATCTTCCTTTTTAGAACTTCTGATCTCTAATTGCATATCAGTATCAATGACACCTGGTCTAAATGTAACAACTTTCACACCATACTGTTCATTTTCTTGTTCAAGTCTCATAACATCTGTGAACATGTTCAACGCAGCTTTTGAACTGCAATAAGCACTCCAACCAGATACCGCATTAATAGCCGCCCCACTCGAAATATTTACAATTTTTTTCTTACATTTTGAGTTTCTCAGCCAATCCACAAACCCAGTGGAAAGAATTATCGGAGCAAGTGTGTTAGTTTTATAACTCGTCATATATCCTTCAATACACGTATTTTCCGATCTACTAACTGGCTTTACTGTACCCGCATTATTTATTAATAAAATCTCATCACTGTCATCTAATTTATAATCTCTTTTTAACTCATCCACGACATGTTGAACAGATCCTTCATTAGAAAGATCACATGTATATTGCTTATCTATATTTTTGTTCTCAGTCGTTGTTCTAGTGATAGCGATCACATGGTCGTCTTTAAATTGATTGACCAATGCTTCACCTAAACCTCTGTTTGCACCAGTGATGACAACATACCTCATTTCGGTATCCTCCTCGATGTATTTTCTCTATAAATACATTACCACTTAAGCCGGTCCTCTAATCAAATTTCATAAAAGTTTTTATTTTAATTTCATAATGCTTTGAGTAGCAAATAAGCATCGCGATATAACGTTATATCGTCAAATGTTATAACGTTATATCGTTTGTTAAATAATAGATTTTCATTGAAATTTAAGAGATGAACTCTAAAACAATAACATGTAAAATGAAAGGTAATAAAAATTAAGGAGATGAAAAAATGAACATAAAATATTATCCTTTAAATCATTTGGGAACTAATTGTTACTTTTTATATGATAAGGAAAAGGCAGTCATTATAGATCCTTCAGGCGAGCCAGAAATAATTTTTGAAGAAATAGAAAATCTAAATGTAAAAGTCATCGCAGTATTTTTAACCCATGCGCACTGGGATCACATTTTAGCTTTGGATGAAGTCGTTACGAAATATAGTGTAAATGTGTACATGGGTAGAAAAGAAGAAGATTGGCTAAAAGAACCAACGAAGAACTTATCCGTACGTGCATCAGAAGAAATTGGTCGTCTCGTCTATGATATAGAACCAATCATATTGGACGAAGGAGAACACAAGATCGATGGTATCGCATTTAGTGTTCTAGAAACACCTGGACATTCACCAGGTAGTTTATCGTATGTATTTGATGGATACATCGTATCAGGTGATGTATTATTCAATGGTGGTATTGGTAGAACAGACTTACCTGGCTCAAATCACCAAGATTTAATGACTTCAATAACTGAGAAACTGTTTAAACTACCTGATGATACGGTTGTATACCCAGGTCATGGAGAGCCAACAACAATCGGTGATGAGAAGCTAACAAACCCATTCTTTAATTAAAAATAGCGTTATAGTCGGTGTATTTACCGGATATAACGCTATTACTTGTTTAAAGACTATTCTAACTCTGTCGTAGAATTCTTATTAAACTTCTTATCAAACCAATCGATGAACACGGTAATTGCACCGTCACCTGAAATGTTTGTTGCTGTACCAAAACTATCCTGAGCCATGTAAATAGCAATCATAAATGCAAGTGCTTCATTTGAGAGGCCTAAGTTAAGCGCAAGTACACCACTCGCTGCCATGATTGCACCACCAGGTACACCAGGTGCCGCTACCATTACAACGCCGAGAAGTAAAATCGTACCAACCATAATTAACATTCCTGGCGTATCATACCCAGGGAGAATCGACATAACAGTGATAGATGCTGTTGTAATTGTAATAACACTGCCTGATAAATGAATCGTTGCACAAAGCGGTATAACGAATTCTGCGATGTTTTTACGCACACCAAACGTTTTAACTTGTTTCAATGTTACTGGAATAGTCGCTGCACTACTCATTGTACCAATCGCAGTAAAGTATGCTGGTAGAATCTTACCAATTAGCGTAAATGGATTGACACCCATCAACGCACCAGCAATTGTATAAAGTACTATTAACCAAACCCAATGCATTGCGATAGAAAGTAACAATACGAGACCAAATACTGCAATTGTTTCAATCACTGTACCTTCAGCACCTAATCCAGCGAATACACCCGCGATGAAGAATGGAAGGATTGTAATAACGACTTTCTCGATAAGAATCTCTACAACCTTCTTACCTTCATCAAACCATTTTGACATCACATCTGATTTAAAGAATGTTAGAACAATACCGAATGCAAACGCCATTACGAGCGCCGTCATAATATCCATAACAGGTGGTACCTCTAAAACGAAGAATGGTTCTAACCCTTCACCTTCTTCTGGAATACTACCGCCATCTGTTATTGAAGGTATGATAAGTATTGCGACGATATATGCAAGTGTACCTGCAACAATTGTTGATGTGTATGCTGTTCCGAGCGTCGCACCAACTACCTTACCTGAACCTGCTCCAATTTGTTGAATCCCCGAAGCGATAAAGAACAGGATGATCAATGGAATCATGAAGAAAATAAATTGACCTAAAAATGATTCTAACGTCAGTAACAATCTTGTTCCAAATTCAAATACTGACGATAGTGTCGTACCCGCTTCAAAGGCGTAATAACCATAACCCACTCCGAGACCAATCAATATACCTAATACTAACTTCAAAATGAGCTTCATAGTAAACTCCTCACTTAATTAACCTTTAAACTCATTATACTCATATAATGGGGTATAGTGAAATAAAAATTATATGATTATTTCTAACATATAGTGGTATCTATGGTTAAGCAGTATACTTAAAATAAATTTTTAGATATGGAGAAACATTATGAAGAACTTATTAACGTTATTAAAGCAAGGAAGCCGCGCTTCTTTTACTGCAGCAATCGTCAACTTAGTTATAGCAATCGCTAAATTTTTTGCTTACATACTCACTGCAAATGTAGCGATGTTCGCTGAAATGATGCACTCACTTGGTGATGCAATCAACCAATTTTTCGTATTTATCGGATCCAGCCTTTCAAAGAAAGCACCAACTAAACGATTTCCGTATGGATTCGGACGTCTAGTTAATCTCGTTTGTCTATTTGCTGTCGTATTCGTCGGAATTTTATCGTATGAAACAATCCGTGAAGGTATCAATCACATTATTGAACCATTACCTGGTGATACTGACGTGACGAACTTGGTTATTAATATTACCGTATTAGCTATTGCCTTTTTCTTAGAACTTTTTGTTCTTTATAAAGCAGGTACAGAATTACTTGAACAAGCAAATCAACCAGAAGGTGGTATCAGACCTATCACGACAGCATATATTCATATGAATCGTGCAAAGCCTGCTACAAAACTCGTGTTTTTAGAAGATACAGTAGCAATACTTGGTGGTTTACTAGCTATTTTTGCAATATTACTAGGATTCTTCACTTCAATCGATATCGGAGAAGGAATCGCTTCAATTTTAATTGGTTTGATGATGTTCTACATTGTTTATAAAATATTTATGGAAAATGCCGCTGGTGTTCTTGGAGAACACGACCCATATATGGAAGGGCAAGTATCAAAAATTATTTTAAACAATCCAAAAGTAAAAGATATTAAAAATCTAATCATTTTAAAAGAAGGAGATTCCTTACACATCGAAGCTGTTGTTGAAGTCGCCAAAGATAAAACAATTGAACAGGCATCTGATATAAGAGAAGAAATCGAAGAAATACTATATAAACAAAGTCATGTGACTGACGTGAACTTAGAGTTTGCTGAAGATGATGGCAATCGAGCATGGCCAGAAACACAAAATGAATTGGATCAACCTAAACGTTAAATTGTTTCACGTGAAACAATTTATCAATAAAACGGCGTTATATCCCATATAGATATAACGCCGTTTTTTATCTTCTAACTACTCTCTGAGCAAATATATAGTAATATTGAATGTAATATAACAAAGAGGAGCCGATAAAATGAAAGTCTATAGTGCTGTTAAATTACCCGAACATATCATTAACTTACTGAATGAAAACAAACATGATTTAATGATGCATGACGAGTTAACAACACCGAGCCAAGAAGATATGTTAAATCATATTCAAGATGTGGATGCCATTATATCAGGTGTCAATACACCAATTAATGCAGAGTTAATCAAGTCTAGTCCTAAACTAAAAATTATAAGTAACGTCGGTGCGGGATATAACCATATAAGCTTAGATACAGCAAATGAGCATAATATTGTCGTTACGAACTCACCCGCTTATGAATCGACTGCCTCTACCGCTGAACATGCAGTGCTCCTTACACTAGCATTATCACGTGATTTAAAAGCAGCAGAACAACTGACTCAAGATAATAAGTTTGAAGGTTGGCAAGTGATGGGTTATTTAGGCGGCAATCAAATGAGTGGGAAAACTGTAGCCATCATCGGTCTTGGAACTATCGGCCAACATATCGCTAAAATATTAGAGGCATTTCAAATGAACATCTTATATGTGGATCTCGAAAAAAAGGATGTAGTTTATGAGAGAAAAACATTAGAAGAAGCATTGCCAATTGCCGATTTCGTTATACTTCAGATGAATTATACAAATGACAATCATCATATGATTAACAAAGATACATTGCAATTAATGAATTCGTCTGCATACCTCATTAATAATGCACGTGGTGGCATTGTAGATGAAGAAGCACTCGCAGATGCGTTAGATCAGAAGGTAATCAAAGGTGCAGCACTCGATGTGCATGAATATGAACAGAAAATCAATCAACGATTACGTAATAGAGATAACGTCATACTATCACCACATATCGGTAATGATACTGTAGAAGCGCGTCATGCAATGGCTGAAACGGCAATACAGCAAGTCATTAAATTCTTTAATAATGACGCGTTGGATCACCAGGTTAATAAGTAAATACAACACTATAACGGCAATATAAAAAAGGGCTATCGCTAGCCCTTTATTCGTTATAAATTATTCTTCAGAGTCTTCAACTTCTGTTTCCTCTTCAGCATCTTCTTCTGTTTCAACGTCTTCTTCAAGGTCATCAGTTTCTACACCATCTGTCTCAATATCTTCTGTTGGTTCAGCTTCGTCATATGAAATCTCATTAACTTCTCTGAATTCTTCTACAGTTTCATACTCATCAAACGCTTCAAAGATAACCCCAACTTCAACAGTAATTCTACCTGATTCATCTGCGTTAAATGCATCTGCAAACATACCAGTGTGTGTTAGTAGACCGCTTTCTTTATTAACTAACGATATTAGTCCAAATGTTTTTGTTTCTTCATCTATGCCCTCAAATGCAAAGCTATCTTTTTGGTTAATAATCTCTTCTACTTCATCTTCATCACTTTCAACTGTAACAATGTAGTGCTCATCATTTTCATAGATTGTTGCATACTCTTCAAGTTCAAGAATCAGGCTTTCTAAATCTTCGTATCTGTAATAGAAGATTTCATTAACATCACCTATTGACTCTGTTAATGATGACTCCTGTGCAACACCACCTTCATACATGATCAATTCATCTGTTTCTGAATTACCATATACATTCGGGAACAGCTGATCTTCTTGCAATAAGAATGTTTCAATCTCTACATTCTCACCCGACTCTGCAATAATCGCATCCATTGATGTATAATTTTCTTCAATGAGTGTCTCAGCGTTCATGTCTCTAATTGCTACACCTAAGTCTAATAAAGCGACATATGTTTCAAAGTCTTGAGTTTCTCCTAAAATCTCAGATAAAGTAACATCTGAAGCTTCATACTCTGTTTCAGCAACTAAGCTGATAACATCATTTGCAATCACTGTGTCTTCTGACCTATCTTCGAATAAATCCGTTTCCGTCTCAGTTTCTTGAGCATTTGCATTTACCGCTAAAGCACCAATTGCTGTAATAGATAATACTGTCGTAAATAATTTCTTCATTATAGCCCTCCAAGGTTATGATACTCAATCTATACCCAATAAATTTATGATTAAAGGGATAAAGTGAAGATTTATTACTAGTAATTTTTACCAATATCGCTTATCTCCCGCTTTAACTTCACTAATTTTTGGAATTCTTCTTCTAGTTCTGGAGTGGCTTCAACTGATAAGTCGCTGAGTACCTGTGATATTTTATTTTCTATTATTAATAGCTCATTTGCATCATCACTACTATCATTAACCGCCATTGACTGATCTACAAGTGCCTTATCTACTATTTTAAACTCAAGCGTACATATGTTATCTATAAAGCGTCTATCATGAGATATAACAATAACTGTGTTTGGATAGTGTTCAAGCATACTCTCCAATGCTTCGACAGCATCTATATCGAGAAAGTTAGTTGGTTCATCCAGTACAAGTACATCGCATGCCCCTACTAATACTTTAACGAGCTGTACTTTAATACGTTCACCACCAGATATCCACTTCACCTGCTCAAACACTTTGTCTCCTTTTATATTTAATCGTGATAACATCGTTCGAATCGTAGTTGCGTCATACAAGCTATCTTCTTGGACATTCTCCATTATAGATTTCTCGGTATCTAAACTTTCGAGTTGTTGATGGAAGTATCCGACGTTTATATGATCATTTTTACTGAGCACTTTTTTGAGCAATGTCGTTTTACCAGAACCATTTGGCCCCGTTATAGCGACCTTTTCGTGATTTCGTATAAATAGCTTCGCATCATGTATTAAAAGACGTTCCCCCACCGTTACATCGCCTTCATAACGCAATACAAATTTCTTTCCGAACTGTGTTGCATCGTGATTATAAAAACGAACCTCTCGCACTTTATCTGGTTGATCCACTTCCTCTAGTCGGTCCATTCTTGACTCAAAAGCCTTGGCAGATTTAAACAATTTCTTCTGTACTTTATTGAAGTAAGGACTAGAACCATCATCACCATGATCATAAGAACCTGGTGCCACATTAGATCTTGATGCTTGGTCTCTCTTACGCGCTATTTTCTTTTCTATTTCATTTTTCTCATTGATATACTGACGATATTCTTCTTCATGTCTTTTTTTTCTATGCTCTAACACTTCTTTATAATGGGTGTAATTTCCATCATATGCTTCTAACTTGTCATCATCGATTGCCCATATCTTTTTAACAACTGCATCTAAAAAATATCGATCATGTGATGTTATAATTACAATACTCGGTAATCGCTTTATTTTCTGGATTAACCAATCTCTATTATTTTCATCTAAGTGAGTCGTCGGTTCATCCAAGAGTAAAATACTCGAAAGAGAGTTCATCGCATCGAGCAAATATTCCTTCGTTACCTCTCCACCACTTCGATCAGCCGTCTTTGGTTTAATCTGTTCAATCAGTCTTGCATCATCTATAGTATCTTCAATATGTTTCAATAATGTCGTCTTACCGCTTCCATTCTTACCAACAAGACCAATAATCGTTGGCTGATTGATTAGAACTTGTGGCATTTCAAATAATGGTTCACCTTGAATTTCAAATACTTGATTTTTAATTACTAGCATAAAAAATACCCCTATTCATAGTCAGAATAAGGGTATAGAAAATAAACTCAGCGAGTGAATTTAAATATAGAAATACTTAAACTAATCCTTATTCTGACAAATTTTTCGCACACTAAATAAATATAGCGACTTTTGTGCATTCATTTGTCTTTTGGTTGAATAAGAATTAATTGTACATATCCCTGCAGTTCACCACTTTCGTTTTGTTGGAATTAATATAACATCAACAGATTTTATTGTAAAGAATCATGATGCATTGTAACATGCTAATGCATATCTATATAACGTTGTATTATATATCGTTTCTACCGACACTATATTAATTTTAATCGATATATTTTTGTGTGAATAGATGTTTCAAAACCAAAATTTTCATAAAACTTTTCTGTAATCATATCATTAACATCGATGCGTAAATATGCTTCCGTTATATCGTCATGTTGAAAGATAATTTTTAAACCCGCATTCATGAGTTCACTACCTAATCCTTGATTTCTAGCTCTTTCATCGACGCCTAAGTAACTAATCAAACCATCATTGAATTCTTCTTTAACAACTGTGTGTATAAATCCTATAACGTTATTTTCATCGTTATGAGTGACTTGTACTAAATGTTCTTCAACATCAGTCTCTGGATAATAATTAAAACGATAATCTGGAAAAACTCGTCCAAATAGTTGTTCAACAGAATCTAACTCATGTTCCTCCATCACACTCACTTGTGGAGCATCATTCATTTTGTAAGATTCTCTTGGCAGGACTAAGACATAATTTTCTTCGTATAATACAGCACCAATCTCTTCTACGAACAACAATGCAACGGCGTTATCTCCATTGATAGCGAACTCTAAATATTTCATGTGAGCGATTAGATGACCTAGTGCAAAAGCAAAAAGTTTTTGCATCATCGCAATATCATAACCTTTTGTAAAGGGACCAATAACCTCCGTGTGTGCACCACTCGCATCAAATATAAAAAGACATTCTATCTCACCATCTTCTTCTGCAACATAAACCGTTTCTATTTCAGGATTATCTATTGCGATGTGCTCGATTTCAAATCGAATACTATCTGGATGATTATCCATATATTCGATCCGATGTTTATTTTCATTACTTAACTCAGCAATATAATCAACTAACTTGTCTATTGGATAACCCTTTACAAAATTCATTGTCATCCCACCTCTAGATTTGAATTAATTTTTAACTAATTTTAGTTTCTTATCTTCTATTGTATAGATAACATCCGCAACATTATCCACAAATGCTCTATCATGAGAAACTAATATTATCATACCTTGATAACCTTTAATAAAATCTTCTAGTGCATTAATTGTCGTTATATCGATAAAATTCGTTGGCTCATCTAATATTATAACGTTAGAATGCTTGAGGAATAACAAAGCTAACGTCAGTCGTGTCGCTTCTCCACCACTTATATCGCTAACTGACTTATTCAGCTCTGTCTGATTAAAATTAAGTCTATCCAGTACTGATCTCACAAGTGGTTCTTCTTGTCCCGAAGCTTCCATTACATAGAATAAAACAGATTCAGTTGAACCTATTTTATAATCCATCTGTTTATACGTAATGATATTCAGTTTTGGAGATTTTTCTATATCGTCGTTATTCATAATTTCGTGAAGTAGTGATGATTTCCCAGCTCCATTTGGACCAGTTATTGCGATCGTTTTTCCGAATGGGAATTGAAAAGATGTGTTCTCTAATAATAGTTTTTCTCCTCGTACTATGGACAGATCTTGAGCGATAATCGGAAACTTATTATGAATCACTTCAGATTGCTTTATCGGAAACTTAATCGTACGCATCTCTTCTGGTAAGTCGACTTCCTCAAGTTGTTCGATTCGACTTTCTATTGCTTTTGCTTTCTTATGTGCGTTCTTTTGAACAGTGTCCTTTTGCTTTGATTGAGCAAGGCGACCGACGTTATGTGACTTTGCTTGACTCTTATTGTAGTTACTCATCTTATTCGCATATGCCTGTTGCTTAGATGCTGCATTCGTTAGCCGTGCACGTTCTTTTTGTATCGTTTCTGATTTAGCTTCCAGAGTCTTTTTCTCTAATTCTTTCTTTTCTAAAAATTCGTCATAATTACCGTTAAAAACATTAAGCTTGCCTTCTTTAACTTCCCATATCTTATTCGCTATTTTATTTATAAAGTGGCGATCATGACTGACAAAAATTAATGTGCCGTAATAATATTCTAGTTGTTCTATCACAAGGTCAATGCTGTCTTTATCTAGATGAGTTGTCGGTTCGTCCAATAACAAACCCATTTTATATGTGCTGATCGCTTCTATAATTCTTAATTTTGTTTGTTCTCCACCACTTAGTTGCTTATTATTTGGTACATTAAAACGACTTAATAGCTCAAAATCAATCGTCTCATCTATAAAACTAGGCTCTGCGATCTGTGGTAAATAGTTAAACGATTCATCGATCATAACGTCTCCTGAATCGGGCGTTATATCGTTATTAATGATTTTGAGTAACGTTGATTTACCGGCACCATTATTACCTATTATTGCTATTTTATCTCCAATGTATGCGGATAGTTCATCGATCTTAAATAGTGTTCTTCCTTCATAGACTTTTTTCACATTCTTTAACTTTACAGTACATTGATTCATTCTAAAGCACTCCTTAAACATGCTTAGAACAAATTTTCACAACAAAAAAAGACAGTCCTAGACCATCTCTCAAGTGTGTTATTAAAAAAGGACATACTTATCCCGTTGAGAAAATTTAGTTCTAGACGTATTAATAATTATTTAATTATTGGGCATTACGTCTGTTCCAAATTCTCATAAAGTACATAAGTATTCCTCCTCAATATTAGTTACTAGTACTATACCATAATATTACCGAGATAATTAAATATGGAAACTTTTATTATTGGGAAGATTTATTCATGAAAGGTCAAGGTAAAGTTATATTGGTAGGTATGGGTAAACTTGATACAACTTTAAACTTTTCTTCTATGATTACTAAACAAGTAACTGTAGTCGGTAGTAACGGTGGTAACCCACAAGATATCACTGAAATCTATGAGTTATTCACAGATGGTAGTGTAAAACCTCTGTAACTGAAATTGCTTTCGATGAAATTCCTGATGAATTTGAGCGTTTAGAACGGCACGAAATTGCTGTACGTTTAGTTGCAAATATGGAGAAATATTCCAAACTTTAAATTTCCTCTACAGAGCTTGTAGAGGAAATTTTATATAATCTATACTTCCTTAGCTGCTTCTATTTCAGCATCTACTTGTGCATTTAAGTCTCTAGCACGCTTAATCACTGTTGATCTCAGCGTTAATACAACGACTAAGATTAGTGCGGCTCCACTTACTATATTTACAGTGGCATACATGCCCGTGTCATAGAGCACACCATATAGTATCGTACCAATTGGACTTAAACTCATTGCAAACATATTAAATGCGCTTAGCGCTCGCCCCTTAATATGTTGTGGAATACATTTTTGAAGAAATATCCCCGCAGGTACATTGATAAACTGCAAAGTCACGATAATTGTAAAACCAACACATGCGATGTAGACAAAGCTCATCCATACTTGCATATCAATATAAATTGGCAATGCATAGATGAAATAGAGGGTACCTAAAATAATAATGCCAAATTTGACTTGTAGTAGGGGATTCTTGAAACTTTTCATGTTCGCGATTGTTACACCAGCAACAAGCACACCAATACCAGCAAGTGCATTTACTAAACCGAGAGTTTCTGGCTCAAATCCAAGCTCTACAATCATCATAATTTCTGGGAATACTGAAATCGGACCGACAAATATATTAATTAGAGATACTGTTATCAGTATTGATTTGAATACATCACTTTTAAATAAAAATGAAAATCCTTGGCTGACATCTCGTTTGAACTTGTTGACTGCACCATCAATTGATTCATCATCCGTCTCATAATTTGCTTTATCGTAATATAGATCGAATTTTACCAGTAAGTTAATAGCAGCTGAGAATATCGTCGCAATCATGAAGATGATAACGATGCCTTGAAATCCTAAGAGTCCGAATAATACACCACCGAGCACAGGCCCTAAGATAGGCACTGCCGATAAAATACTCTGTGTATATCCCATGACCTTTTGTATGCGTGCTTTATGGAACATTTCTGTTATCGCTGCTTGGAATGTATTAGAAACAAAAGGACTGATTAAGCTCGTTAATAACGTCGTTATATAAATGGCGATTAATGATACTTCTACGATTTGTGTATAGGCAAAAAGCCCGATAATTACACCAGCAAACAGCCATTCACCAGTAATAATTGTCTTTCTCTTATTTCCTAAATCACTAATTAAACCAGCAAAGGGTAGTAATATAAGAGAGACAACAACGGAAATCGCTAAGTTTATTGAGAAGTAAAATGCAGAACCTGTTTCATACAAAATAAAGTAGGAAACTGCGAACAGGTAAATATAATTTCCTGCAGTTAAAATAAAGCGACTCAATATGTAGAATAGGAAGTTAACACGCTCTTGAACTGGTACATTTCTGTCAAAAATCATAATTTCACCTCGTTTGTTTGATACAATCAAACTTTATGCTTATAAGTATGTCAAAAGTATAATTGGATGTCAAGATAAAGTTTGGTATAATCAAACTAAATAGGATGGAGTTGAAATAATGTCACTCGGAAATCGTATAAAATCATTACGAAAACAAAAAAAAATGACTCAGTCTGAATTGATTGATGGCTATCTCACAAAAGGGACATTAAGTTTAATCGAAAACGATAAAACATTGCCGTCAATAGAAACATTGCAAAAGATCGCTAACAAGTTGGGAGTTTCTGTGTTCTATTTAACACAGGAAGGGGATGAGGCATGGACTGAAGAGATGGCTGAACATTTCAAGGACTATTTTTTAAAGTTCCCTTATGATGAAATCGAAGAGAAAATCTTGCCAAACAAAGATCGAATCTTCACAAATGACAAAGGTCTTTTTTTATTATCAATGTTGCGATACTACTATAGACTTAATCAGCAGCATGTAGAAGCAGACAACTTACACCAAACCATTTACAAACGACTAATAGAAAATGGACTGAGACATCTAGCGATGAGAGAGCTGATTGATCATGCCTCGTCAAAACTATACTCATTGGAGTATGAAGACGCATTGCGCACGTTACAACAGCACAAAGAAGAGATATTATCATTCAAACAGCATGATTCAAAAATCGAACTCTCATATCTGTATATTGAATCAATTCTAGCGTCTGCAGTAGAAAATCACGCTTTGTTTGTAGAAAGTTCAGAGAGAATTGAAGCATTATCCTTTGAAACGTTACAGTTCCAACATTATCTTGATGCAATCCGTATCATGGCACTGTACTATACCTATGTTGATGAGGACGATAAAAAGCTAGAATATGTCAGTAAAGTAAAGAAATTTCTAGAGTTTTCGCCGGATCCTGTGAGAGAAATAGAATTTCGATATGAAGATACGCTTTACTCAAAGTATTCATTAATTGAACAACCGGATGACATTGTTGAAAAACTACTCGCATACAAAGAAAGATCAATGGATACAATTGATACATTCGTCAGTAATGATACTGGAAAAGTAGAGTATCTCAAACTTACCCTTAAGAGTTTAGATTTGGAAATAGAGTACTTACAAGGTAATTACGAATTTGTCCTCGAACACTTCGATAGAAGTCTCTATACTTTCAAAATCGCGTTACATCCAATTGACCGTATTGATTTGAAAGTACGAACACTTGTCTATGCACTATCATTGTATAAAGTCGGTCGAATAGAAGAAGCAAAACAAGAAATTATGATTGTAGAAAATGATTTGGGTCCACTGATGAATTCTATTTATGCCGTTGAAATACGTAAAATAAAAGAGATGATATATAGCTAAGAACAAACGACAGCATTATAATGGTATGCAATATAACGTTGTAATGTTTAATCTTTTCAAAAAGGTAGGAATTTACTATGAGTTACAAGAATTATAAAGAGAGAGTCATTAAATACAGACGATATTTACACCAGCACCCTGAAGTATCTTTCAAAGAATTTGAAACGATTAAGTATATTAAAGGCATTCTTGAACAGATGGAGAACTGTACGATTGAATCGATTACAGATACAAGTGCCGTTGCTATTTTCAATAAAGGAAAGGGTAAGAAGATTGGTCTGCGTGCAGATATCGATGCATTACCTATAGAAGAAGAGGCTGATGTGGACTATAAATCATTAAATAAAGGTGCGATGCATGCATGTGGTCATGATGGACATACAGCAACATTACTCGGCGCATTATGGTATATCAACGATTATATCGAAGCATTTGATAATGAAATCGTCGGCATATTCCAACATGCTGAAGAGCTTATTCCAGGTGGGGCACGTGAAATGGTAGATACGGGATACTTTGATGACTTTTCTTTTATCTATGGTCACCACTATTGGACATTAACTAATTACGGTGATATTGACGTTAAATATGATCACGCAAGCGCTAACTCGGACTTATACCATATCGAGATCATAGGGCATGGTGGTCACGCAAGTACACCACAACTAAATCTTGATCCGATTGTTGCAAGTACGCAGTTTATCAATAACATCCAGACCATTGTCTCTCGGCATGCTGATCCTTTTAATCCGGTTGTCGTGTCAAACACAGTATTTAATGCAGGTAATGTCGGTTCAGAAAATGTAATACCTAGCAAAGTGTTTCTCGGCGGTTCTGTCAGAACACTGCGTCAAGAAGATCGTCAGTTAGTTAAAGAACTACTCGAGAAAAACTTAGAACAACTCAAATCACTCGGTTATGACTATACGTTAAAATACACAGATGGTTATGACTCTGTTATGAATAATGAACAGGTCACTGACTATGTCCGGTCTATTGTAGAAGAACATTTCCCGGGAGAACTCGTCAGTGAACGACCGATGATGGGTGGGGAAGACTTTAGTGCATTTAGCAATAGAGTGCCGTCATGCTATGCATTTATTGGTGCAAAAGCGCCTGGTTATGACTATAACCATCATCATCCTAAATTCAAGTTGCTCGAGGATGTATTTGAGAAAGGTTTTAAAATGTTTATAGAAGTGGCAAGAAACGGAAGTAAAGTACAATTGAATTAAATAATCCAAATAATAAGCACAGACTTTGAAAATCAAAGCCTGTGCTTATTTGTTTTAGAATGGACCATACTCAATGAAGAACGCGATAACTAGCGTCACTGCACCAATTAAGTACCATAATAATAAGAGAGGCCAAATAAATTTCAACCAATCAGTATACTTAATTTTTGCGATTACTAGTGCTGCCATGAAGTAACCCGAAGTTGGATAGAATATGTTCGATAATCCATCACCATATAAGAATGCGAGCACTGAAGTTTGACGTGTCATATCTGCAAGGTCAACAACACCGATCATAATCGGCATCGTCGCAGCAGCCTGACCACTTCCTGATGGGATGAAGAAGTTAATAATACCTTGAACAACCATCATCGCAACCGGCACTAGCCATTCCGGCATTAATGTAACGAGCATACTTAAACCGTTGACGACAGTATCCATGATCAAACCGTCTTCTAACATGATAGAAATTGCACGTGCAAGACCGACGATCAACGCACCAAGCAGTATCGTTTTTACACCTTCATTCATTGCTTCTGCAATTTTTGAAGGTCCCATACCAGCTATAAAACCGATGATAATACCTGTAAAGATATAGAATCCAGCAAGTTCGATAAAATACCAGTTATACTGGAAAATTCCGAACAACATAAATCCTAATAACAGAACAAACACTATTGTTGCAATCATCGCACGCGTATTCATCGGATTGCCTTCGACCATACTTTGTTCAATGAACTCATTGTTATCAACATTGTCAGAAATCAATGATTTACTCGGATCGTTCTTAACTTTTCTCGCATAATACATAACGAACAAAATACCCACCGTTGTCATGACTGCAAGGACGATTGCACGATAACCGATACCTGAGAATAGTGGAAGTTCAGCAATCGTTTGTGCTGTACCTAAGTTCGCTGGGGCAGTCAATGCTACGGTAAAACCGACAACTGTGGCAATAAGAATCGCACCCGTCGCTGCCATTCTGTCATATCCTAATCTTAAGAATAATGGCAGTAGGGCAGGTATAAATATTAATGAAGACTCAATGTTACCCGTCAGTGATACAAATAATGCGAGTGGCACGATAACAACAGGGAATATCAACATCCCTTTGTTACCAAAGTTCTTGATTAAAAAACTAATGATGTAACTAATAACACCAGCTTTTTCAAGAATTTTGAACATCGCACCGATGGCCATGATACCAAAGATGATGATTACCGTTTCTTGTACACCACGAGGAATCGCAGTCATAAAGTTAAGAATACCAACTGGACTTTGTGTCACATACTCAAATGTGCCAGGAATAATGACCTCACGGTCATCAACTGTTTCCCTTTCAAATTGACCTGCAGGAATGATATATGTCGCAATCGCTGCAAGTGCTGTTAATGTAAAGAGTATGACGTAAATGTGAGGAAGTTCAAACTTCTTTGTCTTCTGTACGTTCTCTTCTGATGAAACTGGTTCTTTTACCATAAGTCGCAACTCCTTTTTAATCCATTTTTAATCTGTCTTATAAAAGACTATCATATCGGGGGTTTGTAAAAAATAAAACCCTTTTTGATGAAGTTTCGAAAATTTCATAGTTATATTGAAATAATATAAAATAATTTCAGTTGTTTATTATCCTTTAAAGCATAGTTCTTGAAAATTAGATTATTTACATTTTATGGCTTGTTTATTGGATATATGAACTGGGAATATACCAACTACCATTTAAGAAAATGGAGGAGTAGTTATTATGAAACTTTTAAAAACAGGTATAGGTTTATCACTAATGTCGGTACTCGCACTTAACGTGAATGGAGAAAACGTAGCATTTGCACAAGACGATGAGGACAATAGTGATGCGGACACAGAAGAAGTAGAGGAAGAAACAGAAACTCAAGATGTAGAAGACGATACTGAAACTCAAGAAGAATCGAGTGAAGTGAATACAGATGAAGCAATTGATTTTGAAACATTAATTGAAAATGGCTATGCAGCACAAGATGAGATTGAGAATCTTTATCTTGAAACAGCAATTTCAGTAACTGTTGCAGATGTTGATAATGAATCTTTAACACGTGAATGGTATCAGAACGATGGAGATGTTGTCCTTTCTAGAACGGAAATGGAAAACCCTGATGGTTCATTAACAATAATGGTGAACAATGGTGAGGAAATGCTAGTGTATACTGAAGGACAAGAACAAGCATTCCGAATTCCAATAAGCGTATCTGAAGAAGACGATGCAGCTGAAGGTGAAGAAGATACTGAAACTGAAGATGAAAGTGGTATTGATGCACCTGAAACAGAAATGGAGTCCACTGCAATCACTGCATCTCAGTATTTAGAAACACTTGCAACAACATATGATATAACAGTTGAAGGAACTCAACAAGTTGGAGATCGTGATGCATACAAAGTGAACTTAGAACCTATTGAAGATGCAGAAGGTGCTGAATTCGCTTCACCAACAACGATGTGGATTGATACAGAGTATTACATCATCTTAAAACAAGAAATTGATGATGGTTCAGACTCAGTTATCGGTTCTGAATATGTAACACTTGAAATGAATGAAGAAGAATTTGAAGAATCATTATTTGAATTAGAATTACCGGAAGGTGTAGAAATTCAAGATGGTGTAGAATCACTTGAACCCACTGACGGTGAAGGTACTGAAATAGAAGATTCTGAAGAGAATGATGAATCAGATGAAGAAGATGCAAAGTAATTAATACTCATTACCCTTTGGGTCCCTTGACTCAAGGGTTTTTTAAGTTTCTTTGAGTAGAAGGTGCTATACTAACGGTATCATGGAAAAAGTTGGAGGGATTCTTTATGGCAAGTTATGAAATTGATAAGGAAACACGTCAATTCACGTTTGACAAGTCGCACGAACCAGCTTTACGCGTTGTACCTGGAGATACAGTGAAGTTTAATACGGTAGACTGTTTCTCTGAACAGATTCAATCCAGTGATGATCTTATTGGAGACATTGATTTTGATCAAGTTAACCCGGGAACAGGACCTCTCTTCGTAGAAGGGGCAGAACCTGGTGACGTTTTAAAAGTGTATATCGATGATGTAAGTGTTGCTGACAAAGGGGTTGCAGTGACATATGGTGTTGGTCCTTTAAAAGAGAACTCAGATATACGTACGAAGATTATAGAAATTGATAATGAACGAGAAGTTGCGTTCTTTAATGACATTGAAATACCATTACGTAAAATGATTGGAGTCATTGGCGTTGCGCCAAGTGGAGAGCCAATCGGTTGTGGACGCATTGGTGACCACGGTGGTAACATGGATAACCGCTTGATTAGAAGAGGTGCTACTCTATATTTCCCAGTAAATGTATCTGGTGGATTATTGCAAATCGGAGATCTGCACGGTGCGATGGGAGACGGCGAGTTAGATGGCGCAGGATTAGAGTGTAGTGGGTCAGCAACTGTTACTGTAGACGTTATTAAAAACGTTGAGCTAGACCGCCCAGTATTAGAAACAGAAGATCGTTGGTATACGACAGCTGCACGTGACACATATGAAGAGGCATTGTCGTTATCGATGAAAGATATGCAACGACTGATGCGTGAACCATACGGTTGGGATAACACTGATATTGATTTGTACTTAAGTCTCGATGGTCATGTAGAAGTAAACCAAGGATGTGACCTTGAAGCAATGCAAATCAGTTTACGTGTCGGTATTCCCAAACAAGAAAATAAGAACTTAATCTAAAAAAGAGCCGATCGGCTCTTTTTTACTATCGATGATACCATTGCGGTATAACGTCGTTAAAATTATTGTATTGCTTATATAGTGACTCTGTCTGTCGTTTCATCGTCGTTATTTCATCATCACCGAATCGTAACGCCCATGGTAAAGCCGATAGTGCGTTGGTTGAGGTGTACAGACACACCATCTCCCAAAATTCATGTGGAATCACATCATTAAAGTAGGCATCTACAAGACCGGATGCAAATGTAGGACTGACGTCATAACTAAATGGCAGACGGTTAAACTCCTCCCAAGCATCACCAACATCATGTCGATCAAAATCAATGATGTAAATAACACGATCTTTATCAATTAACATATTCCCTAAATGATAGTCACCATGATGCACAACTTGAGGTGTTGCTGATAGGTTTTTACGATACGTTTGAACCGCTTCAATCAATTCCTGATCTCTATCGTATTTCAAAGGGCAATTTTCATACATCTCAAGCTTCTTATCTATCTTTCGATTAAACAACACATCCCAATCGAGTCCGGTGGAATAAGTAGTAGAAAATTGGTGAACTTTTTGTAAATAGTGACCAGCTTTTCTTCCTAAATTGTATTGTACATCCTCAGAATAACTTAAAATTTTATCGAGTAATGGTTCAACTTCTATCCATTTGAGTAGGATAAAGTACCGCTCATTATTCAAACATGGTCCGTAATCGATCAGAGTTTGAGTCGGAATTCCTGCATGCATTGCTTGCTCTATAATTTTCACTTGCCGCTGTGCACGTGATGCTTTGTCTATGTTAGAAAGTCTGAGCAAATACTTACCACCTGACTTTGTCTCCACAATAAACTTATCATCATCTGACCAACCTTCATTAAAAGTGTAGATAGCAGTCGGTTCATACTTTTCTAACTGTCGATGTAACGCCTCTATAATGCTCTCCATATTGACCTCCATGAAAAAAATAACCATCTTTTATAAGATGGTTAGAGCAGTTTTTCTGTGATACTTTGTACTTGCTGCATCGCTTGTGACAAAGCATGCGTTTCTTGTACGAGTCGCTTTATGCGAATCTTTACATTCTCATTAATGATTTCATACTGATAAAAATCTTTCTCTTCAATAAATACATACGCGTTAACAACATGTGCCTTCATGAATGAAAGTATTGGTTTTAATTGTTGTTCTGCAACTAAATAATGCTTTGAAGAACCCGCTGTAACGAGTATACCGACCACTTTGTTTGACAATGCTTGTTGTGGCAATAGATCAAATACATTTTTTAGTGCTGCTGGAATGGATGCTTGGAAAACAGGTGTTCCGATAATGACTGCATCCGCATCGATAATCGTATCGATGATATGCTTCGTGTCACCTTCGTAGTCCGTGTAGTTTCTACCATCGCAAAACTGCATCGATAGGTTTGCTAAATCTAATATTTCTGTTTCTACTGTTTCATGTTGTGTTTTAAATTCTTCAGCAACATACTCCACAGCTTTTAATGTCTTCGTTCCGATATTCGATCCCGACAAAAATACGACCTTCATCTATAATCAATCCTTAGTTAATAATAGTAACATTCCTTTTTAAGGGTACACGAGTCCATTTTATTAGACAAATGAGTTGTTTGTCTTTTATGAAAAATTAGACTTAGGTATTACTTAATTGGTTACTATTCACGAGAATTGATCCATTCTGTTATGTGCTGACTCGCTTCTGTCGCACCGATATGTGTGACATCTAACTTCATGTAGTTTTTCTCTTTAATTTCACCATCCAATGAATTCATACGATGTTTATCCATAGAACGTACTAATTCATTGTGGGAATGCTCAAGGTTACGCTTCGATGGTTTTTTCTCCAATCGATAAGCTGACGTATTTCTTTTAATTCTCTCCTCTAAATCAGCTGCCAATTCGACAAAGTACAGTTCATGATGTTGTGCGCTAAATATTTGTTTCATTTCACCTACCGCATCCCAATCACTTTCTAAATTAAATGCCCAAACAAACGTAAACACGATACCACGATGTGTTTCATCTTTTGCGATATGTTTAAATATGCCCATCCTTAAATCATGGGACAATTTAAATGTATCTTCATTCCATCCGATATATGGCCATATCACGTCCAATGTCACGTGGTTATGCAAGAGTGGGATATTCAATGCTTGGCCGACTTTTTCTCCAATTGTCATCTTGCCCACAGCTTGAGGGCCGAATATGAGTACGATTTTCATATACTACCTCGATATCTTATTTTTTGTCCAGTGCAATTTTAATATGTGCTAAATGGTGATTAGGATGCCATGCCAGTTTAGCAAACTTCGTTGCCACTGAGATTTCTTTCTCATTTTCCAGTGTGAGTATTCTTAACAGCTGTTCCTCGCTGATTCTCTCACCCATCTCAACGATTCGTGCATTGAGCCCTGCCAAGATGAGGAGGGATGGTTTTATCGGCATGTTACTATCAGCAAGATTGATAAATTCATCCTGATTAAATCTCGGTACATTCGGACGATCATCCGTTAAAGCGAGTTTTAAACGATGAAACATTCCAATCTGAGAGTCTGCAATATGATGAACGAGCTCCCGCACTGTCCATGCATCGTCACGATAGCGCTTCTCTAGTTCTTCTTCACTTAATCCATCGACGATTTCATTTAGCCGTACGACATAACCTTCGATGTCTACTAACCAAGACTTTAAGTTTTCCACCGTTACTACTTCAGGTAGTTCTAACTGACCAATCGGAAATTTTACATCCATTAGAATCATCCTTTTTAAAATATTATATATCTATTATCTCTTACCTATACGCACAATTAAAGCCGAGTACTTTATCAGCATGCATAAAAATAGCCAGAACCTCACAACAAAATGTGTGTTCTGGCTACTTAACTAAACGCGAATGGCAACGTCTCGTGTATAAACATAATTTAGAATTACTAAGATGATCACATATATTGTGGTTACAATTAACATACCTACACCATTACTTGTATTTAGGATATCAACGATATATGGGTCCAGCGTATCTGGCGACATATTAAATACCACTGTAATAAGAATCGCAAGTGTACCTGCCCAACTATTACGATAGAAGCCCATACCGATTAATGTCCCAGCGAGATACGCTAAATACGTCTGGATAAACACTGTAATAATGTTTAAGACCGGATGCATTTGTAATTCAATGATACCCTCTGTTCCCGTGAATGGTAGTAGATTTACTAATAATCCCACCAATAGTATTGCTGCTACCAATATAGCCGATATGATTAATCCAGAAAGGAGATTGGCTTTGTAGAATTGTTTTCTTGTAATCGCTAAGCTAAATGCCCACGATATATAGCCACCTCCGACAATGATTCCCATGACTAACATAAACACTCGGTTTGCATTAAGCCCAATTGACGTATATGACATTGAATCTAGCTCTGCTGAGCCAAAAATTAGAAATAATGCAATATATATAAGTGTGAAAATCGCGACATACCAAGCCATCCCGAAAAATCCAGCCCAATTTAAATGGTTCGTTGCAAGTCTTACTCTATTATTCTTCATACTGCTCTCCTTCCTATTTATCGTCCGTCATATTGATAAATAAATCTTGTAATTTTATTGGTGCAAATCTAATATCTAATTCATCCATTTTTTGCATTTCTTCTTCTGTAATTTGTCCTAAAATTGAAACTGCTCTCGTCGTGCCAAGTGTGCGTGAATGCAGGACATTTTTATCTGCTGAGAATTGCTTGATTGCTTCAATGTGTCCTGTCGCTTCATAACCACTTTCTAGGAAAGTATCAACCGTTTCATTGACTAGAACTTCACCGTGATGAATGATCGTAATTTCATCAAACAAGTAATCCATCTCAGATACCATATGTGTCGATAATACGATCACACGATTTTCACGGTCTTTTGCATTCAATACTTGCTTATAAAACTTTTCTCTCGACGGTGCGTCCATACCATTCGTTACTTCATCAAACAGCACGACCGGCGCCATCGTTGCAAGTCCCATAATTGCCTCTATGACAGAAGCTTGACCTTGCGAAAGCGAACTCATCTTTTTGTCTCTACTGATTTTGTATTCAGCAAGCAAGTCCTCTGCATAGCTCATATTGAAATCTGGATAATACAGTTGACGTAGCTCAAAAAATGCTTTTATTGAATCTGTATCGTCGTTATAATTCGATTGGTGAAAGAAGTTCACAAGTGGCAAAACTCTTTCATTCTCATACGGATTCTCACCAGCCACTGTTAACTCACCACTTGTTACTTTTTGATACGTTGCAATCAGTGAAAGTAACGTTGTCTTACCTGCACCATTACGTCCAAGCAATCCGTAAATTTTACCAGGCTCAAAATTAAGGTTAATATTATTTAAAATTTTTTCCTTCTTAATGTTAAAGTTAACATTTTTAAACTCTACGCTGACCATATTCATCCTCCTTCACACGTTCGATTAATTGGTTGAGTTCTTTTTCTTTTAATCCAAGTACATACATTTCATTAACCATTGGCTTTACGTAGTCCTCTTTAAACTTCTTTTTACGTTCTGCAATTAATGTTTCTCTTGCTCCATCAGCAACAAACATGCCGACACCTCTCTTTTTATAAATTGCGCCTTGATCTACGAGTTGATTGACACCTTTAGAGACCGTTAAATGATTTACTTTAAAGAAAGTAACCATTTCGTTTGTTGATGGTACTCGATCATGTGGCCTGAGTGACTTATCAATAATTTGATCGCTAATCCAATCTTTAATCTGTTCATAGATTGGCTTCCTCTCATTCAGCATTCCATTCAAAGTTGTACCTCCTCATATAGTGTTATACTTATGTATATAACAGTAACAGCATATATCTATCTTGTAAAGGGTTTTGAATAAAAAAATTTCCCTAATCGAAATTAGGGAATTAAAATATCGTTATTATTTTACTGTTGTACCTTGGTGAAAGTATAGTTTCCAATCGTCGTAATCCCTTAACCAGAGAGAGCTCCGGTTACTTTTCATACCTGAATTTTTGTTGAGTAAAGTATAAGTACAAAGCCGATTATCTTCCGATAATTCTTTAACAAAAAAATTTGAAATTTCGTACTCACTCGTATCTTTAAGTGGTATACCTTTGAAGTCACATAGGTGGTATATAGCACCAGATTGTCCAAATTCTTTAAATTCTGGATGGAGAACATCGACGTATTTTCCGCTATTACGATTCTCTTTATCCAGGTGATATTGTTCTAAATTAAGCATTGTTAACTTCAATAAATATTGATCTGCTTCAGAACGATTTTTAAAAACTACGATTTCTTTATCTTGATTTGCTTCTAATAACTCCAAAATCTTTGGACGAGATTCTGAATGAAATGATTTTATAAATTCGATAAACGCCGGATCTGTCTCTGTTTCTATCCATGGCATGTCTAAGCGTGGCTGTCCTTTACGCGCTTCAACTCCACTCAAACACGTTTCCACATCATAATCTAAAAAAAAGACCGTATCTGCTTCTTTCATGCGTAAGGGCATCGTACGTAAATAATTTCCATCGATGATCCAACAATCTGTTACTAGTACTCTGTTCAATCGTTCAATGAAGACTTCTTTTTCAACAACTGTCTTATCACTATTCCATTTCAGCATATCGAGGTAGTGTAGAGGGATGTCGATAATACTTTGTAGTTTTCTAGCAAACGTACTCTTACCACTACCTGGACAACCGATGACGATCACACGCTTCATAATATTCCCACCTGTTATCATAGTGTCATTAATTTTAAACTAAAATAACAAGTTTAGAAATAAAAAAAGCAACCGAGCTGGTTGCTTAATCACATTTCCATTGACCATCTTCCATACGACACGCTTCACCTTGGCCACCGATCATTTGGAATCCTGTATTCAATTGTAAGTTTTCTTTCTCAGCAATGTCTTCTAAAGTTTTTTCAATCACTTTTTGCGGTTGTGCACCATTAATCAAGTACTTATCTTCAACAATTAAAGCCGGTACACTATTGATACCTTTACTTCGTACAAAGTCTAAATCACTCTGAACATCTTGTTCCGTCTGTGGATCTTCGAATAATTGTTTCCATTGTTCAAAATCTAATGATGTGTTACCGATAACTGCTTCAATCACGATTGGGTCAGCGATATCTTTATTGTCTACAAATAGTGCATGTTGCAGAGCATCAAAAGCTTCCCAGTACGCATGCTCTCCACCGAATCGACCCGCTGCTTTTGCTGCAATGAGTGGTAGTTTAGATGTCGGGAACAAAAACTCTTGCTCACGCATACCTTCAATGTTAAATCGAGAAAGATCATCGTTTTGATTCGCTTGTTCCCAGTGTCCTAACACTTCAGGCTTAACAGCTTCATGAGAGCCAAACATTGCCTTGAAGTTAGATATGTCCCATGCGAGCGCAAAAGATCGATGTGTGATTTCAACATTATTATACTTCTCATCGATTTTTCTCATGCGAGGTGACATTGGAAAGCAGAAGCTACAAATGACATCATGAACGAATTCTATTTTCATAATTGAACGACTCCTAAATAGTTTTCTTATTAATAGTTATTATATGTAGGAAGAGTGGAGTTGGCGAGCAATCTGTTTAGTAGGAAGTTTATCAACTGTATAAAAGAGACTTGTTTCTTGGTGGGAAAATGGATTTACGGTTCAATGAGATGTGCTCACTGACACGCAGATTGATTTGCGTTCCAATGTGGATTGCTCACGGACACGCAGATTGATTTGCGTTCCAATGTGGATTGCTCACGGACACGCAGATTGATTTGCGTTTCAATGAGACTCGCTCACTGACGCGCAGATTGATTTGCGTTTCAATGAGACTCGCTCACTGACGCGCAAATTGATTTACGTTCCAATGTGGATTGTTCACTGACACGCAGATTGATTTGCGTTCCAATGAAGCTCGCTCATAGACACGCAGATTGATTTGCGTTCCAATGAAACCCGCTCACTGACGCGCAGATTGATTTGCGTTCCAATGAGGCTTGCTCACGGACACGCAGATTGATTTGCGTTCCAATGAAACTAGCTCACGGACACGCAAACAGATTTACACGCCAATGAAACCCGCTCACTGGCACGAAAACAGATTTACACGTCAATGAAACCCACTCACTGACACGAAACACAACAATAAACAAAAAACGGCCCAAACCCAGGCCGTTTTACTCTCTTATTTCCTCTTCCAAATCTCGTACGTGTGCGGGTGCTTATTTTTCTCATCCACTGGACCTGCCCAGTGTTCAACGCGTTCGAATGGTTCGTAATCAAAATCTTCCGGGAAGTAGACATCACCTTCAAATGTGTCATGAACTACTGTTCGATATAATTCATCGACTTCTGACTCGAACAGTTCAAATAATGTGCTTCCGCCAATGATGTATAAATCTTCGTTACCATACTTTGCAATTTCAAGAATCTCTTCTTTTGAGTGGACCACAATTGCACCTGGTGCTTCATAACTCTCATCTGATGTTAATACAATGTTGCGTCGTCTAGGCAATGGTCGATGTGGTATCGTATCGTACGTTTTTCTTCCAGCTACGATATCACCACGCATCGTAATCTCCTTAAAAAATTTCACATCTGCAGGCAAACGCCACGGCAATGCATCACCATCTCCGATCAAACGATTTTCATCTTCTGCCCAAACATATGCAATCACACGACTCATCTCCTTTTATTGAATGTATTAACCGATAAAAAGCCTCATTTTACATCTAACTTCATCAATTGCTCATTATGTTCATCATCGAACCCATTAGATACAAAGCCGAAGCTTTCCACAATCTTTTTCATTGCATCGTTACCAACAACGTAGTTGCAATGTAGTACATCCATATCTTCCCGTTGGCGCGCAATCTCAATCACTTTCTCAACAAGTTTTTTTCCATAACATTTTCCTTGATGGTTTTTATCGATCATCATGCGCCAAATCATATATGCACGTTCTTCTTCATCTACATCAATCAAAATAAATCCAACAAGTTCTTCATTGTTATAAACCGCATATGGAAAGACATCTTCATTTGCTCGATACAACCATGCCTCTGCTAGAGATCTAACGTTTGGTGCGACTAACTTCGCCTTTTGCTGGTCTTCACTAAGTTCAAGTGACAATACGTCATGAAAATCTTCTTCTGTAATTTCTCGTAGTTCAATCATAAATTTCTCCTAAAATTAATCATTGTAAGCATTTAAAAGTTGATACTATAGCTGTTTACATCGATTTTTGATAATTTAAAAGTAACATACTTTCAAAAAGGATGATAATTATGACTGAAACAATCCAAGTGATTGCGAATTTTTCTGAAGGTAGAAATAAAGAAATCTATAATGGTTTAAAGCAAATTGCACAAAATGGTCAGGGCTACAAGTTGATTGGTTCTCTTGCTGAACCTGACTACAATCGAAGCGGGTTTTATCTGCTCGGAGAAAAGTCGGGGATATTAGACACAGTTGTTGAAATGCTTGAATATGCTATCAGTCACATTGATATGACAAAGCAAGAGGGGCCTCATCCATGGATAGGTGCAGGTGATGTGATAGCGGTTATACCTGTAAAAAATATTACAATGGAAGAATGTGTTGAATATGCCGAGCAACTGGGGCAGGTGATTGGTGAGACATTAAAGTTACCAGTGTATTTGTATGGTGAGGCTGCTAAAAATGAGGAACGAAAAGATCTTTCAAAAATCATTAAAGGAGAATTTGAAGGATTCCCACAAAAGATAAAACAACCAGAATGGCAGCCGGACTATGGTCCAAATACAGTTCATCCAACAGCTGGTGTGACTGCAATAGGTGTGCTCCGTGATTTAATATCACTTAATATCAACATAAATACCACCGATATAACGGCTGCAAAAGCGACTGCATCTGCAATTCGAGAGAAAAACAGTGGTTTGAAAGGATTAAAAGCCATTGCACTGGATTTGGATTCTAAAGCAGGTATACAAATTTCGACGACAATCGAAAACTATAAGGAACTTCCGTTGCATGTCGTGTTTGAGCGTGTAAAAGAAGAGGCAGCGTCCAGGGATATTGAAGTCATCAATTCTGAAATATTCGGTATTGTACCGGCCGATGTGATGATTCAAACAGCATCGCATTATTTACAGGCTGATCATTTTAATTCTGACAAACAAATACTAGAGAACTATTTAATTTAGTTCTCTAGCACTTCTTTTAGCACAATCGCATGATTATGTTTTTCATCTTTAGCCGCGTACAACAGCGTTACATTATGGCCATCCGCATCTTTACGGATATCTTCGAGCGTGTCCTGATGCGATTCCAGCTCTTTTTTGTACTTCTTTTTAAAATCTGTCCACTTTTCCTCATCGTGGTCAAACCATTTCCTTAGTTCTGTTGATGGCGCGATATCTTTGTACCATTCATCGTGTTTTAATTCTTCTTTATTTATACCTCTTGGCCAAACACGGTCAATCAAAATACGTTTGCCATCTTGATTTGAAACATCATCGTACACTCGTTTAATCTTTAACATAGAATCAATGCCTCCATCTTAAGAGCACATCTCATGTGATGTTATAAAACGATGAACTTATTATAATTTGATTTTAGTTCTTCTGTAATATGGTGCTCTATATTAATCACCGTACCCGGGAATTTCATAATCAAATCATTTAATCATAATCTTAAGCAAACACCATCTGCACAAGTATCATATAAAATATTGTACCTCCAGCAAGTGAGAGGAGCATATTTCGTTTCCAGTAATGCAACACGATAATCAGACCAATTGCAAGCAACTCTGGCAAGAACCCTGAAACGCTCGTTAAATCCACATTTCTCAACGAATAGACGACGAGTAATCCAAATACTGCTGGTGGCAGTACATAGCCAAGGTATTTCATGTATTGCGGTGTCTCTTTATCACCTGAGAAAATTAAAAATGGTAAAAACCGTGTTAACAGTGTACCTAAAACAACAACGCCAATAATGATTATATGTTCTGTGATCGTCATCATTTAATCACCTCGCGTTTTTCAACTGTCGATTTAATGGATGTTAATGACACCAGTATCAAGATCATCGCTGGAATGATGAAGTTGTCTGTTCCAAATATCAACAAAGATAGAACAGATGCAACGATTCCAATGATCGAACTGATGTGATTATGTTCTTTCATCCAGTTTTCTAAAAAGATTATGACAAATAGGGCGACCATGACGAACTCGAGTCCGTCGGTATTGAATGTGACTGCAGAACTGAACAAACTGCCAATCGTCGTGCCGCCCACCCAATAAATCTGATTCAAAAGTGTCACATAGAACATGAACCACCCTTGATTTATGTATTGTGGAACTTGGGTAGAACTGTTGATAACAAATGATTCATCACACATGCCGTATATTAAGTACGCTTTCTTCTTACCGGTACCTTTGAACTTGTCGAGCATGGCAATGCCATAAAATAAGTGACGGGCGTTTATCATCAGTGTCAGTAAAAAAGCACTGAGTGGGGCAAATGGCCCAAGTAGTAAACTGCCTGCAACGAATTCCATCGAGCCGGCGAAGATAAACATACTCATGGAGATTGCGTAGAGTGGTCCGAATCCTAGGGAGTTCATGTAAATACCGTAGGACATGCCGAGAAAGGCGAATCCTGCTAATATCGGTATCGTTTTAGGAAAAGCATATTTAAACGTTGAAACATGTTCATCGAATGACATTGAGTAACCCCCTATATGCAATTGCTAAATGATTTAATTATGAATGTATCACAATCCATGACTGTTTGAGTGGATATTGCTCTAAAAAGTTTTCTATTATTCTACTGTACTAACTTTACGTCGTGACGCACTGACCAATACGACAATACCTAAAATGATAAAGACTATGCCAATCCAAGACGTAAGTGATAGTGCCTCACCAAGCAGAAATACACCGAGCAATGCAGCAGTCAACGGTTCGGCTAACGCCAGTGTAACGGCGGTAGACGACTTCACGTGTCTAAGTCCCTGTGCAAATAAGAAATACGCAAGTGCTGTTGCCACGATACCTAAGTGTAAGCTGGCACCAAGTCCATTTATTTCTATAATCCAAGACATATCAAAGATGAATAAGAACGGCGATAGCATCAGGCCGCTTAATGAGAAGATGACGGCTGTTGCTGATAATGATGGTTGAACTTGTACGACGCTGCGGCTGACGAGCGTATACGTCGCAAAGACAAGACCTGCGCCGAGTGCGAGCATGATCCCAATCGGGTCCACCTGCACAGATTCACTATTTGCAAACAAAAGAATACACCCGATGATCGATAAGCTCGTTGAGTACCACCAGACGCGTGTTGGACGTGTCTTTAGAAATATCCATTCTAATAGTCCAGATAATATCGGGGCACTACCAATTGTTACAACTGTTCCGACTGCAACACCTGTGACCATAACGCCAGTGAAGAAGAGCGGTTGATACACGGCCATCGATAATGTAGCAAGCAGTGTCGCTTTTATTGGCCAATTTTTTAATGATAATGAGCTACTCACGAGTAAAATAAGCATTAAAAAAGACCCACCGATTGCTAGCCTGGCTGCACCGATTGCAATTGGATGTGCATCATCCGGTGCGAGTGCTTGAGCTGTGCCCGTGGTACCCCATAGAACTGCTGCTAATAATATCAATAATGGTGCTATATTCTTCACAAGAGTGCCCCCTTACTCAACAATTAAATCTTCATATTACCCACAATAATAACCGTCCAGACGATTAAAAGTCTAGACGGCTACTCATCATTCATATTGTTTTAACGTTTACCAAACATTCGTGTTAGAGACTCCGGCACTTTTGCTTCAAAACGCATTACTTTTCCTGTCGATGGGTGTTTTAACGCAATGGCATGTGCATGAAGTCCGAGTCGTTTTATGATGCGAGACTTTGCACCATATTTTTTGTCGCCAACCACTGGATGTCCGATGTCACTCATATGAACACGCACTTGGTTTTTACGACCTGTTTCAAGATTTACACGAAGTAGGGTATATCCACGCGTGTGGTTCAGTGGTGCATAATGCGTAATCGCTTTCTTACCTTTTTTTGGATCTTTCGATGAATGGACCTTAAATGATTGATCTTCACTTAAATAAGATGTCACAGTCCCAGATTTTCCTACGTATCCTTCAACTAGAGCCACATAAGTACGCTCTTTCGCTTTGTCACTCCAGTTATCCTGCAACTTCTTTTGTACCATTTGATTTTTAGCAAATACCATCACACCTGAAGTATCCTTGTCCAAACGATGGACGATGAAGATACGTGTTTTCGGATTGATGGTCTGTAAATAATTCGATAACAGTCGGTATGCTGTGAAGCGGTCTTCACTATCTGTCGCAATCGATAAAAGTCCAGCTTCTTTTGAAATAACGATGATATCATCATCTTCATGCAGCACTTCGATCCCTCTGATATCTGCATGGTGCTTCGATGTACTTTTTTCAATCTCAACGCGGTCGCCAGGTTTTAGTGGATCATTAAACTGCGTCGTCGATTGGCCGTTAACGAGCACTTGGCCACGAGAGAGCATTGCTTTTACTGATTTTTTACTACGGTCAGACATTTTTTCAAAGAGAAACTTCAGTACTTCATTCGGCTCTTCGACTGTCCACTCATCTTTAATTAAATTTAAATCTTTTTTATTGTTCATGTATGACTTCCTTCTAATACTTCGATTGTTTATTAAGTATACACGGTTTGACCCTGTTATGCCTCACCATTCCATTCTCTGAAGAACTGATTTAAGAATTCTTTCATATATGATTCTCTTTTGTCAGCAATTTTGACTGCAGTTTTTGTATTCATCTTATCTTTCAATAATAGAAGCTTTTCATAAAAATGATTGATTGAAGTTGACTGACCACCACGATATTCTTCAAAACTCATCTGATCTCGTACCGGGATTTTTGGGTCATACATCGCTTGAGATTTCGCGCCGCCGTATTGGAATGTGCGAGCAATTCCAATTGCACCAAGTGCATCTAAACGATCCGCATCCTGCACGATTTGTGCTTCGATGTTTGTCAGCGGTTTGCCTGTTCCACCCTTGAATGATATCGTCGTTATAATCTCAACAATTGCTTCTATATCAACGGTTGTAACGCCGTTACTTTCAAGCATATCTCTAATTTCTTGTAGCGCACCTTCGACATCATCCGTTACTTTATCGTCTGGGACATCATGCAATAGGGCAGCTGCAATTACTATAAATTCATTCGCTTTTTCCTCTTTTAAAATCTCTTTTGCAAGCGATGTCACCCGGTAGATATGGTACCAGTCGTGTCCACTTTTTTCGTCGTGAAGTTTATCCTTCACCCAGTCTTCAATATTATTTAGTACATGTACTTCATTCATAACAGTATTACTCCTTCAGGTTCATGTTCTCAAACTTATTGTATACCATTTTAAATCAACCAAAAAAGGAGTACGCCAACAGTAAAACCGAATATTGAATGACTCGCAGTCCAGTTAAACCAAGAGATCCAATCGTTATGGCTCGGTGGTGTGCGTGTGAGTGCACTTAAGAAGTAAAGAATACCGCCGCCGAGTGAAAACACATAAATATATGGCCATATGGCTAATTCTAAATTAAACGGAATCAATAAATAATATAAAATAACAGCACTAGAAATGCATGTCACATAATGAAAAATGAGACCCGTAATGGGAAGGTGGGCCCATTGTTTTAAGAATGGTATGTAGTCCATGTTGTAGAGAAGTATTTCTGCTTTATTGCCAGTCGTAAACCGAACGAGTTTCATAACTCCGGCTAATACCACACCTGCGATAAATCCGATTAAGATGAGCAACAAAAAAGTTTCCATTGAATCAGTCCTCCAATCATATTCATTCATTTGTTCTAACTTTTATTTACCCCTCATTTATTTGATACATTCATAACATTTGAAATAGTTCTAAATAGATTGAAAGAATTATATTTGTTAAAGTGTAGAGACACCACCATCAGGGGCATTGTGATACTGAAATTTCCTATTTCAATATATCAATCCTTTAAGAAAGACAACTATTTTTCCATACAACGTTTTTACAACAATAAAGGAGGAAGATTTGATGTCTGTTAGAAAAGAATTTGAACGGATCAGTAAAATAGAAGACGAAATCGGTGTATTAACACTTTATTTGACTACCGATGCGAGCAGTCCAGAATTAAATAATGGTGAATGGAAAATTCACTTAAAAAATGAAATCAAAGAAATGAAAAACTATGCCGATAAAGACGCGAATGACGATGAGAAGAAAGCATTGAAAAAGTTGCTGAAACAATTTGAAGATCGCGTGAGTGAACTTCAAATGGACTTACACAAAGGATTAGTCATCACGGCATCAGCAGATGGGGAGTTATGGGAAGAAAGAAATCTACAAGTGCCTGTGACAACGACGCTCCACTGGGAGAAAACGCCAGCAACTAAACAGTTTGAAGCAATTATTCAAAAATATCCAAATGTTGCAGTCATTGCACTACAAAAAACGGATGTGCGATTTATTGAAACTGAACTCGGTGATATAAAAGATGAGATTGCTTATAGTTGGGATTTCGAAAGTGAAAGTTGGTTGGACTACAACAATGATTCACCACCAGGCTCAAGAGGTTCTGGACAAGATCATTTTGAACGCCGATTCAATGAAAACAAACATCGTTGGTACAAAAATATCGCACCTAAGATTGGTAAGAAGATTAAAGATAGAGGACTTGAAGGTGCTTATTTAATTGGCAGTAGTGACCTCGTTCAAGCACTCGAAGAAAACATGGATAAGGCACATTTAAGCGGTGTCGTATATAAAAACATCGGTACGAAGAAAAGCCATGAGATCGTTAACGAAATATATGAAGATTTGATTTAAGAGGAAAAAGGGCAGAGGCAAAATCTTATAGGCCGTTAAACGGATCTGCGTGCCAATGAGAGTGGCTCACTGACGCGCAAGCGGATTTACGTGCCAATGAGAGTGGTTCACTGGCGCGCAAATGGATTTACGTGCCAATGAGAGTGGCTCACTGACGCGCAAGCGGATTTACGTGCCAATGAGAGTGGTTCACTGGCGCGCAAATGGATTTACGTGCCAATGAAAGTGGCTCACTGGCGCGCAAATGGATTTACGTGCCAATGAGAGTGGCTCACTGACGCGCAAGCGGATTTACGTGCCAATGAGAGTGGTTCACTGGCGCGCAAATGGATTTACGTGCCAATGAGAGTGGCTCACTGACGCGCAAACGGATTTACGTGCCAATGAAAGTGGCTCACTGACGCGCAAACGGATATAATCTGTGTGTCCTTGCTAAGGGTTCCACTTTAAGTCCAGTCTCAAAATAAAAGCGCACTCGACTCCTTGGGGAATAGCATCTGCGTGAGACTACAGGCTCACGCGATACCCCAGGAAAAAGCGAGTGCGCTTTTTATTTTAAATTTACTTAATCAAAACTTATGTCCAAACACCGTTGGTTATATTTTAAAACATATCCGTTGAATGTTTTGGTTGAAGTCTTGCATCTGGATCCATATATTGTTTCGCATGATTTACTGCAATAGGACCATCACCAAACCCAGTGACAATCAATTTAACTTTTCCTGGGTAGGTGTTTATATCACCAGCAGCATAAATTCCTGGTATATTCGTCTCCATTTTTGAATTGACGACGATACTGTTTTTCTCAATTTCTAGTCCCCAATCTTTGATTGGTCCTAATGTGGACACAAAGCCATAGTTACAAATGATTGAGTCCGGACGTAACTCATGAACTGTATCGCCTTTAACTTCTTGCAGAGTAATCGAATCAATTTTGTTTGACGTCGTAATGCTTTCTGCTTTATATGGTGTCAATACTTCAATACTCGATGCATGAAGACGTTCGACACTGTGCTCATGTGCACGGAACTTATCGCGTCGGTGAACAATCGTTACTTTTTTAGCAACCTCTTCAAGCATCAGTGCCCAGTCAACGGCAGAGTCACCACCACCGAGTAACACGACATGCTGATCTCTAAATTGTTCCATATCTCTAATGTGATAATGCAAGTTCTTTCCTTCAAATTCTTCACTGTTGTCAATATTTAAAAGACGTGGCTTAAATGCACCGTTACCAGCAGTGAGAATCATCGTTTTCGTCAAATGTACTTCGCCTGTGTTAGATGTGAGCTTCAACGTGCCGTCATCTAAACGTTCAACATTTTCAATTGCCTGTGAAAGAACAATTTCGGGATCGAATAATTTTATCTGTTCTTCGAGCTGATTGACTAAATCTTGCGCCTTGACTTTAGGGAATCCCGGAACATCATAAATATCTTTTTCCGGATACAGTGAAGTCAGCTGACCACCAACATGGGGTAAACTTTCTATAATTTTTACACTTGCTTGGCGCATTCCACCATAAAATGCTGTAAATAATCCTGTCGGACCGGCACCAATAATCGTAATATCATAAACCTTTGTCATAACTAACTGAGACCTCTCCTTATGAATTTCACCTATAAAAGGTATTGCTACATACAAGTATGAATACGAAAATTTCTAAAGTCAATTTGTGAGATTGTGTCCCAATTTCAAACAAAAACACACCATCTACTGATGATGTGTTTAATATACGCTTTATTTTGTAAGTATCTTATCCAAAACGAACGCATAGCACTCCGCTTCTTCTTTCAAATGATTGATACGACCCGATGCACCAAAGTGTCCGGCACCCATATGTGTTTTTAAAACAATCGTATTATCATCTGTTTTCATCTCACGTAATCTCGCAACCCATTTTGCTGGTTCAAAGTAACCGACCCGAGGATCATTTAATCCTGCTGTCACGTATAGATGTGGATAATCTTTACTCTCTACGTTATCGTACGGACTATATGACTTCATGTAATGATAGGATTCTTCATTTTGAGGATTTCCCCATTCGTCCCATTCTAGCGTCGTTAGCGGCAATGTATCGTCAAGCATCGTCGTTACAACGTCAACAAATGGCACTTCTGGTACAATGACTTTGAATTTACTACCGGCCATGTTAGCAACAGCACCAACGAGTAATCCACCCGCACTACCACCACGAGCAGCAAGCTGATTTGCAGTCGTATAACCTTCGTCAATTAAATAATCTGCGGCTGCAATAAAGTCCGTAAATGAGTTCATTTTCTTGTTCATTTTTCCATCTTCATACCAAGTACGTCCCATTTCAGATCCACCTCTAATTTGAACGGTCACAAACACGACACCCTGATCTAAAATTGGAAGTATATATGGACTAAAGAATGGATTACTATTCGAACCATATGAACCATACGCTTCAAGAATTAGTGGTGCAGGTCCGCCCTTAAGAGCATCCTGATGATAGAGCATCATCATCGGCACCTCTACACCATCTGCAGCAGTAACCCAGAGTTGCTTCTGAACATAGTTCGACTTATCGTAGTCTCCACTCACTGGTGCAACTTGCAGTACCTCTTTTTTACCACTACCAATATCTAGTGCATACGTCGTTTTCGGAGTAATCAACGAATAAAATCCAATCAATACTTCGCTAGCATCATAGCTTTGATCGCCAATAATATAGACTGTGTAAATATCCTCATCCCAATTTACAAGTTCAAGCTGACCCGCTTCAAGCCTCCAAATCTGAGTCATACCATTTTCACGACCGTAAACAAACAGTACGCCTTTAAACGGATAAACACCTTGTATATAACGTTTCTCATCATGTTCAACAAGAACTTGTTTTTCACTGAAATCACCTAAAGATGCACTTAATAATTTAAAGTTTATTGCATCTTCATTTGTAACAATAATCAAATCATTCTCCCAATGCTCAACAAAGTAAATCACACCACGCTTACGCGCATCAACTAACTTGGGTGCTTCAAGTGGTTGTTCCGTGTCGATCAATCTGACTTCGGTCGTCATCGTTGATCCTGAAATCACACTGATAAACTTCCCACTCTGCGTCATTTCCATAAATATAGTAAACGTTGAATCTTTCTCTTCGTACAGAAGCTCGTCCGTATCAATACTTGTACCTAACTGATGACGCCATAATTTATCTGGACGTTGCATATCATCAAGCGTGATATAGAAAATGTACTTACCATCCTTGCTCCATTCGATACTACTAAACAGATAGACATTCGGAATTTTATCTTCCAACAATTCACCTGTTTCTAAATTCTTAATGAATAGCGTATATCGATCGGTGCCATCTCTATTCTCTAAGTATGCAAGTAATTTATGATCCGAACTTATGCGCTGCTCAGTAACATTTAAGTATTCTTCTTCATTGTTTGGATCAGACAAAGTATTAACATCAAGAACAATCTCTTCTTTAGCATCATCTAAATCTTCACGTCTGCCCGCACGCTTGCGTGCATAAATCTCATACTGCTGTTCTTTTTCTAATCGAGAGTAATAGAAATAAGGCCCACGTTTTACCGGTACGACTTCTTCTGATTCTGGTATACGTTCAACCATCTGTTCAAAAATCTGATCTGATTGTGCTTGTAGCGAAGAAAGTTTATGTTTGAAATATTTGTTCTCTTCTTCTAAATAGTCAATGACTTCTTGATTATCCGAATCTTTTAACCAATCGTATGGATCTTGACGTACGTCATCATGAATTCTGTGTTCATATGGTATTTGTTTTGCTTTAGGTGGTTGCATAATAATCTCCCTTCATTTGAAATAAATATTCATTTCTTTGTGTTCATTATACTATAGGAAATAACCAACTTCATGGTAACTTTAGTAATATCTATAAAATTGAATTTTTGTTAAACTGTTGTTAATTCAACTCATTTTGAAAATTATTTAATAGCGAACATAGGAAAGAGGAAGCATTATGAGGTCTAAGAGGAATTCTACAGGTGTTTTTTCTCTACGTTCAATCTTATCTCTATTCGGTCTCGTATTAGTCATCGGCATATTGATATGGGTGAGTTTTAATGTAGATGTTCCAAGACCGGCTGAACTAAGAGAAATGGTCCAAGGTTACGGTTGGGCTGGCTGGCTAATCTTCATTGGCATTACAGCATTGATCGCCATTACACCAATTCCCGTAACGATACCCGCACTCGTCGCAGGGTCTCTTTATGGTGTGATTGAAGGTACCTTATTCTCCTACACAGGTGTCGCCATAGGTTCGTGGCTTGGTTATTGGCTTGCCCGTTTTACAGGTCAAAAATGGACATTCAAAATTCTTAGTGGTCATGGAAGAACCGTGAAAAAGTATTTGAGTAATGCTGGGTTCCTTGCGATGTGTACTGCAAGACTCATGCCAGGACTCCCGTATTGGCCGGTCAATTATGGTGCTGGTGCACTCGGTGTCACCCAATCCACATTTGTATCAGCAACGTTACTCGCCACTTTACCAGGACAAATATCATTGGTTGCCCTTGGTTCATTTGCTGCCAACCAATCTCTGTTTAATGGTATAGTACTCGTTTCTGCTTGGGTTGTCGTACTTGTAGGTACATGGACTTCTTACAGATACATGAAGAAGTCACAAAAGAGAGTGATTTAGTGTTTTAACAACATCAAATAAACTTTGACTGACATAGGTAAAATAAAAATTCCAATTATTCAATAATCAATGATTGAATAATTGGATTTTTATTTAGATACTATTCACTGTATTAAATCATTACTTGACTGATATCTCTTTTGATCATGTTTACTTCTGCGTTCATATCCTCAGGGCGATATGTCTTATCAATACACTCATCCATAAACCTTAGATGCGTTGGATCTAGATATGGTTCCTTATCACTTTCATTCTCTTTATTACTTTTAACACTGTACCAATAAATATATTCTTCTCCGTAAAACTCTTCTCGAAAAATTGACTCAACAAATGTGTTCTCATCATCGAGATTTATCTGAATATCATCCATATTCAGCCGGAAATATTCCATCCAATCATCAACACGTTTACTTTTACCTGGTTTCACTCTAAACCTTGTTAGTTCCACTTTCATTTTCGTTTACCTTCTCTCATTCTAAATAAATATTTTCGTATATTAGCTAATATTAAGTACAAATCATTTATACTCTATAACCAAAGTATTGTAATTTGAGTATTACTACACAGTTGTTACCTAAGTGGGTTTTAACTTGTACTAGATAGGTTAAAGATGAAAAAGACAGGGAAGTTGCATCACAGTTCTTCTCATATGGCGTTCTGGGTCTGTTGGCGTGGTGGTTAAATAGTGACAATCCCGAAGATGCTGAAACGTTCTCAAGAAGAACAGTTATATTATATCAATCAGTAACACCGGACGAACTAAAAAGATAAAAAATGAAAATGAGAAAGAAGGTCCCTGCATGAATAACATTACTTTTAGAGATGCCATCATTGAAGATTTGGAAATCATTGTCGAAATCTATAATTCAACAATCACAAGTCGAATGGTAACTGCTGATACTGAGCCTGTGACTATTGAAGATAGATTAGATTGGTTTAAAAATCACACACCAGATAAAAGACCGTTGTGGATGGTTGAAAACAACGGAGAAATTTGTGGTTGGGTCAGCTTTGAAACGTTCTATGGCAGACCTGCGTATGACCGTACTGTAGAACTGAGCATATATCTACATGAAAACTCGCGCAGCAAAGGACTTGGTAAAGAGATCTTAAGCAAAGTACTCGATGAAGCACCCAAACTAGGAATTGATACGTTGCTTGGATTTATCTTTGCGCATAATGAACCGAGCCTTAAGCTCGTCTCGAGTTTAGGTTTTGAAAAATGGGCACACTTACCCGAAGTTGCAGAATTAGATGGTGTCAAAAGAGATCTCGTCATAATGGGGAAGAAGATTATAAAAATATAAAAAAATGCTCACAACGTAATGGGGGAGTCACATGAAAGTTGTACTATTATTTGGCCCACAAGCAGTGGGGAAGATGACAATCGGGGAAAAGGTTGGTCAAGCATTTAATTTACCTTTGTTGCATAATCACGTCACGCTCGATGCGATATGGCCATACATCGGTTGGAACGAAGACACTTTTAGACTATCTCATAATTTACGTATGGGCATATTTGAGCATAGTGCAAAAGACGAAACACATCCTGGCATTGTCTTCACATTCGTCTGGGCATTTAATTTAAAAGTTGATGCATCTAACTCTTCAACCACAAACTTCTCTACGCGTCGGTATGGTTCATTATAAGATTCTGCTAAATCTAAAGTGATTTCCTTAAAGTATTCTTCAAATACATCTTCAATTTTGCCGTAATGCAAGTAAAAAGTACCTCGATTGATCTTTGCGTTTTTGCATATTTCTGTAACTGAAAGCTCATCTAAGTTCTTTTCATCTAATTATTTTTCTCTTTCGCGACTTATATTAATTGTATTACCGATATTTATATTTGAATAGCGTTATACTTTATAAGATATCTTGTCTATAATCAACAGTGAATAACATACTAAATACAGAAGGTGAATTTAATGAATATAGACCTCCCACTCATGTTGCTCGTTTCACTATTCATTGGTCTTGGAATATTCAGTCAGTGGCTTGCCAATCTCTTAAAATGGCCGGCGATTGTCGTCATGTCAATCATCGGACTGCTTATCGGTCCAATCATAGGAATCGTTAATCCACAAGAAACGATGGGGCCAGAAATATATGGCACGATTGTGTCACTGTCTGTAGCAATTATCTTATTTGAAGGTAGTAGTAACTTGGATACCCGCGAATTGCTCGGGATTTCTAAAACTTTAAGACGCATTATGACATATGGTGCATTAATCGGGTGGATTTTAGGTACGGTAGCTTTATATTATATTGTTGATTTCCCACTCGCAATTGCACTTGTACTATCGGCATTGTTCATCGTTACCGGTCCAACCGTTATTCAACCACTGTTAAAACAGGCGAGGGTGAAGCGCTCCGTTGACTCAATCCTACGGTGGGAGAGTATCATTCTTGATCCGGTTGGACCACTAATCGCATTATTTGTGTTTTACGGATTTCGAATGTCAATCGAAGGGTTCAGCATAGCGATATTAGCTGAATATATACTCGGCTTGTTAATTGCAGTCATCATCGGTTTAGGTGCGACAAAACTCTTTACTGTCATGGTCAAGAAAGACATGATCGGTCCCCATCTAATCGCACCGATGCAGTTCGTATTTGTACTACTTATTTTTAGTGTCTGTGACTTCATATTACATGAATCCGGACTACTGTCTGTGACAATATTTGGTCTTGGCATGGCAAGATATAAGAAGAGAGACTTAATTTACAACGAGTCAAATCACTTTGTTGAGCAACTGACAATGATTGCCGTTTCAACGGTGTTCATTCTAATCACCTCTTCACTCACTCGAGAAATGCTCAGCTTCGTCGTCAGTTGGGAAGTCATTCTGTTCTGTGCTGCTATGATTATCATCGTCAGACCGCTTTCAATCTACGGTTCTACAATCGGTGCAGAACTAAATATGAAAGAGCGAACTTTCTTAAGTGTCGTAGCACCACGAGGTGTGGTTGCACTAACCGTCGCTGGTTTCTTCATGGAACAGTTTAATACACTTGAAGTGCCAATGGCAGAACTCATACTTCCTGTAACGTTCGGCTTGTCATTCATAACCGTTGTCATCTATGGTTTTGGATTCAAACCATTCAGTCAAACACTTGGATTATCAAGTAGCGAACCACCAGGCGTCATCATGATTGGTGAAAGTCCGTTCTCACTTGAAGTCGCAAAAAACATTAAACAGCACGGCATACCCGTTATGATCTCAGACGCATTGGGAGATTACAGAGAAACAGAAGAAGATGACGGTATCGAACGATTTGATGGCAACATGTTAAGTGAAGATGACAGAATGTATGCTGACCTCACACGATTCGAAAAGAGTCTCATTATGACGCGATCTACTGTACTTAATCTACTCGCTCATGAAGTAATGGCTGATGAATTTGGCGTTAAAAATGTCATGTTACTGAGTCCAGATTATAGAGAAGGAAATAACATGCTTGGAAGTGCTATGCACAGCCACATTTTGTTTCATGATGACCTCGGTTATAGAAAGCTGAATCAACTCACAAAAGAAGGGAATTTCATTGAAATCTCAGCGAGCCAGGTTGAAGAACTGACTAAAAATGATTTAGTCATCTATTACATCGATGAGGATAAACACATCACATTTAAAAATAAAACTGTAAAACTACAAGTAGAAGATGAATGGACGCTCGGTGTCATGAAAAATGCGATAGATTAAATATTATTAGTAAAGAACGTATCATTGCCCTCTGTGAAACATATCACATGGAGTTTTCACCTATTCGTAGTATCCTTAAGGTATAAGGTTTCCAACGATTACAAGGGGGAATCCATATGCATTTCAAGTACTTATTATTGTTGATGATTACGTCTTTGACGTTGTCCGGATGCATCCAACCGATTTCAGCTGACTTGTTAGAAAATCCAAGTCCAAATCAGAATCGAGATAGCGCGAGTCATGATCTGAAACTATCTGTGACAGAAGCGTCTTATGACAGATCCGTCGACAATATCAAATATACGATAGACAATTCGAGTGAATCATTGCTTGAGTATGGTGAGTTCTTTTATCTGGAGAAGAAAGTGAACGGTGAGTGGTATATGCTTGCTTTTGAAGATAAAATCTTCAGTGACTTTTACTCGTTTACCAATTTCGGTCATTTCATTAAACCGGAAGGGGAAAGGGTTCATTCAATAGACCCGGGTAAATATAACTTAACGATTGATTCGGGTGAATATCGTCTATCAAAAGCCTTTCGTTACGAAGAAGAAGATTCGAGATTCTGGTTGGCTGATGAGTTTACCGTTGAGTAAAGTCACATCAATTAACTTGTTCAAAGAATAACAAAAAAGCTATGACCATTGAGGATGCCGATGGTCATAGCTTTTTTGATTCTATTAATGTGTTATACCATACATCTCCAACAGCTGTTCCAGAGTAATTCCTATACCTGCTTCTCTTAATTTTTCTTTGCGAACTTCAAATAGTTTCTCTATAATTTGTTGCTTATCATCATCTTTACCTAGATGTATCTGACGATGAATCATGGGATTCAAAGCAACAATGTTCTCTGGCACATCAATATCATAATCAAATGCCCTATACTTACTGACCGGTATCAGGTGGTGCGCTTCAACATAAGTTTTTCCTGTAGTATTTCTTTTGAATGAAGGCAAAGAATCATCGTACTCACATTTATTTCCGGCTAGCTCAATTGCAATCCCTGCTTGGTTAGCATCACGGGGATAATATTCTTTTAAATCTGATGATCTCACCGTTGCTTTCTTTACTTTTGGTGATGTTACATGTTCTTCAACTAGTACTTCCGAAACAGTTTCATTCGCTTTAGTCTGATAATCTTGTTCTTCGGTATTTTCTTCGCCATAGAGTAAATCATCATTCAATAGTAGCTCTCTATTAAATTCTTGAAAAGTTCTATTCCCTATCAGACCAGCTAATCTATCATAGAGTTGCAGCATCTTATCTAGGTCATTAAATAGAATTTCATCTGATGGAACTTTTCCTGCTTCATAAAACTTACCGAAGATATATGAACTTTCATAACCAGAGCCATAGTTTCCGTCTGTCTTTAAGTCCATGTTTGCAGCAAACTCACCATCGTCTTCTGAAACAATCATAGGTCTTATTTTTGCAGCGAGTTCACGTACTCTAATGTGTGCTGTCTCAACGTTGTATTCTTCTTTAAAGTAATTCCAACCCTGCATCAAACTTAGATAAAATCCACTCATATCTTCTCTGAAAATATACATTATGTGAAATCCATGATGAGCATTCACATGAATAATTTTGTTCCTCAATCCGATTTTAAGCCACGGAATCCAAGCCCATTCTTTGGGTGTACCGATTGACCCTTTGACATGATATTTTTCGTTAAACTGCGAACTCATTTTAGGCATAATTTCATTTCGAATTAAACTTAATTGACTTAACGGATGTCCTGATTGACTACTGTTTAAGTTTCTCTCATGAAAGTATGTTTCCAACACTTGATTAAAACTGTTTCTTAGTTCATTGCTCAAGTTGATTCCTCCAGTATTAAAATTTTTTCTATTTTCACTTCACACATGCATATAATCTATTGCTTCAGCTGTGCTTCTTAAGTTAATGAGTAAGATTGCCTGTAGTGGTCTTAACTATTTAATTTTCCAATGAATAACCTCAAGTTATTCTAAAATGTTAAATATTGCAAATAAAATTAGATTTTAATTATACTGATAACTATCTTATAACATTCACTCAATCATATAAGAACTAGATAGCAGTACAGTTACAGAGTTGAATTTGAATTGTGTTTGTTCCAATTCACATAATTTGTGATTTACTTGACGTATCTTTGTAAAGTACTACAATGATGTTAAATAGAATAGATTCGCACTAGGGGCGTTTTTATAAACTGAGATGAGGGTAACCTCAGACCCTTTGAACCTGATCCAGTTAAAACTGGCGTAGGAAAGTGTTACATCGATACAGTTGTATATCTATGTCTTTGCGGGCATATAATTTACTCTCGATACGTAACTTTCCTATGAAGGCTGCGTATTTTTTTATTCTAAAAAATTATAGGAGTGATTTATTTGACAAGGACAGTTTTAGTAACGGGAAGCGGAAGAGGACTTGGCAGCTATATCGTAAAAGCACTAAGTGAAAAAGGTTTTAATGTCATAATTAACTACAACAAAAGTAAAGAAGAATCAGAGAAGTTAAAAAACGAAATTGGAGCACAAGCCATTGCGATTCAAGCCGACATTACAGACCGTGAAGCAGTTGAACAGTTAGTTAAAAAAGGGACTGAACATTTCGGCCAGATTGATGTTGTTGTAAACAATGCACTCGTTAATTTTAAATTTGATCCAACCACTCAAAAAGCATTTAAAGATTTAACTTATAAAGATTACGAGCAACAGTTAGACGGGACACTAAAAGCTGCATTCAATGTATCACAAAGTGTAATACCACAGTTTTTAGAACGTAAAGACGGTGCAATTATTAGTATTGGAACGAATCTATATCAAAATCCTGTAGTACCATATCATGAGTACACCACTGCAAAAGCTGCTTTAATTGGGTTCACAAGAAACGTTGCAGCAGAACTTGGACAGTATGGTATCCGTGCAAATGTTGTTTCTGGCGGTTTACTGAAAACAACAGACGCAAGTGCAGTCACAACACCAGAAGTATTTGATTTAATCGCACAGTCCACACCATTGAGAAAAGTAACAACACCACAAGACGTTGCTAATATGGTTGTTTATCTTTGTTCTGAGGCAGCAGATGGGATTACCGGTCAAAACATCACGGTAGACGGCGGACTTACTATGAACTAGGCGGTATATATTATGAATAATTCTAAACAGTTAAATATAGGGATTTTAATGTATGGTGTGGGTCATCATCAGGCAGCATGGTTAGAAGATGATTCGAGTATCAATGAATTCACGACAATTGAATATTATGAAAATCTGGCAAAAATTGCAGAACGCGGAAAATTTGATGCCGTATTTTTCGCAGATTCACAAGCCTTCCCCGCAGATAGTCCATCAAAATTGCCAGCGAGTTATTTTGATCCAATTGTTGCATTAACTGCTATGAGTAAAGTCACAGATAACGTTGGACTTGTTGCAACTATTTCAGGTACATTTAACAACCCATTTACCACAGCAAGACAGTTACTCACACTGCAACACATAACAAAAGGACGCATGGGATGGAATCTAGTGACATCAATGACCGACCGCGAAGCACAAAACCACAGTATGCCTGAATTGCCTGACAGAGCCGTTCGTTATAAGAAAGCGGATGAATTTGCTGAAGTCATGAATAAACTATTTGAATCGTGGTCAATTGAAAGCTACAAGCCAGATAAAGAAAATAACACAATTACTAAAAACAAAAATATTCAGCCATTCAATCACAATGGTGAAAACTTCCAAGTTAAAGGTCCGCTAACTTTACCTTTAAGAAAAGAGGGTAAGCCAGTGGCGATGCAAGCCGGGGCTTCAAAAGAAGGTGTTGCACTTGCTGCGAAATATGCTGATGCTGTTTATTCAGTTTCTTGGAACTTAAGACAAGCAAAAATTTATCGTGAAAAATTAAATCAAGCCATAAAAGAAAGCCGTCGTCCAGACAACTATATCAAAGTATTTCCGGGGCTAGTGACTTACGTGGGTAAAACAAGAAAAGAAGCGCAAGAAAAGAAAGCAAAATTAGACAACCTACTTCCAATTGATACTGCACTTAATCAGCTCGAATTCTTTATTCAGCAAGATACAAAATCATGGAAACTCGACGAAAAAGTACCAAAATTGCCGCCAGTCGAAGAATTCAAAGGACCTGTTGGACGTTATCAAACTGTTTTAGAAATTATAGAAGACAGAAATCCCACAGTCAGAGAACTACTCGGTTATCTCAATGCTGGAGGTGGACATTTAACACTCATTGGCACACCTGAAGAAATTGTCGATGAATTAGAAAGATGGATGAATGAAGGTGCCGCAGATGGATTTAACTTGATGCCTCCAACACTCCCGGGAAGTCTTGAAGACTTTGTCGACTTAGTCATTCCGGAAATGCAAAAACGCGGCATTTTTAGAAGAGATTATAACGGTGAAACGTTTAGAGAAATGCTGGAACTCGATAAGTATTAAGCTGAATGATTCATAGGTACACCTCAATTTTACGTTGTGTTTTTTATATTGAGGCTGGGACATAAATATCTCCAGAAAAAATAATAACTAGGGTTCAGAAAGTGAATAATTATATAATAGTATATTTGTTAATAGGTATAGCTTTCGGCTTTTTAGAAGTTTATATTGTTAAAAACAAACAGATGAATAAATGGATTTACCAAGCATTATTTTGATAGATTCTACAGCTCTATCTATACCATTTAGTGTCACTCACTTTTTGTGCTAGTTTAATCCTATTTCAAGTTGTAGTACTTATGGGATTTATATATAGAGGATTTGATAAATAAAAATAGAGAAAGTGATAAGATGAAATTTAAAGACTACTAACTCGAGAAATTTCATTGGATCTTGTTACTTAACTTACCGTTCTAACAATTTAGGGCGGTGAGTTTATAACAAGTTTTCTTGTCATAATCAAATCTAGTTCTTGGATCACTTATGATACACTTCTAGTTATCCTCCAAACTAGTGAATTAAAAAATTTTACAGGTTGAATTAATATAAAGTAAGTTTGTCTATATTATATTTGACTATAAACGTAAACATTTTCCAATATATAGCGTTAAGACTACATTCTCCATGCCAATTAAATTAGGATTCATCTTTGACTCTTCATGGACATCAATCGCAAAACTTTTAATTTTCCTCTTTTAAGCACTTCAACAAGAGTCATCTCATCTGCACTCCTAACTCTTGCTGTGTTAATTAAAATCGCTTTTTCTCATTAGTTTACATTCTACAAATATTGCTCTTCTTTTTATCGTTTAGCATAGGTACATGCTCGGACTATTGATGTATATTAATGTGATTAGTGTTTCTCTACATTCATTTCCTGTATTATTAAATTAAATACAGTTTTAACTTGGAGAGGAAGGAAATTGATGAACTACAAAGAAAATTGGGATATGGAGAGTGTGTTTCCTGGTGGAAGTGCATCTGAAGCTTTTCAAAAACGATTATCAGAAGTAAAAGATAGTATTACAGCTTTTTCTCAAGAGCTCGATAATTGGGAGCTGGACGAACATTCAAATGATTTTGCGTCACTGAAGAGGATCTTACGACACTACGAAAAAATTTCAAACGCACTTGGTGAAATGGGGAGCTTTGCGAATGGTTTAGTATCTGCGGATGTTACCGATCAAAAAGCACTGCAGAATTCAAATGCTGTTGCAAACTTACGTAAAGACTTCTCATCACAGAATATTATTTTAAATAAAAAAATCAGTGCGCTGACTGAAGATCAATTTAGCAAGCTGATAGAGGACGAATTCTTTAAGCCGATGCGTTTCCCGTTAGAAGAAATACGTCAAAAAGAAAAAGATTTACTATCCACTCAAGAAGAAACAATCATCAATCATTTATCACTAGACGGGTTCCAGGGCTGGGGGAATATGTACAATCAACTCGTCGCTTCTATTCAAATTCCAGTCACTGAAGATAATGAAACCGTTTATTATTCAGCGGGTCAATTTGAAAACAAGATGAAGTCAGAAGAAAATCCAAAACATCGTGAAAAACTTTTAAAAACTTGGGAAGAGACATGGGAGAAAAAAGCGTATTTATTCTCTACAACGCTAAATCATTTATCAGGATTCCGTTTAAACAACTATGAACTTCACGACTATAAAGATTATATGAAAGCACCGCTTGATTACAACCGTATGGAAGAAGAAACTCTCGATACGATGTGGGATACTATTACAAAAAATAAAACACCTTTCAAAAAATACTTTGAACGAAAGGCGCAACTAATTGGTGTTGATCAATTAGGATGGCTCGATGTTACAGCAAGTGTTGACGTAGGTGATTATACGAACAAGCAGTATACTTACAATGAAGCAGCAACGTTTATTATCGATAACTTTAAATCATTCAGTCCAAAAATGGCAGAGATGGCACATCGAGCTTTTGAAGAGCAGTGGATTGAAGCGGAAGATCGTCCAGGAAAACGTCCAGGTGGATACTGTTCAAATCTTCCTGAATCTAAACAGTCACGTATTTTTATGACGTTTGCCGGTAGCACAAGCAACGTGTCAACACTCGCACATGAACTCGGACACGCATTCCATAGTTATGTCCTGCGTGATTTACCACTATTTAACCAACGTTACGCAATGAACGTTGCAGAAACAGCTTCTACATTTGCGGAACTTGTCGTTTCAAATGCAACGATTGAAAATGCAACGTCCAATGCAGAAAAAATCAACTTACTAGATGAAAAAATTGCTAGAAGTGCGACTTTTATGATGAATATCCATGCACGCTATATCTTTGAACGCAATTTATATGATGAACGCCAACAAGGAACTGTAGACAGCAACAGACTGCAAGAACTGATGGAAGAAGCACAAAAAGAAGCATATCAAGATGCACTTCGTTCATACCATCCAATGTTCTGGGCAACAAAGTTACATTTTCATAATACAGGCGTACCATTCTATAACTTCCCTTATACATTTGGATACTTTTTCAGCTTAGGTATATACAACCGTTTCTTAGAAGACGATACGTTACTTGAAGATGACTATATTGCACTTCTTCGCGATACTGCGAGCATGACTACAGAAGACCTTGCTGAAAAGCACTTAAATGTTGACCTGAGAAAACCAGACTTCTGGCAAGAAGCACTGGATTCTGTGCATAAAGATATTGAAGAATTTTTAGAACTTACAGAATCGTATGTTTAACTATTAAAAGAGACCTAATATCGGATTGATATTAGGTCTCTTTTCACTGTCTTAAATTTTTAAGAACACGTATCACTTATGATAACTCTCAGCGTATCGCTCTATGATGCGGTTATTCTCAGATAAGTTATTCTTTAAATTAACTTATCACGTTTTGGTTGTATCAATATCTAAATCAAACACTTCTAGAATTATTTCAAATAGATATGAAAATATCTCCTGAATACCATGGCGATATTCAGGAGATAATACTACTGTCATCATATTTCTAATATCATACTGTATTTAGTAACTATTCTTCAATTTAATCAGTAATGACTTTAGTGTTCTGTTTCTAAATCCGTATAAATCTTTTAAAGCCAAACCCATAGCAAGCCAAAAACTTGTACCCTCAGAATTACGCTCCATGGGGCCAACGGTCACTTCAGTATTGGCGAAAGATACATGAAGAATTATTTAAAAAATGGTTGGAAGAAGCAGGACTTACCTTTGATATAAATACAAAAGTTGTTTGTGAGGAATTTAAGGTCGTTTTTCAATGATGCGGCATAACATAAGTATTTTATACACAGGGAAGGAATATATTTATTAAATAAATTCAATATAAAAGATAACTACACTGCGGAAGGTGACCGCAGAGATAGTTATCTTATTTAAGTTTAACTAGTTATGATTCATTCCATGTTTTTTCGTGTCGAACACACTTTTCCAATAATTTTCACGTTCGATAATGATTTCACTTTTAGTTCTCGTATCAAAGATTTCAAGAATTGAGTATTGGAAGTATTCTTGAATATGCGCTCTACCATTTTTTAATACAATATTATTAAATTCTTTGTTTCCACCTGTTAGGTTTTCTAAATGCGCATATCCTGCCCATCTTTGCCATATCCCATCAGTATTACCGGACGCAGAACCGATATAGAGTTTACCATTGCTTTTATCTGTGATGACATAAATATCCTTAACATAACTAAGTGCTGATTTCCAACTCGGATCCTCTCTCGTGAGGACTTGCTGCATTTCTTTATGACTCATTCGCACATTCTGGTAACCAGGGACATGGCCAAGTTTAATATTCGGCGCAATCTCGTAAACTTCGGGATTTAGTTGCGTTTGAATTGTATGGTACCTTCAGTTGTATACGTCTCTGCCTATGGGCTTCTCAATTTTTATAATTAATCTTTTTATATATTCTTGATAGTCATTCATCAGGGTTAAATTGTACCCTACATCATTAAAGACTTCCGGGATCTTTTTTTCTACCCGATAAAGTCCGCCAAACACAAAGTATTCCGGTCCGTAAGGATAGTACTGAGCTAAAGCAATTAAATAGTCTGCATGGTTCAGATTGTTATTTGGCTGCTTTGTCTTCCAGGCATTCATGATTAGCCATTCAGAATCGTCTTCGAGTAAGAAGTCCCATGCTCTTAAATTTACATCCGCGGGATTCATGTTAAATTTAATTTTGGTACGCTTATCATTGGGAGTTTTAATAAATTCTGATAGTTTTATCATACTAATTTTCCTTTTGCCGACGCATATTTAAAAATCTTTCACCTGTACTTCGCTCATCAATGCGTGGGTATTATCTTCTGTATCTTTAAAAAATACCATCCATGTTTCAGTCTGTCCCATCCTGGTTACCATATGCGGTTTATCTAAAAACACAACATTTTTACTTTCCAAATCCTTATAAGTATCGTTAATATTATCTACTTGGAAGTAAATAACCGAACTTGGATGATCGAACGCCTCTTTTTCTGGAAGTGTCAACATGAGTCTTAATCCGTCGCAGTCAAAAAACGCCATGCTATCCGTGTTAAATAAAATAGTAAGTCCCAGTTTATTTTGATAAAAATCCATTGCTCTGTGTATATCTTTTACAGGTATACCAATCTGCCCGACATTTTTAATTGGCGAAGTCTTCATAAAACCTTTCTCCCCTCAGATAGTTTTTCCAAATTGTTCTAACGGTCAGTTAACCATTACCAGTATTATTATACAATTTTATTTATAACGCAATCACTTTATTATACTTTTCTTTCAATTCATTAGGAATGTGATGTTCAATATTTATAACTGCACCCGGGAAATGCATGATGAGATCGTTTAATTTACGCGCAGATGTATCATCGAGACCGGACAATGCTTCGTCCACGACAAGAATATCTTTTCCATACAACAAGGCACGTGCGACTTCTAAGCGCTTCATCTCACCGCCAGATAGTCTATGGTGGTTATCTCCAATCACTAAGTCTAACCTTTTTCACTTGCATACTTATCGAGACCGACATTCTTCAATGTCTCAATTAAAACATCATCACTGATATCATTTCCAAGTTGCAGATTATAGCGAATGGATTGGTTAAATAAGAATGGTCGCTGCTCAACGACTGCGAAGTTCATCACGATATTATCACTTAGTTGTTCTTCGTGCGATACATCACGCTCAGTTGATTCATCTAAGAAATCAATAGACATAATGAAAGAGTTATCAACCGACTGTGCATTCAATTAAAGAGATAAAGTATTAATTCTTACTTATATATTGTTTAAATTCATCTCTTAAAAAATGGTTTTAGCTATTTATAATTTCAAAAGCTTTTATAAGATCAATGTCTTCATTTAATTGTTTTGGTGTCCATGGTATATAAATATCAGGCTTAATCCTTCCGGTAACGACTTCATCATTTTTGTCTGAATACCGGGATGTAGGGTAGTAGAAATCGAACTTGTTTTCATATTTACGAATGTTCAAGTTGGCATAGTCCAACACCCCCAAAGTGTCACGCCCAACGATTGTCACTTTTGGCGATGATCGTGCGGTCAATGCAAACACATCACCGGCACTCGCGCAATAAGTATCCGTGAGTACAATGATATTCGAAGGTTTACTTGTTCCCATTATTGTAAAATCGGAGTCATCGGATAAGGGAACAAACCCATTACCTCTGTTGGCTTTTATGAACTTCACCATTCCGTCCAAGTGTTTAGAGCCACTCGTCATCATTCCTTCATAAAGTTCAATCAGCCATTCCGAGTTCCTTTCGGTCAGGTTGAATTTCATTCGATGTTCGTGATTGAAAAATCTATTTTCACCTTCCGGAAGTATATATTTCAAGAGATTATGATAGGCAAAGTCGCTGCCGCCCAAATTGGTTCTTATATCTATAATCAAGTTCTCAACTGTTTCAAGTTCCTTCTTGAACTCATCTATTATTATGTCTACCGGCTCATTGTTTATAAAATCAGTAAAAGTAAATATTAAAGTGTCATCATTCAGTAATTCTCCCTTGTGTACTGGTTTATAGGTATTCTTGTCAAAATACTTGAACCGATACGTTTGTCCCTCGATTTCAAATGTATCATGGTTCATGAGCAGAGCATTCCACTTCTGTCGTTCATTTATTTCAAAATATAGCTGTCTTTGATAACGAGTACTTAGCTCTGGGATGGGTACGTCATCCAAATATCCAATTTTCTGCCCCACCTCAAGTCGATTATCATCCAGCACTTCAGTCACTACCAAATGTTCTTCAAAACGTCTTACCTTAAAGCCAACATCGTACTCCTTCAATTCACTTTCCTCACTTTTTAAGAAGAATACATGCCGATCTTTAAAAGCCAAAAGATAATCTTGAACTATATCCATAAACTTTTGATCATTTTCTTTATTCTCTACTAACTCCTCAACCAGTTTTCTGTATTTTTCTGGATTATCCCATCCATTCTTATCTATAAAGCCAGCATAGTCGTTTTGCATTATGCTAACCACTTCATCAAAAATTTTTTTGTACATATACATTCTCCTCCTAATTTGTTAGGTAATATTTTTTAATTACTACCAACTATTTCGAGTCTTTAGTCTTACAATTATTTTCTCATTCTTAAAAAAATTCTATAATTTGAATAGGATTTGTAAAAAGATTATTACAACGCAATCACTTTGTTATAGTTCCCTTTCAATTCTTCTGGAATATGGTGTTCAATATTAATGACTGCACCCGGGAAGCGCATGATGAGATCGTTTAATTTACGCGCAGATGTATCATCGAGACCGGACAATGCTTCGTCCACGACAAGAATATCTTTTCCGTACACTAGCGCACGTGCGACTTCTAAGCGCTTCATCTCACCGCCGGATAGTCTATGATTATCATCTCCAATGATCAAGTCGAGCCCTTTATCGTGTGCATACTTATCGAGACCGACATTCTTCAATGTCTCAATTAAAACATCATCACTTATATCATTTCCAAGTTGCAGATTATAGCGAATAGACTGGTTAAATAAGAATGGCCGCTGCTCGACGACTGCAAAGTTCATCACAATATTATCATCGAGTTGTTCGCCATATGATACTTCGCCGTGAAGCGGCTCATGTTCATTCATCAGTGTTTTTAATAATGTGGACTTCCCTGTACCTGAGCCACCTTGTATTAAAATCTTATCCCGCGGTTCTACTGATAGATTAAGATCTTCAACTAACGGTTCATCATATCCGATTGCACCATTATCAAGTTGCAGCAATGTACCGCCCATATCTTTAAATACTGGATCTGCAATAACTTCTCCTGCATTTTCACCATAGAGTAACTTATTTAATATTGGTACCATCGCATTCATCTTGTTATAAATACTCGCAAGAAAAACGAGTGGCGACGTAACTCTATCAGCTGCCATCATAATCGTAATGAGCATCCCGACAGTCAGATTCCCCTGGTATACTTGAAACGCTCCATAAGCAATTGATCCAATCATCGTAATACTGTATACAATAAACACACCATTCGATGACAAACTTTGTTTAAAGTGCATCCAAAAGTATTTATCCTGCTCTTTATTTAAAAGCTTAACAGTTTCATCTTTGATAAAACGAATCGCATTGAAGCGCGTGATTACACCACGTCCATTCAGTCCTTCATTCGTGTAGTTCAAATACTTATGATTGTTCTCTTGCCAATCACTTGCACTATTTTGTATCCACTTCGATGTGAAACGCGGCATAATCGCTGGAATAAATCCGAGTAATACAAATACTAATCCTACCTGCCAATTTAATGTCATTAAAAATACTAGTGTAATGATAGATTGTGCAATACAAAATACGACCATCACCATATGATTCACAAAATCTGTTTCTACCTGCTTTGTATCTGCTGTAATCTGTGCATAAAACTTATCCGAACCTATTTTTCTATAGGCTGGCTTGTAAGCACGTTTAAATACTGTGTCTTTTAGTCTAGTGAGTATGCGTGCGCGCAGCTTCCCAAAAAAATAATCCTGTCCAATTCCACCGACAGCAAGCAGTATCCACATAAACAACCAAAATAATAAAAGTACTGGCAGTTCATCAAAGCGCCCCTCCCCAAGGGTATCGGCCAGCGCACCTGCAAAGTAAGGATAGACAATACCATCTAAAGCAAATATAGTTACGAATATCAGTGTGAGAATTACTAAAAATGTATTGCCTTTTGATAATTCTCCCATCAGTTTTATCATGAACTCAACTCCAATGTTTAATTTAATTAAACTTTATATGTATACATTATTACATGATAAAATATTGCACGTCAACCAAAAGTTTAATATAATTAAACAAAGAGGTGGTTAATTTGTCTATCGGAGCTCGGATTAAACAGTTGAGAAAAGAACGCAAACTTACTCAAACAGATATAACAGAGGGCTTTTTAACAAAGGGCATGCTCAGCTTAATTGAAAATGATAAGTCAGCTCCTTCTATGGAGACACTTGAACATATCGCGGGTAAGCTGGGTGTATCTGTGTCTTACTTAACTCAAAACGGAGATGAATCATGGACGAAAGAAATGGCTGATTATTTTAGTAGATTTAAAGAGGATTTTCCATTCGAAGAAATTAAAGAGAAGATTGAACCCAATGTAGAACGTATTTTTCCTAACGAAGACGGTATAAAACTGTTGGAAATCCTGAGATACTATTACAGATTTCACCAAAAAAATGATGAGGCGGATGCCCTGCATGAGATGATTTATAAACGTTTTAGTGAACTTGGACTCACACACTTATCTATTCGTGAACTGCTGAACCATTCTATCTCCAAAATGTTTGCACTGGAGTACAATGATGCACTAAAAACATTGGAACATCACAAAGACAGCATATTAAATTTTGCCCGGTATGACAGAAGGATTGAAGTTCAGTATTATTCTATTGCGAGTATACTGTCCAGCGCCGTAGAAGATCATGATCAATTTGTCGACTACTCATTAAAGGTTGAAGCATTATCTTTTGAACAGTTATATTTTCAACATTATTATGATACGATTCGATTTTTAATTCTTTACTATACGTTTAAAGATGAAACAGATAAAAAAATGGAGTATGCCAAAAAGCTGAAAGAATATTTGAAGTTTATACCAAACAACAACAGTAAAGTCGAGTTCATGGATGAAGACGAGTTTTATTATAAGTATTACTTATTGGATTCACCTGATATTCTTGAGACGCGCCTAACAAATTATCAGAAGCGTATAAATACCATTGAAACTTTAGATGAAGACAGCGAATGGCTGCGGAAAACGAAGCAGCAAACTGAGCTTGAATTGTTATATGTTCGAGGGCAATATCAAGATATCATAGATAATTTTGACTTGGATATTTATGACTTCAAGCAGGCAACACACCCAATTGACAGAATCACGAGAGAAGTACGCTCTCTTGTCTATGCACTGTCGTTATATCGCCTCAGGAACATCAATGAAGCAAAACAGGAGATTAAACGCGTTGAAGAATCTTTAGGAGATTTAAGAAACTCACTCTATGCAGAAGAGTATCGTCGCATTAAATCGATGATAGAAGAAGATAACGCTGCAGACATTTAAATTCATATAAATAAGAGCGATGTGTGTTCACATCGCCCTTATTAGTTATTCTTTATTTTTGGTATGATAGCGCTCATGTAACGCTTTTACCTGTTGACTAAATTTTTCGTGGGGGCCTTCCACATCGGCACCGGGTATCATTTCCTGAATAGACTTTACGCTGTAGGAAGCGGGTTCAACACCCAACTCACTCAGCCACTCTGACAACTGTGCCGATGAGCTTACATACACAATTTTTCCAAGACCAACTAATGCATGGGAAGTTGAACACATCGGACAGTGTTCCCCGGATGTATACACAACCGCTTCACGGCGTTCTTCCTCACTCAAATTACGCGCTGCCCACCTGCTGATTGCAAGTTCAGGATGCGCTGTCGGATTTTCTGTGTTGTCACGGTTATGATCTTCAAATAAAATATTTCCAGCCCTATCAACAAGCAACGAGCCAAACGGCTGATTACCACTATTTAGACCATCTTCAGCAAGTTCAACGGCTCTTTTTAAAAATTTCTCATATTCAAGTTCGGCTCTCACCCAATCTTCAATATTTTGTAAAACACGTTGTTCGTTCATTTAGTTTTCCTTTCTGTTGATTCAACGATGGTATGTCTCTGATTACCACATGTGCGTATTGTGTCTTAACACGCACTCCTTGTGATAAGCTTCAAATCATCATAAATAATTTTAGGAAACACGCACTAACGATGATAAGCTTCTAGTTACCACATTGCGTATTGTGTCTTAACACGCACTAACGATGATACGCTTCATTTTTAATAATCTTATTCACTCGGAATAACTGTTCCAGCAAAAACACTTTCATCATCTGATGGGGGAATGTCAGCTTACCGAAACTGATCTGCTGGTTACTTCTTTGCTTCACAGAATCTCCAATCCCGTTACTTCCACCAATAACAAACACAACATCACTTTTTCCTTGATTCATCCAGCGTTCATATTCTTTAGCAAGTCCCTCACTTGTATACGACGTACCTTCAATCTCCATCGTCGCAACGTGTTGGGTATCTTTTATTTTACTCAAAATTCTTTCTGCTTCTTTATTTTTAACAATCTCTATATCAGCTGAATTCGCATTATTTGGCTCTTTCTCATCGGCTACTTCAATCAAATTCACTTTCGCATAGCCACTCAACCGCTTCTCATATTCTTTTACAGCGGCTATCCAATATTTTTCCTTTAATTTTCCGACGGTGATCAACGTGATTTTCATATTTTTAACCTCTAACAATTCAAACATTTTTTATTAATAATGACTGTAACTTTTATACACATATTTACTCTGTGAAATTTTCAACACAATAAAATTCTCAACAAACTTTCAATATCACCCACACACTTATCAACATTGTCCACAGAGTTATTCACAGTTTCATGACGATAAAACCATGTTTTCTATAGATTTGCACACATTTATCCACGTTATCCACATGTTAACAACTCACATACCATTGTTGAAACTTATTTTTAATTTTCCTTCAATTCTTGAAAAACATCCCAAAATGTCGGGAATGATTTGTTCACAGACTCCGCTTCATTAATCATAATTGGTCCGTCACAAACCGTACCTGCGATCGCCAACATCATTGCCATGCGGTGGTCGTTATAACTTTCTACTTCGACGTTACCCTTTAACGATTTCACCGGGTGCACTTCAATCGACGCCTCATGTTCGATCGTATTAGCACCAAGCTTATTCAATTCAGTGACGGTCGCATTTAAGCGATCACACTCTTTTATGCGCAGACGTCCAACATTGATAATTGTTGTCGGATGATTCGCTAGTGCACATGCGAGTGTAAGTGCAGGAATAACGTCTGGGCAGTTTGAACCATCGAGCGTCACTGCCTCTGTTGTTGTATTTAAAATATTTAAGAAGTTGATTAGTTCTTTATCGCTTTGTTTACTATCTTCTTTTAAACCTTGTAATTCAATGTCGTGACCCAGTTGATTGGCAACAAGGAAAAATGCAGCTTGTGAGTAATCACCTTCGATTGAATACGTCATGCTTTCATACGATTGGTTGCCGGGCACATCGTAATCTTCATAAGTGTTTCTGTTTATTGTGACGTTGAAATCTCTTAGCGTGTCGATAGTCAGATCAATATAGCCCGTTGATTCGAGTGTTGATTCGATGATGATCTTAGAATCTTCTCTGAGCAGTGGCAACGTAAATAACAATCCTGTGATGAACTGTGAACTAATGTTACCTGGCAGTCTGTATTCGCCTGGTTTCAGTTGATTTTCTCGTGAATCAATCATTATTCTTGTCGTTGTAAACTCATGTTTTACATTAGAATCATCCAGCATATTAATAAACGGGGTCATCGGTCTTTGTAGAAGCAACCCATGTCCTGTTAATGTATATTGGCCAGGCATTGAGGCAAGAATCGGTATGATAAAACGTAACGTTGACCCTGATTCTCCACAATCGATTGAGACTGGATCTTCAAAGGATTGTTTCGTTAAATCGATACCATCGATGAATAATGTTGTTTCATCTATTGTAATTGTTGCGCCGATCGCACGCATCGCACCGATCGTTGCATGGATATCCTCTGAGAAAAAGACATTTTCAATTTTACTCGTACCCGTTGCCAAACTCGCACTGATAATTGCACGGTGGTTAACACTTTTTGATGACGGAACTTGAACAGTTCCTGATAGTTTTGTTGGATGAATAGTTTGTTTCATGTTCATGCTCCATTCACAGTTCGTATTTCTTTCATTATACGTGAAGCCAATAAAAAAAGAACCTTAGTTTAATAAGGTTCTAATACTTAAGCATCGATTATTTTTCTGTCTTTCATCGTGACGACACGGTCGGCATATTGAAGCATATCTTCGTCATGTGTCACCATAAGTACTGTAATTTTTCGTGTTTGTGCAATATTTCGAATAATTTCCATTACTTGAGTGGAACGTTTGGAATCAAGACTTGCCGTCACTTCATCTGCAAATAAAACTTCTGGTTCATGAATGAGTGCACGTGCAATAGCGACGCGTTGCTTTTCTCCACCGGATAGGTTGTTCGGATTACTGTCTTTATGTTTCATCATATCAACAGCTTCTAACATTGCATCAATTTTTTCCTCACGTTCCTTTCGGCTCCATTTTCTTCCTGCTGTTTCAATCATAAATGCGAGCTGGTCCTTGACTGATAGGAAAGGGATGAGGTGAGATTGTTGAAAGATAAAACCAAATTGAGACGCTCGGCGCTGTCTCAATTCACTTTCTTTTAAGTTTGTAAGTTCAACACCATCGACCACAATCTTACCGTTCGTTGCATTTTGTAAGCCAGCGATTATCGTGAGTAACGTACTTTTCCCTGAACCTGACACACCATTCAGTGCGGTTATTTCACCTGAGTTAAGTGATAAGTTCACTTGATCGAGTACTTTATCTTCACCTGAGCCAAACTGAAATGACTTCTCCAAATTTTCGATTGTAATCATTTAAGCACCTCCCTGATTGATGGCATACATCGGTTCTACTTTACTAATTTGAATTCCTGATAATGTCGCGCCGATGAATCCGATAATCATGAATACTGCTGAAGTGAACAATGTGACTTCCCATGTTAATTGGAACGGGATAGCATCCGGCATCACCATGACTAGCAGTTGACTAATACCGACTGCAATGCCAAGTGCAATAATTGTGATGAGTATCATCTGTGTCCACATCATTTTAAATAATGTGATGGTTTTTACACCGACTGCTTTTAAAATACCGAATGTCGTGAGCTTTTGAACGTTAATCATATAGAAGAAGATTGCGAACAATAGACCACTGATTGCATAGAGAAAATACGTAATCATGTTGAGCGACATCTGCTCAGATGAAAAGCTCGGTAATGTATTTAAGAATTCGTCGTTTGAATAGGCAGTGAGTCCATCGATTGCTGCCGCTTCATCTTCTACAAAGACGATTTGCGACGCATCTGACTGAACAAGTTCACTGAAATCGTTCGGATGAATAAATGCTGCAGGTGAGTGAGAATATGTTTGTTGCTCAGTGAAACCAGACACAGTGAGATTGTCCGAAATTAATCGTGTAGAAACTTCTTCACCGGACTGAATGCCCTCATCTTGTAGGGATCCGTCTAGTAAAAGTTCGTTTTGTGCTGCTTTTGGGAAAATTTCATGACCTTCTGAAGTCACAAAGACGAGACTGTGCGCTTGCCCGCTACTGTCTTCAACTTCACCCATTTGAATCGACATCAATGTCATATTGTCATGAGCGTCATTTAGATTATTAATCTGTACGTCCGAAATCGCGGAGAAATTGTGTTTATCCTCAGCCGCTTCTTCCATATAAAACGTACCTTCAGGCATGTCGAGAATGAGTGACGCATTATCATACGATAAACCACGCGCAAGACCAGAGATAGCTAATGTCAGGAACGCGATGAGAAGAATTATTATTCCTAAGATTGAGTAACGGAGTTTATTTTTTAAAATTTCTTGAATTGCAATTTTCATATTGAACTCCTTACTATTTACGAGTATCGAGTGTGATCGTTTGGATTAAGAATACTGCATAGCTGACAAGTAAGATAACACCGCCACCGATATATACAGGTAAAGTTGCTGCATTTGGTAAATCGAGTAAGAAGTGTAAGTACATGCCAACGACTAGACCGACGTTTCCGATTATTGCCGTCCATACATGGATTATTGATAGTAACTGATTTTTTGGTGTGAAAACTTTGTAGAATAGGGCGAATACTGAAAGTGCTAGGAAACCAGATACGAGAATATGAGCGTGAATCGGTCGGAACGCATAAGAACCCGCACCCGCCATGTGTGCACCTATTACCGTACCCACTAATCCAAAAATTGCCGCTGTAACTAATAAAACTTTAGAATAATTTCTCATTTGTTGTCCCTCCGTTGTTTTGTGTAAGTTCATATTACAATCCGAATGTGAACTGGATATGAACAAGGGAGTTTTTTAATCTCGTGCTCACTCACGATATTTTTTTGCCTCGAGTGAGCACGAAAACTAAAACTGTGCTCACTCAGGTCGTTTTTTCTGCTCGAGTGAGCATGAAAAGTAAAACCGTGCTCACTCAGGTCATTTTTTCGGCTTGAGTGAGCACGGAATCAAAAAAACGGCTAACTCATCCAAAACAAGTTAGCCATTTAAAATAATATTCTATTTTTTCAATCTCACTCTAAACTCCGCACCCGAATCCGAGCTACTCACCTCAACCGAGCCATCATGCAAGTCGACGATTTGTTTGACGATGGCTAGACCAAGTCCTGAACCTTTTATACCTGGGCTGCGCGATTCATCTGCGCGGTAAAAGCGAGCGAATATCGTATTCAGTTGGTCTTGCGGAATTCCGATGCCGGTATCTTTCACAGTTACCGATACATCTTCTCCTGTATTCTTCAGTGTCACATCAATACTTCCACCATCTACATTATATTTAATGGCATTAGACAGTAGATTATCCCACACCATATTCAACAATGCGGAGTCCCCACGCACAACACTTTCTTCCAAGTCATACGTAATCATGAGTCCTTTTTCTTCAATTCTCCATGTAAAACTTTCAATCAAGGTCTCAAGCTGTGTCTTCACATCGATTTCACTGATTGTCATAAAGTCTTCCTCATAGTCGAGCTTCGTCAAGACGAGCAGTTGATCTGTCAATGTACTGATTCGCAATACTTCTTGATTGATCACATTTAAATAAGCAACGTGCTCTGGGCTTGCATTCTCAATCGCAAGCAACTCACTATAACCCTTAATGTTCGCAAGCGGGGACTGTATATCATGCGAAATATTTGAGATAAACGCCTTTTGCATCGATTGCTGGGTTTCAATTTTCTTTGTCATCGCAACGAAGTTTCGAGAGAGTTGTCCAATTTCATCGCGTCGTTCTGTATTTACATTGGACGTATCATAGTCACCAGATGCGAGTCTCTGCGTTGCCAACTGCAGTTGTGTAATCGGTTGGACTAAAATTTTCGTTCCTACTAATACTAAGATTACACTCAACACAACCATGATGCCGAGTAACCATGCGAACAGTAACTGCAGTTCATGGAACAGCATGGACACATCCGGTCGCACAAAGATTGCATAGTCACCCACGGGTACGCCAATCGTATTGATCGATTCATTTGAAAAAAATCCGGTAACGAATGTTTCACTTGGAAACTCCATAATGCCGTGGAATGTATCGCCAGCCAGTACTTGATCGACTGCATCAATTGGTAAGTTCTCTTCTCTAAAGTTGCTGCCATAGTGGGTCATTTCATAGTCTTCATTCACGACGATTATCTGATAACCGACATCTGCAACGGATTTTAAATAGGCCGACACATCAATGTTCGGATCTGACTCAATATATTCTTTAATACTCTCACTCACTTCAACATTCTTCGCATCGTTTTCATCTTTTAAGAAGTGTTGATAGTAAGCATTTGATAGTAAAAAGGAAATCAAAAAACTCAGTGCCATTATGCCAAGTGTCGTTATCGCAAACTTGCTGTACAGGCTATTCATCTTGCGTAATCTCCAAACTATAGCCGACATTGCGAATTGTCCGAATTTCAAATGTATCATTATCTTTAAATCGACTGCGTAGCCGTTTTACATGTACATCCACCGTTCTGTTGTCACCTTCGAAATCAAATCCCCAAATCTCTTCAATCAATTGCTCTCGACTGAACACCTGATTTGTATGATCCGCAAAGTAGTAAAGGAGTTCGAACTCTTTCAAAGGTAGCTTCAGCGTCTTATTATCAATCTTCACAATATAATCTGTCTTATCTAGCACGATATTTTTCAGCCGGATAAAGTCCTTGTCACTCTTATTTGTCCGTCTCAAAATTGCCTCAATCCGGAACAGCAATTCTTCAAACTCAAACGGCTTTGTTAAATAGTCATCTGCACCACGTGTGAATGCTTCTCTTTTATCGTCAATCTGACTTTTAGCAGTCAGCATAATCACAGGGATATCGTGGTTCTTTTTAATCACTTCCGTCAATGATAATCCATCCATGAAAGGCATCATGATATCTACAATCGCAATATCTATGTCATGAGTCTTTAGTTTTTCAAGCGCTCTACGTCCATCTGTCGCCGTTACAACGTCATCACCATTTTTTTCGAGTTGTCGACTGACAAATGTCAATATATTTTGATCATCATCAACAAGTAGAATTTGCGACATTGTAGATTCACCTCTCTTTTATTAATTTTATGTAAATTTTACCCAAGTTATACACTGTTTTAACGAGTTATCCACAGTACTTTCGCCAAATACAGTGGTTAAAATATTATTAATTTTTACGTTATAGCTGATATATTTCTGTCGGAATGGATTTATCGGTATCACATAGTAAAATATCGTTATTTGTATCGATGTTATAACTATTCAACACTTGCTCAACGTTCATATGTGCAAGTTCTTTTATATTATTCTCCTGTGAGAGGTGTGATAAGTATATCCGCTTCGTGCGTCCTGTAATGACATCGCTCATTGCATGTGCAGCATCTTCATTTGATACGTGACCAACATCGGATAATATACGCTGTTTCGTGTTCCACGGATAACGACACATGCGTAACATATCGACGTCATGGTTACTTTCAAACACAAATACATCGCTATCTTTAATGATGCCTTTCATCTGGTCTGACACATAACCCGTATCTGTGATGATTGATATCTTCTTGTTATTTTGGCTGAACGTATAGAACTGCGGGTCAATCGCATCATGTGAAACATTAAATGATGACACATCCATGCCAAGCAAGTATTTACATTCCAGTGGATTAAAATGGAAGCGCAAGTCTGGATCAATCAATAGATTTTTTTTATCTAACATGTCCCATGTGTTTTTATTTGCATAGATAGGAATCTTATATTTCTTCGCAATCACTTTCAAACCTTTTATATGGTCGATATGTTCATGCGTGATAAAAATCGCATCGATATTAGACAGACTTTCACCAATTTCATTGAGTAACATCTCCATGCGTTTACACGTCAAACCGACGTCAACTAAAACCTTCCCTTGGTCTGATTCGACATATATACTATTTCCTGTTGAGCCACTCGCTAGAACGCTCATCCTCATACCATTCACTCTCTTTCTCTAATTGCCCCGGTTAAACTAATTGCATCGACAACGAACTGTCTTTCGTTACCGACTTCATCAACGACGATCACTTCGTATGCTGGTCGTAACAGCACACGACCTTCTTCAACTGTCACCGTATCATAACCGATTTGTATTAATTCAATGATTGAATTCTCTTCTATAAAACCTCTCGTATACATCGATTCCACGATGCCTTGAGGTGTGATAATCGCATCGACAAACAACGTCTCTACTTCTTCAAAGTTATGCAATAAAGACTGTTCATATGTTTCAACCGTACGATTTTCACCGGTCATTGTCAGCTTTGCAGATGATGCATCAAATATTGGAAATCCATTGTAATACTGTAAAAATACTTGATGCGTCATATCACTCACTGCTTCACTGTAACGGTAGCTCGTACCGTTGAAAATGTTTACTTCTTTATACTCAGCAAGTATTTCTAAATCCATTGAAATATCTTCTGCAGACACATCATAAGTAATCGTATAATTATCATCCGACACGACAAAGTCCGTCTGTGTTGCCGTATTTTCCGCAGTAAACTCATACATTGAAGCGGTCGCCTGTGGTACACCTTCTTCAGGTGCCATGACGATTTGTTCTATTTCAATATTTGCATCTTCTAGTGTAGACTCTGTCGATTGTAAAACGTCTGAATTTTCATCATAATTGCTGTACAAAATATAACCCAGAGTAATGTTGAGCAAAAGGAACACGACGATATAAATATTTACGGTGAGTTTCCAATCCATTAGTTGAGCCCACCTTCCTCATAACGCATCCATTCACCATCATACAAGATGAACCATGAAGGCGTAAATGTCACGAGATTCAGTTCAGACTGTTCTTCTGAAAAGCGCATATTATAGCCCAAAACAAAGTTCGTTACAAACTGCAAACTCAAATCATCACTATTTGCGATATCATAGCGGACGGTCTCAATATTCGGTAATTCAACTGAATCTTGAGATGGAATCTGTGTGCTCATACGCAATTGCATCCGTTGAAACTCATAAATTTCATCGATACCATCACGCACAACAGTCGTATTGTTAATTTCATCACTAAAAACGAGCTTCCCATCGATAGACTCTCTTAATACGAGTTCGCTGTTATCTGAATTATAGTCGAATATAATCGATGCGCTGTTCATCGAACGGTGTGAATTAAGAAAATCAAAGTTTTTTCGAATCGTTACATGATCGTTCATTGATGAAGATTCTTCTTCATGCTTATTTTGATACAGGTAACGGAACGTTTCATTATTGTAATATGTCGCTACCTGGTCATTTTCATACACCGTGATACCATTCTGGTTTGAGCTCGAATAATCATTGTATAAAAACATGACTTGGTTTAACTGTTCAACACTCATCATTGAAGAGATGAACATTTCACGATTCATACTTGCTGGTGCACTCGGACTATAAATCGATGTCAGTCTCGATGCGTTGCTACTATTTGTAATAATACTCGAGAATCTTTCAAACGAGGTCTGTTCTGACGATAAAATATCAATGATAGCCGATGAATTTATCTCGACATTGACAAACGTTGTATTCTGATTACTTTTATCGATGAGATATAACTCTGCCTCATTATCCTGTAAATCGATGATGGCACGGTTTAAGTTACCACGCGGGTCAAAGCCTTCATAATCGATACCATAAGCAGCGAGAAATGTTTTTACTGGGATATCTGTCATAAAATCTAATATTAAAAAGTGCTGGGCATCGATATCGGAGATGACATGATCGACAGACGATAAGTCTGTGTCCATCTGTAATGATTCAACTTCAGATGATGACAACTCTGTATTTAATGCTGTATTCATGGCACTGATATCCTGCGTGCCATTCACTTCATTTCCGTCGATCAAGACATATTGGTACGGTCGAATAATCTGAGAAAATTCGACTTGCTCTCCATATCCTGTATTGGGTAAGGCAGTAAGCGATGTCTCCACTTCAGAGAAGTCTCTCTCATAACGCCAGACGAGTACGGTTAGCACAAGACTCGATATGACAAGTAAGAAAAGGAAGAGGCTTTTTAAAATATTTTTAATCATCCCAATCATCCTCATCAATATTCATAATCGGTAAGTTAATGTAGATGCTTGTCCCTTCTGTCTCAATACTACTTGCCCAAATCTTACCCTCGTGTGCCTCAATAATTTCCTTCGAAATTGCTAAACCTAAACCTGTCCCACCCATTTTACGTGCTCGACCTTTGTCGACGCGGTAGAAGCGGTCAAAGATTCGATTGATTTTACCCGCAGGTATACCGAGACCATTATCTTTAATCTGCAGCGTTAAACGGTTATATAACTTATTTTGTCTGAGTCTAATCTCGACACGCTTATCCGTATTATTCGAATACTTAATTGCGTTAGTAATGACGTTGTCCAATACTTGCATCATTTTATCTAGCGCAATTTCTGTGAATATTGCTTCATCTGGAAAAGTGCGGATAAACGTTACGGTATCTTTATGTGACATTTCAAATCGATCGACGATGCGATTTAAGAATGAATTGAAGTCAACAAGTTCACGCGATATTTCCTCCGCATCATTATCCATGCGCGAAAGCTGAAGTAAATCTTCAACGAGTCGACTCATACGATCCGTTTCATCTCTTGTCACACCGAGAAACTTCGTCGCAAGTACTTCATCCTTATATGCACCATCTTGCAGCGCTTCAATGTAACTCTTCATACTCGTCAGTGGTGTACGCAACTCATGCGAAACATTCGCAACGAATTCACGGCGCTCATTATCCACTTTTTCCTGCTCCGTCACATCGTGCAGCACAGCGATATAACCATTGATGAAACCCGTATCTTTAACGATTGCTGAGAATGAAATCCGGATACTAGAGAAACGCGAATCCTCTGCTAATCCCGTCACAGTACGCTCAGATATTTCTTTTTTAATATCTTCAAGATCCATTTCTTCATTTAGGTTGAGCAATGTCATCAAGTCTTGGTTATACACTTCTTCTTCCGTTTTACCAAGCATGTACATCGCCATGGCGTTCACAACGCGCACACGACCACGACGGTCTGTCGCTAGTACCCCATCTGACATGTGGGTGATGACTGAGTCCAAACGGTTCTTCTCACTCTCTGTGTTTGCCTGTGCCTCTTGCACACGCTTGCTCAGTATATTAAACCCTTCCGCCAGTTCACCAATCTCATCTTTACTGTATACTTTAACGCGCGACGTATAGTCACCTTCACTCATTTGCAGTGCTTGGTTTCTCATATCCATAATCGGCTTCGTAATCGTACGCGCAATAAAGAAACCGAGCAATACTGTAATAACTAAAGCGATCCCGGTCGCGATGATGAAAATATTATTAATTTGATCAAGCTGTATGAATATTGCTTCGATATGAGAAGCGATATAAATAACACCGACAAGAGACCCGTCAACATAGACCGGTTGATTCAAAATCCATACGCGTTGATTATTGCTCTCCACATTTAAATAGATCTCTTCATTTTGCGTTCCCGTCTGCAGTGCCTCAGCCGTTGTCGGCATCGAAACACGTGTGTTGACGAGTGATTCATTCGATAAAGAGCTCGTCGCGAGTAGAATATTGTCGACATTGACGAAGCGAATCTCGTTAATCTCTGTCCGGTTGCTATAATCTCTGAGTACGACAGATAGCTCATCTTGGAGCGTGTCTACATCTTCCTCGTATTCTTCGTACAAACTTTGTATACGACTTTGAATTGTCGTCGCTTGCGCAGAAATATTGTCTTTAAAGTTCTCCGTCAGCTGACGTTCAAGCGTATTGGTGAAGAATAAGCCGATAATTTGCATACCAATGACAATGAGCAGGACATAGATCAAGACGATTTTTATCTGTAATGATTGTAGGTTTTTAAAAAACTGTTTCATCTATCAATGCCCCTTACTTAAGCATCACCTGGGACATAATAACCAACACCTCGACGTGTTAATATATACTCGGGTGAGGATGGGTCCGTTTCAATCTTTTCACGTAAACGACGAATCGTTACGTCGACCGTACGCACATCACCGAAGTAATCATAACCCCAAACTACTTCTAATAAATGTTCACGTGTTAACACTTGTGATAAGTTTTGCGCTAAATAATAGAACAATTCAAATTCACGATGTGTTAAGTCTACTACTTCATTATTTTTCTTAATGATGTATTGTTCAGGCATGATTGTGATCTCATTAATTTCGATATTTTTAGATTTCGTTTCCTCAACATCTTTCGTCGCATGTGTACGTCGAACATTCGCTTTCACACGTGCGATCAGTTCACGTGTAGAAAACGGCTTTGTCACGTAATCATCCGCACCGAGTTCGAGACCGAGCACTTTATCGATTTCGGAATCTTTTGCAGTTAACATAATGATTGGCATATCATGTTTTTTACGTACTTCACGACATACTTCCATACCGTCCATACCTGGTAACATAATATCAAGTAACACTAAATCCGGTACGATTTCTAATATAAGATCTAACGCCTCATTTCCACTATAGGCAACATGAACTTCAAAACCTTCTTTTTGCAAGTTGTATTCTATAATATCTGCAATTGGTTTTTCATCGTCAACAACGACAATTTTCTTGGCCATGATAGACCTCCATTCCAACAATTCTTTTTTTAGGATCACTATAAATGTAACATTTTTAGCGGTTTACTTCCATCAAGTGCCATTGTGATGGGATTTGTGTGGATAGACGCACACATAAAAAAGCTTGGAATCCTTTTGCTAAGGTTTCCAAGCTCATGTTATAAAGCGGTCCCGACGGGAATCGAACCCGCGATCTCCTGCGTGACAGGCAGGCATGTTAACCGCTACACCACGGGACCATTATGTTAGATTATAAAATTTTAAAAAAGTGACCCCTACGGGATTCGAACCCGTGTTACCGCCGTGAAAGGGCGGTGTCTTAACCGCTTGACCAAGGGGCCATATCTTCAATTGATTTTTATCAGAACAAAAATAATTATAACATTAACACAACACAGAATGCAATATTATTTTACAAAAAAATATTCCGCTTCACATATTTTTCAACATGAAACGGAATACAAATGAATTAATCAAATGATTTTAATAAGTTTGTTTGGTTACGATCTGGACCAACTGAGAAAATTGAGATTGGTACGCCGCATAATCGTTCGATCTCTTCTAAATAATTGCGAGCATTGTCTGGTAATTCATCTAATGTTTTTACATTTGTAATGTCTTCGTCCCAACCCGGTAATTCAACGAACACCGGCTCTGCGCGCTTAAGTTCTGCAAGCGTCGCAGGGTATTCAGTCACTTCTTTACCATCGATTTTGTATGATGTACAAATCTTGACCGTTTTTAATCCGCTCAATACATCGATACTGTTTAATGATAAGTCCGTAATCCCGCTGACACGACGCGCGTGACGCACAACAACACTATCGAACCAACCGATGCGGCGTGGACGACCTGTGGTCGTTCCATATTCGCGACCGATCTCACGGATGTGATCGCCATTCTCGTCAAATAATTCTGTTGGGAATGGACCATCACCAACGCGTGATGTATATGCCTTAGATACACCGACGACATGTTTAACGAATGTCGGGCCAACACCACAGCCGACTGTAACGTTACCAGCGACAGGGTTTGAACTTGTAACAAATGGATATGTACCATGATCGATATCGAGCATTACCCCTTGTGCACCTTCAAACAATACCGATTCATTATTGACGAGTGCATCGTCTAGCACTTTAGCAGTATCCGTTACGTATGGACGCAAACGGTCTGCAGCAGCTATATAATCATCATAAATTTCATCAAATGATAAACCACCATGGTCATACAACGCTTTGAACAACTTGTTCTTTGCATCTAAGTTTTGCTTTAATTTTTCTTTAAATGTTTCGTTATCAATAAAATCTCCGACACGAATACCTGAACGCGCTGCCTTATCGACATAACATGGACCGATACCGCGCTTCGTCGTACCGATTTTATCGTCTCCACGCGCTTCTTCTTCCAGTTCATCTAAAAGGATGTGGTAGGGCAAAATCACCTGTGCACGGTTTGAAATTCGTAAGTTATCGACCGGAATACCGCGCGCAATTAAACCGTCTAATTCTTTGATTAAAGAGAGTGGATCTAATACGACACCATTACCGATGACCGATAATTTGTCTTTGTAAAAGATACCAGATGGAATGAGGTGTAGCTTATACGTTTCTCCATCAAATTGAATCGTATGTCCCGCATTATTACCGCCTGAAAAACGAGCAATGACATGCGCGTTCTTACTCAAGAAATCCGTAATTTTACCTTTACCTTCATCGCCCCATTGGGTACCGACTACAACTATGCCTGTCATATAAATCCTCCATAACTTTACTTTTTTTACCGCTAATTATTCTACCAGTTTCAAATGTAAAAATCAATTAAAAGACGAACATTTTCAGAGAATCGCTCAAAAAATGTTCGTTAAATTTCTCGATCAAAGTTTTCTTGGTCTAAGAATTTACTATATTTTTTGTTAAATATTAATTTTGCTGTGCCTGTCGGACCGTTACGATGCTTTGCAATCAGCAGTTCGACTTCACTCGTATCCAGTTGTGACGCATCGCCTTCTTCACCTTCGCCACGGTTATAATAATCATCGCGGTATAGGAACGACACGATATCCGCATCTTGCTCAATCGAACCTGATTCACGCAAGTCACTCATCATCGGACGTTTATCTTGTCTGGACTCAACACCACGTGAGAGCTGTGATAATGCGATAACAGGCGCACCAATTTCACGTGCAAGCCCCTTTAACATACGTGAAATTTCAGAAACTTCTTGCTGACGGTTTTCATTGCGACGTGTCGAAGAACCTTGGATGAGCTGCAAGTAGTCAATGATAATCATATCCAAATGCTTTTCCTGCTGTTTCAAGCGCACACATTTCGAGCGAATTTCATTGATTCGAATACCCGGCGTATCATCGATAAAAATTCTCGAGCGCGATAATTCACGAATTGCCATCTGGAACTTCGCCCAATCATCGCGGTCGAATCCACCTGCACGCAATTTCGATGCATCGATATTTCCTTTTGATGCAATCATTCGTGAGACAAGCTGCTCAGCACCCATCTCAAGCGAGAAGACAGCGACGTTATAATTTTGGTCACTCGATCCGACATGCTCTGCAATATTCAGTGCAAATGCTGTTTTACCCATCGATGGACGGGCCGCTAAAATAATTAAGTCATTGCGACCAAAACCACTCGTCATGCTGTCAATTGCGCGGTATCCACTCGGAATACCTGTTACTTCGCCCTTGGTTTTGTTAATCTCTTCCGCATGCTGATACAGTTCAGGAAGAATGGTATCCATCCTTCTGAAATCATTTTTGCTCGTCGCTTGAGACACACGCATGACGGATGACTCTGCATCCGTTAGCACATCTTCCAGTTCAACTGATGCATTTTTACTATTTTCAATAATCATCTCTGCCGTATCGATCAGTGTACGACGTGTGCTGTGCTCTTTAACGATTGCGACGTAATCTGGATAGTTTCGAATTGTCGGTGTCGCATCCATGATTTCAATAAGTAAACCCGGATCAACAAATTGTAATTTTTGATCTTCTTGCAACTGGTCCACAACCGTTGTTGCATCAACTGGTTTATTGTTCTCATTCAACCTTAAAATCGCACCATAAATCTCCTTGAAACGCTGATCAAAGAAATCATCCGGTTCAAGTGGCACGACATCGCTATACAGTAACTGTTCATTCATGAGCAGTGCGCCAAGGACAGACATTTCAGCTTGCAAATCATGTGGCAATTGCTGATTCGGTTGCATGGACACACATCCTTTACTGTTCTTTAACGTGAACTTTGACTGTCGCGTTGACCTCTGGGTGTAGTTTAATATTTATCTTGTGATACCCGAGAGATTTTAAAGGTTCTGACATATCGAGTTTGCGCTTATCCAGCTTAATATCATGCTGTGATTTAAACGCTTCGATGACTTGCTTTGAACTGATGGAACCAAATAGGCGACCACCTTCGCCGCTTTTCGTTTTAATTTCAACTTCAATTTGCTCAAGTTCTTCTTTAAACAATTTTGCATCCACTAAATCTTGTTCTGCTTGTTGTTGTTTGTCGAGATTTTCACGCTCAAGACGCGCTAAGTTTTTAGCATTTGCTTCTTCAGCCAATCCCTTTTTAATTAAGAAGTTTTGCGCATAACCTGTCGATACTTCTTTTACTTCACCTTTTTTACCTTGGTTTTTAACATCTTGTAGAAAAATTACTTTCATGTTTCTGACCCTCTTTCTTCAATACTCTTCTTTATTGCCTCTACTAATAGATCATACGCTTCATCAAGCGAGACACCAACAAAACGCGTTGCAGCATTTGTTAAATGACCCCCACCATTTAATGATTCCATGATGATTTGGACATTCATTTCTCCTAATGAACGCGCGGATACACCGATTGAATCATCTTCACGTACTGCCATGACAAACGATGCTTGAACACCTTCGATTTTTAACAGTTCATCAGCTGCTTGCGCAACAGTGACTGGGTGATACGTATCTGTCGGATCTGCTTTAACGACCGCGACACCACTGTCCCATATTGAGGCAGCCTTGATTAAATCAACACGTGCAATATACGTATCGATATCGTCTTTTAAGAATCCATGTGCCAACACAGGATCTGCTGAATTTGAGCGTAAGAAACTCGCCGCATCAAACGTTCGAGACCCTGTGCGCAACGTAAAGTTACGTGTGTCTACAATAATACCTGCAAGCATGACCGATGACTCGATGCGCTTGAGTTTACCTTCTGATGCCTGGTATTCAAGCAACTCAGCCACTAACTCACTCGCACTCGATGCATACGGTTCAAGGTATACAAGCAATGGATTCGATAAAAAGTCGTCGCTACGTCTGTGGTGATCAATCACGACTTTACGGTTTGCTTTATTTAAAATAAGCTCATCTTGTACCATGACTGGTCGATGCGTATCCACGACAACGACCGTCGTATCCGTGTGTAAATGATCCCAAGCATCATCACTCGACACAAAGCGCGAGTAAATGTCTTCATGTTTTTCAACTTCTTTCATCACACGCGAAATCGTCTCATCCAGATCATCTTCGTTTAATATAATTCGCGCATCAAGACCATTCATCTCAGCAAGTCTCGCAACACCGAGTGCTGCCCCAATAGAGTCCATGTCCGGACGCTTATGCCCCATAATAATGACGTTGCTACCTTCAAGTAGAATGTCACGGAGTGCATGGGAGACAACTCGTGCACGCACGCGCGTACGCTTCTCCATCGGGTCTGTCTTACCACCATAAAAGCGTGCATCTCCGTTATAACGCTTGATTGCAACTTGGTCACCACCGCGCCCAAGTGCGAGATCTAAGCTTCTCTGCGCAAGATCGCCAACATCAATATACGAGTCACTGCCCTCACCAAAACCGATACTCAGTGTAATCTGCGCACCGATTTCTGACGTTTCCATACGCACTTTGTCGAGTAGGCTAAAGCGAGTTTCTTCTATAGCAGCCAAGCTTTCTGCATTGAGTAACAGGAGAAATCTGTCTTGTGAGAAACGACGTAAGTAGACGTTGTGTGTCGCTGCCCATTCATGAATCAATCCAGTGATCAAGTTGTTTAATTCACTTTTTAAAGACTCCGCCATATTTTGAGTCACTTCGTCATAGTTATCTAAAAATAAAATACCAATGGTTGGTCGTTTATCTTCAAGCTCTTGTTGCTTATTTTTATAGCCTGTAATATTGACCATTTGTAACGTGTTGAAGTCTGAATCATGATACACACGGAAACTGTGATTTTGGTATGTACTATCGACAACAGTTAAGTTATTTAAACGGAAAGACGTTAATATATTTGGGAAAATCAAATTGATATGCTGCCCGAGTGCATCTTCAGACAAAATTGAACCGATATAGTTGTTCATCCATTCGATTTCATCGTTGTCATTTAACACAATCAAACCGACAGGCATCGTATCGACAGTCAGTTGCTTGCCCCCGACAATCTGATCGACGGTGTACTGAAGTCGTGACTCCATATCAAGAATTGTTCGATGTAAATAATAAAATACGAGTATAATTATGATTGCCGTAACGATAGAAAAAACAACGGCTACAGTGATGTTATATGCATATATCATGATGGCATTTAATATTAAATGTGTGACAAGAATGCCAACGGGAATATAAATCTTACGCTTGTTCATTACTTTAAACATTTCATCACTTCCTTTTCATAATTATCCACATTCTAATTCTAAATACCATTTCAAACAACCCGATCAACATTGTAATTGGTCTTAACACAATGAGTGGAATGAGGAGTAAAATCGATATTGCAACATGCACTTTCTTTTCTCTTAATACGAAGTAGACGAATGCAAGTCCGTGTACGAATAACAACCATTCCAGAACGAAGACAATGTTTGAAACTATACCGTAAAAGACGTCGTCACGCGATGGGCTCATGAAGAATGAAATCAAGAAAAACACAAAGAATAAGTACATAATCGGTCTTGGAAATGCCCAATCTTTAAACGACTTAGCTGGCCAAAGTTTAATCTCATCGTTTTGGCCAAGCAACCATCTCAGAATGAGAACACTAACAGTGACAATAATCATCGAATAAATCGTGATTTGTCCTTGTAAGTTCATGTAAAAAACTTGCAGACTTGTGTTGATCATTTCTACATCAACTAATGAAGACATACCTGTTAATTCCATCTGTTCATTATACCAAGAAACGAGCGATGCCCAAATCTGTCCGAGCGGCGGAATCACATTGAATACTTGAAGTAAATTCAATCCACCAATCACGATAATCGTCATGACCGCTGTTGCTATAAATATCGTATATTCTTGTGTATATTTACTTCTGAGCGTAAATTCTAGAACATACGCGAGCGCATACATTAACACGAGTGAAATCCAAGAGAACGGCGACATAAAAAAGAATACAGGCAGCAAAAAGCTAATGAATGTCAGCCAAAAGTGATAGGCTGATTTATGTTTAAGACTGACTAAATAATAAAGTGAGAATGGCAAAATCAACATGCCGAGAACCAATGTGATTTCAGTGACAAATAAAAATAGAAATCCAATGGCGATAACAACGAGTAAATACCACAATGGAACTTTCGGTCGCAAAAAGCAACACTCCTATATACTAAATAAAGCTCCTAATATCGCTAGGAGCTTGTACTTACTATATTATAACTTTTTTAATACCTTTGTGCCACCTAAATATGGTACGAGCACCTCTGGTACAGTCACCGTGCCATCTTCATTTTGATAGTTTTCTATGATTGCTGCCATCGTACGGCCGACGGCAAGTCCACTACCATTTAATGTGTGAACAAATTTTGGTTTCGCATCTTTATCTTGTTTAAATTTAATGTTCGCACGTCTCGCTTGGAAATCTGTCATGTTTGATATTGAACTGATTTCTTTGTAATCATTATAGCTTGGCAACCACACTTCAACATCATACGTTTTCGCTGAGCCAAAGCCGATATCACCCGTACATAACAGCACTGTACGATGTGGAATTTCAAGCAGATTTAAAATGTTCTCTGCATGTTCTGTCATCTCTTCAAGCGCACCCCAAGAATGATCTGGATGTTCGATTCTTACCATCTCAACTTTGTTGAACTGATGCAGGCGAATGAGACCTCTCGTGTCACGACCCGCTGATCCCGCTTCACTTCTAAAGCACGCCGTCTGCGCTGTGAATTTTTTCGGTAGGGCATCGCCAGATAGTGTTTCTTCACGGTGGAAGTTCGTCAATGTCACTTCTGAAGTCGGAATTGTGTACATCGCTTCACCGTCGATTTTAAATAAATCTTCTTCAAATTTCGGTAATTGACCCGTTCCAAACATCGCTTCACTCTTGACGATTTGCGGTGTCATCATCTCGCGATAACCATTTTTTCCGTGTACATCTAACATGAAGTTCATCAGTGCGCGCTCAAGTCGAGCACCTTCACCCGTTAAAAACACGAAGCGCGCACCTGACACGCGAGCTGCACGCTCAAAATCCGCCATTTCTAAATCATCTAAAATGTCCCAGTGTGCTTTCACATCAAAATCGAATTCACGTGGCGTACCTGTTTTACGAACTTCAACGTTTTCCGTGTCATCTTTGCCAACTGGTACATCGTCATGAATCAAGTTCGCTACGCGACTCATTTTATCTTTGAAAGCTGCTTCTGTTTCGTTTAACTGTTGATCAATTGCAGAGATTTCCTCACCGACATCACGCATCGCCTGGATGGCATCATCTGCATTCTCTTTGTTGCGTTTTTTCTGTGCAATTTCTTCAGAAGCTTTGTTACGCTTACTCTTTAACGCCTCAGTCTGCTGAATCAATTCACGGCGTTTTTCATCCAGATTGATAATCTCATCGATGACTGATGCATCGTCACCACGCTTTGCCACTCGTGCTTTTACATCTTCTGTTTCTTGTCTAATACGTTTGATGTCCAACATCAGACTCACTCCTTAATTGTTTTTATATATAAAAATAGACCACGTCCCTGTGTGAGGGACGTGGTCTACGTGTTGCCACCCTTATTTAATATGCCCAGTCGCATATTATCTTCATTCATCATATCGGCGTCATGCCGTCACTTAACTGTTATAGACAGAACTTCATACATTTTCACGTGTTGCTTCCACCAACCGCAACCTCTCTATATGCATACTCATGTATTACTTTATCTGTAAGTGAATCTATTAACTTGAGGCCATTATAAGTCGTCCACAAGATAAAATCAACTGTTGATGTGATTTTGCTACCAAATTAAACCAGGACGTGTGTAGACGACGTTGCCGTTCGCCATCACCGTGTGCGCATGATTCACACCATAATGATATGGAATGTACTCATGGTTTGGTGCATCCCAAATGACGAGGTTTGCATCGTCACCAGCATCGAGTGTACCACGGTCAGAACCAATCGCTTTCGCTGCATTCACCGTGACTGCATTCCAAATCTCATTCGGCGTCATCTTCAGCTTAAGCCCTGCGATTGCCATGATCATCTGTAGGTTATCTGTGACACAAGAGCCTGGGTTGTAGTCCGTCGCGATTGAAACAGCACCACCACCATCAATCATACCACGTGCATCCGCAAATTCATTTTTACCGAGATAGAACGTCGTACCAGGCAGTAACACCGCCACGATATCCGAATCTTTCAGCTGTGATTTACCTTCGTCACTTGCAGCAACTAAGTGATCTGCTGAAATGGCGTTTTGTTCAATCGCTAATTCAAGTCCACCCAGCGGATCGATTTCGTCTGCATGAATTTTTACTTTGAAACCTTTTTCGTTCGCCGCTTCCATGTATCTTCTCGACTGTTCAACTGAAAATACTGCCGTTTCAGTAAAGATATCTGCAAAGTCCGCGTAGTCTTTAACATCATCTAAAAGCGCAATCATCTCATCTAAAAATTCTTCAGACTCACGGCCTTTAGGAATTGCGTGTGGCCCTAAAAACGTATGTTTCATTTCAATCGGAAATGATTCTTCTAACACTTTCGATACTTTTAGCTGCTTCAATTCATTCTCTTTATCTAACCCGTAACCAGACTTACTTTCAACCGATAAAACACCATGTTGAATCATGCGTGTAATATTTTTAGACGCTTTGTCGAACAACTCTTGCTCTGATGCTGCACGTGTCTGCTCAACCGTTTTTAAAATACCGCCACCTTGTCGTAAAATCTCAAGGTAATCGACGCCTTGGCGTTTCAATGCCGCTTCATGCTCACGTGAACCACCGTGCACAACATGTGTGTGTGGATCAACGAGGGCAGGGGATACGACCATGCCTTCTGCGTCAATTGTCGATTTTGCTTCGTAGTCATCCGTCTTCGCACCAGCGTAAACGACCTTCCCATCTTTTACGACAACGATCGCATCTTCAACAATCGTCAGTTCATCCATCTCAGCACCTTTTAGTGCTTTATCAGTTTTCTTTGGCAATAATAAGCTGCCTATATTTTTAATGATTACATCATTCATTACTCTTGCTCCTTCATCATTGGAATGTGGACGCCTTTTTCCTTTGCTGTTTCTATCGCTATGTCATAACCTGCATCGACGTGACGCGCAACACCCATACCCGGGTCACTTGTCAGTACACGTCCTAAACGACGCTCTGCATTGTCTGTACCATCTGCGACAACAACGAGACCAGCATGTAGAGAATAACCCATGCCGACACCACCGCCGTGGTGAACTGAAATCCAAGAGCCGCCGGCAGCTGTATTCACAAGCGCATTTAAAATTGCCCAGTCACCAACTGCATCACTGCCGTCTTTCATCGCTTCTGTCTCTCTGTTCGGACTTGCAACAGAACCAGAATCTAAATGGTCACGCCCGATAACGATCGGTGCAGAAATTTCTCCAGTTCGAACGAGTTCATTGAGGGCAAGACCCATCTTCGCACGGTCTCCATAACCGAGCCAAGCGATGCGTGAAGGCAAGCCTTGGAAAGCAATTTTTTCCTGTGCCATATCTAACCAACGCATCAGTTTTTCATCTTCTGGGAATAGTTCACGCATCTTAGCATCCGCTACTTCGATATCTTTCGGATCCCCACTAAGTGCTGCAAATCTAAATGGTCCTTTACCTTCGCAGAAGAGTGGGCGAATGTATGCTGGGACAAATCCAGGAAAATCAAATGCATTTGTCACACCTTCATCAAATGCCACTTGTCGGATGTTGTTTCCATAATCGAATACGATTGCGCCTTTATCTTTGAAATCAAGCATTGCTTGAACATGCTTCGCCATAGATGCTGAAGCTAATTTCACAAATTCTTTCGGGTCTGACTGACGCATCGCTTCACCTTCTGCAAGCGTAAATCCTTCAGGTAAGTAACCATTTAGTGGGTCATGCGCAGACGTCTGGTCCGTCACGACATCAATTTTCACATCGCGATTTAATATCTCTGGCAAAATCTCTGCTGCGTTTCCGAGCAATCCGATTGATAATGCTTCCCCTTTGTCGCGTGCTTCTTCTGCCATCTTGATTGCTTCATCCAATGAATCCGTCTTCGTGTCTAAGTAACGTGTTTCGAGACGTTTATCGATTCGTGTTTCATCGACTTCTACACAGATGACAACACCTTCGTTCATCGTCACAGCGAGCGGCTGTGCACCACCCATACCACCGAGTCCAGCGGTGAGTGAAATCGTCCCTTTTAGAGAACCGCCAAAGTTTTGGTTTGCGAGTTCAGCAAATGTTTCGTACGTCCCTTGAACAATCCCTTGAGAACCGATGTAAATCCATGAACCCGCAGTCATCTGACCGTACATCATCAAGCCTTTCTTATCGAGTTCATTGAAGTGCTCCCAGTTTGCCCATTTAGGTACGAGTACCGAGTTCGATAAAAGAACACGCGGCGCTTCTTCATGTGTTTTGAATACTGCAACCGGCTTACCTGACTGCACGAGCATTGTTTCGTCTTTTTCTAAGTTACGCAGCGTATTTTCAATCGCTTCAAAAGATTCCCAGTTACGCGCTGCTTTACCGATACCACCATAGACGACGAGGTCTTCCGGACGCTCCGCAACTTCAGGATCCAAGTTGTTATACAACATACGCAGTGCAGCTTCTTGTTCCCAACCTTTACATTCAATCTCTAAACCTTTTTTTGCTCTAATTACTCTCGACATTTCAGTCACTCCTTTAATGATTAGTATACATTATTTAATAATTCGTAATTGCTCGCTTACCGCATTGATATCTTCAGAGAACACACGATCTTTATGCATAAATTCTACAATCTCACGATATTCGTCAAACTTTGCTTTCGTCTTCGGTGATAGTTTATCAGCACCTTTAATTTCCACAGCAGTCAACGCGATAAAGAGCTCAGTGGCGAGGACATTGCGCACGTTGTCCACGATGTCTTTGCAATGACGTGCACCAATTGTACCCATTGACACGTGATCTTCCTGGTTCGCTGATGACGGGATAGAATCTACACTTGCAGGATGTGCGAGTGTTTTATTTTCAGACACAAGGGATGCTGCCATATACTGTAAAATCATTGCTCCCGACTGGAATCCTTCTTCAGGTGATAGGAATGCAGGTAAATCATTGTTTAACTGTGGGTTCACGAGACGTTCGATACGTCGTTCTGAAATATTTGAAATCTCTGCGATACCAATTTTAAGTAAGTCCATGGCAATCGCAATCGGTTGGCCGTGGAAGTTACCACCAGAGAACACTTCTTCTTCACTGAAAATCAATGGGTTGTCGTTCGCTGCATTCATTTCAATTTCTAGCTTATCCTTGACGTATGCCAATGTTTGAAGCGATGCACCATGCACTTGCGGAATACATCTTAGAGAATACGCATCTTGTACACGCATTTCACCTTGACGCGTCGTCAGTTCAGAACCTTCTAGCCAATCGAGCATCGTCTCTGCAACATGAATGGATTCTTTGTAGCCGCGAGATGTATGAATTTTCGCATTGTATGCATCAGTAATCCCATTCAACGCTTGATGTGTGAGTGATGCGATCCACATGCTGTCATGCATCAGCTGTTCTGCTTCGATGTAGTTGATTACCCCTTGTGATGTCATCGGCTGTGTCCCGTTGATGAGTGCGAGACCTTCTTTCGCTTCGAGCACATGCGGCTCGATGTTGAGTGACGCCAGTACTTCAGCGGTCGGACGTAGTTTATCTTCGTAATATACTTTGCCTTCACCAATAAGTGCAATGGCTAAGTGCGATAGGGGCGCGAGGTCACCGGATGCACCGAGTGAACCTTGTTCTGGTATGTGTGGAATAATTCTATGATTAATAAATGTTTTGAGCTGATTTACAAGGGCGCGAGATACACCCGAATGACCTTTTAGCATCGTGTTAAGACGCATGATCATCATCCCGAGTACTGTATTTTGCGCAAATGGTTTACCCACACCGACTGCATGTGAGCGAATCAAGTTCACTTGCAACTCGGCAGTTTTATCTTTTGAAATAAAGACATCACAGAACAAACCAAACCCTGTTGTAATACCGTAGATAACACGCTCATTATCAATGATTGTCTGTACGATGCGCTTCGCTGCATCGACACGTGCGTATGCATCTTCTGTTATTTCAACTTGTGCATTTGGTGAGGCATAAAATTCACGCATTTTTTCGATTGTTAAATCATTACCTGTTAGCTTCAAAATCATGACCAATCCTCCTATAAATATAAAAAAAGACATACTCCACCCGTTGGTAGGCAAAATATTGTCTCTAATCACTAATATCTAAATAGACGTATTCAATTGTCTCTAGTCGTTCTCTAATGGCTAATCACTAGGTCAATTATAGCATAGTGTTTTATCTGTTCAATGAGAATTAAATATGATTGATTCCAAGGCCGAGCGTCTCATGTTCCTTACCTCTAATCGGTGCCCCAATCGTTCCGTAAAAGCAGACGGCAATCCACTCACCTTCTGTTTGTTCTTGATAAGGACGTCCACGAACGACTGAAAAACTTAACCCAACTGTACGCATAATATCACCAACGCTTAATTTTCCGCGCGTCACGCCTTCAGCTGCTTCAATTATTGCATGATACAGTGCATGCGTTTCTCTATAAACCGACTCATCGATGACATTGTTGCGCTTTGCTGCTGTTTCAACTGATGAGATGACCTTTTTAAGATCCATCGTCCCCACTTTTCCAGACACAACTTTATAATTTTTGAAGTCAGGTAATAGTTGAGCAGCCTGTTCTTCACCAAGCAGTGCAATAATTGTTGCGTATTTTCCGAAAGATTGCTGATTCGTCATCTGATACGTATCTCCCTTACTGAGTAATCTTAATGTCATTATAGCATCTTGATGCGTGTGTTGATGAGGCTATGCGGGTTCTGTTAATTAGAAAAATATTATCTAAATTTTTAGGAAATATCAATATGTAGTGATTTTAATCACAGATGACCACTATATATTGTGTTAAGGTGAAGCAGAATTCATCAAAACAAAAAGGGGAATACAACTATGTTCACAAATACAACAGACATCATTCGCAAATTTACGTCAAACGAGTCAACGAAACAGACCGACTTTCTTAAGCATGAGAACAGCAACTATGTCTATTCATTACCGCTGCTCAGACATAACTTGACGAATCATGCGGAAGAGGAATTTTTATTTACACACATTTTACCAGCTCGCATAAAAGAACTTTACGACGATGGCACGATTTACGTACACGATAAACAGCTCGCACCCTATTGTGTATCCATCAGCTGTATGGACATCGCAACGAAAGGTATCCCATCGCTTGCAAAAAATATGATTTCATCTCGTCCGACAAGCCGTTTATCAACTTTGTTACGTCATTTTAGCAACGTCGTTACACTCGTCTCACAACAAGTTTCAGGTGCAGTTATGCTCGCTCAACTATCTACAATCACAGCTTCATATTTATATGACGAAGAGATTCGTGGCACGCGATATACACATCATGACTTAGTTGAATTATTCCAAAGTTTGATTTGGGAATTAAATATGCCACTTAGATCCGGCTCGCAAAGTAGTTTTTCCAACATCACGCTAGAATTTGGAAAACCTTCTGAGGAAATTAAAGAAGAATATGTCGTAATTGGTGGGGAAGGTCGCAGTTTCACATATAACGAAATTCCATCTGAATATTTTGACCATATTAACCAAGCCATTATCGATGTGATGAAAGAAGGGACGGGTGAGGGTGGTATTCCGTTTACATTCCCATTGCTTACCGTACAAATTGACGATGACTTCAACTATGAGAACCCACTTTTTGTTGAGCTGCTAGATAAGATGTATCACTGGGGAGGCGTGTACTTTGAGAACTTTAAAACACGTCCATTCGAAGATGAATATTACACAACACTCAATCCATACATCCAAGCGAAAGATCCTGAAGTGAGTCGCAGTCTTTGCTGCCGGTTACAAATTAACTTAGAAACATTGTCACGTGCTGGCGGTGGGGTGTTTGGTTCATCAACAGGTTCAACCGGTGCCGTGCAAGTCTTGAACTTAAACATGAACCGCGTGCTAATGGAATTTGGTCATGATATGGACTTGCTCAAAGATAAAATTCGAGAATATTTAGAAGTCATGCAAGACGCACATATGGCCAAGCGTGAATGGATTTTGAGTAACAAGGAACTTTATCCGACGTTTTTTGCTTATAATAATGATTTAAAAAACTACTTCAACGTGTTTGCCCTAACTGGAATGCATGAAGGGTTGATGAATGCGGGATATCCGGATGGTATTAAAGATGAACAAGGCAAGTTCGTTGCTCACGAGATTATGCAGTATATGACTGAAGTCGTCAATGAATTTATTGTGCGTGACAACGTTGCATGTGGCATTGAGTATGCACCTGCTGAAAACGCAGCGATTAAACTTGCACGACATGATGTAAAATGGGCTGCTGAAAATAATCGAGATATTATCGTCCAAGGTGAAGGTGAGAACCCATACTTAACAAGTGGTTGCATGACGCCGTTTTCTGAAGAAGACTTTCTTGCACAACTTGAAAATAGTGCAGAGTTCCAAGGATACGCAACATCAGGAAGTGTGTTGCACCACTTTTTAGAATCAAAAGTAGAACCTGCCGCACTCGCGAAATATTTAGATAAGATTTTTGAAAAACCAATCAACTACATTACACTGACGCCGACAATTACATCATGTATGAGTTGTGGACAAAAAATTGTTGCGAAAGATGCGAAAGATATTGAACACTGCCCAGTCTGTCAATCTGTCGATATCGCCACGTTTAGCCGCGTCATTGGATATTTAAAGATGATTTCTAGAAACAATATAACAGTGGATGAAGATGGATATTACGAAGGCAAATATAACTTCTGGTCAAAAGCGCGACGTCATGATTGGACAGGACGTAAACGTTTAGAGAAAGACGTACTCGAGGAGGTCGTTCGCCATCAAACTCTATAATAATTTTATCCGCACATTTACAGATTTACCGAATCATACGACATTGCTCATCCATTCGTTGTCAGGTTGCCCACTCAAGTGTTTTGGCTGCCACAATTACGATGAGATTATTGCGAACACCCCTAAGGAGTATAAAACACATGAAGATCTGTACGACTACTTAGAGCGCAGTGGATTTTTATTTGATGCAGTGATGTTTAGCGGTGGAGAATTTTTGATCAACCCGATGGACGATGTTCGAGAATTACTTTTGCAAGTGCGAAAACGTTTTGAAGGCGTCATTATAGTGACGACAAGCGGCATCTACTACGATAAACTTCAGACATTATACGATGAACAACTTGTCGATGGCATCCATATCGACATGAAATTGCCATACCACATGTTGGATATTAAAGAAGATGCACAAATTTATAAAGACATTATGGGGATTACGCCCAATGAAAAAATAGTTGAACAATTGCTCAATAGCGTAGATGCAGTCATTGCCCACAATTCTGTACTGGATCAAGTACGCACCGTGCTGTACCCACTGCTCGATGACGCATTCTTTGAAGAAATACAAAAATATGTCGAGGCGCAGAAGTTGTATTTTGACAGCGCCGTGCCATACTTCCTGAATAACTTTATTGCACCTGCGGCTTGAGAGGGTAGGTAGAGTGTGGGAGCGGGCGGAGGGTGGCCTTACCATCTATTCGCGGGTTTGACGAATAGAAGAGAGGGGCATTCCCATCTATTCGCGGATCTGACGAATAGAAGAGAACCACATTCCCATCTATTCGTGAGTTTGACGAATAGAAGAGAACCGCATTCCCATCTATTCGCGGGTTTGACGAATAGAAGAGAGGGGCATTCCCATCTATTCGTGAGTCTAACGAATAGAAGAGAACCGCATTCCCATCTATTCGTGAGTTTGACGAATAGAAGAGAGCGGCATTCCCATCTATTCGCGGGTTTGACGAATAGAAGAGAACCGCCTTCCCATCTATTCGCGGATTTGACGAATAGAAGAGAACCACCTTCCCATCTATTCGCGGATCTGACGAATAGAAGAGAACCACATTCCCATCTATTCGCGGATCGAACGACGTCCTGCAAACAAACAAAAGCACACGCTTCACAATGAAGCGTGTGCTTTCAAAATCTAAATTCGGTTATTATTCGTCAGAATCCCCAGATTCATCTAAATCCCCTGGTTCATCCAGTTCATCCGTTCCATCGGATTCTAAGTCTTCTTCGACTTCGTCGATTTCTGTTTCTAGTGCGACATCTGAGTCTTCCAATCCACCATGGCCGACAATGTCGCCAGTGCCATCAGCACCACTGCCTGCGGCATCATCTGATTCTGTTTCTTTTTCTACTTCTTTTAATTCTTCTTCAACATCTTTAACTGTCGTGACTGTTGCGACGTGTTGATCATCTAGTAAACGGATCAAACGTACACCTTGTGTTGCACGGCCTGTCACGGAAATGTCTTCGACCAATAAGCGAATGATGACGCCGTGATCCGTCACGATCATCAAGTCTTCATCACCTAAAACGGCACCGATGTACACTAACTTACCGTTGCGTTCTGTTAATGTAGCAGTTTTCACTCCGCGGCCACCACGGCGTGAAATGCGGTACTGTTCTTCTGGTGTAATTTTACCGTAACCTTTGTCTGTGATGACTAAAATATCTTTTTCTTCTGTCAACACATCAAGACCGACAACTTCATCTCCTTCTCGTAATCTGATACCACGAATACCTGCAGCTGTACGGCCCATTATACGGATCTCATTTTCGTTGAATCGCGTTAATAACCCGTTATTCGTACCGAGAATCACATCTTTCGTGCCGTCCGTCAGTCTAACAGCAAGTAGCTCATCATCATCTCTGAAATTAATCGCGATTTTACCATTTTTATTGATGCGTTCGAATTCTTTTAATCGTGTGCGTTTGACGACACCGTTTTTCGTCGCAAAGAATAATGTTTGGTCTTCAATCGTATTATCCTTCACAGAGATCATCGTTGAGATTTTTTCATCCTTATCAATTTCAAGCATATTAACAATTGGAATACCTTTAGATTGGCGGCTGAGTTCTGGAATCTCATAACCTTTAAGTCGATAAACGCGTCCTTTATTCGTAAAGAACAAGATAAAATCATGCGTCGACATTGAGACAATCTGTGAAACGAAGTCATCTTCAACTGTATTCATTCCTTGAACACCACGTCCACCGCGATTTTGCGCACGGTACGTATCGGATGGCAAGCGTTTGATGTAGTTGTTATGCGACAGCGTAACAACGATTGCTTCTTCAGGAATTAAATCCTCATCTTCAATATCCATCACAGACCCCATAACGATTTCGGTACGACGCTCATCGCCATACTTATCGCGAATATCAATCAATTCTTCACGGATGACTTCAAGTAATCTCTCTTCATCCGCTAAAATTGCTTTTAGTTCTTCAATCAACTTCATAAGCTCATTATATTCTTCTTGAATTTTATCGCGTTCTAAACCTGTTAATCGACGCAGACGCATATCCAAGATTGCTTGTGCTTGGCGTTCTGATAAGTCGAACTTTTCCATCAAGCCTTCTTTTGCTTCTTGGTCGTTCGCACTCGCACGAATCAACGCAATGATCTCATCGATATTATCGAGTGCGATCATTAATCCTTCTAAAATATGTGCGCGATCTTGTGCACGTTTTAACTCAAACGCTGTACGACGACGCAACACGACTTTCTGATGTTCTAAGTAATGATATAGCGTATCTCTTAATCCAAGCACACGCGGTTGGCCATCAACAAGTGCCAACATGTTTACACCAAAGGATGTTTGCAATGGTGTTAATTTATATAAGTTATTTAAAATGACGTTTGCATTTTTATCGGCACGAAGCTCGATGATGATCTTAACGCCTTCTTTAAGTGATGTTTCGTCTCGAAGATCCGTAATACCTTCGATTTTCTTATCGCGTGCGAGCTCATAAATTTTCTCAACGAGCTTCGCTTTGTTCACCTGGTAAGGAATTTCAGTAATTTTGATGCGTTCCTTTCCTTTGCCCATGTCTTCAATTTCACAACGCGCACGCATCAAAATTGCGCCGCGTCCTGTTTCATATGCTTTTCTGATTCCAGATTTTCCGACAATTAAACCAGCAGTCGGGAAGTCTGGTCCTTTTACATGTTCCATTAATTCAGCAGTCGTAATTTCAGGATTTTTAGAAAAATCGAGCACTGCATTGATGACTTCTGTTAAGTTATGCGGTGGAATATTTGTCGCCATACCGACTGCAATACCACTTGAACCATTGACGAGTAAGTTCGGGAAACGCGCCGGTAAAACGACAGGCTCGCGCTCATTTCCATCATAGTTATCCGTAAAATCAATCGTATCTTTGTTAATATCACGCATTAATTCCATTGAGATTTTACTCATTTTTGCTTCGGTGTAACGCATCGCTGCAGCACCGTCGCCATCCATTGAACCAAAGTTACCTTGGCCTTCAACGAGCGGGTAGCGATAGCTGAATGGTTGAGCCATACGTACCATCGCATCATAGATTGAAGAGTCACCGTGCGGGTGATATTTACCCATGACATCTCCGACGATACGTGCAGATTTTTTAAATGGCTTATCCGATGTCATACCATTGTCGTGCATACCGTACAAAATACGACGGTGAACGGGTTTCATACCGTCACGAACGTCAGGTAATGCACGTGATACGATAACACTCATCGCATAATCTAAAAACGATGTTCGCATTTCCTTAGAAATGTTTATCTGTGGATAATTTTCCATATTTTCACTCACTGTTATTACCCTCCTGTTCTAAACGTCTAAGTTTTGTACGTATTTTGCATTTTCTTCGATAAAGTTCTTACGTGGCTCAACGACATCACCCATCAACATTTCAAATGTTTGGTCCGCTTCTACTGCATCGATTAACGATACTTGGAGAAGCGTACGATTTTCAGGATCCATTGTCGTCTCCCAAAGCTGATGGTCGTTCATCTCACCCAAACCTTTATAGCGTGAGAGTTCGAATTTCTGATTCATGTTTAATTCTGTACGCTTTAAATTTTCAAACGCTTCGTCATTATACAAATAGTATTCTTTTTTACCTTGAACGACCTTGTACAAAGGTGGTTGCGCAACATACACATAGCCCGCTTCAAGCAACGGCTTCATAAAACGGTAGAAGAATGTTAACAACAGTGTACGAATATGCGCACCGTCGACATCCGCATCCGTCATAATAATAATCTTATGATAGCGCGCTTTCTCTAAGTTAAACTCTTCACCGATACCCGTGCCAAGCGCCGTGATCATCGAGCGAATTTCATTGTTCGATAGAATTTTATCGAGACGTGATTTTTCAACGTTTAAGATTTTACCACGCAGCGGTAATATCGCTTGACGTGTAGAATCTCGACCTGATTTAGCTGAACCACCGGCTGAGTCACCCTCAACGATGAACAGTTCGCTTTCCTCAGGATTTTTACTCGAACAATCCGCAAGTTTACCAGGCAAATTAGAAATTTCTAAGCCGGATTTACGACGCGTTACTTCACGTGCTTTCTTCGCTGCGAGTCGCGCGCGTTGCGCTGTAATCCCTTTTTCAACGATGATGCGTGCCACGCTCGGGTTCTCGAGTAAGAAACGCTCAAAGTGCTCGGTGAAAAGATGATCCGTAATCAAGCGTACTTCCGTATTACCAAGTTTTGACTTTGTCTGGCCTTCGAACTGAGGGTTCGTATGTTTAATCGATAAAACGACCGTAATTCCTTCACGTATATCTTCACCAATTAAACGATCTTCAGTATTTTTAATTATTTTGTTAGAAACGGCATAGTTGTTAATCACTTTTGTCAGCGCACGCTTGAATCCATCCTCGTGCGTACCGCCTTCGATTGTATTGATATTGTTGGCATAAGATAGCAATGTTTCGTTATATCCTCGGTTGTATTGCAGTGCGATTTCAACTTCGATTTCATCGCGTTCATCATGCATATAGATGACTTCTTCGTGAAGCACATCTTTGTTTTCATTGATTTGCTCAACGTATGACTTAATACCACCCTCGAAGTAGTAGTTAAATTCAACGTTTTCTTCACCGCGTTCGTCGATTAAATTTAGTGCTAAAGCCTTGTTTAAAAATGCCATCTCTTTGATGCGTTTTTGTAAAATTTCAGTTTCATATTCCGTCGTGTCAGTAAATATTTGGTCATCGGCTTTAAAACGAATCTCCGTCCCGTTTTTATCTGTGTCACCGATGACTTTTAGATCAAATTCTGGAATTCCGCGTGAATAAGCCTGATGGTATATTTTGCCATTTTTATGCACGTACACTTCAAGATGTTCACTCAGTGCGTTAACAACAGATGAACCAACACCGTGTAGACCTCCTGATACTTTGTATCCACCACCACCGAATTTACCACCGGCATGCAGTACAGTTAAAATAACTTCAACTGCAGGACGTCCCATCTTTTCGTGGTTATCTACTGGAATACCACGACCGTTATCCGTCACTTTGATCCAGTTATCTTTTTCAATCGTAATATCGATGCGGCTCGCATGACCGGCAAGTGCTTCGTCTACACTATTATCGACAATTTCCCATACCAAATGGTGTAATCCACGAGAACCTGTCGAACCGATATACATCCCCGGACGCTTACGAACGGCTTCAAGACCTTCTAATACTTGTATCTGTTCAGCACCATATTGTATTTCTTGATTTTGACCCATAATTATCACCTTTCATCATTCACTGTTCCATCGATTATCGTAAAGGTTTCCATATCTTCTAATATGTCATGCGATATATCACTGATGGACGGTGTTGTTACGAACGTTTGAACTCGATTTTTTATGGTTGACAAAAGCATCGTCTGACGCGATTCATCAAGTTCACTTAACACATCATCTAAAAGTAGTATCGGATATTCACCCGTTTCTTGATAGATGAGCTCAATCTCTGCGAGTTTCACTGAAAGCGCAGTCGTTCTCTGTTGACCTTGTGATCCATAAGTCCCAACATTTTTTCCATTGATAAAAAATATCACATCATCACGATGCGGACCAACGAGCGTTTGCATCCGTTCGATTTCCTTATCGATGTAGTCATCAAAAACTGATTTAATCGTCGTTTTTAAATCTTCATTGTCATCGATTTTAATATTCGCGTTGTAAGCAATTGAAAGCATCTCTTTATGATTTGAAATATCACGGTGAATTTCAGCTGCAAATGTTTCAATCATTCTGATAAAAGACGATCGTTTTGCCATAATTACGCTTGCATGCTCGCTGAGTTGACTGTTCAATACATCAATCATTACTGGGTCCACTTGACGTTCTTTAAGATAGTGGTTTTTTTGAATGAGCAGTTTCTGATATTGACTAAGTGCATTCAAATATACTTTTGAAATTTGTCCACATTCTACATTTAAAAATTTTCGTCTCACCTGTGGAGATCCCTTTACAATGCTTAAATCTTCTGGCGCAAATAATACGACGTTTAAATGCCCAATAAATTCGCTGAGCTTTGCCACCTCAAGGTGGTTTACTTTCGCACGTTTTCCTTGTTTCGAAATACTGATCGATAATGGGAACGATTGATTTGAAGTACGAACGATACCATTGATATAGCTCTCGTCCGTATCAAACATCATCAATTCGCGATCCTTCGATGTTCGATGACTCTTTGCGAGTGCCAATACGTATATTGCTTCAAGCAGATTCGTCTTACCTTGTGCATTGTTGCCAAGAAAGATGTTTAACTTTGGATGAAAATGAATGTTTAACGACTCATAATTTCTAAATTGATGCACATTCAGTGATTCTAAGATCATGCATCATACTCAATTTTATATAAACCATGTTCACCGAGGTCGAGTTCATCTCCGTGAAAGAGCTTTTTACCCCGACGATTTTCTGGTTCATTATTTAATAGAACAGGCATTTCTCTTAAGAAAATTTTTGCCTCACCACCGCTGCCGATAATTCCTTCATGCTTTAGAAATTGTCCGAGTGTAATTTGACTATTAAAACGAATCGTTTTCATACTCATTTTCTTACCTCCTTAAAAACTTACTCCCTTATTATACTATAAAATGGGGTAAAATTCACGAGAAAGCGATATATACAGCTTATTTTGAACATATACGATAAAAAAGGTGAATCCACATGAAAATAAAAAAGCGACTGAGAACGCTAAATTTTAAATAATTTAGACTCAATCGCTTTTTATCGTTTGAAATTTTGAATTAGTATGTGCGAATCGGAACGATCAATTGTGTAATTTCATCAGATTCAATCGGCGTGATGATGAATGGACGAATTTCACCAGAGAATTGAACAGATACTTCATCATCTTGAATAGATTTCAGCGCATCCAGCATGTATTTCGCATGGAATGCAATTTTGAAATCGTTACCTTCTAAGTTGTTCACATTGACATCCTCATCTGCAAAACCGATCTCAGCAGATTGTGATGACACGCGAACTTGGCCGTCTTGCACAATCAATTTAACCGCTTGGTTCGAGCGTGATTCTCTTGCTAGTAAAGAGACACGGTCAATCGCATGATAAAACTCCTGTTTTGAAACTGTGAATGATGTTTCAAAATTCGTTGGAATGAAACGTGAAGTATCTGGATACTTACCTTCGATCAAACGTGAGATCAGGCGAATGTTACGATACGTGAACAACACTTGGTTTTGTGAGAAGTACACTTCAACAGTCTCATCGCTATCCGCAATAATTTTGTTTAACTCAATCAATGATTTCCCAGGAATAACTGCTGTTAATTCACCGAGTGAATAACTGCTATCTTCTAATTTACGGAAAGATAATCTGTGAGAATCTGTTGCAGTAAAGTTTAATCCATCTTCATGAGATTCTAAATGCACACCTGTAAGCACAGGACGTGTTTCTGAAGTCGATACTGCAAAAACAGTATGATTGATAATATTTTTTAATATCGATGCAGGGAAAGTTACGGCATTTTCATTATTTACATCTGGGAGTAAAGGATATTGATTGGCATCATATGTTTGTAAATCATATTTAGATTTTCCTGATGAGATCGTCGTTGTATTGCCACTTGTACTTTCAATGTGAACGAAATCTCCATCTAATTTTTTAATAATCTCTACGAAGAATCTACCGAGAATAACAACTGCACCTGTCTGGTGAATTTCTAAAATTTCTTCATTATCAATTTCTGTTGGTATTGTAATCTCAATAGAAATTTCAGAATTGCTACTGACAAGAATTAATTCATCTTCTGTTACTTCGAGTTTGATACCATGCAAAATCGGTGTTGTTGTTGTCGGTGAGATTGCTTTTAAAGAATGATTTAACTGGTCGATAAAATACTGTCGATTGATGCTAATTTTCATCATTTCTTCTCCTTATATATATAAATTAATAAATAAAAAATCGTAGTAATAGTATTAGGGCCTGTGTAACCTGTGGATAACAGCATTAACGCTTGGTTACAGTTGATGCGTAGGCTGTGTATATCTTGTTAATAACAGTGTACCATTTATCCACATTATTCACAGTATCATTATAGCTATTCGATGTTCAATTTTTTCTCGATTGCTTTAATATCTTCAGCGAATGCTGCATCATTTTCAATCAAGTCACTGATCTTTGCTGACGCATGCAGCACTGTTGAATGATCGCGACCACCGAATTCCTCTCCGATTTTAGGAAGCGATTTATCCGTATGATAACGCGTTAAATACATCGCAATCTGGCGTGGAAATGCAATGGATTTTGTGCGTTTTTTTGAATTGAAGTCTTCCATGCGAATGCCATACTGATCCGCGACAACTTTCTTAATATCATTGACAGTAATCGCTGTCTTCTTCTCTTGATTCACCAAATCTTTTAACACGTTTGATACCATGTCAGGTGTCAATACTTCATTGTTTAGTTTCGAGTATGCTGCAACGCGTGTCAGCGCACCTTCCAGTTCACGAATATTGGTCTGGATATGGTTTGCGATATAAATCATCGTGTCATTTGGAATATCAACATTTTCAGTCTCACATTTTTTCTTTAATATCGCGAGGCGTGTTTCCAAATCCGGTGGTGTAATATCTGTGATTAATCCCCAGTTAAAGCGACTTTCTAAACGGTCTTGTAACCCTTCGATTTGCTTTGGCGTACGGTCGCTAGAAATAACAATCTGCTTATTATTTTGGTGCAGCTCATTGAACGTGTTGAAAAATTCTTCTTGTGTTTGCTCTTTATTTGTTAGGAATTGAATATCATCAATGAGCAATACATCGACATTGCGATATTTCTCTCTAAATTCTTCTGGTTTGTTATCGCGAATTGAACTGATGAAGTCATTCGTAAATTTTTCACTCGTAATGTAGACAACTTTTGCATTCGGTCGCTTTTCCAGCACATAGTTTCCGATCGAGTGCATCAAATGGGTCTTCCCAAGACCAACACCACCATAGATAAAGAGCGGGTTATACGCTTTTCCAGGCTGTTCAGCGACAGCGAGTGACGCTGCATGCGAAAATCTGTTGCCGCTACCGATGACGAACGATTCGAAATTATTCTCATCATTTAAGTTACTTGTGTTGATAAAGCGATCGATATCTTCGAGTTCCTCTTTACGCGCTTGATCGGCTTGTTTGACAGCAGCGTTTACATCACCATTATTTCCGACGAACTGAATCGATGGTCGCTCACCAAATGTTGAGTAAAACGCATCTTCTACAACATCGGAATAGTTATCTTCCAACCATTTACGTTTGAATTCATATTCTGCTTTGATGATCGCTTTATCTTTATTAAAATCGAGTAGTGAACTACCTTCAAACCACATAAATGAAGCGCTGCCGACTTCTTGTTCAATTGATTTTAAAACTTGTTCCCAAATTTGTTCTATACCTTCCATATGAAAGTATCCTCACTTCCCACAGGTCATATTTATGTTATGCACATGTCTTAATAACATTTATTTTATTATCCACATGCTGTGAATTTAATCGTGGATATTTTATGATTATAAACGGGTGATTGTGGATAAGAAATTGAAATAAAATCCGATAATCACGTGTTTTTCAAATATCATATGTAATTATTATAGTTATCCACAATTTCTTAGTCAACAGCTGTGAATATGTGAATAACTTCATAAAAAACTGTGAATTTCTTTTAAATTTCTAAAAAGTTATCCACATTTTATCACGAATAACTACTTATCCACAACAAAACTTATATTCTCCAAAATTTTAGTTGAAAAGTGTTTATCATTTTGGTAGACTTTAATAGTTACAATTTTAGATGATGCCAATCGGGCAAATAATAATGGAGGTGGAATCATGGTAAAACGCACATATCAACCAAATAAACGTAAACATTCTAAAGTGCACGGCTTCCGTAAAAGAATGAGCACAAAAAATGGCCGTCACGTATTAGCACGCCGCAGAAGAAGAGGCAGAAAAGTATTATCAGCATAGTACATGAAGATCATCTAATCACAGATGGTCTTTTTTTGTGCGCTCTTATTTTCAATAAACATCAGAGTTTTGTATAATATAGACTATCATAATAAAGGTGAGTAAGAACCTACATGAAAAAGAAGTATCGTATTAAAAGAGACTATGATTTTACAATGGTGTTCAAACGTGGAAAATCTTTTGCCAATCGTCAATTCGTCGTATATTTCAAAGATAACCCAGATACAGGACATTTGAGACTCGGTATCAGTGTATCGAAAAAACTTGGAAATGCAGTAAAGCGTAACAAGATAAAACGCCGCATTCGCGCTTTTTTTCAAAAATATCAGGACGAACTTAAACCACGTGAGTACATTGTGATCGCCAGACATCCTGTCAGCGATATGGACTACCATGAAATTGAAAAGTCTTTAATCCATGTATTAAAAATTGCAAAGTGTATGAATAACAGGAGGTAGTTCAAATGTATAAAGTGTTTGTGGGCAGTTCTGTTGATGAAGCGATTAACAATGGTTTATCATCGTTAAATGTGACTGAAGATGATGTCAAAATCGATGTGCTTGAAAGTGGAAGTAGTGGATTTTTAGGATTCGGTAAAAAATATGCGGAAGTTCAACTCACAGTCATTAATCCAGAGTTGAAAGCGTACGGTTCAATCGATGCATTGCTAAATGGTGAACATGTGAAGAAAGCGAGTAAAGAACCAGCAGCTGAAGTACCAGTTAAAGAAGAGACAGAAGAAGTAGAACCTGAGGAAAGTGTTCACACATCGACCGATAAACATATCGAAGATGAAGTTTCACCGGTTGAAGCAGAAACTTTAGCACATGAAGAAGCCAAAGTGATGCATGAAGAATCAAAAGACGAAGATACTAAAACTGAAGATGCAGTCAATCACGTTCAAGAAGCAGATGAAGCGTATCAAGCTGAAGAAGTTGTTAGCGAAAGCGATGCAGGTGACGACATCATGCACGCAGCAAAATTAACAGAGCAATATATTTCTAATGTTGTTGCTAAGATGGATATTCCTAACACGACGGAAATTTCAATTGATCGCAATGAAGTGACGATTACGTTTGAAGCAGAGAAGAGTGCAAAAATTATCGGTAAGCGCGGTTCAACATTGAACGCGTTACAAGAGCTTGCACATACGTACTTTAATGGCCACTACAAACATTTCGGTCTCGTCTTTTTAGATGTTGAGAATTATCGTGCCAAGCGCAAAGAAATTTTAGAAAACTTAGCGATCAATATGTCGAAAAAAGCGATTTGTACGAATCAGCCTGTGAAGTTAGAGCCAATGCCTTCTTTCGAAAGAAAGATTATGCATAACGTTTTAACAGACATTCACAACATCGAGACATATTCTGAAGGTCAAGACCCAAACCGTTATATCGTCATTACGAAAAGTTAATTTAAATTTTATAAATAGAAAGGGGGTGCGCACATGCAGCTCGAGACTATTACAAGTATTTCAACACCAAATGGTGAAGGTGCCATCGGTATCGTTCGATTATCTGGCATCGATGCACTAGCAATTGCAGACGTGTTATACCGTGGGAAAAAGCAGTTAGCTGAAGTCGATTCACACACGATAAACTACGGACACATCGTTGATCCTACTACTGATGAAGTGATTGAAGAAGTTATGGTTGCAGTGATGCGTGCTCCGAGAACATATACGCGTGAAGATATCGTTGAGATCAACTGTCACGGTGGTATTCATACGATCAATCGTGTGTTGCAACTGACATTAAATCATGGCGCACGACTTGCTGAGCCCGGTGAATTTACGAAGCGTGCATTTTTAAATGGCCGTATCGATTTATCTCAGGCAGAAAGTGTCATGGACTTTATCCGTGCGAAGACAACGCAGGCTTCAAAAGTCGCTGCAGGTCAAATGCAAGGGCGTTTAAAATCCTATATTGAAGATTTAAGGCAACGTATATTAAATATATTGGCGCAAGTCGAAGTCAATATCGATTATCCAGAATACGACGATGTCGAAGAAGCCACAACAGCATTTTTATTGGATGAAGCGAAGAAGGTACTTGTGGATATTGACGACTTGTTAAAAGATGCGTCCCAGGGCCGTATTTTACGAGAAGGTTTACCGACTGCGATCGTTGGGAAGCCAAACGTCGGTAAAAGTTCATTGCTGAACTATTTAGTCCAAGATAACAAAGCAATCGTGACAGAAATTGCTGGAACGACGCGAGATATATTAGAAGAATACGTCAATGTTGGTGGGATTCCGCTGAAACTCATCGATACGGCAGGTATACGTGATACGGATGATATCGTCGAAAAAATAGGTGTTGAGAGAAGTCGCGCAGCAATTGGTAGCGCGGCATTAATTCTTTATGTGATGAATTATAACGACACGTTATCAACTGATGATATAGAAATTTTAGAATCATTAGCGCGTGACGATCGACAAGTCATCATTGTGTTGAACAAGACGGATTTAGAGCAGAATATGGATCTTGAAGCGCTGCAGTCTTACGGTATGCCAATCGTTGAAACGAGTATTTTGCATGAAGCGGGCCTAAAGCAGTTAGAGGATGAAATTGCACAATTATTTTTCAGTGGTACCGTGGAAAATGCAGATTCAACGTATGTGTCGAACAATCGCCACATTCATTTACTCGAACAAAGTCGCAGTGCAATTGGGGATGCTATCAGAAGTGCAGAGATGGATGTACCCATTGACATTGTGCAAATCGATTTAGTGAAAACTTGGGAATTACTTGGTGAAGTGATTGGTGAAGATGTCAGTGAACAGCTGATCGACCAACTCTTTAGCCAGTTCTGCCTCGGTAAGTAAAGAAGGAGGAAACAATGGAAAATTACAGTCAATATGATGTCATCGTCATCGGTGCTGGTCATGCGGGTGTTGAAGCAGGACTTGCTGCTAGCCGCAAAGGCATGAAGACGTTGATGTTAACGATTAACTTAGACAATATCGCTTTTATGCCATGTAACCCTTCTGTAGGTGGACCGGCAAAAGGTATCGTCGTACGCGAGGTCGATGCACTCGGTGGTGAGATGGCAAAAGTCACAGATAAAACACACATTCAAATGCGCATGCTCAATACAGGCAAAGGTCCAGCTGTTCGTGCGCTCCGTGCACAGAGCGATAAGGTTCTTTATCAGCAAGAGATGAAACGCGTGTTAGAAAACCAAGAAAACTTAGATATTTTACAAGGTATGGTGGATGAAATCATCATCGAAGATGACGTCGTGAAAGGCGTGCGTACAAATATCGGTTCTGTGTATCACAGCAGCACGGTTATCATTACGACAGGAACGTTTTTACGCGGTGAAATTATTTTAGGTGACTTAAAATACTCAAGTGGGCCGAATCACCAGATGCCTTCGGTAACTTTAGCCGATCAGTTAAAAGATTTAGGATTTGACATCGTGCGTTTTAAAACGGGTACGCCACCGCGAGTCAATGCAGATTCAGTCGATTATAGTAAAACTGAAATTCAGCCGGGTGATGATGTGCCGCGTGCATTTAGTTTTGAAACGACAGAATTCATCATGGATCAGCTGCCATGCTGGCTAACGTATACGGGTGAATCGACACACCAAATCATCAACGACAATTTACATCTATCCGCGATGTATTCAGGCAATATCGTCGGCACTGGTCCGCGTTACTGCCCATCAATTGAAGATAAAATCGTCCGTTTCAACGATAAACCACGTCACCAAATCTTCTTAGAACCCGAAGGTCGTGAAACGAAAGAAGTGTATGTACAAGGGCTTTCGACAAGCATGCCAGAGGACGTTCAACGCCAGATGCTCGCATCGATTCCAGGACTAGAGAACGCACGCATGATGCGCGCCGGCTATGCGATTGAGTACGATGCACTCGTACCGACGCAACTGTGGCCAACGCTTGAAACGAAGAAGATCGATGGATTATTTACTGCAGGTCAAATCAACGGTACGAGCGGTTATGAAGAAGCGGCAGGACAGGGAATCATTGCTGGAATTAACGCAGCAGCAAAAATTTTAGGTGAAGAACCGCTAATTTTAAGTCGTACAGATGCTTATATTGGCGTGTTGATCGATGACCTCGTGACAAAAGGAACGAACGAGCCGTATCGTTTGCTCACGTCACGTGCCGAACACCGTCTGTTACTGCGTCATGACAATGCAGATATGCGTCTGACAGAAATCGGTCGCAAATACGGCTTAATAACTGACGCACGCTACGATATGTTCTTGACGAAAAAAGAACAGATTGAGGCTGAGAAGGCGAGACTTGGTGAAATTCGTATTAAGCCAAATGCACATACGCAAAGCGTTATCCGTTCTCGTGGTGGTACAGAGTTAAAAGATGGCATTATGTCACTCGATTTACTGCGCCGTCCTGAGATGGATTACAAATCAATTATGGAAATCTTAGAAGAAGATATTCAAGTGAGCACTGAAGTGTATGAGCAGATTGAAATTCAAACAAAATACGAAGGCTACATCGAGAAATCATTGCGCCAAGTCGATAAGATGAAGCGCATGGAAGATAAAAAGATTCCACATAACATTGATTACGATGCGATCCATTCGTTAGCAACAGAAGCACGTGACAAATTAAAAACAGTGAAACCATTAGATTTAGCACAAGCATCACGCATATCAGGGGTGAACCCAGCAGATATTTCAATCTTACTCATCTACATTGAGCAAGGGAATGTGAAGCGGGTGGAAGCATGAACGAACAAGACTTCCTCAGTGCGTTAAGAGCGCAAGGGTTCGAACTAACTGAACATCAACAGTGGCAATTCAAAAAATATTTTGAAATGCTCGTTGAATGGAATGAGAAGATTAATTTAACGGCGGTGACAGATCATGACGAAGTGTATTTAAAACACTTCTATGATTCTCTCACGCCGCTCTTCTATGTCGATATCGAAGAAGGCGGTCGATTGTGTGACGTCGGTTCTGGCGCAGGGTTCCCATCGATTCCGATGAAAATCTTACGCCCAGATTTGACGATTACAATCGTCGATTCTTTGAATAAGCGACTCGTCTTTTTAAACGAACTGACTGCAGAGCTCGGCATGGACAAGATTCATCTCGTGCATGACCGTGCAGAAACATTCGGTCAACACCAAGGACGACACATGTTTAACTATGTGACCGCACGCGCGGTCGCAAACATGCAAGTGCTGCTTGAGCTGTGTTTACCACTGATAAAGACCGGCGGGAAGTTTATCGTGTTGAAAGGTAAAAAAGGGATCGAAGAGCTTGAAGCATCAACGTTCGCCCTCGATTTACTTGGTGGTGTGGTCGAAGCAACACATGATTTCCAGTTACCAAATGACGATTCCGAGCGCTTTATCTTTGAAATCAGAAAGAAACATAAAACGCCGAAAAAATATCCAAGAAAGCCAGGAACACCGAACAAATCACCACTCCAATGAGGTGGAATACATGAGTAAGCCATTTTCGCGTTTATTCGAATTAATAGAGAAAAAAACGACGCAACCAAATAAAGATGAACTCGTACGCGTACGCGTCGATCACATCGTTCCGAATAAATACCAGCCACGCACACAATTTAACGAAACGCGCATCGAAGAACTCGCAACATCAATTTCACAACATGGCTTGTTGCAGCCAATTACAGTACGGCCGATTCAAGAAGGATTCTATGAAATCATCGCAGGTGAACGTCGCTTTAGAGCGTTGTGTAAGTTAGGATTTATTGAAACAGAAGTCATCGTCAGATATATGTCAGATGATGAAACCGCAGCAATTGCCTTGATAGAAAATATTCAACGCGAAGATTTGTCGCCGATTGAAGAAGCAATTGCTTACGAAAAATTGTTGGCAATTCAGGGCATTACGCAAAAGGATCTAGCAGAAAGTATCGGTAAATCACCGAGTTTTATTGCGAATAAACTGCGCTTGTTGAAGTTGTCTGATGATGTGAAAGAAGCGTTGTTGAATTTCGAAATATCTGAGCGACATGCACGTGCGCTACTGCCAATGAGTGATGATTCACAAAAAACAATCGTCAGACGTGTGAAAAAAGAAAAGTTGAATGTGCGTGAAACTGAAGAATTGGTGAAAAAGCATAAAGAGATGCCGGGTACTTTAGATTTTTCTGATGATGTCGTCTTTATGATGAACGATTTGAATCATGAAATCGAACAGTTAAAACATAAAGGATTAGATGTTGAAAGTCAGACGAAAGAGACGGATGATTTGATTGAAGTCATCGTGCGTGTAAAGAAAAATTAGTGAATAGATAAACGGCTTAAGAATCTTTAGATGAAGATTTTTAAGTCGTTTTTATTGTGGTGTATAATGTGGATGAAAGTGATGCACGGCATTCAAATAAGGGAGTTTTAATTATGAACAAAAAAGACATTGCAGAGGATTTTTTAGTCAGCACAGCTAAGGGAGATGTACGTCGCGTTTATGAATCATATGTTGCGGATGATTTTTTTCATCATAATCCATGGTTCAAAGGGGATAGAGAAACATTGATGTTGGCGATGGAAGACGCTGCGAAAGAACAGCCCGACGTTATTTTTGAAGTAAAGCTCGCTTTAGAAGATGGCGACTACGTTTCAACGCATTCACACTTTAGATTGAATGAGGATCACATCGGTATGGCGTCTACACACATCTTCCGTTTCCGTGACGACAAAATTGTGGAAATGTGGGACTATGGCCAAGAGATTCCAGAGAATATGGTAAATGAAAACGGAATGTTTTAAAGATTTTGGATTCTGTTTGGGTTTAAATGGATTTGACGGACTATGAAATGCGCTCACGGGCTTGCAGATGGATATGACGGACTATGAAATGCGCTCACGGTCTTGCAGATGGATTTGGCGGACAATGAGAGTTGCTCACGGACTTGCAAACGGATTTGACGGACTATGTGACTCGCTCACTGACTTGCAAATGGATTTGACGGACTATGAGAGTAGCTCACGGTCTTGCAAATGGATTTGACGGACTATGAGAGTAGCTCACGGGCTCGCAAATGGATTTGACGGCCAATGAGAGTTGCTCATAGTCGCGTAAACAGATTTGCACGCCAATGAAAGTTGCTCATAGTCGCGCAAAAATCACATAGCCGGAAATCCATTATTATATACACGAAATATGATATAATCGGTGTCATCAAAGGAGGCGGATGTTCATGGATCAAGAAGTATTTGATGACAATAAAATCGAACATATCCCGATTAATGAAATCCGTCCAAACCCGTATCAACCACGTAAGCATTTTAACGAACATGCACTCGAAGATCTTGCACAGTCCATTGTGCAGCATGGTGTCATGCAGCCAATCGTTGTTAGAAAATCAATTAAAGGTTATACACTTGTCGCAGGTGAACGTCGTTTAAAAGCCAGTCGCATGGCAAAGAAAACGACGATACCTGCTATTATTAAGCAGATAACTGATGAAGAGATGATGGTTTTATCGATTATTGAGAACTTACAACGTGAGAATTTGACAGCCATAGAAGAAGCGGAGAGCTATCAGCAACTGATGACACATCTCGAGTTAACTCAAGTAGAAGTTGCAGAAAAACTCGGAAAAAGCAGGCCTTATGTCGCCAACATGTTACGATTGCTCGCGTTGCCGTCACGCATTCAAAAGTTAATCACATCAGGAAAACTCTCTAGTGCGCATGGCCGCACATTGTTGCCGCTTAAAGAAGAAGATGTGATGATGACGGTTGCCCAGAAAAGTATGCGTGAAAATTGGAGTGTGCGTACGCTTGAAAAATACGTCAATGATTTTGTCTTTCGAGCACCGAGGAAAGAGTCGGTGACACAAAAGCCAAAATTGATACGACAGTATGAAGCGCAGTTAAAAGATTTATATGGTGCAACGGTGGACATTGCAGTTGTCAAAAAGACCGGTCGCATCACATTTGAATTTACGAGCGAAGAAGAGTTTAAACGATTGATTGATGAATTGAGTAATAAGGAGTGACACAATGCTTGGAAATACTGTTAACTTAGATAATCTAGAAGAACCACTGGATCTCTCTTTTGTAGAAGAGGTGATCGCGACGATTACGAATCCAGAGATGTGGGTGTCGCTTGCATCTCGACTCGTCTATTCATTAGTACTCGTCATCATCGGATACATAATTATCAAAGTGCTGACGATGATTATAGAAAAATCAATCAAATTAAGAACAAAATCACGCTTACAAGGTAATGTTAAGCGACAGGATACACTGGTGTCTGTGCTTAGAAATGTCATCGTTGTATTCATTTGGTTTGTCGTCATCATGATGATTTTTGAAGCATTCGACTTGCCAGTGAGAACACTGCTTGCCGGGGCTGGGGTCATCGGTCTTGCCATCGGTTTTGGTGCGCAGACACTTGTGAAAGATATCATCACCGGGTTTTTTATCCTGTTAGAGAATCAGTTTGATCAAGGTGATTTCATAACGGTAAATACATCCGGAACGACAGTTGCAACGGGTGAGGTCATTTCGATGGGACTGCGTAGCACGAAACTCCGTGGATTCGAAGGTGAGCTATATTTTATACCGAATGGAACAATCAATGAAGTGATAAACTTCTCAAGAGAAAATGCATATAGCTTCTTAGATATTGCGGTGAGTAGTGAAGAAGATGAGAGTCACGTTGAGCAAATCATCAATGATTATTTCAAAGATCACTGGGAAGAAGAAGAAACATTCATTGCACCACCGATGGTGCTTGGTTTAAATAGTGTGGAACATGGGATGTCGCAAATTCGCTTAATGCTTGAAGTAGAGCCGATGGCACAGTGGGGTGCAACACGCCGCACACGTGAAGTCGTCAAGCGCGTCTTGAGAGAGCATGGCATTGAGATGGCTGTACCGAAGATGGATCTATCACAACTTCCTGCGAATCGGGGGAAGAAATAATGAATAGTGAGTTTGGATTAAATGATATAGTAGAGATGAAAAAACAGCACCCGTGTGGAAATTCGATTTTTAAGATTACACGCGTGGGTGCAGATATTAAGATTAAATGTGAGCAGTGTGAACGCGTCATTATGATGCCACGCCGTGACTTTGTAAAACGGATTAAAAAAATTGTAAAGAAACATAAAGGTGAGGAATAAGATATGTCATTGACAGCAGGAATCGTCGGTTTACCAAACGTCGGTAAATCAACATTATTTAATGCAATAACAAAAGCAGGTGCACTGGCTGCAAACTACCCATTCGCAACGATCGACCCGAACGTCGGAATTGTAGAAGTGCCAGATGAACGCCTACAAAAATTAACGGAGATGGTGACACCGAAGAAAACCGTCCCAACAGGATTCGAATTTACTGATATTGCAGGGATCGTAAAAGGTGCATCTAAAGGAGAAGGACTCGGAAACAAATTCCTCGCACACATCCGTGAAGTCGATGCGATATGTCAAGTCGTGCGTGCATTTGATGATGACAATATTACACACGTTTCAGGAAAAATAGACCCGATTGACGACATTGAAGTCATCAACATGGAATTGATTTTTGCTGACTTAGAAAGCATCGATCGTCGTTTACCACGATTAGAAAAAATGGCGAAGCAAAAAGATAAAGACGCTATGGCCGAAGCGGCGTTACTGACGAAAATTAAAGAAGGCCTTGAAAACGACATGCCAGCAAGTGCGATTGATTTTACAGACGATGAGAAGAAAGCTGTGAAAGGTTTACACTTGTTGACGTTCAAGCCGAAATTGTATGTGGCCAACGTCGCTGAGGACGATCTTGCTGATTTGGACAATAATGAATATTTAGCAGCAATCAATGAGTATGCGGCGAAGGATGGCGCAGAAGTCATCGTTATTTCAGCGCGTGTTGAAGAAGAAATTGCGACGCTTGAAGACGATGAAAAAGAGATGTTCCTAGAAGAGCTCGGCTTGGCTGAGAGCGGGCTGGATAAGTTAGTCCGTGCATCATACGACATGCTTGGGTTAGCAACATACTTCACAGCAGGCGAACAAGAAGTCCGTGCGTGGACATTCAAAAAAGGCATGACCGCACCAGAATGTGCGGGCATCATCCATACAGACTTCCAGAAGGGCTTTATCCGAGCAGAGACAGTTGCATATGAAGACCTGATGAATGCTGGGAATATGGTAAAAGCGCGAGAAGCAGGTAAAGTGCGTTTAGAAGGTAAAGAGTACTTGATGAAAGATGGAGACGTCGTTCATTTTAGGTTTAATGTGTAGATTATTTGTTTTTAGATTTATTTAAAGATATTTTGAAAGTAAACTTTATAAAATTTTTGGAAGTAAACTTTGAAAGACAGAGGAGAAAATAGATGAGTACAGCTTTAAGACTGACGATTACATCGATGATTACATTTATGATACTATTTTTCATCGTCCGCATCGTCTTTTCAGTCGGAATGAGAGACGTTCCATTGTTAGAAGCACTAGTTAGCCTAGAAACATGGTTGCCAATCGTCATTTTTGGAGCATTTTATGGTTTGATCATGTTCTTTATCAACAAAAAGAAGTATCCAGAAGGATAATTGGTTGGTTGATTGTCGTGAAAATCAATCTGCGAGTCCGTGAGCAAGTTTCATTGGAACGCAAATCAATCTGCGAGTCCGTGAGCAGCGCTTATTGGCACAATGAACCCTCTACCAAGACTATGGTGGTATCTAGTGTTCCTCACGAGGTCAAATCATGGTGCTGTGGAACACTTTAAGTGAGCCGCCGCACACTTTGGAGCTCTAGCTGTGCGTCAGCCACGATTTTCCAGAGTTGCCGCACACTTTTGCCCTTGAACTGTGTGTCAGCTCAAGATTTTTGGAGTTGCCACACACTTTGGAACTCGAACTGTGCGTCAGCCACGATTTTCCAGAGTTGCCGCACACTTTGGCCTTTGAACTGTGCGTCAGCCACGATTTTCCAGAGTTGCCGCACACTTTTGCCCTTGAACTGTGCGTCAGCTCAAGATTTTTGGAGTTGCCGCACACTTTGGCTTTTGAACTGTGCGTCAGCCACGATTTTCCAGAGTTGCCGCACACTTTTGCCCTTGAACTGTGCGTCAGCTCAAGATTTTTGGAGTTGCCGCACACTTTGGCTTTTGAACTGTGCGTCAGCCCTGATTTTCCAGAGTTGCCGCACACTTTGGCCCTCGAACTGTGCGTCAGCTCAAGATTTCCGGAGCCGCCGCACACTTTGCGACTCGAACTGTGCGTCAGCCACGACTTAGCACATCTGCCGCACACCTAGCTCTGCCAACCAACCCGATCCACCATAAAACAACCCGATCCACCATAAAACAACCCGATCCACCACAGATCCACCACATAATCATCAACACACAACGTGCCCATCACACAATGGGGCACCTTTTTTATGCATATTTTTACAAGGGTGCATAATCCTAATGAAAGACACATCTCGTCTCATTAACTATAATGGAACTATCAATTTTGGAGGCAATCACACTTATGACGAATAGGAAGAGGCATATTATGATGCTCGCCAAAGCAACCACGGCAGCGCTAGCAGTGACGACGATTTCTATAATGAACCAAGAAAATATTCAAGCACAAAACCAATCAACTGACGAACCCAACCCAGCTGACGACTATTACCATTACGTGAACCACGAGTGGTTGGACTCAACGACGATTCCATCATACACGCCGATTATCGATGATGTGTATGAACTCGGTACGAACATCAACACGATGTTGTACTACGACGTTGTGGACATGGTCAATGGTCAGATTCCTGTTGAATCGCCTGAGATGGAGCAATTCATCGGACTGTTCAACATCGCAAATGATTGGAACAGACGCAATGAGCAAAACAACGACCCGATTCTACCTTACTTTGAAAATATTCAAAACTTACAATCGGTTGAGGATTTAAACGAGGTGCTCCCGGACTGGTATATCGAGGGTTACCATACACCATTTAGATTCAGCGTCTACGAAGACATGCTCGACTCGACGGAATACACGGTTTACCTTGATACGTTCTATTTTTTTTTACCGGATAAAAATCTATACGGCACGGATGAAGGGGACGTGATGTTAGAAGTTTTCCGAGACACGCGTACGGAATTACTTGAGCGTTACGGTTTCGAAGAAGCTGAAGCGGCTGAGCTTGTTGATCTCGCAATCGAGATGGATGAGATTATGGCACCGTACATGAAGTCGGCCGAAGAGATGAGTGACACTATCGGGATGTACAATCCTTATGACTATGAGGAATGGACAGAAATGTCAGAGATTATCGATTTCGATCAAGCGTTCACCACTCTATCGGATGGGCAGGAAATTGATGAGATTATCGTCACGACACCTGAGTATTTCGAGAACTTCGACGAGATGTTCAACGATGACAACTTAGAGCAGCTGAAAGCGAAGATGCTCGTTGAACTTGCGATTTCGAGTGCAGTATATTTAACACAAGAGCATATTGAACTTGAAGTGATGTTTGAAGATGCGATGTATGGTGTTGAATCGACGCAGTACATCGATGGTTGGTATGCATTTACATTTACACGAAATATCTTTGGCGGTGCGATTGGAAAGTATTACGGGGAAACTTATTTCTCTGAAGAAGATCGTGATCAAGTAACGGAAATCGCTGAAAATATTATCGATGTGTATATAGACCGCCTCAACAACAATTCATGGCTATCTGATGAAACGATTGAACAAGCGATAACTAAGCTTGAGGCGATGGAACTCTATATTGGTTACCCAGATTCCATGCCGGATTACTACGATTTTGTCACTGTAAATCCGGACCATAACTTAATTGAGTTTATTGTCCAGTTCAATGAGGAGTACACGGCAGATATGTTTTCTAAACTGGGTACGCCAGTTGACCGTAAAGACGCTTGGGATACGATCACAGCAGATATGGTCAACGCATTTTATAGCGACGATACGAACGGCATCTTCTTCCCAGCAGCGATTCTTCAACCGCCATTTTACTCGGATGAAATGCCGGTGAGTGCGCAGTACGGCGGTATAGGTGCTGTTATTGGACATGAAATTTCACACGCATTTGACACGCGTGGGGCTCAGTTTGATCAATACGGTAGTTTATCGAATTGGTGGACAGATGAAGATTATGAAGCATTCGCTGCACATTCAGAAGATATGGTTGAACTATTTGAAGGTGAGTCTTACGGTGTTGTGACAGTGAACCCGACGATGACTTTAAACGAAAATATAGCAGACCAAGCCGGTTTACGTGTGGCATTTGATGCATTGAAGCAAAATGAAGATGCGGATTATGAAGAGTTTTTCGAATCATGGGCACGCGTATGGCGTGAGAAAGTGACAGATGAGTTCGCAGCGTACAATGCGCTTTCAGCTGTACATTCGCCAAGCCCATTACGCGTTAATGTTCAGTTACCGAACATGGATGAATTTTATGAAGTCTATGATATAGATGAGGATTCACCGATGTTTATACCTGAAGAAGAACGTGTAGAAATTTGGTAGACTGATAAAAAATTGGGGGCATGTTCCCATATGAAAATTAGAATCAGCGTAATACTGAGCATGATTTTGGCATTGGTTTTGACGACGGATATTTCAGCTGATGTCGATGATTATGAAAATCGATATGTCGAAATGACGCTCTCACGATATGACGATGCGGTCATTACAATCAGTGTGATCGATGGCTCTGATCGTTCATATTATGTCTACACAGAAGACGGTACCGAGGAGAACGATGAAGTTTATCAGTATGAAATTGGTTCGATTACTAAGACGTTTAATGGTATTTTAACAGCACGTGCAATCGAAGATGATAAACTATCACTCGACGACACGATTGACGACATACTTGATTTTGAGCGTAACCGAAACTTTCCAACGGTGGAAGAATTGCTGACGCACACGTCTGGCTATGCGAGCATTTACTACAGTGAAGAGAGCAACGATAGAAATAATCCATTCGCAGGTATCTCTAAAACTGAAGTCTTGCGTCAGGCCGAGGAATTTGTGTCGCGGAGAGATGCGTATCAGTATTCAAACTTCGGTGCGGCAGTGCTTGGGCTCGTTTTAGAAGAAGTTGAAGATGAATCATACGATGTAATGATTGAAGAGCTATTCGATGAATTCGCTATGGACAACTCAATCGTCTACTCTGAAACAGAAATATTGGTAATTGAAGAAGATTGGGAGTGGAATGAGGACGATGCCTATATTCCAGTTGGATCAATTATTTCAGACGTTGAAGATATGATGAATTATATGCAGGTCAACATTGACAGTGAGCTGGACGGTGTAGAACGCTCTCATATGATGCTCGAATCACTCGATCGAAATCCGCAGCGTATTCGTGATCTAGAAATCCGCCTCGATGGCATCGGTTATCATTGGCGCATAGATGAAGAGAACGAGATTTATTATCACTCGGGTCAGACATCGGATTATGGTAGTTACCTCGCATTCAACAAAGAGGAAGAAGTGGGTGTCGTCGTACTCGTCAATACACCACCAGCAAGAACGCCTTCTCTACCAGTATTAATCGGTGTGGATATCATGCATGACCTGCTAGATATTGATAACATGAACGATCGGCGCAGACGATAAAAACCTAGCGAATATTGTAAAATTTATAACAGAATAAAACGGTATTAAATATTGCGAATACGTGTAAGAACTGATATAATGTTTGATTGTGAGTAATGAAAATTATTCCTTGCTAGCTGTCATCAGTTAGCCGCAAAGACCATAAGGAGGTGTAGATTATGCGTGCATATGAAATTTTATATGTGATCCGTCCTGATATCGAGGAAGATGCGAAAAAAGCGTTAGTTGAACGTTTTGATACGATCTTATCTGATAACGGCGGAGAAATCGTCGAATCTAAAGAGTGGGGTAAACGTCGTCTTGCTTATGAAATCAATGATTTCACAGATGGATTCTACCAAATCATCAAAGTTAATGCTGATGAAACTGCTACTAGTGAATTCGATCGTCTTGCTAAGATCAACGATGACATCATTCGTCATATCATCGTTCGTGATGAGCAAGCTGAAGCAAAAAAATAATGAACAACAGGAGTTGATTACATGCTAAACCGTGTCGTACTCGTTGGCCGTTTAACACGAGATCCTGAACTAAGAGTCAGTCAAAGTAATATACCTGTAGGTACGTTTAACTTAGCAGTTAACCGTCCTTTTACAAATCAGCAAGGTGAGCGTGGCGCAGATTTCATTAACTGTGTTGTGTTCAGAAAACAAGCTGAAAATGTAAGCCAATATTTGAGTAAAGGTAGCTTAGTGGGTGTGGATGGAAGATTACAATCACGTAGCTATGAAAACAAAGAAGGCCAAAAAGTATATGTTACTGAAGTCGTGTGCGATAGCGTTCAATTCCTAGAGCCGAAAAACAGCAACAACCGTCAAGATACGAATTCTAGTATCGCTGATGGTTACGCGAATGCTTACGGTGGTGGCCAACAAACTGGTTCACGTCAACCGGAGCGCAACAATTACAATTCATCATATGCGAATTCGAACAACCGTCAGAAAGAAGAGAATCCGTTCTCAGATGCTGACAATGGTCCAGTAGATATTTCAGATGATGATCTACCATTTTAATTTTAAAACTCAGTATCAATCAGTAAATGTGTAAGCAATGTGTGAAATTATATGTGCAACACCACCGCGTATGTGTGAACGCGGTGGTGTTTTTTATTTACAAAGTTCAGAAAAAAGCACATTTGACTCCTAGGGGAATAGCGTATGCAGCGAGACTACAGGCTCGCGCAACGCCCCAGGAAAGCAAATGTGCTTTTTGAATTTAGACTCCCATAAAATTAAAACATCACTTTAAACAAACGATCGGTCGCTTTTGCACCAGCAACATCTTTCTCTGTTAGTCCATCTTCTGAATACGTGCGCCATCCGACGGTTACTTCTTTATAACCGATGCGAATTTCTGGGTGATGAATGACAGCCTCAGCATACACGCTCACCTTTTTAGCAAAGTTTGCACCATCCAAATGGTTTTCAAATGTAAACTTCTTAACAATTAGGTCATCATTCTTCAGTACCCAGTCTTTATCCTCAAGTTTCTTTACTTGTTCCATCACTGACATAAAAGAGCCTCCTAACTGAAATTGGATTGTCAAAACTAAAATTCTCTACAAATCATGCAAATCTTTAATTCCCATATACTTGTAGAGCATCTTCTTCACTATACCCGAAACATACGCATATACTGCAATGGCGATTGCAGAAACGATGCCAGCGATCATTCCGTGAGTAAATGCGCGTGCCATGTCTCCATATATTATATTTAATGCAAAACCAAATAATACACCAAAAACTGCACCTGTTAATAGGGTGAGTACTGTAATAATTGTAAATAGCTTGATTCGTTTCTTCATCTTAGAACTCCTCAGATATGTTAATAAAAGCGTATCATGAAAGCCTTCACACAACAATAGACGTCAGGCTTTGTAAATAATTGGACACAATGGAAGTGACAATAATGTCACTTAAAGATTGTAAAATGTTCGTTAATTTTAAAGAATATTTCATCAAATCGGTATATGATGAAAATGTAATTTCAAAATTACCAGTCAGCACAGTATTTAACACGAAGGAGCATGGTGATGAACAAGAAGAAAATACTTATTATCACTGGATCATTTGGTAATGGCCATTTAAAAGTGACGGAGAACTTAGTCGATGCGTTATCTCATTACGATGCAGATATACTGGTACATGACTTATTTTTAGAGGCACATCCAAAGCTAACAAAAATTGCTCAAGCATGGTATATCAACAGTTTCACTTATTTCCGTACAGCATATCGTATGTTTTATTACAATCATCCAGAAAAAGTTGAACGTTGTTTTTATAATAAGTATGGCTTAAAACGCCTACTCTATTTAATCGATAAACACCAGCCGGATATGATTTTATCGACGTTTCCAACACCTGTGTTGCGCAAAATTAAACGATTTATTAACAAAGATATAAGGATTCATACTGTGGTGACGGATTACCGTTTCCATAAAAATTGGTGGATAAAAGACTCGGACTACTATTATGTCGGTTCTGAAATCCTAAAGAATGAATTACTTCTGCATGGTATGGATGCGGAAAAGATTGACGTTACAGGTATTCCAGTCGAGAAAAAATTTAGTAAAAACGTGAATCGTGCCGAATTTTTATCGCGTTATCAATTAGATCCGCGCAAGAATACGGTGATGATTGCAACGGGTGCTTTCGGCGTGATGAAAGGCTTTGAGAGCATTATCTCAAGCCTAATAAAAAAGGACGAGACGCAAGTCGTTATTATATGTGGGAATAACGTATTGCTCAAATCTAAACTAGAGATTGCATTTTCTAAACAATCCAATGTATGTGTCATTGGTTACACGAGTGAGATGAGCCAGTGGATGGCTGTTTCAGATGTACTCGTGACGAAGCCTGGTGGAATTACGATTACAGAAGCTTTGACACGTAACATTCCTATGGTATTATATAACCCTGCGCCTGGACAAGAGAAAGAGAATGCTCTACTCTTTGAAAGCAAAGACTTAGCTCGAATCGCACATAACAAAGAAGAACTGCTGATGATTATCGACTCATTGATTAGCAATCTCTTCTTTAGAAAACGCATGGTGCGTAAATTAAAAGAATATCAGAAACCAAACGCAACAGAGACAATCGTCAAACATGTTGTGAATACTTTGGAAATTGAAAGTTCGGTCATGCGTATAAAATCGTAGGAGGCACTATGTCATCAATCGCCTATAAAGAAAATTCATTTATTCAGTTGCTAATTATGCTGGCTTTAACTGAGTTTGCACGTGGGATGTTTATCTTGAGTTTCTTGCCCGGCTTGCCAGCAATTAGTACTCAGATGACACTGACAATCGCATCGCTTGCAGTCACGCTGCATTTCGTGACGGATGCGGCATCGAATATTTTCATCGGTGGTGTAATGAAACGCTTCGGTGAAAAGAAAGTGTTGCTCGTGAGCTTCATGCTGGGTCTGATCGGATTTTCGCTTGTGACCATTCAGGATAATAACATCCTATATATTATTGCAGCCATTATTTTAGGAATCGCTGCATGTCCAATATGGATCATCACGTTAGCTTCAATCCGTGAAGAAGTGCGTGGTAAACAGATGGGGATTGTATACTTTGTCTGGTTGAGTGGATTACTATCCGGCATGGTCGTCATGAATTTCTTACTGACGATAGAACCGCGCCGTTTCATTGTGTTGTTTCCATTGTTTTTTCTCGTGAACTTAATCGTACTAATATTTACGAAAGTTCATGTCGTCAATCGTAAAGAAATCGGCGTTAAAGAGCAGTTAGCCAATATGCTTCGGGTGATAAAAAGCCACGTACCGGTGATGCCGGGGGTATTATTGCAAGCACTTGCCATCGGTATGTTGATACCCGTACTGCCGAGTTTCATCGTGCGAGAGGCATCGCTTGAACTCAATCACTATACAATTATCCTCGGGGTTGCAGGTGCTGTTTGTAGCATTGCGATCGTGAGTATTGGTAAGATTTTAGATACATTTCAATTTTTCGTGACGAAGTTAATCATCGTCATCGGCTTTACGATTTTCGGTGCAGCCATTCTGTCCATTGTTGGTGCAGAAAGCTTTGTTGTAATTATGATCATTGCAATCAGCCTTGGTCTAGTTTACGGTATTCTGTTGCCGAGCTGGAACAAGTTTATTGCCAACAATATTCATCCAGATCTTAAAGGTGAAACGTGGGGATTTTTCAACTTCGCTCAAGGTGTGGGTACGATGGTTGGACCGTTAATCGGTGGATTGCTCGTCGATCTAACAGGACAAATATCAACGACATTTTATGTGGCAGGTGCGATATTCTTCAGTCTCGCATGTTTCTATCTCATATACTTTTTAATGAATCGACAAAAGCATATTAAAAAAGAAGCGGTTTAGGGCAATCCTAAATTGCTTCTTTTTAGTTGTTGTTCTTATTTTTTTAATGCTGCGTTCAGTAAAGTATGTAACTTTTTTACAGTATCATTTTTCATTTTTCCACTCCTTTAGTTTTTTAGCATATGAATTTTATATATAATAGAACGAAAATACATTCGTCAACTGAAATAGTTATGTAATAATTGTTACAATAAAATCTGATATAATAAATCAAACGATTAAATGGAGTTTTTGACATGAGAGTATTCGTCGGAATAATGATATCGTTAATGGCTGTTGCAATCATTGTTGTGGGCACCATTTTCGGACTTAGAATTTATAATACATTTGAACATGGTTTAGAAGATCAAGCAGCAATTAATCACCAGAGATTTTCACAATATGCAGATGCTGACGGCCCTTTTTCTGTAGAACGAATTTCTGAGGATCGTGCAAATGGTATACACATCATTCCAGACGAACCTGCGACAGGTGTTAACCCAGTCGTCATGCTTAGCGGTAGCGATGGCAGTTTAAATTTCGAGTTTGCGAGTGAGCTTGCAGAGAATGGCATTGAAGTGTATTCGCTCTTTTACTTTGGCGATGATAATCAACCCGATAAGCTAGAAATGGTCCCAATCGAATTCTTTCAAGATTTTTTATCGGTTGCTGAACTTGAAGAAACTGAACTGACAGTAATCGGACATGAGAAAGGTGCAGAACTTGCGCTCATCTTGACCAACTTCCACGATAACATCAATGAGCTGGTACTGTATGATCCACTCACACATGTATTCGGTGGACTGACAATGTCGTTTGAAAGCGTATCGCCGTGGACATATAACGATGAGATGATCACGTATATCGATTTGAGAGATTCGAACTTGATGAGTTTAGGACGCGCGTTGTTGTATGAAGGTGTGCTTGCACCATCGAACTTCCGTCATGTGTTTGAATCCGCACTGGAAAATACAGAGAACCCAGAACGCGCACGCATACCGACTTCGAATTTTACAGGTCGAGCGCTGATCTTTGCTGGTGGTGAAGATCCGAACTATCCGAGTGATGTTTTTGCACGAGAACTGGGGTTAAGTTTAGATAGTGCAGAAGTACACGTCATGGAAGAAGCAGGCCATGCGTTTTTCCGTACAGAACACTTCAATGACATACATGTCGGTGGTACAGAAGAAAGTAATGCACAAGCAAAAGAGCAAAGTTTTACTATTTTGATGGAATTCTTAGAAGAAGGCTAGATATTATCATTGGTAATCAAGCGATTACCCGTTATAATGGAGTTATATATTTCATAAAAAGAGGTGTGTGCAGTGAGAAAATTTTTACTATTACTTATGATGATAACTATCAGTGTTGTCTTAGTTGCTTGTGCTGGCGGCGACGATGAAGAAACTGATGATGAGACAGAAGAAAGCGAAGACACTGAAACAACGGATGAAGAATCAACAGATGAAGATGCAGACAGCGAAGAAGATAGCGATGCAGATTCAGACGCTGACTCAGATTCAGATGCAGAATCGGATTCGGATTCAGACAGTGAAGAAAGTGATTCAGAAGAATCGACAGATGAAGAATCTTCAGATAGTGAAACAGAAGAAATTGAAACAGAAGAAGCAGTCGATGGCAATGAAATCGATGTTTTATCTTCAGAATTCATCGATGTATTTTTCGGCGGACCTGAAGCGTATCAGTACAACTCAATTCCTGAAGGATCAACGCAGGAAGATGTTGAAGAAATGTATGGTACACATGAACTTCTTTTTGATTCGAACGGAACAGAGCTTGCAGTGTACGGCAACTTAGCAGTTGAATACTCAGGCGGTTCAGCATACTTCGAAGGTAACGAAGCGGTGGATGTTGAAAGTGCTGCAGAAAATACTGTTGAGAATGTATACATCTATGCAGGTGTTCCTGTGAATGACTTAACGAATAGCTACGGACCACCAACATTACAGTATGATCAGTTCATGCCAGAAGAAGGTCAGACTGCTTACATGATCTTCGATGGTACACGTGATAATGATTACGCGGTTTACGCAGAAGTAATCAGTGTGCATAGAAATGCAGAAGGTGAAGAAGTGGCATTAGAAGCACCGATCGTCTCAGTATTATACAAAGATGAAGAGTTAGAAACACTACCAGAACCACTATATTAAAAATTATAAGAAACCCACACGGGAAGCACGGTATGATGAGAGCCCCCTGTGTGGGTTTTTGTTTGGATTTTTTCAAAAGTGTGCGGGATGGGCTGTGAATCTGGAACTCTCGCACAGTTGAAGAGCGGAAGTGTGCGGGAGATTGAGAAATCTTGAGCTGCCGCACAGCTAGAGGGCAAAAATGTGCGGCAGAAGTTAAAATCCTGAGCTGCCGCACAGCTAGAGGGCAAAAGTGTGCGGCAGAAGTTAAAATCCTGAGCTGCCGCACAGCTAGAGGGCAAAAGTGTGCGGGAGAAGTTAAAATCTTAAGCTGTCGCACAGCTAGAGATCAAAAATGTGCGGTAGAAGTTAAAATCTTATGCTGTCGCACAGCTAGAGGGCAAAAATGTGCGGCAGAAGTTAAAATCTTGAGCTGTCGCACAGCTCGAGGGCAAAAGTGTGTGGGAGAAGTTAAAATCTTGAGCTGCCGCACAGCTAGAGGGCAAAAGTGTGCGGGAGAAGTTAAAATCCTGAGCTGTCGCACAGCTAGAGAGCAAAAATGTGCGGCAGAAGTTAAAATCTTAAGCTGTCGCACAGCTCGAGGACCTAAGTGTTCCTCGTGACCCTGATTTCACCTTGGGAAGAACAGTAATGGTCAATAGTGTTCCTCGTGACCCGATTCTGACCTCAGGAATCCCACTGTGCCCCTCTTAGTGGGACTCAGCATGCCTTTTTCACCTCGGGAGTCCCACTCCATCCACCCAAACCAAGCCACCATTTTCACCCCTCCAAACCACCTAAAATCCTTATACTATCTTACTTCCAACTCCTTCCATTAAAGGGTATCTATTGGTTTATCATATAAATTCATTTATAATATAGTCACATTTAAGAATAGACCAATTTAATATACATACAGCCAAGTCCGCCTTTACGTGAATATATCAAATGAGGTGTTTTTCAATGGAAAACAAACGCATATTCGGTTTTAGAAAAATTGCAGGTGTGCTCGTAGCTTGTGCTATTGGAGTATCTGTATACACGGATGCGTCTGCTCAAGACCAAAACAGCATCATCTATCAAACGATGGGTGGGCAGGAAATAGAGATTACTGTCCCTTGGGAATTTGAAGAAGGTGTTGATGAGGAAAGTGTCGATCTAACAGACAACCCATTCTTTACAGGAGATGAGGATGTTCGGGAAGACACAGCATCTAGTTATATATCGAACCTAGGTGAAGAACAAACATATATGGAAAATCACCTAAATACGATTAACTCTGTTCGTGAGGAACGTGGTCTTGAACCACTTCAGCTAGATGAAGAGCTTATCAAGCTTGCACAAATTAAGGCAGCTGATATGGCAGAAAACCAATATTTTGATCATGACAGACCTGGCACAGGTTCAATTGGTCAGCAGTACTCGTATTTCTTAACTGAACCTGGAGATAAAAACCCAGAAAACTTTTCGGTAAGCATCGCAATGTTTAGTTCGGATTCCAATGATCCGGATGCGGTTCAGGAAGAAATTTATGATTTGTTAACGGATGATAATGGATTAAGTAACTCTATTACATCAGATTTTTACAATAGTTTCGGTGTCGCTTTTTATCATGATGAAGAAAATGACATCTATTTTGGTGTGCAACTTTTCCACACTGATCCGGTAGAAGATGAGGACGCACCGGACAACGGTGAAGACGTGCCAGAAGACGGCGAAGAAACAGATGACAACGGTGAAGACACGCCAGAAGACGGCGAAGAAACAGATGACAACGGTGAAGACGTACCGGAAGACGGCGAAGAAACAGATGACAACGGTGACGACACACCGGAAGATGGAGAAGACATTGAAGACAACGGTGACGACACACCAGAAGATGGCGAAGACACTGAAGACAACGGAGAAGATACACCAGAAGATGGTCAAGACTTCACACGTGCGGATGCGGTGATCAACTATAGTCACGTAGAGAGAACGTTAGAATTCCAGGATCAAGAGAATGTTCAAGGGATTCAGTTGTTCACATCATTAAACGGTGAACCGGTAGATATTTTCAATGCGTCAGATGTTAGTGACACGTTAAACTTCTCTTTACCGTTTGATGGATTTGAAGTAGACAGAGTGTATCATGAGCGCTTGGGTCATGATATAACGTTCGAAACGACAACGGATGATGCAGGTAACCAGGTTATTCAAATTAGAACACCGGATTTAGACAATGAAGATTATATTTTCTTAGTTCAGACTGCAACTGAGAATCCGCTCGCAGATGCGATAACAGCAGCAACGGAAACAGTGAATGGGTTGGAAAACCTTTCGGATGAACAGAGACAACAGTTCATATCTCAGATAGAATCCGCTGAATCGGAAGAGGCAATCAATACGATTGTATCCGAAGCACAAGCTGCGGATGACAGCGCGGCACCGGATCCTTTAGCTGATGTTAAAACGGCAGCAGTTGAAACAGTAAATGGTTTGGAATTTTTATCGGATGAACAAACACAAGAATTTCTAACTCAAATCGAGACAGCTGAATCAGAAGAGGCAATCAATTCGATTGTATCAGAAGCACAAGCTGCAAACAGTGAAAATGACAGTAGCTTTGAGTACGCAGATATTAATCTTAGATATCAATTCCTTGATTTAACATTTAACCAATACGATGACAGAGAATATCAAACGATTGAACTCGTACCAACAGTGGATGAAGAAGCGGTGAATCCATTTGATGCGTCAGATGTTGATGACACGTACACATTCAATATTCGTTTTGATGAGTTCCCTGTAACGGATATTCTAAATGTAGATAATGCGAACCCGATTCCGTTTGAAGTCGTTGATTCAGATGACGGCCAAGTATTAGAAGTGACGATCAACTCAATGTCACGTCTACTACTTCTTGGTGATGAAATCGATCAGTTCGCTTCGATAAGAGAAAGTGCCCGTTCTCAAGTGGCAGAACTCGTAAACTTAAATGAAGAACAAGTCGCAGAGTTCAATACCCAAATTGACGAGGCAGAGACAGAAGATGCGATCAACGCAGTTGTCTCAGATGCACGTTCTCTTAATGAAGAACAAACACCAGACCCATTAGCAGACGATAAAAATGCAGCAAAAGAAACAGTTGGTGCACTTGAACACTTAAATGAAGAACAAGTATCTGCGTTCAATACACAAATCGACGATGCAGAATCAGTAGATGCGATTAACGCAGTTGTATCAGAAGCGGAAGCTGCAAATGAAGAGCAAACACCAGATCCATTAGCCGATGAAAAAACAGTGGCGACTGAAACAGTGAATGCGTTGGAATTTTTATCGGATGAAGAAAAATCACAGTTCAATGAACAAATAGAATCAGCAGAGACAGCGGATGCAATCAATACGGTTGTATCAGAAGCTGAAACATTGAACAGTGAAAATGATAGCAGCTTTGAGTATGCCGATATAACGCTAAGATACCAGTATCTGGACTTAACATTTAACCAATATGAGAATAGAGAATATCAGACGATTGAATTAGTACCTACAGTCGATGAAGAACCAGTGAATCCATTTGATGCGACCGATGTAGAAGATACGTATACATTCACGATTCGCTTCGATGAATTTGAAGTGACAGATATCGTAAACGTAGACAACGCGAATCCGATTCCGTTTGAAGTGGTTGATTCAGAAGATGGTCAAGTGTTAGAAGTAACAATCGATTCAATGTCTCGATTACTGATTCTAGGTGAAGAAATTGATCAGTTCGCTTCTATAAGAGAGAGTGCGCGTGAGCAAGTCGCAAAATTAGAGTACTTAAATGAAGAACAAGTCTCAGAATTTAATAATCAAATTGACAGTGCAGAAACTGAAGATGCAATCAATACGGTTGTCTCAGATGCGCGTTCTGTGAACGAAGACCAGGCACCGGATCCACTACAGGATGAGAAAGATGCAGCAGAAGAAACCGTAATTGGACTTGAGTATCTAGAAGAAGAACAGGTGACTGAGTTTACCACTATGATTGAAAATGCAGAAACTGAAGAAGTAATCAATTCTACAGTTTCAGAAGCACAATCTGTAAACGAAGATCAAACGCCAGATCCATTACAAGACGAGAAAGATGCAGCAAAAGAAACAGTAGGAGCGCTTGAATATCTGGATGAGGAACAAGTCACAGAATTCAACAACCAGATTGACAACGCGGACTCGGCTGAAGGCATTAACTCAGTTGTGTCAGAAGCGCAATCTGTAAACGACGAACAAGCACCAGATCCATTACAAGATGAGAAAGATGCGGCAAAAGAAACAGTCGCAGGACTTGAGTATCTAGATGAAGAACAAGTAACGGATTTCAACAACCAGATTGACAATGCAGACTCAGCTGAGGGCATTAACTCAGTTGTATCCGAAGCACAATCTGTGAATGAAGATCAAACGCCGGATCCACTTCAAGATGAAAAAGACGCTGCTAAAGAAACAGT